>NZ_BJZU01000017.1 GCF_007992195.1 Methylobacterium oxalidis | reverse complement strand
GGGCCGCCTCGTCGCGGCGCGAGAGGATGCGCTGCGCGAGTCCGGCCTCGCGGAACGGCGCGCCGGGGCGCAGGTCGGGCGGCTCGCCCTGGAGCACCGGCGCGAGGCGGAGCGCCGCGAGATCCTCGACCGGCTCGACGCCCTCGCGACCCGCGGCGACGCAAGCCTCCCGTAAGCCAGGGCCGCTACAAGGCCGCGATCCGCATCCCGCGGGGACCCGGCCGACGATTCGCCCGAGGATTTGCCGATGAGCATCAGCCCGCCCTCCGACATCGTCCTCGACGTCGCCCGCGCAGCCGAGCCAGCGCGGGTCGAGGCCGCGGCCGCCAAGCTCGCGCTGCCCGGAGACCCGGCGGCCTTCACGGACGCGGTGCGGGCCGCGAGCGCCGCGCTGCACATGCCGCTCGACGCGCGCGGCACCCTGACCGGCCTCCAGAACCAGAGCGCGTTGCACGGCCCCGCGGCGGACCCCTACCGGAAGTTCGAGGGCCTCGTCCTGCAGCAGTTCGTCGAGGCGATGATGCCCGAGAAGTCCGAGACGGTGTTCGGCAAGGGCAATGCGGGCGGCATCTGGAAGTCGATGCTCGCCGAGCAGATCGGCGAGCAGATCGCCCGGGCCGGCGGCCTCGGCATCGCCAAGATGCTCGGCAAGGCCCACCCCGCCGGGGCTCCCGCCGCCTCCGCCGCGCCGAAGGACTGACCCGCGATGCTGCTCGATTCCCTGAAGCGGCTCGAGGCCACGATCGAGGCCGAAACGGAGGCGCTGCTCGCGCGCCGCGCCGTCGACCACGAGGCCGTGAACCGGCTGAAGAGCCAGAGCCTGCTCGAACTCACCCGGCTCTCCCGCGGCATCGACCCGGGGATGCTCGACGCGGTGGCGGCGATCCACCTCGCGCGCCTGCGCGACAAGCTCGCCCGCAACCAGGAGGTGGTGGCCATGCACCTGCGCGCGGCCGAGGAGATCGGCGAGACGGTGGCCGCCGCCGAGCGCGAGGCGGAATCGGACGGCACCTACACCGCCCGGATCGGGCGCTGAGGCGGCGCCATGCGCGTGCTGCTCACCGGCCTCTGGATCTGTGCCGTCACGATCCTGTCCTGCTACGGGGCCGTGACCTGGGGCGGCGGCGTCTTCGCGAAGAAGACCGAGCCCTATCTCGAGGGGCTGCAATACCAGAAGCTCGCCCCGATCAACGTACCCATGATCGCCGACGGAAAGGTGCAAGGCTACGTGGTCACGGTGCTGGTCTTCACGGCGGACGCGAAGCTGATGCACACGCTGCCGGTGCCACCGAACGCCTTCGTGGTCGACGAGGCCTTCCGGCAGATCTACTCCGATCCCGAGATCGATTTCCGAAAGCTCGCCAAGTACAACATCAACAGGCGCCTCGCGGAGATCCGCGCCCGGGTCAACGAGCGTCTCGGTTCCGACGTGGTCAAGGACGTCCTCGTGGACGAGATGAACTTCGTCGCGAAGCGCGAGGTGCGCTCGTAGAGTCCCTTCGGTGATGTCGCCCTCGCCCTGAAGAGGGCCCGAAGCGCTTCCGGGCGGCCGCCGAGCCCTCACGCCCCGGCGAGAAATCGCATCAGTGTCTCCCCCGCGAGGAGCCGGTTCAGGCGCTCTTCCGCGCCGTTCTCCACGACGATCAGGAGGCCGCCGCAGACGCTGTCCCGTCCCGTGAACGCGTAGCGCAGCACGTTTCCCGGCCGCAGACCCCCGCCGCCGCGGGCGAGGAAGCCCTCCATCGTGCCGGGCCGGCCGTCCCGGCCGCACAGGATCTCGACGCCGGCCGCCGCGCCGTCGAGCGCGAGCGGCACGAGAGCGAGGCGCCGTCCCTCCGCCTGCGCCAGCACCCGCCGGGGATCGGACAGGGCCAGCACCGCGTCCGGGGCGAGGTGCGCGCGGCCCGCGAAGGCCAGGGGTCCGCGCCCGGCGAAGCGGTCGATCACCGCGACGCCCGCGAGGTCGTCGAGGAGCACGAAGGTTCGCACGTGCCGCAGATCCGGGCCGTGCACGGAGGTTCCGATGGCGTGCGCGCTCCCGCCGTCGAGGGCGAGCGAGCCGAGGAGCCGGCCGCGCCCCGCCGCGGGCTCCGCGCCATCCAGGATCGCCACGTTGTGGGCGCGGGCCGAGAGGAGGTAGTGGCGCGCCGGTCCCGTCTCGGCCTGCTCAGAGCCCCCCGCCTCGACGATCCAGCGCCGGGACTGCGCGGCGAAGACGAAGGAGCCGCAATCGGCGTGGCCCTGCGGAGATTGTCCGGGGAAGGTGCAGGCGAAGTGGCTCCAGCCCCGCTCCGGACCGTCCGCCCGCGCCGCGAGGGTGCCGGCTTCGGCATCGATCGCCGGGCCCGGCGCGGGGACGGCGTCGAGGCGGGCGACGAGGGCCTGCCCGGCCGAGAGGCGGGCGAGCCAGGCGCCGTGATCGATCCCGGCGGGGCTGTCGCCGAAGGGCGGCAGGCGGCCTGTGGGATCGAGGAGGGCGGAGAGGGCGGGCAGCGCCGCCGCGACCCGCCCGGCGATCTCCGGCCCGGGCGCCGCCCCGTCGAGGGCGGCGGCGAGCGCGCGGCCGAGGGTCAGGACTTCGAGGCGGCGGTGGAGCGCGGGCTCGGACAGGGCCGCGGGGAAGCTCCCGGCGAGGGCCGTCCGGGCCAGGCTGTCCCAGTAGGACGCCAGCGGCAGGCGCGGCAGCGCCCGGGCGATGCCCGTGAGGGCGGCAGCCGCCCGAACCTGCAGCAGCGAGTGGCTGAGGGTGCCCTGCCCGACGATCTCCGCGAGGGCGAACCCATGCCGGACGATCTCGCCGACGAGGACGTCCGCCGCCTCGGCCTCGAGGGGGGCCGCGAGAAGGTCCGTCAGCGCGTCGGCGCGCGTCGCGAGCGCCTCCGGGTGCAGGCTCAAGGGGTCGGCCGGCTGGCCCCAGGGATTGGCCCGCGACCATCCCACCGCGAGGCGGATCGCGAGATCCCGTCCCGCGGTTCCGGCTGCCTCCGCTGGGGGGCGCAGCCCGGCGAGCCAGGCCAGCGACTGGTATTCGAGGCGCCAGGCCACGGAGCGGAACGGGTCCTCCCGCCACTCGGGCGCCGCCGGCAAGGGCCAGTCCGGCTTGCCCGCGAGGCGCAGGGCGAGGGCGCCGTCCTCCGGGATCGGGACAGGCCGCGCGAGGCCCTGCAGGGTGCGCAGGGCGAGAAGGGCGCGCGGGGCCGCCGCGGCCTCCGCCTGATCGGGGACCCAGGCAGCTCGGGCGCCCGGCGGCAGGCCGAGCGCCGCCCCGAGCCGTTCGAGGAAGCCCGGCGCGTCGAGGACGTCGTCCCCGCACAGGCTCTCCAGGCGGAGATCGTCCTCGAGCGCGATCTCGGGCGCGGCGAGGAGGTCCACCGCGTCCCGGGCGTCGGCATCCTCCCAGCGCTCGAACGCGACCGTGACCGAGGCCGCGCCCGGCGGCGGCTTCAGGTTCAGGGTGAAGCGCCGGGTCTGCTGGTGGGCTCCGAGGTTGATGACCGCGCCGAAGCCCGGCACCGAGACCGTGTCCGGGTAGGGCGGCGCGATCGATGCGCCCTCCGCGTCGGCGTACGCGATCCGGGCGCGGGCTGCGTGCTCGTCGGGGCGCGCGGCGTAGATCTGCCCGCGCAGGACGAGGCCGGCGCCCGGCACCAGGTCGAGGCGCAGCGGCTCGGCCTCGGGTCCGAGGCGGCGCGGGCGCGTCCCGGGCGCGTCGTCCCGGTCCGGCGCCTGCCGCAGCCGCGCGTCGACGATCGTGAACGGATGCGTGTTGCGCCACGAGCGGACGGTGACGGCGAGATGGCAGGCGGGCGCCGGGACCCGGAAGGCGATGCGCAGGGCCGCCGTGCGGGTGCGCGCGCTGCCGGCCGGCTGGTAGGCCGGCCCGGGGATCCAGGCGCTGTGCGGGTCGAGGAGGCTGCGCGCGAGGCCCGGCACGTGGTCGAGGTCGAGGCCCGATCCGTCCGCGGCCAGGAAGTCGAACCCGACGAGGGCGAAGTCGAGGGCGTGGCCCGCCTCCTCCTCGGCATCCCAGGCGATCCGCGCCTCCAGGCTGCACCACGCCTCCGAAGCGACCCCCTCGAAGTCGAGCACCGCCCGCGACCAGCGGTTCCTGGCCGCGATCAGGTGCTCGCCCGCGCCGGGGCCGGGCGCCGCGCCGCCGGCGTGGCGGAACGACACCGGCAGCAGATCCGTCGCGGCAGGCGGCTCTTCCGGATGCATGGGCTCACGGCGCGGAGGGGACGGCAGGTGCGGAGTCCGCGCGGGGCAGTGAGGGCGGCCTCCGGCCTCTGTCAAGGCAGCGCCAGCCTCGGGCAAGATTGCGCCCGTAGACCCGTCCCCATGGGATGGCCCGCGGTGGGCGGCCCGGTGGGGAGGCGTTCGCGTGACGGGAGTGTACCTGTTCGACCTCGCCTCGCAGCACGCCCGCTACCTGGGGGTGCGGCAGGCGACCATCGCCGGCAACGTCGCCAACGCGAACACGCCCGATTACCGGGCCCGCGACGTGATGCCGTTCGCGCAGGTGCTCGCGCGGACGGGCCTGGAGATGGCGGCCACCGCGAGCGCGCATCTCGAAGGAGAGGGCGTGCGCGTTCCCGTGCGCACCACCGAGGCCCGCGACGGCTGGGACGTGCTGGAGACCTCGAGCTCCGTCAGCCTGGAGCAGGAGATGCTCAAGGCGAGCGACGTCTCCCGCGAGCACAATCTCGACACCGGCGTCGTGAAGTCCTTCCACCGGATGCTGATGGCGGCCGTGAGGGGCGGCGCATGATCGATCCTCTGCTCTCGGCGAGCCGGCTCGCCAGCGCCGGGCTCGAAGCGCAGTCCCTGCGCATGCGCGTGGTGTCGGAGAACCTCGCCAACGCCCAGTCGACGGGCGAGGCGCCGGGCGCCGACCCCTACGCGCGCAAGACCGTCACCTTCCGGGCCGAGCTCGACCGCGCCCTCGGCGCCGCCTCGGTGCGGGTGCGCGAGATCGGCACCGACACCGCCCCGTTCCGGACCGAGCACGACCCGTCGAGCCCGGCCGCCGACCCGAACGGCAACGTCAAGCTGCCGAACGTGAACATGCTCGTGGAGATGGCCGACATGCGCGAGGCCAACCGCTCCTACGAGGCCAACCTCCAGGTGATCAAGCAGGCCCGCGCCATGGTGGCCAGCGTCATCGACCTTCTGAGGACTTGAGCAACCGATGATCGAGGCACTCGCGTCGCTCTCCGCCTTCGACAAGGCCGCCCTCTCCCGCGTCGAGACGGCACCCGTATCGAAGGCCGCCCTGTCCGCCGCGCCGGGTCTCGGCGTCGCACCGGCCGCCGGCAGCCCGGCGGATTTCGGGGAGATCATGGCCCAGTTCGCCTCCGGCGTGCGCACCTCCTTGCGCACCGGCGAGGCGACGGCGATCGCCGGCATCCAGGGCAAGGCCACGGCCCAGCAGGTGGTCGAGGCCGTGATGTCGGCCGAGCAGAGCCTCCAGACGGCCGTGGCGATCCGCGACAAGGTCGTGGCCGCCTACCTCGAACTGAGCCGCATGGCGATCTGACCGGCGATCTGAGGAGAGAACACCGATGAGAGCGCTCGCCGTCGCCGCCACGGGCATGTCCGCCCAGCAGCTCAACCTCGAGGTCATCGCCAACAACATCGCCAACCTGAACACCACCGGGTTCAAGGGCGCGCGGGCCGAGTTCACGGACCTGCTCTACCAGGCCGAGCGCCTGCAGGGCGTGCCGAACCAGGCCGGCCAGGAGGCGATTCCCGAGGGCGCCATGCTCGGCCTCGGCGTGCGCGCGGCCGCGATCCGCAACCTCCACCGGCAGGGCTCGCTCGGCAACACCGCCAACCAGCTCGACCTCGCGATCAACGGGCGCGGCTACTTCCAGATCACGAACCCGAACGGCGAGATCAACTACACGCGCGCCGGCTCCTTCAACAAGAACGCCGCCGGGCAGCTCGTGACGCTCGAGGGCTACACGGTCGATCCCGCGGTGCTGATCCCGCAGAACGCCGTCGACGTGGTCATCAACCAGTCGGGTCAGGTCTTCGCCAAGATCGAGGGCCAGGTGCAGCCGCAGAACATCGGCCAGCTCACGCTCGCGAACTTCGCCAACGAGGCAGGCCTGGAGCCGCTCGGCAACGGCCTCTACCGGGAGACGCCGGCCTCCGGCCAGCCGGTCGTCGGCAACCCCGGCGACGTGAGCTACGGCAAGATCCAGCAGGGCTACCTCGAGGGCTCGAACGTCGATCCGGTCAAGGAGATCACGAGTCTGATCACCGCCCAGCGCGCCTTCGAGATGAACTCCAAGGTGATCCAGGCCTCCGACGAGATGGCCGCCACGATCTCGAAGGGCATCCGCTAGCCGGCCCGACCCGACAGGCCGCGGGGCTCGTCCCCGCACGGCCGCTCACCCCTGGCGCGTCCCCACACCATGCTCATCCCCCTCGCCCGCCGCCTCGCCGTCCTCCTGGTCCTCGCCGCCGGCCCCGCCGCCGCGGCGCCGGACGAGCTCGTCCTGCCGGTGCCGGCCGTCACGATCTACCCGGGCGACACGATCAGGGAATCGATGCTGCGGCTGCAATCCTACCCGCAGACCTTCAGGGCCCGCGGCGCGGTGATCGACGCGCCGCTCGCCATGGTCGGGCGCACCGCCCGCCGCATGCTGCTGCCCGGCGAGCCGGTGCCGGTCAACGCCGTGGACGATCCCCGCCTCGTCAGCCGGGGCGCGCCGACCCAGATGATCTTCGAGGAGAACGGGCTCGTCATCACCACGGTCGGCGCCCCCCTGCAGAACGGCGGCCTCGGCGAGACCATCCGCGTGCGCAACACGGATACGGGCCGCATCGTGCTCGGCACCGTGACGGCGGACGGCCGCATCCGCATCGGCGCCCAGTGATGCGCGCCCGCCTGATCGCCCTCCTGCTCGGCCTCATGGCCGGCATCGGCCTCGCGCTCCTGGCGGGCCCCGCCGACGCCGGCACCCGCATCAAGGACATCGCGACGCTCAAGGGCGTGCGCGACAACCAGCTCTTCGGCTACGGCCTCGTCACGGGCCTGCAGGGCACGGGCGACACCCTGCGCAACGCGCAGTTCACCGAGCAGTCCCTGCAATCGCTCCTCGACCGGCTCGGCATCAACGTGCGGGACGCCCGGCTGCGCACCCGCAACATCGCCGCCGTGATGGTGACGGCTGATCTCCCGCCCTACACGGGCCAGGGCTCGCGCATCGACGTCACCGTGACCTCGCTCGGCGACGCCACCTCGCTCAAGGGCGGCACCCTTCTGATGACGACGCTGACGGGGGGCGACGGCCTCGTCTACGCCGCCGCGCAGGGCCCGCTCGCGGTCTCGGGCTTCACGGTGCAGGGGCAGGCGGAGCAGCTGACGCAGGGGGTGCCGACGGCCGGCCGCATCCCGAACGGGGCGCTCATCGAGCGCGAGGTGCCCGGCAGCTTCCGCGACCTGCCCGAGCTCGTGTTCGAGCTGAAGAACCCCGACTTCAAGACGGCTATCCAGATCGCAGACGCGATCAACGCCTACGCGCTGGCCCGCTTCCGCCACCGCATCGCGAGCCCCCGCGACCAGCGCGCCGTTGCGATCCAGCGCCCCCGCGAGATGGCGCAGACCCGGCTGGTGGCCGAGATAGGCGACCTGACGATCGAGCCCGACACCCCGGCTCGGGTCGTCGTGGACCAGCGCACCGGCACCGTCGTGATCGGCCGTAACGTGCAGGTCTCGACGGTGGCGGTCACCCACGGCAACCTGACGGTCCGCGTCTCCGAGGCGCCCGAGGTCTCGCAGCCCGCCCCGTTCTCCCGCGGGGAGACCACGGTGGTGCCGCGCACCGAGCTCGCCGCCCGCGAGGAGCCGGGCAAGCTCGCCATCCTGCGCGGCTCCGACCTGCAGACGCTGGTGCGCGGCCTGAATTCCGTGGGCCTGAAGCCCTCCGACATCATCGCGATCCTGCAGGCGGTGAAGACCGCCGGCGCCCTCCAGGCGGAGCTCGTCGTCCAGTGACCGCCCGGCTCCTCCTGGCGTGGCTGGCGCTCGCCGGCCCCGCGCTCGCCGCGGGCGGGCCGGCGAACGACCCGGCCAAGGACGCGGCCCTCAAGGCCATCGCCGCACGCGACGCCGCGCGGGAGCCCGGTGCCCAGGATTTCGTGAAGGAGCCGGGCAGGGCCGGCTACTGCGCCAACATCGCGGACGCGGCCGCCGACGCCCGGTTCGCCTGGCAGAAGGAGCAGCTCGCCGCCCTGGAGCGTCAGGTCGAGGAGCGCATCCGGCGCCTGGAGGAGAAGCGGGCCGAGTACGAGACGTGGCTCACGCGCCGCAACGAGTTCCTGGCCAAGGCCGATGCCGGCGTCGTCGCCGTCTACGCCAAGATGAAGCCGGACGCGGCCGCGCTCCAGCTCGCCAACATGCCCGAGGACGCCGCCGCCGCGATCCTGACGAAGCTCAACCCCCGCGCGGCGAGCGGCATCCTCTCCGAGATGGAGGCCTCCCGCGCCGCCGGGCTCGCCCGAACCATGGCCGAGACCGGCCGCAGGGTGGAGGGCGCGCGGGAGCCTCTCAAGGGACCCGCCGCCGAACCCGCCAAGGACAACGGGAAATCGTGATGACGCGCCTCCTCCCGGGCGGCCTCGCCCTCGCCGTCGCCCTGAGCCTCGGCGCCTGCCAGAGCCGCCTCGACGAGATCGGCCGCCCGCCGATCCTCACGCCGATCGGCACCGGCCTCACCGCGCCGCGCGGGCCTCTGCCCACCACCTTCGGCGCCTACGGGCCGCGCCACGGCTACCACTCGACCTTCTCGCCCCAGAGCGCCGAGCTCTATCAGGACCCCCGGGCACGGGCGGTGGGCGACGTCATCACGGTCAGCATCGTCATCAACGACAAGGCGCAGTTCGACAACGCGAGCGAGCGCTCGCGCAGCCAGAAGTCGAGCCTCGGCTTCGATTTCGGCTACGGAGTCGGCGGCCTCAAGGACGCGGCGACGGCCGACACGGGCATCCGCTCCGGCACCGAGACCAAGGGCCAGGGCTCGATCGACCGCTCGGAGAACCTGCGCCTGTCGGTGGCGGCCGTCGTCACCGAGGTCCTGCCGAACGGCAACGTGCTGATCTCGGGCTCGCAGGAGGTGCGGGTCAACAACGAGGTCCGCGTGCTCAACGTCGCCGGCATCGTGCGCCCGCGCGACATCTCCCGGCGCAACACGATCGACTACGACAAGATCGCCGAGGCCCGCATCTCCTACGGCGGCCGCGGCCGCATCACCGACGTGCAGGGCCCGACGGTCGGCCAGCAGATCTTCGAGACCGTCGCGCCCTTCTGAGGGCGCGCGAGCGGGCAGGGTTGAACGATGGCGGACAAGGCAACCCCGAAGACGGGCGGCAAGGGCTGGATCGGGGCGCTCGCCCTGGTGACCCTCGTGGCGGTCGGCACCGGCGGCGCGCTCGGCGTCTACCTCCTGTCGAGCGTCGAGCAGTCGGTCGACGCGCGCAAGCGCGACGAGGCCGACAAGGCCGTAAAGGTCCTGGCCTATACGGGCGATCTCGGCCTGCGCAGCGTCGGCTCGGTGGTGACGAACCTCACCGAGTCCGGCGACGCCTGGGTGCGGGTCGAGTCGTCCGTCGTGTTCAGGGCGGGCAGCCTGCCCAATCCTGACGTGACGCTCGCCGAGATCCGCGCCGACGTGATGGCCTACCTGCGCACGGTCTCGCTGGCCCAGATCGAGGGCGCGAGCGGCCTCCAGCACCTGCGCGAGGATCTGAACGAGCGCGTGGCGCTGCGGACGAAGGGCGCGGTGCGCGAGCTCATCGTCGAGTCGGTGGTGGTCCAGTGAAGGCGTTCCGGTCGGGGCCGCGCGGGCGGCTGCTTCTCGCAGGTCTCCTCGGCGCCGCCGCGCTGCTCGGCGCCGCCATGCTGCTCGGCTCCACCGCCGCGCAGGCGCAGGGGGGCGCTCCCGGCGTCACCGGCGTGCCCGGCCTCGACGCGCTGCTGCCCCCCGGCAACGGGGCCGCGAGCGGGCGCATCCTCCAGCTCGTGGCGCTGCTCACCGTCCTGTCGCTGGCGCCGGGCCTCCTCGTGATGATGACGAGCTTCACCCGCTTCGCGGTGGCGCTCTCCTTCCTGCGCTCGGGCCTCGGCCTGCAGAGCACGCCCGCGAACCTGTTCCTCGTCAGCCTGTCGCTGTTCATGACCTTCTACGTGATGGCCCCGACCTTCGACCGGGCCTGGAACGAGGGCGTGCGACCGCTTCAGGAGAACCGGATCGGCGAGGAGGAGGCCTTCGCCAGGATCGCCGAGCCGTTCCGAGAGTTCATGGCCGCCCAGGTCCGTCCGAAGGACCTGCAGACCTTCACGGACCTGGCGAGCCGCAACTTCCCGAAGGCCGAGGCCGGCGAGAAGATCGACCTGCGCATCCTGATCCCGGCCTTCATGATCTCGGAGCTGCGCCGCGGCTTCGAGATCGGCTTCCTGATCGCGCTGCCGTTCCTCGTCATCGACCTGATCGTCTCCACGATCGTCATGTCGATGGGCATGATGATGCTGCCGCCGACCGTGATCTCGCTGCCCTTCAAGGTGCTGTTCTTCATCCTGATCGACGGCTGGAACCTGCTCGTCGGCGGGCTGGTGCGGTCCTTCTTCTGACCGCGCAATCCCCGCGCAAGGCTGGCGGGCGAGAAGGCTCCCCGAACGTCGTCTGACCCGTAGCGGGATTGCGCCAGGATGTCCGGTCGCGAGCAAGCCGAGAGGCTGTGGAGCAACATCGTCGAGCTGGGGCCGCGCCGGCTCGCCGCCCTCGGGCTGATCGGCCTCGTCGTGTTCCTGGCGGTGGGGCTCGGGGCCTACTACCTGAGCCGGCCCGCGCAGGAGCCGCTCTACACCGGCCTGTCGCGCGAGGACGTGGCGCGCATCGGCGGCGTGCTCAAGGATTCGGGCATCCCCTTCGACGTCAGCGCCGATGGCACGGCGGTGCTCGTCGCCTACGGCAACACCGCGCAGGCCCGCATGCTGCTCGCCGAGAAGGGCCTGCCGCAGAGCGCGAAATCCGGCTACGAGCTGTTCAACGACCTCGGCTCCCTCGGCATGACCTCCTTCATGCAGGAGGTGACGCGGGTGCGCGCGCTGGAAGGCGAGCTCTCCCGCACGATCCAGGGCATGAAGGGCGTGCGCGCGGCCCGCGTCCACATCGTCCTGCCGGACCGCGGCTCGTTCCGGCGCGACCAGCAGCCGCCCTCGGCCTCCGTGGTGGTGCGCACCGAGCCCGCCGACGACGTCAGCGGCGCGCAGGCGATCCGCCAGCTCGTGGCCTCCGCGATCCCCGGCATGAAGCCCGACCGCGTCACGGTGATCGGGGCGGACGGCACGCTGCTCCTGTCGGGCGACGACAACAGCCTCGCGCCGTCGGGCAAGATGGCGAGCCTCGAGAAGGTCGTTGGGCGCGAGGTGCAGGACAACATCCGCCGCACGCTCACCCCCTATCTCGGCCTCGGCAATTTCGAGGTGAGCGTCGCGGCCCACCTCAACACCGACAAGACCAGCACCAACGAGACGATCTACAACCCGGACCAGCGCGTCGAGCGCTCGACGCGCTCGGTTCGGGAGAGCGAGACCAGCCAGAACCGCAACGCCCAGCGCCCGACGACCGCCCAGCAGAACCTGCCCGACCAGCGCACCCGCTCGGACGGCAACGACCAGTCGAGCAGCGAGACCTCGAAGAAGGAGGATCTCACCAACTACGAGATCTCGCAGAAGACGATCCAGACGGTGAGCGACGGCTACGCCATCCGCCAGCTCTCCGTGGCGGTGCTGGTGAACCGCGCCCGCCTCGCCGCCCTCGCGGGGCCCGATGCCCCGAAGGCGGGGATCGATGCGCAGATCGGCGAGATCGAGCAGCTCGTCGCCTCGGCCGCGGGCTTCAGCAAGGAGCGGGGGGACAACGTCAAGGTCGCCGCCGTCGGCTTCATCAACGACGGCCAGCCGCTGGAGCCGGTGCCCCCCTTGAGCCTGTCCGAGGTGATGCTGCGCCAGTCCGGCACGCTCATCAACGCGGGCACGATCCTCGTCGTGGCGGGGCTCCTGATCTGGTTCGGCCTGCGGCCCGCGCTGCGCGCCATCCTCGCCGCACCGGAGACGGCGCAGGCCGAGAGCGTGGCCCTGGTGCCGGGCGCCCCCGGCAGCCCGGCCCTTCCGCCCGGCACCGCGGCGGGCCTCGCGCCGGAGACCGCGGCGCTCGCCGCCCCAGGCGTGCCCGACGCGCCCCAGCTCGCCGCGCCCGCGGCGATGGCGAGCCTCATCGAGGACATGGCCGACAAGATGGGCCGCTCGCCCCAGAAGCGGCTGGAGCAGATGATCGAGCTGGACGAGGAGCAGGTCGCTGCGATCCTCAAGCGCTGGCTGATGCGTGAGGAGCCCGCCTGATGCAGGCCGTGCTCGCCCGCCACCTGCCGGATTTCTCCGCGCCCGGCCCGGCGCCCGCGCCGCCGCCCCCCGCGCGGGCGGTGTTCCCGGTGGCCCCCGTCCCGAACCCGGCGACCGACACCTTCGCCGATCCCTGGATCGGCCTCACGCGCTCCGGTCCCGGATCCGCTCCGGCCGAGCCGCCGGAGGACCGCGAGGCGCTCCTGCGCGAGGCGGAGGCGCGGGGGCGCGCCCGCGGCCTCGCCGAGGCGGAGGACCGGCGGGCGGCGGAGGAGGCGGCCTTCGCCGCGCGCTTCGAGGCCGAGCGCCGCCGCTGGAGCGAGACGGAGGCGGAGGCGCTCGCCGCCGGCTTCTCGGCGGCTCTGCGCGCCCTCGACGCGAGCCTGACGGAGCGCATCGCGCGGCTCCTCGCGCCCGTCCTCACCGACGCCCTGCGGCGGCGGGCGCTGAGCGAGCTCGGCGCCGCCCTGTCGCGGCTTCTGGCCGACCCGCACCACGCCGCGATCCGCGTGAGCGGGCCGCAGGATCTCCTCGACGGGCTCGCCGCCCGGCTCGGGCCGCTCGGGGCCGCCGTCGCCTTCGCGCCCGCCGACCTGCCCGAGGTTCAGGTCAGCGCCGACCAGACGGTGATCGAGACGCAGCTCGGCGCCTGGACGCGCCTCCTCTCGGCCGCGATCGAGGAGGCCTGAGCATGGCGGAGGGCGGCCACCACGAGATCATCATCGTCAAGCGCCACGGCGACCACGAGGACGGCCATCACGGCGGCGCCTGGAAGATCGCGCTCGCCGACTTCATGACGGCGATGATGGCCCTGTTCCTGGTGATGTGGCTCATCAACTCGACGAGCAAGGAGCAGAAGCAGACCATCGCCGAGTACTTCAACCCGGTGAAGCTCGCCGAGGTCACCCACGACCGCAAGGGCCTGCGCGACCCGCACGACACGCCCTCCGAGCCGGGCGCCGAGGGCGGCAAGGCCGACACGAAGGGCGACAAGGCCGAGGCCGCCGGTGCGCCGGGCAGCCGCGCCCGCGAATCCGCGCTGTTCCAGGACCCGTACGCGGTGCTGGCCAAGCTCGCGGCGGAAGCCGAGCGGTCCGATGCCGCGAGCGCCGACGCGGCGGGGCCCGAGACCGGCCAGCCGGGCATCAGCGGCGGCGAGGCCGCGCGCGACCCGTTCGACCCGCTCTACTGGCAGGTCGAGCCCCAGCCGCGCCACCGAACCGACCGCCCGGGCGCCGTCAACACGGTGGCCGCGGCTCCCAGCGAGCGGCGGCTCGACGCGCGCGGCCAGGTCGGGCGCGACCAGCCCGCGCGGGCGCAGGAGCGGGAGCCAGCCAAGGACGCCAAGGAGGCCGGCAGGGCGCCGAGCCTCAAGGTCGCGACCGCCGATCCGACGTCGCTCTCCCTGCAGGAACCTCCGGCCTCCGAGCCTCCCGGAGCGCCGATCGCCCGGGAGCAGCCGGCCAAGGATGCGACGGCCAAGGATGCGGCCAAGGACGTGCCGGCCAAGGACGTGCCGGCCAAGCCACCGGAGGCCGACGCCAAGGCCGCCGAGACCGCGGCCGTCGCCGCCATCAAGGCGGAGATCGCGCGCGCCGTGCAGCCTCTCGGCACCGGCGCGCCGGCGCCGCGCGTCGAGGTCCGCCGCACTGGCGAGGGCGTCCTGATCAGCGTCACCGACGAGGTCAACTTCAGCATGTTCGGCATCGGCTCGGCGGAGCCGACGCCGAAGGTGGTGCGGGCCCTGGAGCGCATCGCGCAGGTTCTGAAGGCGCGGCCCGGCCGCATCGTCGTTCGCGGCCACACGGACGGCCGGCCCTTCCGCTCGGAGACCTACGACAACTGGCGCCTCTCCTCGGCGCGGGCCCAGATGGCCTCGTACATGCTGGTGCGCGGCGGCGTCGACGAGGCGCGGGTGGAGCGCATCGAGGGCTACGCCGACCGCCAGCCGCGCAATGCCGCCGACCCGAAGGCCGCCGAGAACCGCCGCATCGAGATCCTGCTGCGGGGCCAGCCGGAATGACGGCGTGCCTCCCGATGCCCGGCAGGCGGAGCGGCGCGGCCGTCGCGCTCGTCCTCTCCGCCCTTCTCATCGCCGGGCCGGCCGATGCGGCCGGCGACGGCCACGGCGGCGACGGGCCGGGGCCCGCCGCGGCGCCCGTCGAGCCGCTGCCCGTGGCGCCGCGCGGGCTGCCCGTCGAGCTGGTGCGCACCCTGCAGCTCCTGCAGGACCGGATCGCCCGCGGCTCGACGCAGGCGCATCTCGCGCAGCGCCAGCTCCTCGGGCACATCGAGGAACGCCTGCTGGCCGCCGCGCCGGAGACCTGGACGTCGCCCGAGAACGTCCGCGCGGCGGTGGCCTTCGCCCTCGGCGGCGGCGGCCCGGCTGTGCTGCGGCGGATGAACGAGGGCAGCCGCGTCGCCGACGGCGAGGCGGGTCTCGTCCTCGGGGCGATCGCCTATCTCGACGGGCGCGAGCGGGAGGCGCGGGCGCACCTCTCGCGCTACGACGCCCGCGCGATGGGACCGGGACTCGCCGGGCAACTCGCCCTGACGCAGGCCGCGCTCGCCGTGCGCGAGGCGCCGCGCCAGGCGATCGAGCTCCTCGACCTCGCCCGGCTCCTGGCCCCCGGCACCCTGGTCGAGGAGGGGGCGCTCCGCCGCGAGATCTTCGTGCTGGCGCAGGGAGGCGACGCGCGGCGCTTCGAGGCCCTGTCGATCCAGTACCTGCGCCGGTTCCGGCGCTCGGTCTACGCGGGCAATTTCCGCCAGCGCTTCGCCGCCGCCCTGACCCGGCTCGATTTCGGCAGCGAGCCGGCCCGCGTGGTCCGGCTGGAGCGGATGCTCGCCGAGATCGAGCCCGAGGGCCGGCGCGACCTCTACCTCCTCGTCGCCCGCGCCGGGCTCGAGCAGGGGCGGCGGGAGACCGCGATCTTCGCCGCCGAGCGGGCGGCCGGCCTCGCCGATCCGGAATCCCGCGCCGCCGCCCAGGCCCGCCTCTACCGGGGCGCCGCCCTGATCGTCGCGGACGGGCGCTTCGAGGAGGGCCAGGAAGCCCTGCGCGCCATCGAGCGGGATCTCCTGCCCGAGGCCGACGCGACGCTCCTCGACGCGGCCCTCTCCACCGCGGCGCAGATCCGCACGCCGGCCGAGCCCGCGGCGCGGCGGCCGGAGCCGGCCGAGGGGGCCGGTCCCCGCGCCGTGCCGACCCCCGCCTCGATCGCCCGCGCGCAGGAGGCGGTGGCGCGCATCGACCGTCTCATCAACGGGAGCGACCCGTGACCCCCCTCGACACGATGCTGCCCGGCATCCGGCAGCGGCCGGAGGCGGGCCTCGGCCGGCCCGCGCCCGAGACCGGCGCGGAGGAGACCGCCGGGTTCGGAACGCTCCTCGGCGACCTCGCGGAGGCGCGGACCGGGGACGCGGCCGATCCCGCGCGGGACACGGAGGGGCGGGAAGAAGCGGCCGCAGCGCCGCCCGGGATGCCGCGCCCGGACGCGGCGGGCGCGCTTCTCGCGCTGCTGCCCGTCGCGCCGGCCGGCGCGGCGGCCATCGCCGCGTCCGCGCAGCAGGACGGGCCGGCCGACCTCACGACTCTCCTCGCGCGCGCCGTCCCGACGCCCGGCCCGGTTGCCGCCCTGGCAACGGCCGCGGATGCCGGCCTCGCCGCGCTGATGGAGCGGGCCTCCGCGCCTGCGGCGGGAGCGCCCCCTATCCTCGGGGAGCGGCCGGCACTGTCGGTCCTCGCGCGCGAGACGCATTTCGCGCCCGTAGCCGCGGCCGGTGCACTCCCGGGTCCGCGGACGTCCTCGGCGGGCGCGCCGGATCCTGAACCCGCCGCGGCCGCCGAGCAGGCGCGCCTCGCCGCGCTCGCGCAGGCGGGCGGATCCCGCCCCGCCGCCGTCCAGGGCGCGCAGCCCCGGATCGAGACGGTGCCCGGACCGGTACCGGCAGCCGGGCCGGCGGGCACCGGCCCGAAACCCGGCTCACCTCCGCAACCGGAGGGCGAGGCCGGCGCCGACGTGCCGGTGTGGGCCGGAAGCCGGGAGGCCGCGGCTGCCCGCCCCGTCGCCGCGCCCCGGCCGGCGGTCGGTGACGCGCGCGAGGGCCGGCAGCGGACCGCTCCCCAAGACGGGATGACCTCCGTCGCCGAGCCCCCGGTGCGGTCCGACGAGGGCGGCGGCACGGCCTCCCCCGCGCCATCCGTCTCCACGGGAGCCCCGGCCGCTCCGGCCCTGCCCTCGGCCACGCTCCGGCAGATCGCGGACGCGGTCGCCGCCACCCCCGCCGCGCCGGGCGCGGTGCCCGAACCCGGTCAGGGCCGCGCGGACGGGCCGGTGCGCCTCCTCACGCTCCAGCTCAAACCGGACGAGCTCGGCTCGGTGCTGATCCGGATGCGCCTGCAGGACGGGCGGCTCGCCATGGATCTGCAGGCGAGCCGGGACGAGACGGCGGAGCTGCTGCGCAAGGACGAGCACCGCCTCGCCGAGCTCCTGCGCGCGGCCGGCTACCGGCCGGAGATCGTCAGCATCCAGGCGGCCGGTTCCGAGATGGCTCAGGCCGGCCGTGGCCAAGGGCAGGCACAGGGGCAGCCGCACGGAAGCCCGCAGAGCCAGCAGCCGGGGCAGGGATCGGCCTTCCAGGCGATGGCCGGCGGACAGAACCAGGGCGGATCGACGCCCGACCAGCCGGCCGGCCGCCAGCCGCCGGCACGGGACGAGGAGCCGGCCGCGCGCCGGGACGAGGGACATGAGACGCATCCTGGCGAGCGCCGTCGCGGCGGCGTGTATCTGTAGCGGCCCGGCCGCGGCGAACGTGTGCGAGCAGCAGATGGCCCAGGCCGCGGCCAAGCACGGGGTGCCGCTCGGCATGCTCTACGCCGTGGGGCTGACCGAGAGCGGCAAGCGCGGCTCGCTGCAGCCATACGCCATGAACATCGCGGGAAAGGCCTATTTCGGGACGAGCGCGGCGGACGTCGTGCGGCGCCTCGCGCAGGCTCAGGCCGAGGGCGTGCGGCTGGTCGATCTCGGCTGCATGCAGATCAACCACCATTACCACCGGGCGAGGTTTCCCTCCATCGAGGCGATGATCGACCCGCGCCAGAACGTCGAGTACGCGACGCGCTTCCTCAAGGAGCTGAAGGAGCGGGAGGGGAGCTGGACCCTCGCGGTAGCGCGCTATCACGCCGGCCCGAACAACAATCCGGCGCAGAAGGTCTACGTCTGCCGGGTCATCACCAACATGGTGGCGACGGGCTTCGGCAACTGGACGCCCGGCGCCCGGAGCTTCTGCCAGCCGGCGCCGGCTCAGCCGACGTAGGTGTAGCCGATGTAGCGCTTGGCCTCGATCGGGTCGTAGCCGAGCCGCTGGCTGAGCTTCTTGCGCAGCTTGCTCACGTGGCCCTCGACCACGCTCTCCTCGACGCCGTTGCTGTAGACGCCGTAGACCACGTTGAAGACCTGGGCCTTGGTCAGGCGCCGGCCCCGGTTTCGCACGAGGTATTCGAGGATGTGCCGCTCGCGCCGCGGCAGGGGGAGGGGCACCCCGTCGACCTCGGGATCCCGCCCGTCGAAGAACACCTTCAGCCGCTCGGGCGCGGCCTCCGCCTCGCCGGCCTGCGGCAGGCCGCCGTTCACGCGGCGCCAGATCGCCTCGGATCGGGCCAGGATCTCGCGCACGTGCACGGGCTTGGGCAGCACGTCGTCGATGCCGGCATCGAACAGAACCAGCGTCTGCTCCAGGGAGCGCACGTCGGCCAGCGCGATGATCGGCGCCCGCGAGTGCTTGCGGATGAAGCTGGCGCAGCGGGCGCGATCCTCGAAGTCGCCGAGCAGAAAGCCCTGGATCGCGTCGATGTCGCTCGCGGAGGCTGCGGCGATCCAACTCTCGAACTCCTCGGGGGAGAGGCCGAAGGAGGAGACGCCCTCGCGCTCGAAGCTCGCCCGGTAGCCCGCGTTCACCGATTCCCTGGCGTCGACCAAGAAATACATCTGTTCAATCCCCGCGGGAGGACGATATTTGTGCGCCGTCTCCGAGCAATTGGCCAAAATTTGCTAACATTTGTCGAGGCCGGACAGAAATTGCTCAGAAAGCTGCAGTGAAATGTATCGGATCGACTGTCGATGATCTGCGATTCGCATGCCTTCGATCCATGTCGGCATCGTTCGCGGCGGTCAACGTCCGGGAACGCGTCCGGATCACCGCGCCTACGTAGATTCCGCGAATGCCGCCCATGTGTGGGATAAAAGACCCGGTCCACAGAATGCCAGGGACGGGCACTGCCGCCGCCGGGCTGGGCCGATTTCGGCCGACAGCGCTCGGAGGGCGGAGCGGATGGTCCGCGCACGTAACCGGCGCGCGGGCGCCGACGAACCATCACGGTGCGGGCGCGGACCCGGTCGCCCCATCTGAAGGACAGATCTCATGAGCATCCTCGCCACCGCCCTCCTCGACGCGGCGCCGGGCACGGGAGAGGGCGCGACGGTGGAATCGGCGGCCGGGATCCGTGCGGGCGACCGGACGCGGCGCGCGCCTGGAATGGCCAAGACGGCGATGACGCAGTAGGTCTCTTACCGGTCGGATGGCAGAGGATGGCCGCTCTCGCATACCGGATGCCGATGCCGGGTCCGACCTGGACCCGCTCGGACGCGCTGCCCGCCATGCAAGCCCGACACGCGACAGGACCCGGCGAGGCGTCCCTCTCGGCCGCGATGCGGGCGGCGCAGGACGGGGATGCGGCGGCTTATCGCCGGGTGCTGCGCGCGTGCGTGCCGGTGATCGCAGGGGTGGCGTGCGGGCAGGGCGTGCGCGGCGCCGCCGTGGACGACGTGGTGCAGGAGGCGCTGCTGACCATCCACCGGGCGCGGGCCACCTACGATCCGGCGCGGCCGTTCCTGCCCTGGCTGCGCGCCATCGCGCAGCGGCGGGCGGTCGACGCGCTGCGCCGCCAGAGCCGGCGCCCGCAGGAGGTGCACGACCCCGCTTCCCTGGACGGGCAGGAGGATGCGGGACCGGCGCCCGGTCAGGCCCTTGAGGAGGGCCAGGAGGCGCGCCTGCGCGAGGCCCGGCTCGCCCGGGCCGTGGCGAGCCTGCCCGCGGGCCAGCGCCAGGCGGTGGAGCACCTCGCACTCCACGAGCGCTCCCTCGCGGAGGCGTCCGCGCTGACCGGGCGCAGCAAGGGGGCTCTGAAGGTGAACCTGCACCGCGCCCTCAAGAGCTTGCGCGCGGCGCTCGCGCCCGACAGGGAGGGGCGCGATGTCTGAACCCGACCGTCACGACCGCCTCGTCGAGGATCTCGCTGGCTCTCTCGCGCCCGTGCGCCGGCTGCGGCCGCCGGGCCGCCGGGCCGTGCTGTGGTGCGGGGCGGCCCTCGCGCTCGGCCTCCTCCTCCTGCCCTTCGCGGACCTGTCCGGGCTCCGCCTCCGTCTCGCCGTGCCGGACCTTCAGGCCGCCGCGATCGGCGCCGCCCTGACGGCGGCGGCCGCCGCCTTCGCCGCCTTCCAGACGAGCGTGCCGGGCCGGGCGCGAGCCTGGGCGCTCCTGCCCCTGCCGCCGCTCGCGCTCTGGCTCGGGGCGAGCGGGCTCGGCTGCCTGCGCGCGTGGCTGGCGCCGTCCTCCGGCGTCGCGGACGCGGAGGAGATGCGGGGCTGCTTCGCGTTCCTGGTCAGCGTCTCGCTGCCGCTCTCCGTGCTGCTCGTGCTGATGCTGCGTCGGGCCTGCCCGCTGCGGCCGACCCTCACGGCGGCCCTGGCGGGCCTCGCCGCCGCGGCGGCCGCCGCCGCGCTCCTCGTGCCGCTCCACCCGCACGACGCCACCGCGACGGATCTCCTGGCGCACGGCGTCGCGGTCCTGCTGGTGATCGGCCTCAACGGGCTGTTCGGGGGCCGCCTCCTCGGTGGCCGGGCCGAGGGCGCCTGACCGCTCCCTCCCCGAGGCGCGGGCCTATGCGCGGCAGCCCGCATCCCGGGCTTCCCGATCGGACCTCGGGCAGCCTCACATCCGCGCGGAGGCGTGACGGGCGTCCGACAGGGCGTGGGCGAAGCGGTCGAGGCAGAGCGGGGGCTCGTGCTCGGTCAGGATCCGCTGGATCGCGACGCCGACGAAGTAGCCGTCGAGGACGAGCTTGAAGAACACCGTCACGGGCTGCGTCACGAACTCCATGTCGAGCACCACCTGGAGCGAGCGGCCCCAGTCGAGCCGCACGTCGGCCGCGTCGGCGTAGGCGAGCGTCGCCTCCTTGAAGAAGGGCTCGGCGGAGGAGGCGACGAGGTCGGCGATGTTGGCGTGGCGCTCGTTGTGGACCCAGCCGACGAGCAGGCCGCCGTCGAGGAGGCACAGCTCGGCGATGAAGTCGCGGATCTCGGCGGCGAAGACGCGCTCGACCGCCGCGACCTGTTCCGCGCAGGCGTAGCGCCCGGCCGCGAAATCGTGGACCGCAGAACTCATCGGGGCCTCGCGAACAGGAAGAACAGGATCTGCGCCACGGCGCGGTAGAACTCGGCCGGGATCGTCTGGTCGACCTGCACAGCATCGTACAGCGACCTTGCGAGAGGCTTGTCCTCGATCACGGCGATGCCGTGCGACTCGGCGATCTCGCGGATGCGCAGGGCGATCAGGTCCTTGCCCTTGGCGAGGACCAGCGGCGCCGGGTTCTCGGAGGGCTCGTAGCGGAGCGCCACGGCGAAGTGGGTCGGGTTGGCGATCACCACGGTCGCCCGGTCCACGGAGGCGAGCATGCGGTTGCGCGAGCGGTCCTGGGCGAGGGAGCGCAGGCGCGCCTTCACGCCCGGGTCGCCCTCCACCTGCTTCATCTCGTCCTTGATCTCCTGGCGCGACATCCGCAGCGAGCGCTGCCAGCGCAGGCGCGCCCAGACGAGGTCGCCCGCCACGATCACGATGGTGGCGATGCTCACCGCCGAGACGAGGCGGATCGAGAGGGTGAGGATCAGCTCCGGGAGCTGGCTCGGATCGACGTACATGGCATTGACGGCCTTCTGCCGCTCCGAGCGCAGGATGAGGAGAACGACGAGACTGACGGCAAGGACTTTAAGGACGGCTTTCAGGAACTCGACTTGTCCCGACCGGCCGAAGATCCGGCTCCAGCCGGCGGCGGGCGAGACGTTCCTCCATTTCGGGCGGATCCGCTCGCCCACCGCGCGGGGCACGTTCTGGATCAGCGAGGCCGCGAGCCCGAAGCCCGCGAGGATGAGGAGGATCGGCAGCAGGAACCGCCCGGCCGAGAGGCCCACCGCCTGCAGCAGCACCTGCACGTCGCCGCTCGCCTCGAGCCGGAAGCCGCCCGGATGGTCGAACAGCGCGGAGAGGTCCCGCGCGATCTGCGCCGCCTGCCCGCGCACGACGAGGCTCAGGCTGACGAGGAGCCCGAGGATCGCCGCGAAGGTCGGCGCCTCCCGCGAGAAGGGCACGTCGCCCTTCTCGATCGCCTCGCGGATGCGCCGGTCGGTCGGCGCCTCGGTCCGGCTCTCCTGGTCGGTCTCCTCGGCCATGCGTCAGTGACGCGCCGGCCGGAAGGTCTCAGCGGATGAGCGCTTCATCCTCGCCTCCCGGGTTGATCTCGATCTCGCCGCGCCCGGCCATCTCCATGGCGAGGTCCGTGATGCTGCGGCGCGCCTCCATCACGTCCTTCTGCGCGGCCGGCTCCCCGCCGTTCAGCTCGTGCTCGACCATGCGGCGCACCCGGGCCGAGAGGGCGCCGAGGATGACGCCGCGGAACTCCGCGTCGGTCCCCTTGAGCGCCAGGACGAGGCGGTCGTTCGGCACCGCGTCGAACAGGGCCGTGCGGGCGCGCGGGGCCAGCTTGACGATGTCGTCGAAGGTGAAGAGCAGGCCCTTCAGGGTCTCGACCGATTTCGGCCGCGTCTCCGCGAGGCTCGAGAGCACGTCGTCCATCTGGGCCCGGTCCATCTTGTTGATGATGTCGGCCATCTTGGCGTGCGTGTCGGCCCCGGAATTGCGCGGGCCGTTGATCATGAAGTCCTCGTGCAGGGTCTTCTCGACGCTCTGCAGGATCTCGTCGACGATCGGCTTGAAGCTCAGCATCCGCCGCATCACCGTGTTGCGCAGCGGGCCCGGCAGGTGGCCCATCACCTTGGCGGCGGTGGCGGGCTTGACGCGCGACAGGATGAGCGCCGCGGTCTGCGGGTGCTCCTTCACGAGATAGCCGGCGAGCACGCTCTCCGAGACCGTGCCCATCCGCTCCCAGACCGAACGGGCGGCGTTGCCGCGCACCTCGGCCAGGATGTCGGCGATCTGGTCGGCGGGCAGGATGCCGGTGAGGAGCTTCTCCACCTCCTGCGCGGTACCCACGAGGCTCGCGCCGTTCGCGAACTCCGCCGAGAAGCTCTCCACCACCGCATCGAGCTGGTTGGGGCTTACGGCCCCGAGATGCACCGCCGAGCGGGTGATGCGCTTCAGCTCGTCCGGCTCGAAATACTTCAGGAGGCGTCCCGCGGCGGGCTTGCCCATGGCGAGCAGAAGCGCCGCGACCTGATCGACCGGGTCGAGCGGCCGCGGCCCGCCGCGCACGACCGGGGGAGGCGCCACCACGGAAGGCGCCTCAGCCGTTCTGATCGGGATCGGCGGGGCCGACGACCTCGGTCAGCGAGACGCCGAAGCGGGAATTGTCCTCCTCGACGATCACGATCTCGCCGCGCGCGATCACGCGGCCGTTGACCATCACGTCGACGGGCTCGCCGACCCGGTGGTCGAGGGGGACGATGGCGCCGCGCCCGAGCTTCATCAGGTTGGCGACGGGCATGGTGGCCGAGCCGAGCACCACCTGCACGAGGACGGGAATGCGCAGTATCGAATCGAGATTGCGGCCGTCGCCGACCTGCGGGCCGGCGGTCGGGGCTGCATCGGGGAAGGGGCTGCTGCTCATCACGGGACTCGGGGGATCGCGGCCTACGGTCGGCTGGCAGGTCTAGGGGGTCTGGCTGGCCCGAGGCTGTCGCGGGTCCGGGCCGAAGGGCGGGGCGGCCTAGCGGCCGCCCTCCGCCCGCGCGGCGAGGAGGGCGCGGCGGGACGCCTCGAGGTCGGCCTGCGCCGCCCGCGCCTCCTCGATCTTGAGGCCGAGGGCGTCGAGCACCTCGCGGCCCTCGCCCGCGAAGCTGCGCACCGCCTCCCCCGCGCTGGCGAGGGCGTGGCCCGACTCCGCCATGGCCCGGCCGTAGGCGGCCTGCGCCCGGTCGAGCCGCTTGAGCTTGAGGTACATCGGCACAACGCAGGCGCTGGTGCCGACGAGGGCCGCCAGCAGAACGCCGTCAACCAAGGAGGCCATGAACGCCCTCTTCCCTGTCCTGATTGATCACTTCGTCGACCCGCAGCACGTAGGCGCCCTGGGCCTGGCCCGCGTGGCACCAGAACAGGGGCCGGTCGTTGCCCTCGAGCTTGACCCGGGTGGCGGGGGTGGCGTCGAGCGCGATCACCTGGCCGACCTTGAGGCCCGCGATCTCGCCGAGGGTGAGGTGGCGCTCCTCCAGCACCGCGCGCAGGTGCACCTCGGTCTTCTGGACCTCGGCGGCGATCTGCTGCGTCCAGCGCGGGTCGCGGGCGGCGGACTCGCCGGTCAGCACCTTGGCGAGGCTCGGGCGCAGGGGGTTGAGCACCGTCTGCGGGATCACGAGGAACATCTCGCCGCCGCGGTTGAGCGCCTGGAGCAGGAACTTGGCCTGCACCGCCTTGTTGCTGCGCCGCCCGATGACGGCGAACTCCATGCGGGTCTCCATCCGCTCCAGGCGGAAGGGCGTCTGCGAGACGAGGCCGAAGGAGGATTCGAGCGCCTTGCCGACCTGCTCGAAGATCATCCGGGCGATGGCCAGCTCGATCGCCGAGAAGTTGCGCTCGTCCTCGACGGGCTGCTCCGAGCCGTCGGCGCCGAACAGCACCTCGACCATGGTGAAGATGAAATCCCGGTCGAAGCCGACGAGGACGTGCCCGTCCCATTCGGGGGCGTGGAAGATGCCGACCACGGCGCTGGAATCGTAGGCGTCGAGGAACTCGCCGAAGCGCCCGCCCTGGACGCCGGACAGCGAGTAGAAGATCGTCGAGGCGGCGAGGTGCTTCAGCGCGTCGCCGCAGGCGGTGGCCAGCCGGTCGAAGATGACGTGGAGCATCGGCAGCCTGTCGAGGGACAGGCCGGCCGCCTCCTGGATGCGGGCGCGGATGTCGACGGGCTGCGAGGCGTGGGCGGGCGCGTCCATCTCAGGCCGCCTCCGCCCGGGCGCCGGGGACGGTGGCCGCCTCGACCTCGTCGATGGTCGGCCGGTCGGACGAGGCGATGCCCTTGCGGCCGTGCTCCACCGCGACCTGCGGAAGGGCGCCGTTCATGTAGGCGATGAGGCTCTGCTTGACGATCGTGTAGACCGCGCCCTGCTTCTCGCGCACGCCCTTGATCTTCACGGCGAGCGGCGCCAGCACCCCGTACGAGGCGAACACCCCGAAGAAGGTGCCGACGAGCGCCGCGCCGATGAGGCCGCCGAGGATCTGCGGCGACTGGTCGAGCGCGCCCATCGCCTTCACGATGCCGAGCACCGCCGCGACGATGCCCAGCGCCGGCAGCGCCTCAGCCACCGTGTTGATGGCGTTGTAGGGCTTGAGCGCGCTCTTGCGGTGGGTGCCGATCTCCTCCTCCATCAGCGCCTCGATCTCGTGCGAGCGGGCATTGCCGATCAGGATCAGCCGGCAGTAGTCGCAGATGAACAGAACCAGGTCCTGGTTCTTCGCGATGTCCGGGTAGTTCTTGAAGATCTCGGAATTGGCCGGATCGTCGAAATGCGTCTCGACCTCGTTGCGCGGCTTCGTCTTCAACTCGCGCATCAGGGCGTGCAGGAGGCCGAGCAGGGCGAGGTAGTCCTTGCGCTTGGGCACCTTGTCGGTGATCGCCTCCAGGGTGGCCTTGCCGGAATCGACCACCGTCTTCATCGGGTTGGCCATCACCAGGGTGCCGGCGGCCATGCCGCCGATGATGACGAACTCCCAGGGCTGCCAGATCACGATCAGGTGGCCGCCCATGGCGACGAAGCCGCCGAGCATGCAGCCGATCGCGATGACGAGGCCGATGAAAACGCCCATGCTGCCCTCCCGCGCCCCGCGCGCGGCGCGGACGAATCCGCCTTCGGGCCGAGGGAGTAGGGGGTAAGGCTTGCGCGGGGCTTTTCGGCCTGCCGCCGGCCCGCCCTCAACCCGAGCGCGCGCCGAGGTGCTCCCACCACCAGTTGAACACGTCGAGGCTCGTGCGGGCGGTCTCGCGGGCCACCTTCAGCTGCTCGGCGCGGAACTCGCTCGCCGTCGTGCCGAACTGGGCGCGGAAGCTCCGGCTGAAATGCGCCTCGCTCTGGAAGCCGTGCTCCGCGGCGAGCCGCGACAGCAGGCGCGTCTCCAGCGGGTCGCTCAGCGCCGCCCGCACGGCGAGCAGGCGCCGCTCCTGGACGCAGCGCATGATGCCCCCGTAGGGCGCGAACAGGCGGTAGAGGCTCGCCCGCGAGATGCCGAGCCTGGTCGCCAGCCAGTCCGGTCCGAGGTCGGGTAAGGCGAGGTTCTCGCGGATCGCCTGCTCGGCCAGCGCTAGGTGGCTCGTGTCGAGGGCCGGGGTGTCGAGGTGGTCGAGGGCGCGCGAGGGATCGAGCAGGGTCGACAGCACCTCCAGCGTGCGCTCGGTCACCCCGGGCACGTCCGCCTCGTCGAGATGGGCGCTGCGCTCGCGCAACGCGGTCAGGTGGGCCGCGAGCAGGCGGTTCCGGGCCGGCTCCAGGCGCGGCGGCAGGGCGAGATCGTCCACGCCGGGCAGGAGGTTGCGCGGGACGATCAGCGAGATCGTGTCCGAGGAGGCGGCGTGCGTGCTCACCTCGTGGCGCAGATCGATGACGGCGACCTGCGCGGACCAGATCGTGGTCTGGTGGCGGGTGATCGTGCCGTTGAAGCCGCCGACATTGTAGAGGTGGAACAGGACGTGGTCCGGCGTCCGCTCGATCAGCGCCCGGTCGCGGTGGAAGCTCTGGGCGGTGAAGACGACCCGCGCGACGATCATGTTGCCCATCACCACGCCGCTCGCGGAGCCGGTCGGATGGTGCTGGCTCGGGTGGAAGGCGCGGGGCTCGAAGAGCGCGCCGACGACGCCCTTCCAGATCTCGTAGGCCTGGGCATTGGGCAGGCCCGTCGTCAGGTAGTCCAGGCGCGGCAGGGTGGACACGCGGTGTCAAGACCTTCGAGGATGCGGGCCGTGGCTGACCGCGGGCGCTGCGGAACCGAGATGCGGGAGGCGCGCCGTCCTGTCGGGCGTGATCCGGTCGCGCCCCGGTTCCGCTCGCAAGCCGTCGCCGCCTCCGACGCCTCGGGCGCCCATGGACAAGGGTTCGGACGCCTGACGGGAGCGAAAGTTCCCAGGGTCCGGCGGCCTCATTGCGACGGATCAGCCGTCGCGGTCAACAGCAAATCTGTTTTCTGCTGCCGTGTAATTCTGCACAGATGCGGCTTCGAGACGGCGGCGCCTGAACAAGGATTGCTGAGGCAACCGGCTGATTGAATACAAGCGGTGCATGGACTGGGGGCATCTGGCGGCGGCCGCTGTAGCGAAGCCCTGATGACGTGCCGAACGTCCGTCGAGATCTCTCAGATCTGCCGCCTGCCGCTCCGCCTCCATCCGTGACTGGCGCCGAGGCAGGGCCGTGATGCGGGAAGCGCGGCGCGGAGAGGCCGCAGGCATCCCTCCACGTTCGCGGGGAACATACCGCAAGTTGCAGAGTCGCCCTTTCGGTGACCGCAAACCGGAAAGGTGCTGCCCATGTTCATGAGGATCGACCGCCTCCAGGCCGAGTTGCCCCAGCCGAAGAAGCCCGACCCCAACGCGGCCGCCGCTCTGCAGGAGTTGCTCGGCGGCAAGTACGGCGAGATGTCTACCCTCGGGAACTACATGTTTCAGAGTTTCAATTTCCGGGACAAGTCGAAGCTCCGGCCCTTCTACAGCCTCGTCTCCAGCATCTTCGCGGAAGAGCTCGGCCACGTCGAATTGGTCTCTACCGGGGTCGCGATGCTGAACAACGGCAGCGGTGACCAGACCGAGGACGTCGACGTCTCGAAGGCGCCGTTCCACGACATGCAGGACATCCGCCTCGCCGGCAGCTTCCTCAGCAACGGCGGCGGCGCCATGCCGATGAACTCGAACGCCGCGTCGTGGAACATGGACATGGTCACGACGACGGGGAACATCATCATCGACCTCCTGCACAACTTCCACTTGGAATGTGGGGCGCGCCTCCACAAGCTGCGGGTCTACGAGACCCTGAAGGACCCGACCGGGCGAGAGGTCTGCGGTTATCTCCTCGTGCGGGGCTCGGTACACGCCCACGCCTACGCGCTGGCGCTGAAGAAGCTCACCGGGGTCGAGATCGAGAAGATGCTCCCGACCCCCAACATCGATCTCAGCCGCATCCCCGAGTGTCAGAAATACCTCAACGAGGGCAGCCACCGGCGCCTCTACCGATTCAGTCCGAGCGACTACCAGGAGGCGGCGGGCGTCTGGTCGAACGACGAGGTGGCGCTGCCCGGCGATCCTCCCGGCAATCTGGAGGTGGTGGACGGTATGCCGGAGGGCGGCAAGATCCCCGAGCTCGACGGGAATTACGGGGCTTTCGCCCCGAACTATGCGCCGGAGGAGATCTTCGAGGTGGCGAGCAAGCTCTATAAGAAGAGCCGCTGAGGCATCAGAGGCCCGGCGCGGGGCGCGTCCCCGCCCGGGCCCATCCCACGAGGGCAGGGGCATTGACGGACAAGGCCGCGATCACGTTCGAGCAGATCCGCGAGCGCGCCTACGAGATCTGGGAGCGCAATCACCGGCCTGCCGGGTTCGAGATCGAGTTCTGGCTCCTCGCCGAGCGCGAGCTCCGGGCCGAGCGCGAGCGCAAGCGCGGGGCTGGCCACGAGCCGGCGGGCGGAGCGGGCGGGGAGGGGGCGGCGAGCTAGAGCCCGGTCCTGCCCGCCTCGGGCATCCAGCGCCTGAGGACGAGGTGGGTCGGCGCGAAGAGCAGGGCCGGCAGGCCGACGATCAGCCCGGCGAGCCACGCCCAGGCCGGCACCAGGGTCTGCGCGGCGCGGTCGCTCATCCCCCAGACGTAGTTGATGTTGACCGGCGTCAGGCCCGGGTCCGGGGTCGGCCCCGGCATCAGGAAGAAGCAGACGAGGAGGGTCGCGACGGCCGAGGCTGTCCACGCGGCGAGCGCCCGCCGGTCGTAGCCGAGGCGGAGCACGAGATAGACGAGCAGGATCGGCAGCCAGCCGTGGAATCCCGAGAGGGCGCGCAGGAACAGGGGCTTGGCCGGATCGAACATGTACTCCGTCATGCCCGTGATCGGCAGGCCGATCGCGGTGCCGAGGAAGTCGGCGATCCAGAGCACCTGCGGTGCCAGGATGCCCACGGCGCACATGGAGATCAGGAGCGGGCTCTCGAGCCAGATGCCGACGAGCGTGAGCAGGATGGCCTGGTCGCAGAAGTACAGGAGGTTCGTCGGCCCGTAAGCGTGCAGGTAGACGGGCAGGATCACGGCCGCGAACAGGCTGTAGCCGATCCGGACCGGGGCGGGGATGCGCCGGGCACCGCGCCTGCGCGCCGGGCTCGGGAGAATAGGGCGGGCGTCGGCGTCGAGGGTCGTCATGGCGGGGCTCATCGGAAGGCGGCGGGTCGGAGGGTGAGGGGCCCGGCGCGGCGGCCGGGCCCGGGGCGGCGCTACTCCTTGCCCACCGACATCAGCAGGCGCTCCGTCCGCGCATCCTCGATGCGGTTGAGCATCCGCTTGGCCTCGTGGACGTCGCGCACCGTCTTGGTGACGGTGACGCAGGACTGCACCAGCATCACGACGCCCATGGCGAGGTAGCCCTTCAGCCAGAAATCCACCGGCATGAAGAGGATGCCGAAGCCGACCATCGCGGCGGCACCGATGAAGGACGCGTAGGTGAAGCTGACCCAGGCGCCGGAGTGGCGGGGTGTCTCGTTGGTCATGGCGGTTCCTCTCGGGGTTGCGTGGCGTTTGCGGGATCAGGCGGTTTCGGCGGCAAGGCCGGCCGAGCGGCGCAGGCGCTCGAGGACGGCGCTGCCGGTCGGGCGGTCGCTGCCGCCGAAACCCTCGCGCCTGAGGCGCTCGGCGATGTCGGCGCCGGGCTCGGCCTCGGCCAGCGCCGCCTCGGTGTCGGCGGTCTCCGCCTGAAGCTCCCTCAGCCGCGCGAGGGTGGCCTCGGCCTCGCGCAGGGTCGTGGTGTCCTGCGGCCGGGCGCTCGCACCGAGGCGCCGCACGGCTTCCGCGGCGGCCGCGACCCGGCGGCCGCGCTCGAGCTCGGCCTGACGGCGGCCCGCCTCCGCCACCGTCTCGCGGATGCGGGCGACCTCCGCGGTGAAGGTGGCGCGGGCGGCGCGGATCGCGTCGCGTTCCGCTTCCAGCTCGGCGATGGCCTCGGCGGCTTCCGCGGCGAGATCCTCGCGGCCGGCCTTCAGCGCGGCGACGGCGCGGGTCTCCAGGTCCTGTGCTCGGGCCTCGGCGGCCTCGGCGCGCCGGGCCTCGGCCCGGTCGCCGGAAATCGCCACGGCCAGCGCCCGCCGGCTGCGCTCCAGCGAGGCGCAGGTCTCGCGGATCTGCTGGTCGAGGATCAGGAGGGCGTTCTGGTCGAAGAAGTCCTCGGCGGCGCGGGCGGCGGCGCCGCGGGCGAGGAGACGAAACAGCTTGAGCATCGGTGGCTCCGTTCGTTGAACAGCGTTCACACTCCCTGTGTGGCAGTGGTTTGAACGGTGTTCAAGTGTGTTTTTGCACGACGTGCAAAAGCGGAGCGGGGCTCATCCGCCGCAGTGCGGGCCGGAAACCGCCGGCGGCCGGGCGAGTTTGCGATGCGCGAGTTGATTTAGCTCGGCTCGACACAACTTCAGCGCGCATCGGCCCGGGGCGAGACGCCCGGCCGCGCGCGGCGACCCACCCGGAGACGCCCGATGAACCTCGTCCACAAGCCGCTCGCCGAACAGGTCATCGTCGTCACGGGCGCCTCGAGCGGCATCGGCCTCGCCACCGCCCGCATGGCGGCGGAGCGGGGCGCCCGCGTCGTGCTGGTGGCCCGGGACGGGGAGGCACTCGCCCGCATCCGCGCCGAGATCGAGGCGGCGGGCGGGCGCGCCCTCGACGTCGTGGCCGATGTCGGCCGCCGCGCGGAGGTGCAGGCCGTCGCCGACCGGACCATCGCCGAGTTCGGCGGCTTCGACACCTGGGTGAACGTCGCCGGTCTGACGATCTACGGTTATGTGTGGGAGGTCAGCGATGAGGACGCCGCCCGCCTGCTGCAGACGAACCTGTGGGGCACGATGTACGGCTCGCTCGTCGCCGTCGAGCACCTGCGCCGGGGCGGGGGTGCCCTCATCAACATCGGCAGCGTCGCCTCCGACCTCGCCTTCCCGCTCCAGGGGATCTACTGCGCCAGCAAGCACGCGGTGAAGGGCTTCACCGACGCCCTCCGCATGGAGCTTCTGCAGGTGGGGGCGCCCGTCTCGGTGACCCTCGTCAAGCCGACCTCGATCGACACGCCGCTGCCGCAGCGGGCCCGCAACTACACCGACCGAGAGCCGAAGCTGCCGCCCCCGGTCTACCCGCCGGAAGAGGTGGCCCGCGCGATCCTCCACGCCGCCGTGCACCCGCAGCGGGACATTTTCGTCGGCGGCGGCGGCAAGATCCTGACGGGGCTGAAGGAGTTCGCGCCGGGCGCCTACGACCTCCTGGCGCCCGCCGTCACCAGTCTGCAGCGGCGGGACGAGGCCCCGCGCAACCCGGAAGGCGCGCTCCACCGCCCCGCCGGCGACGGGCAGGCGCACGGCAGCCATCCCGGCTACGTCATGCGCACGAGCGCCTACACGCGGGCGACCCTCCACCCCTTCGCCACGGCCGGGATGGTCGCCGCGGGCGTCGCCATGACGGCGGCCCTGATGCTCGCCGGCGGCCCGCGCGGCAACCGCCGGACCTGAGCCGCATGACCGGCCGCCCGCGGCCGTGATATGCCCGCTGCCGTGTCGGAGGGGGCAATCGTCCGGGGATGGGGCAGCGGGGGGTGAGAGCGGGGGCGGCCCGGGCGGCCTGTGCGGTGCTGCTCGCGCTCGGCATCGCGGGACCGGTCGCGGCGGGCGGGTACGACCCGCGCATCCTGCCGGCCAAGCCCCGCTACGCGCGCAACGCCGCCTGCAGCGACGTCACCATCGCGATGCCGCCCGCGACGCACCGGCTGCCGGGCAGCAACCGGATCTCGCCCCAGCCCGCCGACATCCCGGTCGGCCAGGGCGACAGCGCGATCTGCTTCGCCTACGCCACCGCCGACATGATCTCGCAGCGGGTCGGCCGTGCCGTCTCGCCCCTCGACGTTGCCTCGAAATTCTACTTCGCCGATCCCGCCCGCCTGCCCGAGATCCGCGATCCCCGGATCCGGGCCCATCTGCGGGCGCATCCGACCTACCGCGCCGACATCGACTGGAGCCGCAACGCCACCGACATCAGCCGGGACGGCAACCCGCAGGCGCAGCCCTACTTCGACAAGTTGGAGGGCGGCGAGGAGGATGCGGCGGCCCTGCTCTACAATCTCGGCGGCCTCTGCGCGGAGCGGGACCTGCCCTCGCACGAGGGTTACGCGCACTTCACCCGCACCTTCGCGGCCCTGCGCTACGGCGCCCCGGTGCGGGCGCCGAACCAGTGCTTCCGGAGCGTCGGCGCCACGGTCGACAGGCTGCGCAGCCGCCGCGCCGACGCCGTCAACGCGGCGTGGCTCGCCCGGGTCGAGACGCTGTGCCGGCGCGAGCCCTCGCCGGTGCCGCTGCTGCCGGTCTCCTTCCGGGTCGCCTCGAACCAGCTCGAGTTCATGGAGATGCTGGAGGCCGGCCGGGCGCCGAGCGCGAGCACCGTCTCGCGGATGCTCGCCATGGTCGACTACGCCCTCGATCACGGCCGCGCCCCGACCGTCGGCTACAGCTGGTACGTGCTGGAGGAGCGCGACCCGAAGGACCCGGACGTGGCCGCGGACCATTCGAGCGCCATCGTCGCCCGGCGCCGCACGGCCCGGGGCTGCCAGTACCGCGTGCAGGACAACACGGGCGAGTACTGCGCCCGGATGCGCGAGGGGATCCGGGAGCGCTGCGACAACGGCCGGATCTGGCTGTGGGAGGAGGAACTGAAGCGCACCCTCTACAGCGTGATCTACCTGCGCTGAGGCACGAAGGCCGCGACCCGATCCGCGTCCGAGTTGTTGTTCCACCGATTCCGCCGTGGCAGTAGGACCGCGATGGCCAACGACAAGCACAAGCGCTTCGCCGCCTATCTCGTTGCCGTGACGCCGGTTTCCGAGACCGACAGCCAGCCGGCGGACGCGGTCTACGCGGTCGTCCGGCAGAGCCCGGCGGAGGCTGTGTCCGCGGTGCGCGCACTCGTCGAGGGCGAGGCCCGCGTCGCCGTCGTGGGCAGCCTCTCGGCGAGGACGACCAAGGCCATCAACCTGCAGCCCGGCGAGGTCCGGATCATCTGAGGGCGCCCGCGCAGTTGACGCCCGGGCGCCGCGATCCCGCGCCGCGGGGCAGTCGGCAGCATCGGGCATCGCGGCGCCGCGCGGGCGAGGGGGAGGATGATCGATGGAAGGCCGCCCGGCTCGCCGCGCCGCAGGGATGCCCCCCGGCCGCCTCCGCGTCGTCGGCGCCCTCGGCATCTTCGAGATCCTGGCCTGGGGCTCCTCCTTCTACCTGCTCTCGGTTCTCGCGGCGCCGATCGCCGCCGAGACCGGCTGGCCGCTCTCGGGCATCGTCGGCGGCCTCTCCGCGGGGCTGCTCGTGGCAGGGCTCGCCTCGCCGCAGGTCGGCGCGATCATCGACCGGCGCGGCGGCCGGCCGGTGCTCGCCTTCTCGGCGCTGGTGATGGCGCTCGGCCTCGTGATCCTGGGGCTCGCGCCGACGCTGCCCGTCTTCCTCGGCGGCTGGATCCTTCTCGGGCTCGGCATGGGCTCGGGCCTCTACGATCCGGCCTTCGCCACCCTCGGCCGCCTCTATGGCGCGGAGGCGCGGCCGGCGATCACGACCCTCACGCTCTGGGGCGGCTTCGCCAGCACGGTGAGCTGGCCGCTCTCGGCGCTCCTCGTCGATCAGGTTGGCTGGCGCGGCACCTGCCTCGCCTACGCGGGACTTCAGCTCTGCGTCTCCCTCCCGCTCGTGCTCGGCCTCTTGCCGGAGGCCGGCGCGGGGTCGGCCCACAGCGGCGCGGCCTCCTCGCCGGCGCCGGCCGCGCTCGACCCGCGGGAACGGCGGGCCTTCCTGCTGATGGCCGGGGTGCTCACCCTCGGCGGCGCCGTGATGACGCTCGTCTCGGTGCACCTCGTCACGCTGCTGCAGGCCCGCGGCGTGCCGCTCGCCTCCGCCGTCACCTACGGGGCCCTGATCGGCCCGTCGCAGGTGGCGGCGCGGGTCGTCGAGATCGCCGGTCGCGGCCGCTACCACCCGCTCTGGACGCTGACCGCCGCGATGAGCCTCGTCGCCCTCGGCATCCTGCTCCTCGCGGACGGGCTGCCGGTGGTGGGGATGGCGCTCGTCCTCTACGGCGCGGGCAACGGCATCTACTCGATCGCCCGCGGCACCGTGCCCCTCGTCCTGTTCGGGCCGGAGCGCTACGCGCGGCTGATCGGGCGCCTCGCCCGCCCCGGGCTCGTCGCGCAGGCGCTGGCGCCGCTGCTCGGCGCCTTCGTGCTGACGCACGGGGGCGCCGACGCGCTGTTCGCGGTGCTGGCGGCCCTCGCGCTGGCGAATGTCGGGCTCGTCCTCGCCCTCTGGCGGGTCCGGTAGGGACGCTTCAGACGTAGTGGCGGAACACGACCTCGCCGGCCGGCCGGGCCGGGAGGGCGCGGTCGCGCTGGGCGGCCTCCTGCAAGGCGCGGCCGGCCGCCGTGAGGATCCGGGACATCGGGCGCAGGAGCCGGCGGAGCGGGCGGGCGGCTGACATGCGGGCCTCCTCTCGATGCTCGGGGACTGGAGCGAGTCCGGTCATACCCGGTCAAGGTTGCCGAGGTGTTTCTTGCGCACGCCCTGATTGTTTCGTGATCCGCCCGCGGCAGGGTCGGGCGATCCGGCCCCTATGTGGTATGGGCCCGTGCGGGGCAGGGCAGGGGATCCGGGACGCGGTGTCGGAGGGCGTGAGCAGGACGGGCGGCAACGGTGGCGCCTTCCGCCTGATGCGGGCGGCGGCGGGCGGGCGTCCGCTCGCCCTCCACATGATCATCGTGGTGGTGCTCCTCGCCACGGCCGTCACGGCCGGCGGCACGCTCCACGCGCCGAGCTACTGGGTGGTGCTCGGCGTCTACGCGATCTGCTCCCTCGGCCTCGGCCTCGCCTCCCGCGAGCCGGGAACGCGCCTCGCGGCCGGCGAGGAGGAGGGCGGGCGCGAGCCCGATTGGCTGGCCTGGGCCTCGACCCTGCTCAACGCCGGCATCGCCCTCTACCTCGTCGTCGAGCATATGCTGGCGGGTGCCGTATCCGAGGCCGAGGACGCGGTCGCCGCGGTGAGCCGGCTGCCGGCCTTCCTGCTCCTCCTGCAGACCGGCCTGACCATGCGGGTCGCCCACACGATCCTGTTCTGCGGGCTGGTGACGCTCGCCTGGGGCGGCACCATCCTGTTCGCCGCCCTCGTGCCGGGCAGCATGCATCTCGGGCCGCGGGTGTCCCTGACGGAGGAGGTCTTCAGCCTCCTCACCTTCCTGGCCGCGGGCCTCGTGGTGATCGACGGCACCCGGCGCCTGCGCTCGGCCGTGGCCACGGCCCTGCGCGTCGAGCGCGAGAAGGCGGTGCTGGCCCGCTTCGTGCCCGGCAAGGTCGCCGCAGACCTCGCCCGCGAGGGCGGCCTCGGCACCGCCCGGGCGCGCCACGCCTGCCTGTTCGCCCTCGACATCCGCGGCTTCTCCGCCCTCACGCGGGAGCACGCCCGCGACGATGTGGTGCGCGCCCTTCTGGACATCCGCGCGCTGACACACGCGGTCGTGACGGAGGAGGGCGGCATCGTCGACAAGTATGTCGGCGACGCAATCCTCGCGCTCTTCGTATCCGGACGGCCCGGGGAGCAGGCGCGGGCGGCGCTCCGCAGCGCGCGGGCGATCGGGCGGCGGCTGCAGGAGCTCAACGCGACGCGGCGGCGCGAGGGCCAGCCCGACCTGTCGATCATCGTGGCGCTGCATGCCGGCGAGGTGCTCGTCGGCGTGTTCGACGACGGGTACCGGGCGGAGTTCACGGTGCTTGGGACGGCGATGAACCAGCTCGCCCGCATCGAGAGCCGCGCCAAGGCGGCGGGCCTCGAACTCGCCCTGTCGGAGACCTTCGCGCAGCTCCTCGGTGATCCGCCGGGCGACGGCCTCGCTCTCTGCCCCGTGCGCGAGCCGGCGGGCGCGGCCGGAAGCCTGCCTCTCCTCACGCTCGCCTGACCCCGCCTCGAGCCATACGGCCGGGACCGGGCAGCCGCTCCCTGCCTGCGATCCCGATGCGGCGCCCCAAGAACAGGGCGAGCAGAGATCCGATCTCTCGGATCTTTGGCATACAAAATATCTCCGATTCACGGCGACCCGACAGTCCTCTTTAATCCCGGTCGGTTCCGTGAGCCCCGGCGTTGCGGTGCGCTCCGTCACCATGAAGATTAAACTTCGGATTAAAACGCAGGAAATTCGAGGTGTTGTTCATCACTTGCATATAATACATCAGGAGATATTTAGAAACTCATCTGATGTTTGGTCGTTCAAGACCTAGACATCGTCCAATCGAAGGAAAGGACTGAGATGATGAGGTTCTGCGCCGCTCCTGCCGTCCTCGCCCTGCTCCTCGGGCTGACGGGCCACGCCGCCGCCGAGGGAAGCCGCCAACCCGCGGGCGGGGCTCACATGAGCTCCTTCGTGCACCACCCCTACCACGACCCCCGCTCGCTCCACTCGCAGCGCCGGTCGACGGGCCAGATCCTCGGCCAGCCCATGCTCTCGGAGCGCGCCGGCATGCACCGCGGCTCGCCCCGCCTCGTCGAGCCGCACTGGGCCTCGGGCTGGCGCCGGCGCTGAGGCGGGGGCGGAGCGGACGAGGATCGGGTTTCGGGCAGGAAAGGGGATCGGATGAGTTCACGGGGTCAGCGCCAGGGGGTCGCGGCGGAGGTGGAGCGGCAGCTCGCCGTCAGCCGCACCCGTTGCCGGAGCGACACCGCGCGGCCTGCGGTCGCGCTCACGCTCGGGCAGTGGCGCACGGTCGAGACGATCCTGCGCACCGAGATCGGCCAGTGGCACCAGGGGCGGGGCATCAACCCGGAGCGGGTCGATACCGGCTTCATGGTGCTGGCGGCGGTCCGCTACAGCCTGGGCCGCCCGTGCCACGCGGCGAGCCTGTGCACCGGCTGGCTCCGCACGCACTGGGCGGCCCTGCGCGAGGGGGACCGCGACGAGATCCTCGCCGACATCGAGCGCCACCTCGCCGAGGCGGGCGGCGCGGACGACGAGGCCGACCGCGCCGCCTGGATCGCCTTCGTGTCCTGGACGCGCGCCGGCCAGGACGGGGCGGAGGCGCCGCTCGCGCCGCTGGCGGGCTACCGCCTCGGCATCCTCGCCCGCGCCCCCCGCACCTACGCGGCGGGCGATGCGCAGATCCAGGCCCTGCACAACCGCGGCCTCGTCGCGCCGACAGGCTCCGTCGATGCCGAAGGGCGGCGCGAGTGGGCGATCACGAAGGCGGGCCGCGCCACGCTGGAGCGGCAGCCATGAGGCGAGGGGGCAAGGCCCTTCGGGGCATCACACGGGAATCCACACGCGAACAGGAGATCAGTCATGCTTCGTCTTGTCGGTACAGCGGCCCTTGCCGGACTTACCCTCGGCCTCATCGGCGCGACGGTGACGGGAGCCGCCGCCGAGGCCCGGCGCGATCAGCAGCCCGGACACTGGGCGATCTACCCCGGTCCGCACGGTGAGCTGTTCGGCGCCGAGATCGGCGGCGGGACGATCGCGCCGCGCTCGCCCTCGAGCGACCAGATCCGCGGCCCCGTGCACGACAGCACCACCGGCGCCGTCCGGCCCGGAAACCCCTCACCCTCCGTCCGCTGAGCCGATGCCCGCACAGTCCGAGGATTTAACATGACCAAGCGTCCCGCCATCTTCGCCGCCCTGCTCGCCCTCGGCCTCGCCGCCCCCGTCACAGGGGCCTCGGCCTACGGTTTTCCAGGCTCCATCGAGGAGGTCGCGCCGCGGCTGTTCCTCGAGGATCCGGCCCGCAACGGGGCGCGGCCGGTCTACGGTGCCTCGCCCTACGGCCGGTGCATCCCGAGTTCGGCGAGCGAGGGCAACGCCAACCAGCAGAACCGGCCGGTGAAGCAGTACGGGCAGACGTCGGGCGGCTCGGCCTGCTGACCGTGCCCCGGCGCCGCCCCGCACCCGCGCCGGGCGGCGTCCCGACCAACCGCAGGGAGATCACGCCCATGGTCCCGACCAAGATCCCGGCCGTCCTGGCGGCGGCCGGCGCCTTCCTCCTGCTCTCCGGGCCCGTCGCGGCGGCTGCGACGGCGGTCACGGGGACCGGAGGCGGGCCCCAGACGACGATCACGGCACCCCACACCTCGGCCTCGGGCCAGACGCTGCCGCCCGGCGCGGCGGCGGCGCCGACCGCGGATCCGGAGGCACGCACGCCGCGCCAGGAGGCGCTCGACCGGGTGCTCGACGGGGTCTGCAGCGGCTGCCGCTGAGGCGTCCGCACCCTGCGGTCGCACGTCACTGGGCATGACGGCGGGAAATCGCAAGGGCGGTTAACCTGCGTCAATCAAAGGCGCTTCCGCACCGGCTAGCTAGACTATGCCGACGGTACAGCCGCGGTGAGCGCGGGGCGTCGGGAAAATCTGCCGCGCTTCGAACGTCGGAGTGGGGCAAGGGCGCGTGGTTTCGGCTGCCGAACAGTCGCTGGGTGTGCTGATCCGTAAGCTGGAGTCCATCGCGTCACTGTCGCCGCAGGAGCGACAGGCGCTGACAGGGCTGTCCGTGACTGTCCGGACACTCTCCGCGGGCCAGGATATCGTGCGCGATGCCGACCGGACGACGCAATGCTGCCTCGTCGTCCAGGGCTGGACCGGCCGCTACAAGCTGCTCACCCGCGGACGTCGGCAGATCTTCTCCTTCCACGTTCCCGGCGACATCCCCGACCTGGAAAGCCTGTTCCGACCGGTGATGGATCACAGCGTCGCCACCCTTACCAAGGCCACGGTCGCCTTCATCCCGCACGAGAGCCTGCGCGAGCTGATCGCCGCGCATCCGGGGCTCGCGGCGGTGTTCTGGCGCAGCACCCTCATCGACGGCGCCGTCTTCCGCGCCTGGATGCTCGGCCTCGGCCGCCGCTCCGCCTTCGAGCACATGGCGCATCTGTTCTGCGAGCTCTACCTCAAGCTCCGCGCGGTCGGGCTCGCCGGTGACGGGCGCTGCCCGCTGCCGATCACGCAGGTGGATCTCGGCGATGCGCTCGGCCTCTCGAACGTGCACGTCAACCGCGTGCTGCAGGTGCTGCGGGGGCAGAAGCTGATCAGCCTGCACAGCAGCACCCTCGTGATCGAGGATTGGCCGGCCCTCGTCCGCATCTCGGAGTTCGATCCCGAATATCTCGGCCTGGAGAAGTTGGTCGCGACCTGAGCCGGGGTTCCGGTCAGCCGACGATGCTCAGGATCTGCCAGGCCGACCAGGCCATCAGGCCGAGGGACGCCTTGAGCAGGACGACGACGCAGAGCCAGGGCACGGGACGTTTCTCCGAATTTCGATGGTCTCTATTGCATCTTCAAGTTGCAAACATTGCGTGAGTTGGCAATCCGGTTTGTTGCCGGCCAATGACCATCCCGCAGGGGGTGCGGATTAACAATAACCCGCGCGGTTAAGACGAGACTTTCTCGGGCGAGGACACGGCGTCGGACTGCGGAAGCCGATCGCGGCGGGAGGAGGCCGCGCGGGGCGGCGCGGCATCGGTCCGGATCTTCGGGCCGCGACTCTTCGCGCCGGGGAACCGGGAACCGCGGACCCGCCGTCCTGTTCTCCTCCCGCGCTTGGGGGGATGGGAGATGCCGCGCTTCTTCATCGACTCGGACGACGGCGAACTGAACGTGCGCGACGAGGAGGGGCAGGACCTTCCCGACGCGACGACGGCGCGCCGCCTCGCGACCGCGATGCTGCCCGACATGGCCCGCGAGAAGATCGCTTCGGGCGATCGGCACACCTTCCTGGTCCAGGTGCGGGACGAGGCCGGCACGACCCTCTATCAGGGCATGCTCAACTTCGTCGGCGCGTGGCAGGACCCGGGCGCCTCAACCTAGCGGCCAAGAGCCGGCGAGGATCGCGATCAGCGCGAGCGTGCCGAGCAGCGCTCCCGACAGGGTGACCCGCAGGCGGGTACGCGACGCGGCCGGCGCGGCGTTGTCGTTCGCCGCCCGGCCGCGGCCGGGGCGGCCGAGATGGCGCTCCACGGCGGGGTAGGAATCGACGATCCGATGCGAGACGGCCCCGCGGATGCCGGCGGCGAACATCTGTATCCTCCCGGTCCGGATCCTCGCGCGGGCGTCCGGTCGCTCGGCCCTGACCGGGCGGCGCCTCGCTCGGCGGCGGAGGTCCGTTTGCCGATCAGGCTAAGGCCGATCGTGGCGCCGCGTCAAAGCCATTCGCGGCCGATCCCCGCCTCTCGACTCCCCGGCTCTCGGCATCGGGTCACGCCGGGGCGGATACGGAACGCTTCTCGATCCGGTTCAGCCGCAGGGCGAGCGCGAGTGCGAGGGCGAGCAGGCCGGCGTTGAAGCCGGCCACGGCCGGCCAGCCGGCCGCCGACCAGAACCAGCCGCCGGCCGAGCCCATCAGGCTCGATCCCAGATAGTAGGCGAGCAGGTAGAGCGAGGCGGCGTGCCCCTTGGAGCCCTGCGCCATCCGGCCGACCCAGCCACTCGCCACCGCGTGGGCGATGAAGAAGCCCGCCGTCACGGCGACGATGCCCGCGAAGATGCCGCCGAGCGCGGCAAGGCAGGTCAGGGCGGTGCCGGCCGCCATGGTGAGCACGCCCGCGATCAGCACGGGCCCCCGCCCGAGCCGGTCGGCGAGCGACCCGGCCAGGGTGGAGGCGGCCACGCCGAACAGGAACACCGTGAAGATCGCGCTGATCTGCCCCTGGCTGAAGCCGTAGGGGGCGGCCGTCAGCCGGAACGTCAGGTAGTTGAACGTGCTCACGTAGGCGCCGAGGACGAGGAAGCCGATGGCGAACAGGAGCGGCAGGCCCGGATTGCGCAGGTGCTTCAGCCAGGCGTCCCGGTGGTGGACGAGGGACACGCCGCGGCGCCGAACGACGTTGCGCGAGGCGGGCAGCAGGACGAAGAACCCGAGGGCCGCGGCGAGGTCGACGGCGCCGAGGACCCCGAGGGCGGTCCGCCACGAGGCGAACTCGGCCAGGATCCCGATGCCGACCCGCCCCATCATGCCGCCGAAGGCGGTGCCGCCGACGTAGAGGCCCATGGCCGCGCCGAGCGCCCGCGGGTGGATCTCCTCGGCGAGATAGGCCATGGCCACGGCCGGCACGCCCCCGAGGAGGATGCCCTCCAGCGCCCGCAGGGCGAGCACGGCGTGCCAGCTCGGCGCGAGCGCGCTGCCGATATGCAGCAGCGCCGCGCCGGTCATCGAGCCGAACATCAGGCCGCGGCGGCTGACGGTCTCCGAGACGGCGCCGGCGCACAGGATGGAGAAGGCCAGGAACCCCGTCGTCAGCGACAGAGCGAGCGAGCTGGCCGACGGGCTGATGCCGAACTCGTCGACGAGCCCCGGCAGCAAGGGCTGCACCGCGTAGATCAGCGAGAAGGTGGAGAAGCCGGCGAGGAACAGGGCCGCGCTGATGCGCCGGTAGGGGCCCGTGCCCGGCTCAGTCCAGGTCGCCGCCCGCGCCTCTCCGGCCTGCGACCCGCCCGCCGAGGCCGCGGGCCCGCGGCGGGGGAGCGTCGCGGAACGGGCGGCAGGGGCCGGCACGAGGTCGGCGGCGGGGCTGGCACTGCTCACGGCTGGTCTTCCGGTCTGACCAGCGCGTTGTACGCGCGCGGCAGCTATCGCACGTCAGCCGTTTACATCAATCAGCTATCGCGGAATTCTATGGCTCATGGACGTGTCCCAGCTTCGCACCGTCGTGCACGTGGCCGAGCTCGGCAGCCTCAGCAAGGCGGCCGGCCGGTTGCGGATCGCCCAGCCGGCCCTCAGCCGGCAGGTGCGGATGCTGGAGGAAGAGCTCGGCCTGCGCCTGTTCGAGCGCCACGGCCGGGGCATGGTGCCGACAGAGCGGGGCCGCGAGGTGGTGGCGCATGCGAGCCGGGTCCTCGCCGAGATCGAGGCCCTGCGCGCCAACGCCGCGGGGCCGGGCTCGGCCCTCGCCGGGCACGTGGCGGTCGGGGTGCCGCCCACCGTGGCGGACATGGTGTCGGTGCCGCTGGTGGCGGCCTTCCGCGCGCAGCACCCGGCCGTGCTGGTCCAGCTCGTCAGCGCCTATACCGGCTACCTGCTCGACTGGCTCTACCGCGGCGAGGTGGACGTGGCCGTGCTCTACGATCCCCGCGCCAGCCGCGCGCTGCGGACCGAACCGCTGATGCGGGAGAGCCTGTTCCTGATCGGGCCGCCCGATGCCGGGCTGTCGGCCGACCGCCCCGTGCGCTTCGCGGACCTTGCCCGGATGCCCCTCCTGCTGGCGAGCCCGCGCCACGGCCTGCGCAACGTGCTCGACCAGTTCGCGGAGGAGGCCGGCATCGTGCTCGACGTCGGCGTCGAGACGGACAGCTACACGGCCCTGAAGGATCTCGTGCGCCACGGATACGGCCGCACGATCCTGCCGCTGGCGCCGATCCGCGCGGACGTGGCGGCCGGGCGACTGACCGCCGCGCCGATCGTCGATCCCGCGCCCACGCGCCGCCTCGTCCTGTGCTACCCCTCGGACCGGCCGGTCTCGCGGGCGGCGGAGTTCGCGGGCGATCGGCTGCGGGCGATCATGGCCGATCCCGCGCGGCGCCGACCCTGAGGCGCGCCTACAGGAGCTTCGGCTTGCCCGGCAGCAGGCCGAGCTGCTCGACCCGCTCGGCACGCAGCACCTCGTCCGTCAGCTCCGCGATGCTCCCGTACCTGAGATGGTCGGAGATGGCGGCGAGGGCGCAGGCCCGGTTGCTCGCGAGGACGGCGTAGCGGTGCTCCTTGCCCTTCATCGGATAGGCCGGGAGGCCCCGCACGCAGACGACGTAGGCTTGCATCGCCGATCCTCCTCTCACGGCATCGGGTCTTCGGGCGGGAGACTCGGGCGAGGCCCGGCTAGTCCACCAGGGCGATCCGAGAATCGCCCTGGATCTCCTCGGCGAGGTTGCGGCCGATCTGCAGCAGCAGCAGGTCGAACAGGGTCTGGACGGTCGGATCCCCGATCTGCCCGATGGCCTCGCGCGCTTCGAGGCAGCGGGCGGCGGCGCGCGCCGCAGCGCTCGCGGGCGCGTCGCCGTTGGATGTGTATCGCTCTGGCATGGTACTCACCTGATCGGGGGCCTGAGGGATGTCAGGCGGAGCGGCGGCGCGGCGCCTCGATGCGCCGGCGGCGCGGAAGGTCGAAGGTGTCGATGTCGAGAACCGAGCCGGAGAGCCCGAAGACCTGACGGTGGGTGTCGATCGTCTCCGGCATCAGGCGCGCGCAGATCGGCAGGATGGTCGAGCCGTCGTAGGGGCAGGGGAGGGCGAGGGCCTCCACGTCCCAGCCGAAGGTCATCAGCCGGCTCACCAGGATCGGGTGGGTCTGCACCAGCAGCCCTTCGAGCCCGAGGAATTCCGCGGCCTCGGCCACCGCCGTGAAGGAGGGCCCTGAGACGGCGTCCGCCCCGCGACTGCTCTCCCGCTTGGAGGGAGCCACCGCGCAGCGCGTCCACTCGAAGATGCGCGGCCCGGACGGGGCCGGCGCGCCTTTCAGGATCTCCGGGTAGAGGTGGGTCTGCAGGTGCGGCCGCGTGGTCGGCAGGAGCCGGGAGTAGGAGACGACCTCATCGCCCTCGAGCCCGACCACGTGATAGCACTCGGGCGTGTCGAACGCGTCGATCTCGCGCCCGTCCGGCTTGCGGCACGCTTCCCATTTCAGGTGCTCGACGAAGAAGTCGTGCCGGAACCGGTAGACCTTGTCCATGAGGTTCGGATCTTCCGAACCGTCCTGCCCGCTGATGAGTTTGAACATGCCTGCGGCCCTCCTCGTCGCCGGGAGAGTCGGGCAGGAAGCCGCGCGGGCGTATTCGTAGATTTACGAGGTGGAGGGGGGTGCGACCGTCAGGCTATGATGCCGCGCCGGAGCGCCTCGGCGATCGACTGGACGCGGTTGACGGCGTTCAGCTTGCGCGCCGCGCTGGCGAGGTGCGCCTCCACCGTCCGCGACGAGATCGCGAGGATCTGGCCGGTGTCCCAGGCACTCTTGCCGGCCGCCGACCATTTCAGGCACTCGATCTCCCGGTCGGTGAGGCCGCCCGGAGGCTCGAACTCGCCCTTCGCGCGCAGCGCCGACACCGCGCGCGCCTTCGACATCGCGTAGATCGCCACGAGGTGGAGGCCGGCGCGCTCGTCCTCGGAGAGGCTGAGGCGATCGGACCCGAAGCTCACTCCGGCCTCGCGTCCGTCGAGGTCGTGGAAAGGCACGCAGAAGCCGTCCCGGAGCCCGAAGCCGCGCGCCTCGTCCATGACGCGGGCGCCGTTCGGGTCCTCGTGCAGGCGCGCCGCATCCGTCCAGAGGAACGGCTCCGTGGTACGCCGGATCTGCCGGATCACCGGATCCTGATGCAGGTAGCCCTGGCAATGGTAGCGCCGCGACCACGCGTCCGGCCAGCCCGTGATCATGGCGCAGTCGAGGAGGCCCTCGGCTTCGGTCTGGGGAAGTCCGCCGATCAGGAAGGCGTCGTACCCGAATATGCGGCCCGCGGCCCGCAATTCGGCGTAGACCTCCGCACGCGAGCGCGTCGCCCGCAGCCGGTGGATGATGTCGAACGAGGTCTGGCGGATGTCGGGCACGAAGGGGCGATCACGATGTCGACCTCTGATTGTACCAAACCGCAAACTCGCGAGATAGTTTAACTTGACGCTTTCGCCCGGGTGGATGATGCCAGGAGAAATTGTATGAACGGGCTCTTTTTCCTCCCCGGTAGGCGCCGGGTCTTCCCAGCCCGGCGCGATGCCGGGGCGGCCCGGGCCGCCGGGCCACGCTGGGGCGCCCGCTCGCACAGGTGAGTCGCGATGTCGAAGGATTACGAGTGGGATCTGCTGCGCAGGATCGCGGCGGCGCTCGACCTGAGCCCGGCCGCATTCTTCGCCGAGCGCCCCGTGCCCGGACATTCGGGCACGCCGCCGCTGGAGGTCGCGGTGGACGGGCAGGCGCCCGACCGCAAGCGCCTGCTCGACAGCCTGCGGCTGCACAAGGCGTTCGAATCGATCGAGGACGAGGAGGCGCGCCTGGAGGCCCTGCGCGCCGTCGAGGCGATCAGCCGCCGCCAGGCCGAGAAGCACGCCGACAAGCGGGCCGAGCCCGCGTCGCAGCCTCAGGCCGGCACGAGGCCGGAGCGGACCTGAGCGCTCAGGCCGCGCGCGAGCCGGCGTTCGGGTGAGCCTCGCGCTCGCCCGGCCCGTTCGCCCGGGCCGCGACCGCGCGAAGCGAGGCGACCATCGCGTCGACCTGCGCGTCGAGGTCGGCATCGCGCCGCCAATCCTCGTCGCGGCGCCGCATCAGGAGAAGGGCGGCGAGCGCCGCGCACAGGCTGCCGCCGAGCGGCGCGCCGAGGAGCGCGACGAGCAATCCCTGCGGCGCCAGCGCCACGCCGGTCAGCAGGCCGCCGGCCATCGCCATCGCTATCAGCACGAACATCGGCACCTCCAGATGCCGCATCATGCACGCTTCCGGAGGCCGGCGGAGATCAGCCTGCGAGCAGGGTGACCGGCGGGTTAACGGCCCGCCTTGCTCAATCGACGCATTTCCCGGCCGAGACGAACGGGGCCGCCGACTCCTCCGTGCTGAGGCGGGCGAGGGAGAAGCGCAGGCTCGACGTGTTGATCGCGAAGATCACCTTCCGGTCCGGCGAGCGGCAGTAGATCGTCTTGGACTTCCCCTCGTCCGCCATCGTGCAGCGATAGATGCCGGGGTAGCCGCCTTTCACGAACATGGTCTCGTCGGACAACTCGACGTCGAAGCGGAGGGACGGCGGCGCGGCGCCCCGCCCGTCGTGGCTCGTCAGCGCCACCTTGGCATCCTCGGCGCAGAAGTACCGCGCCTCCTCCGCCAGAGGACTTCCCGTCCCGATCAGGACGGCTGCCAACGCCAGGACGATTCTCGTCATACAAGCTGCCCCCTCATGGCCGCAGCGTGAAACGCCCGCTCCGGCCCTCGGTTGCATGCAGTATACAACATTTTCCCGGATCGAACCGGGATATTTTGCCGGAGTCCGAATTTCAGACCGGACTCCGAGGCGGCCCGGAGGATCGGACCCTAACGGGCTCCCCGCGTGATCTGCTCTGCGGCGTCGAGCATCTCCTTCATCGCCTTCGACGCGGCGCGGAAGGCCGGCGTCCCTGTCTCCCAGTCGCTGCGCGCAATGGCGCGGACCATCTGCTCGGCCTCCCGCAGGGCCGCCTCCTCCGCCCGGGCGAAGGCCGGGAAGGCCGGGTGGTTCGCCTCCGGTGCCTGCGCGAGGGCTTGGCTCAGGCGCAGCGTCTCGCCCTCGCGCATCGCCGCCGCGCCGGTCTCGGCCGGCGCGAAGCCGGCGAGGATGCGCGCCAGCCGGCGCTTCCAGGTGCCGATATCGGCGGGCAGCCGCACGAGGCGGAAGACGGGCGCCGTCTCCTCGACCGCGTCGAGCGTCATCTGCGCCGAGCTCTCGGTCTTCACGAGGCGCTCGGTGATGCTGTCGATCTCGGTGCGGGTCTTGGCGGATTTCTCCGCGATGTCCTGGACGTTGCGGGCGATCTCCTCGGTGGCCGTCCGCTGCTGGCCGAGCGTCTGCGCCAGCGCCTGGGTGAGGCTGCTGGTCTCCGTGATGCCGGTCTCGGCCTCGGCGATCCGGGCGCCGAGCTCGGCGACGAGGGCGCTGCCGCCGGCCACGGCCTCGCGGCTCTCGCTCACCGCGTCGGCGATCAGACCCATCTCGGCCTGCAGGGTGCCGAGCCAGGAGCGGATCTCCTCGGTGGATTTCGCCGTCTGCCCGGAGAGCGCCTTCACCTCGGCCGCGACGACCGCGAAGCCGCGTCCCGCCTCGCCGGCGCGGGCCGCCTCGATGGTGGCGTTGAGCGCCAGAAGGTTCGTCTGGCCCGAGATGCCCGCGATCGTGGCCGCCATGGTGCCGATCTGCGCGATCGCCCCCTGGAGCACCTTGAGGCGCTCGTCGATCTGCATGGTGCGGTCGTGGATCGCCTGCATCGCCTCGCGGGTCTGCTGCACGTCCCGCAGGCAGATCGTCATCGATGTCTGTGCGTGGTGCGCGCGGACGCCGGCGCCCTCGGAAGTCTCGGCGACCTGGGCTATCGAGGCGACCATCTCCTCGGTGGCGCTGGCGATGGTCTGCGACGAGTTCGCGATCTGGCCGACGTCGTAGGTGGTCCAGCCGACGTTGATGGCCGCCTCGGAGGCTTCCTTGGCGAGCCGCGCGAGGTCGGCGAGGTCGCGCAGGCGGCTCTCGGCCCTCGACGTTTCGAGCCGGCGCAGGGCGTCCGCCAGGGGACCGGCGGGCAGGTCATCGGCCGCGAGATGCTGGCTCGCGATCAGCCGCTCCACGGCGGCGAGGAGACGCTCGTCGTCGCGCGGCGCCTGCTGAACCGCGACCGCCTGCACCGGCGCTGCACGAAAACTGCTAAGGGCCGACCGCAACATTCCTGGGTTCCTCAAAGGTTTCTTGAGGAAATGATACGGCGACTTCGTTAATTTCTACCTGACGTTGGTTTGGCAGCCGGGCCGACAGTTCTGCACTGTGCGGTTTCAGCCGCCGGCCGGCGATGCGGGGGCGGGCTGACGGGTACGTGTCCAACCTCGGCCGGATCGGATCTCGGGTCCGCGACGTTGCTCTCCCGGCGTCACGTCATGAGGGCAGGTCATGCAGACGATCGTGGGAATCGCGGCCGAGGAGGTCGAGGGTCTGGCGGAGGCCGCGCGGGATGCGATCAACCTTCGCCTGAGCCTGATCCCGGAGGGCGGCGGCGCCGGGTTCTGGACGGCGGTGTCGAAATACTACGGGCGCGGCTTCGCCGAGGCCGCCGCCGGCCTGTGCCCGCCGCTCTCCGCGGGCGAGGAGCGTGCGGGCGACGAGGGCACCGCGGTCTGAGGCGGTCCCACCTACGCCGCGAGCCGTTGGGGCGCCGGGTTCAGGGTGCGCTCCAGAAGCGCCACGCCGGCCTCCACCATCCGCTGCTTCTCCGGCTCGCTGAACTCGCCGAACATGTCGTCCACCGCCTCGAACCAGTCACGGTGCGTGGGCGCGGCGCTCTGCGACAGCAGAAACAGCAGCACGTCGAGGATCCGCTCGCGCGTCGGGCGGAGGGGGTGCGGATGGGCGTGAGGGTGGTACAGGAGCGTCATCGTCAGTCCAGAGCTTGGCCTTAACGGTGTGTTAATCCCGTCTCTCTGGCAAGACGCTTCGTACGGATCCGGCCGCGCCGCGACGCCTATCCACGGTGCTCCACAGCCAATCCGGCCGGTCGCGAGCCGGCCCGGGCCGCCCTCAGCAGCCGACGCAGATGCCCGCGTCGAGGCTGCGGTCGAGCCGCGTGCGGCCGGACCGGATGCCGCCGGTGTGATGCGGCCCGGACGGGCTGAAGCCGCGGCCGCGCCGCAAGACGATCGGCGCCGCATAATCCGTGCCGGGCCTGAACAGCACGTTGCGCTGCGCGTCCATGCGCAGCGCCGTCACGTCGGCCTGCTGCTGCTGTTGAAGGGAGCGGAACTGCGCCTGGCCCGCGAGCGCATCGTTGATGCTGTTCAGGTTCGAGCTCGGCAGGCCCTGCGCGTGGGCGGGGGCCGCGAGGGCGAGCAGGGCGAGGAGGCATGGGATCGACGCGCGCATGGTTGAGCCTCATGGATCCGGAAAGCGTTTCCAGGAGACGACGCCCGCCCGCGCGCCGGGTTCCCGCATGCGACCGCCCGGTTCGGACGCGGGCGTTCGGTCCCCAGCCGTTGTTGCAGAAAGGCCGATCCGAAGCGCTGCTCGCGTGATTAGTACGCAAGTGTAGGTTCTCGATTTCGCCAATACTGCTAGCATGATTCAGATACGTGAAAGCATCGGACAAAAACAGATGCCGCTCGACACCTCCTGTCCGATGATGGTCCGCTTGGCGGCCCTGCTGGAGGACGAGCAGCTCCTGCGGGGCGACCCGAAGCGCGACGACCTGTTCTTCGCGATCTCTGCGCTCCTGGCCGAGGCCCTACAATCGGGAGCCGAAGAGCGCACCCTGAAGGCGATCCGCGCGGCGCTCGCCATCGCCGACCTGAGCTTCCTGCCGCGCTCCGCGGCCGAGTGCGGATCGAGCTGAGCCGCGGGTTCGGGCGGACGCGCGCCGACACGCTCACCCGCGGGGTGCGCCTGTTGCAGCCCGTCCGGGAGCGGCGCTCAGCGGCGTGCGGAGATCGCCTCGGGCGAACGGCGGCGGTGGCCGCGCCGGCTCGTGTGGTCGCACAGGTCGCCGGGCGTGTCCCGCCCGTCCGCCGGCCAGGCCACGCGTTCCTCCTCGGGCTCCTCCGAGCCGAGGAAGGCCGGGAGCGGCCGGCTGACATCGAACACGATCTGGCTGCCGCCGAGGGCGTCGGTCACTTCGTGAACCAGCATCTGCACGTTCCTCCGGATGCCCGCCGCCGCTTGTCCCGCGGCGTCGCCGGCTCTTTAGGCATGACGGCGACGGGCGAAAATCGTTCCGGCGGCTTGCCTCCAATTTCTTCGCCGCGCTGGCGAACCGAAGTTCAGGGCAGGTCGATCACCTCCTCGCGGCGCGAGACGCCGAGCTTGCGGAAGATCGTGTGGATGTGGACCTTCACGGTGTTCTCGGCGAGGTGCAGGCTCATCGCGATGTCTCGGGTGCTGCGTCCGGCGCGCAGGTGCCCGAGGACGTCGGCCTGCCGTGCCGTCAGGCCGGCGTCGCGGCTGTGGCGGCGCGGGCGCCCCTGGCCGCCGGGCGCGGGCGCCGGGAGCGCGCTGAGGGAGGCGGGCACGTAGACGCGGCCCGCGCAGACGGCCGCGACCGCTTCCGCGAAGGCTGGCGGATCCAGGCTCGTCGGGATGTAGCCGTGCGCCCCCGCGTGCAGGCAGGCCAGCACGTCTCCGCGCGCCTCCGTCCGGGCGAGGGCGACGACGCGCAGGCCGCCGTACAGGAGCCGCAGATCGAACAGGGCGCTCGCCTGGTCGGCCGCCGAGGACCCGAGATCGACGAAGGCGAGGTCGATCTCCGGCCGCTCGCGAAGGCGGCGGCGCGCCTCGGCGAGGCCGCGGCATTCGAGAACCTCGCCGAAGCCCCCGATCTCCCGCAGCAGGCCGGCCAGCGCGCGCGCCGGCTCCCTCTCGCCTGCCACGAGCGCGACGCGAACTGGGCTCGCCATGGTCCGTCCCTTTCCCTCCCCTCGCGCCGCGGTCGCGTGCGAGGTCCGGAGAGGCTGGCACAGGGAGCGAGGGCCTCACACGGCAGAAGGTGGGAACGTTCACCGGACGATGGTCCGAGACGTTGGCCTCGGTGCAATCCGGGACGATGACGCCGGGGCCGGAAAGGACATTTCCGCTGGCGAGAGCGCGGGTTGCTGGATCGCCGGTCGGGCCCGGCCTATCCCGGCCGGGAGTGGGAACGGCGCCGGCATCGGGGGCGCCCGCGTGCGAGGACGATCCGTGTTTCGGCGATCAGGGCCCACGAGTGCGGGCGCCGGGGCAGACCCGAGGAGCGGCTGCTGAGCGCGCCGGGCCCGGCGCTGCGCCGGCGCAACGCCTTCCGTTTCGGCCTGATCCGGCCGGAGAGCGGGCCGGGCGGGCTCGAATGCCTCGTCTGGGAGCTGACAGGCGATGGGGCGATCATCGAGATCGAGCCGGAGGCCTTCGCCCCGGACGGGTTCCGGCTGGAATCACCCGACCTTTCCCTCGACGAGACCTGCCGCGTGACGCACCGCGAGGGCCGCAAGCTGACCGTCCGCTTCGCCGGCTGAGGCCGGACCCTGGCGATCAGTTCTGCTCGTGCCGGATCTCGGCCGGCGCCTGGTCCTTGCGGACCGTCTTGCCCGCCGCGCGCATCCGCCGGACATGCAGGACGACGCTCTTGACGGCGAGCGTCAGGAAGTAGCCGACCTGGAGGGAGACCGCGCAGCCGAGCAGGAGGAGGGGCGTGAACGGCCCCCCGAGCAGGTAGCTCGCCAGGCCGCAGACGGCGACGAGCCCGACCGTTGTCACGGCGATGCCGACGACCGACAGCCAGAGACCGCAGAGAGCCCCGAAGATTGCGAACAGCGACGCGACCAACATCATGCGCACCACCCACCAACCTAAAACGGGATGCTGCGCTCACGCCTAGGTTTGACCAAGATCGACGTCAGCGGCGAGGAGCAGTCACGCGGGGCTCTTCACCGACTCGGCCTGAGCCTCAAATTGACTGCCATCGTGTCGATTTTGGGCTTTTTTCGTTATCAGGCGGCCTTGGTTAGCGAAAGCTTAATTTTTCGGCCCTCGCGGGCCCGCAGGCACGGCAAAGCCGTGCCTGCGTAGTCGTCACGCGGGAGAATGGTCCCGCTTCAGCGTCCGTAGACATCCTCGACGCGGATGATGTCGTCCTCGCCCGTATAGGAGCCAACCTGGACCTCGATCAGCTCCAGCGGGATCTTGCCCGGGTTCGACAGCCGGTGCATCGAGCCGATCGGCAGGTAGATCGCCTCGTTCTCGTGAACCAGCACGACGCGCTCGTTCAGCGTCACCTCGGCCGTGCCCTTCACCACAACCCAGTGCTCGGCCCGGTGGTAGTGCTTCTGCAGCGACAGGCGCCCGCCCGGCGTCACCATGATCCGCTTCACCTGGAAGCGCTCGCCGATGTCGATGCGCTGGTACCAGCCCCAGGGCCGGTACATCCGCCGGTGCGCGTCCGCCTCCGGGTAGGCCTTCGCCCGCAGCCGCTCCACCAGCGTCTTCACCTCGCCCGAGCGCGCCTTCGAGCTCACCAGCACCGCGTCGGGGGTCGAGACCACCACCACGTCCTCGAGGCCCACCACCGCCGTGACCTGCTCGCCCTCGCTGTGCACCAGGCTGCCGCGGGTCTCGATCAGCTCGACCCGGCCGCGCACCGCGTTGCCGGAAGCGTCCTGCTCCAGCACGCTCCAGACTGCGTCCCAGGTGCCGACGTCCGACCACGCGAAGGAGACCGGCAGCACGCCCGCGTGCCGGGTCCGCTCCATCACCGCGTAGTCGATCGAGGTCTTGGGCGCCTGCCCGAAGGCGTCGGCGTCGAGCCGCACGAAGTCGAGGTCGCGCGCCGCGTCGTCGAGCGCGGCTCGGGCCGCCGCGAGCACGGCCGGCGCGTGCGCCTCAAGCTCGGCCAGCATCACGTCGGCGCGGAACAGGAAGTAGCCCGAGTTCCAGACTGCGCCCTCCGCGATCAGGCGCTCGGCGCCGTGCCGATCGGGCTTCTCGACGAAGCGGGCGATCCGGTAGGTGCCGGGGACGTCGGGGATGGCCTCGCCCGGGTGGATGTAGCCGTAGGCGGTGGCCGGCTGCGTCGGCTCGATGCCGAGCGTCATGATGTGGCCGGCGCGCGCGCCGACCGCGGCGGCCTCGACGGCGGAGACGAAGGCGCGCGTGTCGCCGATGACGTGGTCGGCGGCCAGGATCAGGACGACGGCCTGCGGGTCGGTGCGGGCGGCATGCAGCGCCGCCACCGCGACGGCGGCGGCGGAGTCGCGCCGCTCGGGCTCGAGCAGGATGTCGGCGGCGATGCGGGCCTCGGCGAGCTGCTCGGCGACGATGAAGCGGGCATCGGTGTGGGTGAGCACGCTGAGGCGGCCGAAGGTGGCCGCGTCGGCCACGCGCCGGGCCGTGTCCTGGAAGGTGGAGGAGTGCTCGCTGACGAGCCTGGAGAACTGCTTGGGCATGCTCTCGCGCGAGGCCGGCCACAGACGCGTGCCCGAGCCGCCGCACAGGATCACCGGCAGGATGGGGGCGCTACGATCGAGGTCCATCATCATCTCCCACACTCGTACATCGTGCCGGGCCGAAACGGGGCGGCGTGCATCGTGGCGGATCCGGCGCTCGTGCGGCCGCGGGCACGCCGCGCGGACGCTCCGAATACGCGGCCGGATCGGGAAGGTCGAGCCCGGTCCCTCCCGGCACCGCCGGCGTCATCGGGCGAGCTGGCGCCGCTGCCGCGCCGCGGTCGGGCGGAACGGCGCCGCCTCCCGCCACATCGTGCGCAGCTGCGGGAAGGTCAGCAGGCCCTGAAGCACGAGCAGCAGCCCGGCGAGGGCGGCGAAGTTCAGGGGCGCGGCGAGGCCGCCCGGCGCGGCATGCGCCACGGCGCTGCCGGCCACCGCGAGCGCGACGGCGACGAGCGACTGGCGCGCCAGCACAGAGATCAGCAGGCGGGCGTGGCTCTGCCGCCGCATGACCACCCAGAGGCTCGCGCCGGTGACGCAGAGGTTGACGAGGCTGCGGCCGGCAGCGCTCGCCACGGTTCCGATCAGCGCGCCGCCGATCAGGCCGAGCGTGCCCCCGAGGAGCCGGGAGACCTGGATATCCGCGAGGCGGCGATGGGCTTGGCGCGACGTCAGCAGCGCGATCATCGCGCCGTTCGCCACGAGGGCCGGCGTGGCCACGGTGATCCAGAGCACGATCATCGCTGCGTCGATCCAGACATCGCCCTTGAAGCGCACGAGGCTCGTGCTGACCACGAGAGCGAAGCCCGTCCCCGCGAAGCCCACGAGCACGATCGCCAGCGGCGTCGTGCGCAGGATCCAGGCGGTCTTCAGGGCGGCCGCCGAGCGGCGCCCGGTCTCGGCGATCATCACGAGGTTGAGCGAGTTCAGGATGACCGCCTGGAAGGCTGCGGTGAAGCGGGCGGCGAGGCGGAACTGGCCCGCGGCTACCGGCGACAGCAGCGCCCCGATGAAGATGTCCGCGGCATAGCTCTCCGCCCAGCCCGAGAGGCGGGGCAGGGAGTAGGAGGCGAAGCCGACCGCGTGGCGCCGGACGTTGCGCAGCCGCAGGGACGGCAGCAGCGGCCGGCCGCAGGTGAGGCTGAAGGCGAGGTACTGCGTGACCGACTGGGCGAGCTTGGCGAGCGCGAGCGCGTAGACGTCGTAGCCGGCGACGAGTCCGGCGACGCTCACCGCGAGGTTGACGGTGTCGCCGGCCCCGGTGCTGATCAGGATCCGCGAGGCCCGGCCGTCGCGGATCGCGAGGGCGTCGGCGGCGTTGGAGGCGCCCCAGCCGACGCAGTTCACGGCGTAGGCCAGGAAGGTGAGGGTCATCACCCGGGTGCCGGCCCGCTCGCTCGCCAGGGCGAACAGCACCAGGATCGCCGCGAAGACGAGACCGGTGACCGAGGCGAAGGCGTGCGCCTCGTCGGGATCGACGGTCCGGGCCAGGACGCCCTCGTGGGTGCCGCTGCCCAGCACCATGCAGAAGAGCAGGCCGATGCTCGTGGCGATCGCGAACAGGCCGAAGCCGACCGGGTCGGCGTAGGTCACGGCCGCGACCGTGATGCCGAGGCCGCAGACGCTCATCCAGATGCGGGTCAGCGAGAGCAGGATACCCGTACGCATGTCGGTCAAACCTCTCCGGGCCGGGATGCCGTGGCGCTCAGCGGACCGCCGCCTCGTCCCGTCGCTCGCCCGCGGCGGTCGACCCCGGCTGCACCGTCATCTCGACCCGCAGCACGTCCCCCGGCTCCAGGGCCGCGGTCTCGTCGACGCTGGTCCCGCTCTCGCGGCCCCTGCGGACGATCGTGTAGCCCGGCCGCACGCCGCCCTGGGCCGTGCGCTGCCGGTCGAGCATGGCGCGGGGCGCGACCACGCTCGCCTCGGTGATCAGGTCCTCGGCGGTGCGCAGCTTCGCACGGGCCTGCCCGACGGCGGCCATCGTGTCGGCGAGCTCGGTGACGATGCGGGTGCGCAGGTCGTTCTTCAGGTCGGTGGCGCCCTGCTCGGACTTCTTGATGTCCTGGCGGGCGTTCAGCGCGGCCATCTCGTAGTCGAGGCGCTTGCTCTCCATCTCGGCGACGATGCGCTCCAGGGAGAATTCCCGCGAGGTGACGGCGAGACCCCGCCCGACGAGGCCGCTCACCTCCTTCAGCTCGCGCCGCGAGATCTCGAGCTGCTTGTCCTGGACGCCGATCTTCTGCTCCAGCGAGCGGACCTGGCTCGCCAGGATCGCCTGCAGGCCGGAGCTGTTCTCGAGCTGGGCCGCGAGCATCGAGGCCCGCGCCTGCGCGAGCGCCGTCTCGTCGGCCTGGACGCGCTGCGCCTCCTTGCCGGTGATGCCCTCCGGCAGGTCGAACTTGATGCGGCCGGCGAGCTCGGCCTCGAGCCGCGCCTTGCGGATGAGGCCGCGCTGCAGGTCGAGGCGCGCCGCGTCCACGAGCCCGACCGCGTTGATCCGGTCCCGCTCCAGCCGCAGGAGGCCGCCGTCCGCGGGACGGTAGAACCCGCCCGCGATGCCGACCGCCTGGAGCACGGTGGTGCCCGGCCGGAAATAGTACTCGCCCGGCTTGTCGACCGCCCCGACGATGTAGAACGGCCGGTACTGGATCACCTCCACCGAGACGTCGGGCTTGTTGACGAAGCCGGCCCGCTTCTGGAGGCGGTCGCCGATCGCCTCCGAGAACGCGCTCGGCGTCATGCCCTCCACCTTGAACTCGCCCAGCATCGGCACCGACACGAGCCCCGAGGCGGCCACCGTGTACTCGCCGTTGAGGGGCAGCCACTCGACCGCCTCGCTCTTCCCGGGGCGCCATTCCACGATGCGGATGCGCACGCGGTCCTGCGGACCGAGCCCGTAATCGGCGCTGGCGGCACCGATCCCGGACAGGAAAACCGCAAGTATCAGAACGGACATGCGCAGGATGTGAGCCAATTTAGCCTCGAATAATACCGGTAAATTCTGATTCAATGTTGATGTATTCTCGCTCTTGTTCTATGAAGACGCATCCTTCATCGATTTCGGAGAGTCATGGTGCGACCGATATCGCGCGCGATCTTCATCCTCACCGCTCTTCTCGCGGCCCGTCCCGCGTCCGCGCAGGAGGGGGCCGAGCTCGACCTCGCCGGCTACCGGCAGACCTTCGCCGAGGAGTTCGACAGCCTCGACGTCTCGGCGCGGGGCCCCGGCACGCGCTGGATCGCCCACACCCCCTGGAACGGCGATTTCGGCGACGCGGCCTTCACCGACCCGCGGCCGGGCTTCCCCTTCACCACCAAGGACGGGATCCTGACGATCGAGATGCGCAAGGGCAGCGACGGCAAGTGGCGCTCGGGCCTGATCGCCGCCACCGATCCGCAGGGGCGGGGCTTCGCGCAGCGCTTCGGCTACTTCGAGATGCGGGCGAAGTTCCCGGCCGGCGAGGGCGTCTGGCCGGCCTTCTGGCTCGTCGGCGTCGACCGCACGACCCACACCTCCGAGATCGACATCGTCGAGCATTACGGCCACTTCCCGGGCCGATACACCGCCTCCGTCCACGTCTGGGACCGGAAGGACAAGTCGCGCCACCGCACCGTTCACAAGCGGGTGCCGGTGCCGGAGGGCTCGCTCTCGGCGGGCTTCCACACCTACGGCGCGCTCGTCGACGCCGAGTTCATCCGGTTCTACTTCGACCGCCGCGAGGTGGCCCGCGTGCCCACGCCGCCGGAGCACAACCAGCCCATGTACCCGCTGGTCGATCTCGGGCTCGGGGCGGGCTGGCCCACCGAGCGCACGCCGAACCCCTCGACCATGGAGGTCGACTACGTGCGCGTCTGGGCGAAGGACGGGGGCTAGAGCGGCCGGCACGGACCCCCCGTCGCGTCGAGGAGGAGATCGATATAGGCCTGGGCCGAGGCGGCCCAGGAGAAGCGCCGGACCTGCTTGGCGCCCCGGGCGGCGAGGTCGGCGCGCAGGCTCGGCGAGTCGTGCAGGCCCTGGATCGCCTCCAGCCACAGTTCGGGCCGGTCGGGCGGCAGCAGGATCGCGGCGTTGCCGCAGACCTCCGGCATGCTCGTGACGTTCGAGGAGACGACGGGGCAGCCGAGCGCCATCGCCTCGACGAGAGGCAGGCCGAAACCCTCGACGAGCGAGGGGAAGGCGAGGCAGAGGGCGTTCGAGAGCAGGAAGGCGAGGTCGTCGTCGGTGACGTAGCCGAGCACGCTCGTCTCGGGCGCGCCGAGCTGCGCGGCCTGGCTGCTGAACATGTTGAAGACACCGCCCGTCACCACGAGCTTGATGCCGCGCGCGTTCAGCGCGCCCGCGATGGCGTCGAGCATGCGCACGTTCTTGTGCGGCGCCTGGCTGCCGATCACCAGCACGTAGGGCCGCTCCAGGATCGCGGCCCGGTCGAGCCTCGTCGCCTCCGGCCGCCAGGCGTGGACGTGCTCGTGCCCGTTCGGGATCACGTCGATCTCCCGGTCGGCCGGCACGATGCCGAGCGATTTCAGGAGCTTGGCGGAGGCGTTCGAGACGGTGGTGATCGTCTGCGCCCGCCGACCGATGGTCGGGAACAGCGCGCGCTGCGCGTAGCGGAAGCGGCGGCTGTAGCTCTGCGGGTAGACGAAGGAGTTCGCCCCGTGGATGCAGACGATCTGCCGCCGCCTCAGCAGGGGCGCTGTGTTGCACAGGTTGAGCAGGGGCGCGCGGGCGCGCAGCGGCAGGACCCCCTGCTCCCAGCCGTAGCCCTTGCCGCCGCCGACGCCGCGGCGCCGGATCGCCGCGTAATCGGACGGGCCGGCGGCCCGCTCCGGCGCCACGATGTCCAGGGCGAGGTGGCTGCGCAGGAGCGGGTCCTCCGCCAGGATCGCGTCCATCTGGCGGACGATCTCGTAGGCGTAGCGCTGCACGCCCGTCTTCGGCTGGCTGAGGAAGCGGCCGTTGATCGTGGCCCGGGCCGCCGCGCCGGGCGGCCCGTGGCCGGTCCCGGAAGGGCGCGTGCCGAGGCCGGCGCGTCCGCGCTCCTCGTGCGGGAGGTTGAGTTGGTAGGTCCGCATCTCAGCTCCCGAGGCTCAGGGTGCGGGAGGGCATCAGGCGCCCGCGCAGGAGATCGGCGAAGGCGACGAGGTTGCCGTGCAGGCGCCCGCGGCGGTCGACGTAGGGCTCGGGCCAGAGGCATTTCGCGACGTTGATCGCGATGTTGCGCGACATCTGGTGGAGCGCCTTGCGCCAGGTGCAGTGCCCCTTGCGCACGAGGTAGAGCGGGTTGGCGATCTGCGAGTACCCGAACCGCAGGCCCGATTGCCGGCCGAGCTTCACCCCGAGATGCACGCCGCGGGTGCTGGTCGCGCGCACGATCCGCCCGTAGGGCGCGAGCTGGCGGCTGAAATCGACGTCCTCCAGCCACGCGTAGCTGCCGAGGGTCTCGTCGAAGGCCAGGGCGTGCCGGCGCACGGGATCGAGCCGCACGCTCATGTTGCAGCCGTAGCCGTTGTAGACCTCCGCGAGGGCGAAGGGCGGGCAGGGCGCCCCCTCCGCCTCCGCGACCCGGGCCTTCGCCTCGTCGAAGGAGAGACCGGGCCCGATGATGCCGTCCTTGATCACGGTCCCGGTGGTCATCGCGACCTCGGGATGCGCGATCAGGATCGCCTCGACCTCCGTGAGGTAGTCCGCGCAGGGGACGAAGTCGTCGTCGAAGAAGACCACCGCGTCGAACCCGTCGAGGCTGCGCAGGATGGCGTTGCGCTGGTGCGGCAGGCCGCGCGGGCCGATCACGACGCGCACGTCCGGGTGGTTCGCAGCGAGGGCGTCGACATCCGTCGGGCTCGGCGCGCAGACGACGATGCGGTCGGCCGGTCGGTCCTGGCGCAGCAATTCGGCGACGGTCGCCCCGACGATGCCGGGGCGGCCGGCGGTGGCGATGCCGACGGCGAGGCGCAGGCGGCTGGCGGGAAGGGGGCTCGTGCTCACGCGGCGTTCTCCTGGCGCGGCTTGCGGGCGAAGGCCCAGACCATGACGGGGAAGTTCGGTTCGTTGCGCAGGGAGCGGAAGCCGCGCTTGCGCCATTTGGGCAGGTTGCCGATGAGGCAGGCCCGGTTGCCCCACGAGTCGACCGAGATGCCGTCGGCCGGGAATCCCGCCTCCTGCAGGAAGTAGGACATCCCGGTCGGGGTCCACCGGTTGCAGTCGATCGGGACGTTGTGGATGCGCACGAGGAAGGGCGTCGAGACGATGAAGACGCCGCCGGGCTTCAGCATCGCGTGGACGTTCCGCGCCGCCCGGTAGGGCCAGGGCAGGTGCTCGAACACCTGGTCGGCGATGATGAGGTCGTACGTCTGCGGCAGCGTCTGTGCGCAGATGTCGAAGTCCGGATACTCCGTGGCCGTGTAGGACTTGAAGTCGAAGCGCCGCGTCCATTGCGGGCCGGCGGAGATCTCGAGCGTGTGGAGGTTGCGCGGCCCGAGGGTCTCCACGTAGGCGAAGCAGCGCTCGTACATCACCTCCCGGACCCAGTCGGTCGTGCCGAATCCGACCCGTTCGAGGGCGTCGCGCAGGGTCTCCTTGAGGGCGGGCCGCGCCCGCAGCCTGGCGATCAGGCTGTTCTGCGGCACCCGCTCGGCAAGGGCCTCGATTGGCATGGCTTCCGGCATCTTCGCCTCCTGTCGATCCGGCGCGGTCCGCGCGCCCCGTGCCCCCTCACCCCGTCCCATCGCCCCGCTTCCGGCGAGGCCGTTTCCACCCGGCGCTCAGGTCGCCCAGGCCCTGTTCTTGCGGTCGACCTTGTTGAGGACCGCCCCGAGCAGTCGCCCGCGGCCGGTCTCCAGGGATCGGACGGCGCTCTCCAGCGCCCCGGCGTTGGTGCGGCCGAACTCGGCGACGAGGATCATGCCGTCGAGGAGAGGCGCGATGGCGCGGGCGTCCGGCGCCGCCGCCAGCGACGGCAGGTCGAAGATGACCACGTGATAGTGCTTGCGCAGGTCGTCGAGCTGCAGGCGCTGGCGGTCCGAGGCCATCTGCTCGATCGGCGAGACGCGCTCGCCCACCGTGCCGAGCGGCAGCACGAACAGGTTGGGCACGCTCGGCTGGGCCGAGATGAGCCGGCTCAGCGTGTCCGGGTAGGCGAGCGCCTGCACGAAGCCGAACTCGGCGTTCGGCGCGAACTTGCGGCTGACCACGGGATCGCCCGGGCTCGCGTCGATGAGCAGGGTGCGCGAGCCCGAGAGGGCGAAGAGCTGCGCGAGGTTGGCGGCCAGCGTGCTCTTGCCCTCGCCGTCGCTCACCGAGGTGACGCCGAGGCAGCTCGCGGCGCGGTCGAGGAGCGCCGTGTTGATCGAGGTCTTGATCGTGCGCAGGTCCGCGGCGAAGCGGGTCCGCGGCATGTCGGCCGCGATGGCCAGCAGCCGGTCCGAGCTGATCGGGGTCGCCCGGAGGGGCGCCTGCCGCAGGCGGACGCAGTCGACGGTGCCGAGGAGGTCGACCCCGTGGCGCGTCACGGCGCCCCCCGTGAAGATGCGGTCGTCGAAGCGGCGCCGCACCATCGACGTGCCGACACCGGCCGCGCCGCCGAGGATCCCCGCGAAGGCGATGATCAGGAGCGTCTTCGGGTGGCTGCGGGTGAGGGGCTTGGCGGCCGCCGCGACGATGCGGGCATCCGCCACCGGGTAGGTCACCTTCTGCGCCGTCTCGATGTAGCGCAGGAGGAACGCGTCGTAGAGCTTGGTGTGGCTGACCGTGGTGCTCTCGAGCTCGGCGAGCTTCACCCGCGCCTCGGTGGCCGAGGACGCCTCGCCGCTCGACTTGAACTGCTCGAGGTCGCGGCGCGCCTGCAGCGCCTGGTTGCGCAGCGCGGTGAGGCGCTCGTTCAGCCAGTCGCTGCCCCGGCGCGCCTCCTCGGCCTTGGCCGAGATGTCCGTCTCGATGAAGGCGGCGGTGATCGCGTTGGCGATGGCGGCGGCCTTGGCGGGGTCCTTCGAGCGCACGGAGAGCTCGACGACGTAGGACTGGCCGACGCGCCGCACCAGCATGCGGTCGGAGAGCAGATTGAGGGCGTAGGCGAGCTTGGCGGCCTCGCGGTCGGCCTCGCTCATGGGCTCGGGGTCGGGCCGGAACAGGTCGAGGGCCTGGCCCAGGAGCGAGGGCGGGCCGGGCTGGAATTCCGGGTCGTCGATGAGGCCGAGGCTGCGGATCACGGTCTCGCCGATCCGGTCCGACTTCAGGACCTCCATCTGGCTCTCGACGCGGCCCGTGTCGGTGACGGTCTCGACGGCGTTGCCCTCCTGCAGGAAGGACTGGGCCCGCACGGGCTCGATCAGGACCTGGGCCGTGGCGGTGAAGATCGGGGTCGTGATCAGGCAGTAGGCGAGCGCCGCGCCCGCGAAGAGCAGCACGAACAGCAGGATCGTGCGGTGGGAGATCCGCAGGAACTGGTAGATCTCCCGCAGGCCGACGACCTCGTCCTTGGCGGGAGGCTGCGTCTGCGGGGTGAAGATCCTGCGGGCGGGATCGTACATGGTCGCTGTCCAGTCCCTTCGGTCGCGGGTTCAGGAATGGTTCGGGGCGAGCGGCGCCCCGAGCCTCGGCAGAGCGACGGGCGCCAGCGTCAGGTCCCCGCTCGCGATGGGGCGCAGGACCGCCGGCCACGCGGCGCGGGCCTCCGGCGCGGTCGTCGCGAGGGCGGCGAAGATCACGAAGAACAGGCCGAGATCGATGCTGCCGAGGGTGACCGTGGCGGCCAGCAGCGTCGCGAGGCAGGCGCCGCGCGCCGCCGCCCGGACGGGCTCCTGCCCGCCCTCCGGCACGCTGGCCGATCGGGTCACGGTCGCGGTCAGGAAGGCCCCGTACAGGAGGGTGCCGACGACGCCGACATTGGACACGAGCGCGACGAGGAAGCTCGAGGCGCGCACGCTGCCGACACCGGCCCCCATCCCCAGCGTGTCGATGGCGCTCTGCAGGGCGTAGGCGTTCCAGCGGGCGCGCTCGACGCCGGACTGCGAGGACATCTTGTTCGAGACCGTCGCGTCGAACAGGCCGGTCACCATCGTCCAGACGGAGGGGATCAGCATCAGCCCGAGCACGACCAGCACGGCGAGGACCGGCGTCCCGACGAGGTACGCGTTCGTGCGCCAGTCGCCGCCGCGGCCCTCGCCGGCCCGGCGCAGGCAGCCCGCATAGGCCACGAGGTTGTAGGCGCCGAACGCGGCGTAGGCCGCCGAGGAGGTCGAGAGCAGGAGGGCGAGGGCTTGGCCCGCGGCGAGCGCGCCGGTGAGCCGCGTCGAGACGCCCCGGAGCCAGAGCTGCAGGCAGAAGGCGTAGAACCCGATCGCCACGTAGGCGTAGGCGCCGGCCTCGGTGAAGGAGCCGACGATCCGCTTGAAGCCGCCGATCACGCCCTCGTTCAGCATCCGGTAGTTGGCGTTGCGGATGAAGCCGAGGACGTCGCCCGTCCCCGTGGCGAAGGTCGCGAGGTCGAGCAGCGCGAAGGCGAGGTGGAGACCGGCGGCGAGGAGGAGCGCGGCGAGGGCGTGGCGGCCGTCGCCGCGGGCGATCAGGGCCGCGAAGGCCGCGTAGCAGGCGACGTCGCCGAGGAGGTAGGCGGTCTGGGTGATGTTGCTGGCACGGGGCCCGAGCGGCGTCATCACGACGCCCACGTCGATGCCGCTGCGGGTCAGCGAGTAGACCATCGTCGCCCCGGCGAAGATGCGCGGCAGGAAGACGGCCGTCACCGCCCCGAAGACGATCGCCGCGAGGAACCAGAACCCCGCGCGCGGGAAGGTGAGGGCGGCCATCATGCCCCCGCGGAGCTCCGCGCTGCGCAGCACCGCGATCATCAGGAACGGAATGATGAGGTGGCAGGGCATGATGCTGGCATCGCCGAGCGCGGGCAGCTTGATGGCGGCGGCCGCCCCGAGCAGGCTCGTGGCCGCGAGCGCGTAGATCCCGACGACCGGGCCGAAGGCCAGGACGGCGAGTCCGAGCAGCGCCGCGAGGATCCCGATCGGCTCGATCTGCACCTGAGCCCTCCTCACGGACGCGCGGGCAGGCCGAGGGCCGTGCCGTGCGGGAGGTCGGCGGTCCGGCCGGTCCGGGTCCGGCCAAGGGCCCGGGCCGCCGCGATCACCTCGGCGAGCCGGTCCAGGGCGCCCTCCGTCTCGCCGACGACCGAAGCGTGGCGGACCGGATCGACGCCGGCGCGCATCGCCTCGGCGAGGCGGGCGGGGATCTCGCCCACGCTCGCGTCGTCGAAATCGGCGGCTCGGTCGGCGGCGTCGACGGAGCGCAGGAAGGCGTCGAGCTTGGCGTCCCAGCGCAGGCCGATCGCGGGGACGCGGTAGGCGTAGGCGAGGATGATCGCGTGCAGGCGGTGCGCGACGAGGCCGTCGAGCCCCGCGACGCGGCGCGCCAGGGCGGCGGGGTCGGCGGCGCGGGGGAGGCGGGCCACGCGCCCGTCTCCGCCGGCGGCGGCGCAGAGACGCGCGGCGTGCGCGGTGAGGAAATCCTCGTCCTCCGCCGCGCCGTTCGTGAACAGCGCCACGTCGAGCCCCTGAGCCACCAGCCCGTCGACGAGGCGTCCGTAGCGCTCGGCCGCGTCCGCGTCCGTCTCGCGGGCGAGCCCGGCGCCGTGGTGGTGGAGCGGGGCCGGATGGGTGATGCCGACCCCGATCAGGGGTCGTGCCCGCCCCGGTTTCGCCGCGGCGGGCCAGAGCCCGGCCGCGAGGAGGCCGGGGTCGCGGGCGAGGTCCACGGGCTGGCTCGGCCGGTAGCCCGCGAGGCTGTCGCGGGAGGCGGCGTCGCGGGCGCTCAGGTGCACGAGGCGGGGCGAGGCGAGGAGGCGGCGCAGGAGATGCCCGCCGAGCGTCGACCGGCTCGGGCTCGCGCCGACGCCGTAGACGGCGACCGGCATGGCGAGCGCGTGGCACAGGCCGATGGCGGCAGAGAGCTTGAGGGGGAAGTTGAGGTCCCCGTCCTGGATGAGCTGCCCGCCGCCGAAGACGGCGAAGCCGGCGCCCCGGGCGGCCCGCCGCCACGCCGGCACGAGGCGGCGGCGCAGCCTCAGCCCGAGGGCGAGGCCGACCGCGCCGTCGCGGAGAGGGGCTGGCAGGGCCTGGAGGGTCCGGAGCAGGCGGACGCGCCCGCGCCCGTCGCCCGGCGGCAGCCAGGCCTCGCGACCGGCGAGATCGATCGACGCGACGCGGGTGCCGGGCAGGCGCGCGGCGAGCCCGTGCTCCAGGCAGGCCGCGATGACGCCGTCCCCGAGGTTCGGGCTGTACTTGACGTTGAACAGGACGATCCCGTCGGGGGCGGCCGGGCGGTGGGGCGTGTCAGGCATAGGCGGCCCTCCGGCGGCCCGCCGGAAGGGCGATCGGCGCGTCGGCAGCCGGGAGTGGCGCGGCGAAGGGCGCATCCTGGGCGCCGGCGGCCGCGCGCGCCGCCGCGATCGCGGCCGCCATCTCGGCGGCGAAGCGGTCCCCGTTGAAGCGCCGGGCGTGGGCGGCGATGCGGGCGGGATCGAGGTCGAGCCCGTCCAGGCGCTCCACCGCTGCGGTCAGCGCCTCGACGCTCTGCGTCTCGAAGAAGACGCCGGTGTGCCCGTCGACCACCGTCTCGGTGGCGCCGCCCCGTCCGTAGGCGACGACCGGGCGGCCGCTCGCCATGGCCTCCACGGGCACGATCCCGAAATCCTCCTCGCCGGGGAAGATCAGGCCGCGGCAGCGGGCATAGTGGTGCTGCAGCTGCGCGAAGGGCTGCGGGCCGAGCACCCGCACGGTCGGCCCGGCCATCGCGCGGATCTCGCCGAGCATCTCGCCGCCGCCGATGATCACGAGCGGGCGGCGCAGGGCGTTGAAGGCCGCGACCGCTATGTCCGGCCGCTTGTAGCGGACGAGCTCGCCCACCATCAGGTGGTAGTCGCCGCGCTCCGCCTCCGGGACGGGCGCGAAGTCGTCCACCGCGACGGGCGGGTGGATGATGCTCGCCTCGCGCCGGTAGTAGCGGCGGATCCGCGAGGCGACGGTGCTCGAGTTGGCGACGAAGTGATCGACCCGCGCGGCCGAGCTCTCGTCCCAGGCCCGCAGGTAATGGGTCAGCAGCGGCATCGCGAACCGGGTCAGCCGTCCGGCCGAGCTCCGGTAGTCGTGGTACATGTTCCAGATGTACCGCATGGGCGAGTGGCAGTAGCAGACATGCACCGCCCCCTCCGGCGGGATGATGCCCTTGGCCGGCCCCGACTCGCTCGAGATGATGAGGTCGTAGCCGCGCAGGTCGAGATGCTCGAGCGCGAGCGGCATCAAGGGCAGGTAGTGCTTGTAGAAGACCTTCGCCCGCGGCAGCCGCGCGATGAAGGAGGTGCGGATGCGGTGCCGGAGGATCTCCTCCGATATCGCCTCCGGCGCGAGGACGTGCGTGAAGATATCCGCCTCGGGATACATCCGCGCCAACGCCTCGATGACCTTCTCGCCGCCGCGCATGCCGACGAGCCAGTAATGGATGATGGCGACCTTCATGGCAGACCTCTCCTGCGCCGCTCTCCTGGGACGACCGCGGGCGCGCTCCGAGCCGGAGGCGCCGTTCCTTGCCGAAGCGCGAAATCGGGGTCGTGCGTCTTCCGCCCGGGCGTGCCCGGGGGCCGGGCGTCAGTAGGAACCGCGGGTGAAGAACACCGCCGGGATCGTGCGCAGGATGATCACGAGGTCGCCCCGGAAGGACTGCGACTCCACGTACTGCCGGTCGAGGCGCACCCGCTCCGCGTAGGAGGTGTCCGAGCGGCCGCTCACCTGCCAGGCGCCCGTGAGCCCCGGGCGGACGGCGAAGTAGGCGGCGGCGTCGGACCCGTACTTCTCGACCTCGGCCTCGACGATCGGCCGGGGGCCGACGACGCTCATCTCGCCGCGCAGGATGTTGATGAGCTGGGGCAGCTCATCGAGGCTCGTCTTGCGCAGGATCGCGCCGACCGGCGTGATGCGCGGGTCGTCCTTGAGCTTCTGCGTCTCCGCCCACTCCGCCAGGGCGGCCGGGTTGCTGCTGAGATAGAGGCGCAGCGCCTCCTGGCTGTCGGTCCGCATGGTGCGGAACTTCAGGCAGTCGAAGCCCGACTGGCCGCGGCCGACCCGCCGGTGCCGGTAGAAGGCCGGCCCGCCGTCGTAGGCCCGGATCAGCAGCGCGATCAGCAGGAAGATCGGCAGCAGGAGGAGAAGCGCGCAGAGCGCGGCCGTCAGGTCGAAGCCCCGCTTGACCCGGCTGTCGAGATGCCCGGCGATGTGCTCGGCGAACTGCCCGGCCAGGTGGCCGGACGATGATGCGAGGCGGGCGCGCTGCGCCGACTCGGCCTGCTGAAACTCGGTTCCGACCGCAATCGGAGGGTGCGCAGACATGCAGGTCTCCTGCCTCTGAAAGCCCCCAGTCACTAACTTTCCGTTAAGGTTTCATGCCGCATCGCACCATTCAAGTTTTAATTGAAGCCAGCGGGAGATTACATGTTGGCCACATGCACAAAAAACGTTCAATCCAGAAATATTCTGCAAAATAAGAACAAATACTTGTAAAATCCTCGCGATATACGGTTGAGAGCCGCGAAATCGCGCTTGCGCCCGTCGCGCTCGGTAGTTGCCGGTAGCCGGCCTCAAGCTGCCAGAGAATGCCGGTCAATGAAGCGTTCCGGCGCAGACCTTCCCGGTTCTCGGCGCTCAGTTATAGGATAAAGCCTGGCAGAGATCGATACTGATCTCGCATGTCGGCAGACTAAAGTCGCGGAAGATCGAAAGAATTCATTCGGCGGGTCCGCGGATACGGCCAAGGTCCTGCGTGCCGGCCGTCTGAGGGGTGGCGCGCGGGCCGGACCGTCGAGACTGAAGCAATGTGCCGCGAAGCCTTTCGGCGCCGCACAATTTCCCGCACGCACGCTCCGGAACGGGCACGGGCGCCGCGGCTTGCGAGGCAACCCGGCCGGGTTCAGAGGATGAAATCGCCGGGGTGGAGCGCGGCGGCCGTCAGGTTGACGCCGAAATCGGCAACCTTGTCGCCGTTCACGTCGCCCGAGAGGATCCCGTTCGCGTAGCGGAGTTGGCCGGCGGCGGTGAAGGCCGCCGAACCGACGAAGGTGAATGCCTGGTCGCCCGCGACGAGCGTGCTGGCGTCGATGGCCGACAGGTCGATCCTGTCGCCCTCCGCGGGGGCGAAATCCACGATCGTGTCGCGGGCCGCGTAGGCACTCTCCGCGACCGCGAGGTAGCGGAAGCTGTCGGCGCCGGCCTCGCCGTAGAGCCGGTCGCCGCCCAGCCCGCCGACCAGCACGTCGTCGCCGGCATCGCCGTGGAGCTTGTCGTTGCCCTCGCCGCCGAGCAGCAGGTCGTTGCCGCCGCCGCCCGTCAGCACGTCGTTGCCGCCGAGGCCCGAGAGGGTGTTGGCACCCGCATTCCCCTGGAGATCGTTGGACAATCCGTTGCCGGTCGCGTCGAGGGCGGCGCCCGTCAGGACGAGCCGGTCCACGTTGGCGGGCAGGATGAAGGAGACGCTGGCGCGCACCGTGTCGGTGCCGCCGTCGACCGCCTCGACGATCAGGACGCTCGCATCGCTCACCGTGAAGGTGTCGTTCTTCGCCGTGCCGACGAGGAACTTGGGCGCGGCCGGAGCGGCAGGCGGAACGGGTGCGGTCGGGGCGGCGGGTGCGGCCGGCGTGGCCGAAGGCTCCGCGGGCGGCGCCGCGGTCTGCGGCGCCAGCTCGTAGGCGCGGACGTAATCGATGTCGAGGGAGACGTGGTCGAGCTTGCCCGAGATCGGCCACCCCCCGCCCGCGGCGAGGTTGAGCATCAGGATCGGGTCGGTGTCGAGCGTGGCCGGCGTCGCCACCGACCAGTAGGGCCTGTCGTCGAAGTAGAATGTGGTGGTGTCCGGCCGCACCTCGACGGCGTAGGTGTGCCAGCCGGTGGCGAGCACGTCCGGCCCGGCGACGTGGCGCGCATAGGTGCTGTCGTGGCCGACGAGCGTGCCGCCGTTCCAGTCCCAGTCGTGGATATGGCTGGTGAAGCGGTCCGGCATGGCGGTGCCGTAATGCTCCATCATGTCGATCTCGACGACGTAGTCACGGGCGCCCGAGAGGCGCTCCGCCTCGATCGACCAGAAGGCGGGCCAGATTCCCTGGCCCGCGGGCAGCCAGAGGCGGGCCTCGTAGTAGCCGTAGGGGTCGCCGTCGCGGGCCGTGCGGCTGCTGCCGTCCGGGAAGGTGTTGGCGATCAGGCCGCTCTCCAGCTGGCCAGAGGCGTTGCGGCTCATCTCGATCCGCAGCGCGCTCTCGCCCCCCTGCGTGACGAGGGAGAAGGGCGAGCGCGCCGAACTCGCCGGCAGGAATCTCGCCTCGCCGAAGCCGCCGCCCCAGGGCTGGCCGGTGTACCAGTTAGCGTCCGCCGAGCGGCTGTCCGACAGGCTCAATGTGTCGAACTCGTCGGCGAAGACGAGCGTGTATCCGGCGGGTGCGCTCATGGGTCGGCTTCCGAGGCGAGACTATTTCGCTCTTTCGACGGCCTTGGTTTGTCAACGATCTGTTTCAGAAATCTTAAATTCGCCAGACGAACTGCGCAAATAGCCGGCATTTGCTGGAAATTGTCGCAATCTACTCGGAGAGAAATACGGGACATTCCGCACTATTGTTCATTCGGCCGGGCCGCCGGCCGCGCGACGAATCAGGGCGTCGCCCGCGCGTCGAAGGTCGGAGCCGCCGATCGCGCGGGATTCGGGGCGGATCCCGGCGGCGCGTCGCCCCCCGGGCTCCCGCCGCGCGCCGGCAGGGTCGCGTGAGGGTGAAGCCATAATAAGCACGTTGATTCATATTGAGACGCGCTCAGCGGCAGGATAGATCCATTGCGCCATGTCGTACGCGCTCGGATCACCTCGTCAGCCGGTCGTTCTCCTGCGCCTCGACCGGGCTTTGTCCCCATCCTTCGACGCGCCGGAGCCGGTTCCGTCCGCCCACGCGGTGATGCCCTGCGACTGGGTCCTGGCGGGTGGGCTGCGGGCGTTCCGGGATGACGCGGCCCATCTCGGACGCTCGACGGCGGCGCTCAAGATCTTCCTCACCCTGGCGCTGGAGATCCCCTCGGGGCGCCGGCTCCGGCACGAGCGCGGCTCGGCGCTCCTCGCCTACGCGGAGCTGAGCGCGCTGACGGGCCTGTCCCACCAGCTCGTGGCCGCCGGCAAGAAGCTGCTGGCCGACCAGGGCCTGATCAGCACCCGGCCGGAGGGCCAGGGCCGGCGCCTGCGCTACTTCCTCGAAGGCTACGACGAGGCGCCCGCCCGGCGGCGCCTGCCGTACCGGACGCTTCCCCCGAAGCCGGGCGAGCCCGCCCCCGTGGACCTGCGCCGCTTCTCGACCCGTCAGGCCGGCGACCTGCACGCCCTCAAGGTCTATCTCTGCCTGTGCGCCCTCGGGCGCCCTGGCGAGGACCGGGTCCTGCTCCAGCTCGATAACCTCTGCGCGCTCACGAACGTCGCGGCCGGGAAGGCCCGCGCCGCCCTGGAAACCCTGGCGACCCACGGCCTCGCGGCGCCCAGCCCCGTGCCTGCGCGGGGGTACGGCCCCGGATCCTGTCCCGAATCCTGGGAGGTCGGCGTCGGCCGTCTGCAGCGCTGCTCCGCGGCGTGATCCCGGCGCGGCCCGGAAGCCCCGCCGGCGCCGTCTCCGCCTCGTTCGGGCGGAGCGGCCGTTACCCGGGTGCCATCCCGGTCGCGGTGAGCCGTGCGTGAACACGCCCCCGCGCGCGGGTCGGGCCGCCGAGGGGGCGGCGCACCGCGACCATCCGGTGCGCCGGGATGCGGGTCTCGGGCGCCGCGTCCGGCGGGTCGAGCGGCGGCAGGAAGGCTGCGCGCGCCAGGATCCCGGCACGGCGCAGGCGCCGCCACAGGATCAGGGCGCCGAGGCAGGACGCGACGACCGCGGCGAGCCAGAGGCTCAGCAGCAGGCCGAGGGAGACCCGGTCGTTCAGCTCGCGCATCAGGCCGAGGGCGAAGGCCGTGTACCAGGAGACGCCCGAGATCGCCCCCGAGGCGAGGAAGATGCCGGTCTCGATCCGGGAGACTCCCTGCAGCATCGGCCGGCGCACGTCCTTCAGCACGTTCGGCAGGACGAGGGCGTGGATCAGCGCACCGTTGACCGTGAGCACCGCCACGACGGTGATCTTCGCCCAGAGCTTCGGGTTGGCGAGCTTCTCCGGTGCCTCGACGGTGTAGAGGGCCAGGAAGCCGAGGCCGGACAGCCAGAGCAGCCCGATCCCCACCGCGACGACCTTGCTGATGAAGTGGAAGGTCCGCTCGATCTCCGGCGGCATGCCGCCCCAGCGCATCCAGCGCAGGATCCAGAAGTCGAGCATCGTCGCGCCGCCGAGGCCGAAGCAGAGGCCGATCAGGTGCAGCCCGACGAGGAACGTCAGCAGCTTCACCGGCGGCAATGGTTCGGGCAGCGGCAGGGTGAGCGGGGCGGCCAGAGCCGGCGCGACGCCCGAGGCGAGCCCCGCCGCCAGCACCAGGCCCGCCACGGCTATGCCGGACCGGCGGCTCTCCCGAGACGGGTCCTGCCCGCGCGGAGGCGGGCTGCTCGGGTGTGCAGGTCTCGGTGCCAAGGCCATCGCCATCTCGTCCGCCGTTCCCTGTAGCGCTCGCGAGGCAGCGAGCTCGACGGAGGATCGAAGAGTGCCGGTGAAGAAAGATCCAACACAGATCCTGAAAATTCGCCCCATTGATCTGTTTATCGTCACAAAGATCGAGGTTTGTTTACGTGTATCAAGTACTGTGGTTGAACAAATCAGATATTCAACCAAAAGATGTATAGGTGAGAGATGCGTACCGGATATCGCAGGACGGAAGATACGGGCGAGTCAGGCTTCTCCCTCGTCGAACTGTTGGTTGTATTGGCGATCATCGGGATGATCGCCACGATGGTGACGCCGCAGGTGCTCGGCTATCTCGGCCGTGCCAAGGGTGAGACCGCTCGGATCCAGGTGAAGAACATCGCCCAGGCGGTGGAACTCTACTACCTCGACAACGGGACCTACCCGACGACCGGGCAGGGCCTCGCCGCGCTCGTCGCCGCGCCGCCCGGCGGCATCGGTTGGCGGGGGCCTTACGTGCGCGATGCCAGAGGCCTGACCGACCCGTGGGGCCAGCCGTACCTCTACCGCTCGCCCGGCATCGGCGGCGGACCCTACGAGGTCTACTCCCTCGGCGCGGACGGCAAGTCCGGCGGCACCGGCGACAAGGCCGACGTCGCGAGCCACTGACGATGCCCCGGCGCGGGCGCCGCGCGCCGGGTCGGCCGGCGGATCAAGTCAGCTGAAGCAAATACAATCAGAGATAGAATAGTGCCGCCGGGAGAACAAATATTGTTCTTCTTCTGTCGATTAAGTGGGCGTTAACCATAGTTCGCGCACCTTCGATTGCAGAAGTTCCGGTTTCGATCGAGGCGAAGGGTATGGGACGGTCGAGCGCGTTCCTGATCCTTGGCCTCGCCCTCGCCTCCGCCGCGTCGGCGGCCGAGCCCGAGGCGATCGACACTCCCGGTGCGCGGCCGGCCCGGCCGGTGCAGCCGCTTCTGCGGCGGGGCACGGACCAGTTCGTCGGCGGCGAGGCGGCGCCTGCGGCCGCGCTCGCCGGCGGTCCGGTCAGCCTCAACCTCGTCGAGGTGCCCGTCGCCGTGGCCGCCAAGGCGGTCATCGCCGACACGCTGGGCTGGAGCTACAGCATCGACGAGCGCGTGACCGGCACGCTGACCCTCCAGACCGGCGGTCCGGTCCGGCGCGAGGTCCTGCTCTCCCTGTTCGAGACGGCCCTGTCGAGCCGCGGCGTCGCCCTGAGGCGGCGGGGCAGCAGCGTCCAGATCGTGCCGGCCGGCACCCCCGGCAGCGTGACGCCCGTGCGCCGGCTCTCCGAGGCCGGCGAGGCGGCCCCCGGCAGTCAGGCGGTGCCGCTGCGCTGGATCTCGGCGGTCGAGATGCAGGCGATTCTGGCCGCGGTGGCCCCGCGCGAGGTGGTGCTGCGGGCCGACCGCACCCGCAACCTCCTGATCCTGTCGGGCGACGCCGCGCAGATCCAGGCCCTGCGCCAGACCATCGCGGTCTTCGACGTCGACTGGATGCGCGGCATGTCGACGGCGGTCCTGCCCGTGCGCAGCGCCAACCCGACGGCCATCGCCCGCGACCTCACCCACATCTTCGCGAGCGAGGCGACGGGCAGCGGCGACATCATCCGCTTCGTGCCCAACGAGCCCCTCAGCGCCATCCTGGTGGTGAGCGCGCGGGCCGCCTATCTCGACCGCGCCCGCGAATGGGTGGCGCGGCTGGAGGATCTCGCCGCCGAGCGCGAGCGCCAGCTCTTCGTCTACCGGATCCAGAACCGCTCGGCGCGCGAGCTTGCCGCCGTCCTTCAGGGTGTGGTCGCCGCCGAGACCGGCTCCAGCGTCGCCCTCGGGCAGGGTTATGGCGGGCAGGGCTTCGGCAGTCAGGGCCTCGGCGGACAGGGCTTCGGTGCCGCGGGGTTCGGGGGAGCGGGGTTCGGGAGCGGCGCTCTCGGCGGACCGGCCGGATTCGGCGCGGGCGCCCTCGGTGGGCCGTCGGGCCTCGCGGGAGGCGGGCTCCCCGGAGGCGGTCTCGCGGGCGGCGGCCTTGCGGGCGGCGGTCTCGCGGGCGGCTTCGGCGGGGGAGAGTACGGGGCGGGTGCCTCGCCCGCCGGCGTCGGCGGCGCGGGCGCCCTCTCGGCGACGCCGCCGCTGCGCGCGGGCGACGGCTTCGGGCCGCGGCGCCGGGCGCCCTCGCGCCCGAGGCGGGCGCGTTCCCGACGGCGGGCGGACTCGGCGCGGCGGGGATGGGCGGATACGCTCCGGATGCCGGCTACGGCGCGGCCGGGATGAACGGCCGGCGCGACGCGATCGGCATCGTGGCCGACGAGGCCAACAACAGCCTCGTCATCTCGGCCACCCGCAACCAGTACGACAAGATCCTCAAGATCCTCGGCCGCCTCGACGCGATGCCGACGCAGGTGCTCCTCGAGACCGTGATCGCCGAGGTGACGCTCAACGACAGCCTCGAGTTCGGCGTGCAGTGGTTCCTCAAGAACGGCGGCTCGCGTCTCAACCTCGCCCAGGCCACGACCATCGGCGCGGCGAGCGCGGCGACGGGCGGCACCGCCGGCCTGATCGCGGCGGCGGCGCGCGGGGTGACGGGCTTCAACTACCTGTTGAACAACGCCGACTTCAACGTGGTGCTGAACGCCCTGCGCGGCATCACCCGGGTCAACGTCATCTCCTCGCCCAACATCACCGTGCTCGACAACCGCACGGCCCGGCTCCAGATCGGCGACCAAGTGCCCATCGTGAAGCAGTCGGGCCAGAGCGCGCTGGCGGCCGGCGCGCCGATTCTCAACCAGATCGAGCTGAAGGACACGGGCGTGATCCTGTCGGTGACGCCGCGGGTCAACAAGAACGGCCTCGTCGTCCTCGACATCAACCAGGAGGTCAGCGACGTCGTCCCGACCACGAGCTCCGCCATCAACTCGCCGACCATCCGCCAGCGCCGGGTGGCGACGAGCGTCGCGGTGAACGACGGCCACAGCCTCGCCATCGGCGGCCTCGTGCAGGAGAAGGCGCAGATCGGCTCCGAGAGCGTGCCGCTCCTGGGCGACCTGCCCCTCGTCGGCGCCGCCTTCCGCAACCGCGTCGACGCGCGCGTGCGCACCGAGCTGATCGTGTTCATCCGCCCCAAGGTTATCCGCGGCACCGCGGATGCCGACCGCATCACCGGGGATTTCCGCGAGCAGTTCCGGGCGATGATGCCGATCCGCCCCGTGCCGCCCCCTCCGCCGCTGACGGAGATCCCGGCGGGCAGCCAGGGCCTGCTGCGCCGGATGATCGATTAGGAGGCGGCCGCTCCCGTCCCGAGGCTGTCGATGCGCGCGGGGGTCAGGGCGACGATGTGCCGAGCGCCGGCCGGAGGCCCGCATCGGCGGCGCGGGCGCGCCGTTCCGGGCGCACCGGCACGGGTTCGCCCAGGAACTCCGCCGTGCGGGTGCCCACCCCGTCCGCGACGGCGACGCGGTCCGGCGCGATGGACAGGATGCGCCAGGAGCCGCGGCCCTCGCCTTCCGCGAGCCAGACCGGGGGGCCGCTCCCGTCATCGACGAGGGCGCGCCGGCTGGTCCCGTCGAGGAGGATCCCGACCACCCGCAGCCGTATCTCGGGCGCCGGGGCGCCGGTGACGTCGTCGAGGCTGCCGCGGGCCGTCCAGGCACGCCGGCCCGGGTCGAACAGCGGCCGGGCGAGCGCCGCCTGCGCGGCGGCCGGGGCGGCGACGAGCTCGGGCGCCCGCGGCTCGGCCGGCGCCGACCCGTCGACCGGCCACAGGCCGGCGGCGAGGGCGGCCAGCGCCGCGCCCGCGGCGAGCGCCCGCGGCACCCGGCCCGTCGCGCCGAGCGCCGCCGCGAGGCCGGAGAGGCGGGCAGCGTGCTCGCGGTTCATCGCGGCGCGTCCGCGGCCGGCAGCACCGCGCCGCGGGCGGTGAGGTCGAGGCGCAGGGCGGTCGGCCGCTCCTCCACCGCGTCCGCGGGCCGCGCGATGCCGATCTCCGCGGCCTCCACGACCACGAGGGGCGGCCCCGCCTCCAGCGCCGCGAGGAGCCCGTGCAGGGCCTCGGCGGTGCCGCGCATCTGCGCGTGCAGGCGCGGCAGCGTCGGGCTCCCCGGATCGGCCTCGACGCGCGCCCCGTCGATGACGAGGGCGCGCCCGCTCGCGAGCGCGTCGAGCCGGGCCCGGAAAGCGCCGAGAAGCGCCGCCTCGTCGCCGCCCGAGAGCGGCGCGGCGGGCGGCGGCCGGCCCGCCGCGGCCTGCAGGTGGCCGAGACGGGCGCGGGCCTCCGCGATCTCGGCGCGCGCGTCGAGCAGGCCGCCCACGACCTGCCCGGCGCTAAGAAGGCCGGCGAGCACGAGCCCGGCGGCCAGGATGGTGGCGCCCGGCCGCCCGATCCGCCCGGCGATAGGCCCGATCACGGCGCGGCTCCCGCGGTCGCCGGCAGGGTGAGGACGATCCGCCCGCCCGCCTGATCCGCCTCTGCCGGCGGGCCCGGAGGCCCGAAGCCGGGGATCGTCGCGAGCGCCCGCCGGGCCGCCTCGGGTTCGCGCGTCAGCAGCGTCAGGCTGAGGCCGGCCGGTTCCAGGCGCAGCCTCTCAGCGGAGGCCGTGTCGGGCAGGGCGGCGGCGACCGTCTCCCAGGTCCGGTCCAGGCCCGGCCGACCCGCCCGCGCGGCGGCGAGGCGCCGGCTCGCCGCCAGGAGCGGGGGCGGCAGGTCGGGCGTGGCGGCGCGGCGGGCCGAGAGGATCGCCGCGTCGAGGCTCGCCAGCGTCGCCTCCTGGTGCGCGCGCAGGAGAGCGAGCGCGGTGCCCGCGAGCACGAGGGCGAGGGCGAGCAGGCCGAGATCGGCGCGCCTCAGGCCGCGCAACGCCCGCGGCACCGGGCGGCGCCCCCCGCTCAGGAGGTCCACCGGCATGGCCTGATCCTCGGCACGCCCGACCGTCACGGGGCCGGGCTCCAGCCCGGCGCGGCGCAGCGTGTCGAGGACGGGGTCGAGGCGGGCCCGCTTCAGCACCACGTGCCGCACGCGCAGGGTCCGCGCCGCCGCGTCCTCGCCTTCGACGTACCAGTCGCTGTAGACCGCCTCCGCCCGGAACGGGGTCGCCGCCGCGAGCTCCTGCTCCAGCACCTCGCGCATCCGCGGCAGCGCGGCCACCGGCAGGGTGAGGGCGCGCACGAAGCAGATCTCCGGCTCGATCAGCACCTTCGCCGTCACGGCGCCCCGGCCGCCGCCGCGGATCGCCCGCAGGCGCTCGGCGAGGTCCTCCGCATCCCGGTCGAGCCTGTAGCTGCGCGGGCTCGCCTCCCGGCGGTCGATCACGCCGAGATGCGTGCTCGCCGCGGTGCCGGGGCGAACCGTGAGGTCGCTCCGGGCCCGGTCGGGCCGCGCGTCCGCCTCGCCGAACAGGCCGGCGAGATCGGCGAGCCAGCGCCCGGCGGCGGCGCCGATGCGGCCGGTCTGCGACTGCAGGAGAGATGTTTGCTCGGACACAATACTTGCAGTTGTATGATGGGATCGGAACTCATCTGTCGCGATGATGGGCGTCCGGATGTTTCGATTGCTTTAAGCTTGCTCATCGAGAGTGCAGCCGATCGGGCGAGCCGCGGGATCGGACATGCTGAGCATCTGGGCCGGGAAGAGCCGCCCCCGCCATCCGCGGCCGGACCGGCGCGGCGCGGGCCGCGCGGGCGAGGATCCGGCACGCCGGTTCCTCGACGCGCTCGCGGAGGCGCAGGTGCTCGACGCGGGCGGGCACGAGCGCGCGCTCACCGCCCTCGACCTGCCGGGGCGGCGGCCGCTTCCCCTGCTCCTGACCGAGTTCGGCCTCGTCCACGAGACCACCCTCGTCAGCGCGCTCGCCGACGCGACGGGCCTGCCCTTCCTGCGCGACGAGGAGGTGCCGGGCGAGCCCGTCCTGCCCGGGCTGATCGGGGCCGATTACTGCGCCCGCGCCCGGGTGCTGCCGCTGCGCGCCGACGCGACGCGCCTCGACGTCGCGGCGGTCGACGTGTTCGACCCGGAGGTGCCGGCTGCGCTCGCGCACCTCACCGACCGGGAGGTCGCCGTGACCATCGTCGGGCCCTCCGCCTTCGAGCGGGCGCACCGGGCCGTCTACGGCGACGCGGCGCCCGAGGATCACGACGGGATCGGCGCGGACGACGACCTCGCCCGCCTGCAGGACGTGGCGAGCCAGGCGCCGATCGTGCGGCTCGCCGCGCGCCTCGTGCGCAAGGCGTTCGAGCTGTCGGCCTCGGACATCCACGTCGAGGCCGAGGAGGCGGACGTGCGCGTGCGCTACCGGGTCGACGGCGTGCTGATCGAGTCCGAGCGCCTCGCCCGCTCGGTGCAACTCCCGCTCACCACCCGCATCAAGATCCTCGCCGGCCTCAACATCGCGGAGCGGCGGCTGCCGCAGGACGGCCGCATGAAGGTGCAGGACCGGGGGCGGGACGTCGACATCCGCGTCTCGACCCTGCCGACCGCCCACGGCGAGAGCGTGGTGCTGCGCGTGCTGGACGGGTCCCGCCGGGTCGACGACTTCTCCGGCCTCGGCTTCGACGCGGCGGCGATCGCCCAGATCGCGGCGATGACGGCGCGGCCGAACGGCCTCGTCCTCGTCACCGGCCCGACCGGGAGCGGCAAGACCACGACCCTCTACGCGGCCCTGCGCCGCCTCAACGGCACCCATCTCAAGATCGTCACCGTGGAGGACCCGGTCGAGTACCGGATGCCGGGCGTGAACCAGGTCCAGGCCCATCCGGGCATCGGCCTCGACTTCGCCGCCGCCCTCCGCTCCATCCTGCGCCAGGACCCGGACGTGGTGATGGTCGGCGAGATCCGCGACGGCGAAACCGCGCGGATCGCCGTCCAGGCGGCGCTGACCGGCCACCTCGTCATCTCGACGCTGCACACCAACTCGGCGCCCGCCACCGTGACGCGCCTAGTCGACATGGGCGTGGCGCCCTTCCTCATCGCCGCGACGCTCAACGGCGTCGTGGCCCAGCGCCTCGTGCGGCGCGTCTGCGACGCCTGCGCCGAGGCCGCGCCGGCCACCGCCGAGGAGCGGATCCGCCTGCGGGTGCCGCTCGCCGATCCCGGCTCCCGGCCGCTGACGCTCCGGCGCGCCTGCGGCTGCCCGGCCTGCAACGGCTCGGGCTATCGCGGGCGCATGGTCGTCTCGGAGATCATGCCCCTCGACGCCACCCTGCGCGGCCTGATCAGCGAGGGGGCCGACGAGCGGACGCTCGAAGGGCGCGCGCGGGAGGCGGGCATGGCGAGCCTCGCCGACACGGCGCGGGCCCGCGTCCTCTCCGGCGACACCACCCTCGACGAGGTCGGCCGCGTCTTCGAGGGGCTGCTCTGATGCCGGCCTTCGCCTACCGCGCCTACGCCCCGGACGGGCGCCTGCGCGCCGGCCGGATCGAGGCCGAGGCGCGCGAGCGCGCGGTCGCGGCCCTCAGGGCCGAGGGGCTGCAGGTCTTCGAGATCGCGCCGGCCGCCGCCGCCACCGCGTTCTGGCGGCGCGACCTCCTCGGCCGCGACAGCGTGAACGATGCCGGCCGCATCGCCTTCCTGAAGGAGTTCGGCACCCTGCTCGGGGCGGGGCTGACCGTCGACCGGGCGCTGCGCCTCGTCGAGCGGCAGGCCGCGCCCGCCCTGCGCCCGGTCCTGGCCGACCTCCTTGCCCGCGTGCTGGCGGGCGCGAGCCTGTCGCGGGCGATGGCGGCCCACGCCCAGGCCTTCCCGCAGGACATGGTCGACGCGGTGCGGGCCGGCGAGGCGACCGGCACGCTCAACACCGTGATCGCCGCGCTCACCGCCTCGCTGGAGCGCCGCGACGCGGTGCGGCGCCACCTGCGCTCCGCGATGGTCTACCCGAGCCTCCTCATCCTGATGGCGCTCGGCACCCTCGCCATGGTCATCGGCGTGCTGGTCCCGGCCCTCGCGCCGCTCTTCGAGGGCACGGGGCGGGCGCCCCCGCTCGTGATCCGCGTCGCTTCCGCCCTCGGCGAGGGGCTCGGCCGCCACTGGCCCGCGCTCCTCTGCGGCCTCGTCCTCGCGGCGGCCGGGCTCGCGCGGGCCTGGAACCGGCCGGGCTTCGCGGGCGCGCGCTCCGCCCTCGCCCTGCGCCTGCCGCTCGTGCGCGAGATCGTGGTCGGGGCCGAGCTCGGCCGGATCTGCCGCGTGCTCGGCACCCTGCTGGTGGCCGAGGTGCCGATCCCCGACGCGGTCGCCGCGGCCCGCCCGCTGCCGCGCAACCACCTGTTCCGGGCAGCTCTCGGCGAGGCCGGGCGGCGGCTCACCGAGGGCGGCAGCCTCGCCTCCGGCCTCGCGGCGCTCCAGCCCTACGCCCCCGCCACGCTGAGCCTGATCGCGAGCGGCGAGCAGGTGAACCGCCTGGGCTCCGTGCTGCTCCACGCCGCCGAGATGCACGAGACCCAGACGCGCGAGCGGGTCGACCGCCTCCTCGCGCTCCTGACACCCCTCGTCACGGTGGCGATCGGCGGGCTCATCGGCGGCCTGATCGTCTCGGTGATGGGCGCGATCCTCGGCGTCGCCGAACTCACGCAGTAGCGGCCGGCAGCGTCCGGCCAGCCGCGTGTTGCGTCGGCCGGCCGATCCCGGAGCCGCCACGAAACAGAGGACGGAATACGCCCGCAACGGGCCTGCCCCACAGGGTTAACGCAACGCTTCCACGACGAAGCGCGCGAGCAAGAACTCGAAGGGGCATCCCATGCGTTCGGAAGTCATCGCCTTCTCCGTCGCCGCCACCTGCGCGGTGCTCATCGCCACCGCGCCCTACGCCCGCGGCACCCTCACGGAGGTCCCCTCCCGGGAGGCCGGCACCCTGACCTGCACGCGCAACGGCGACCTCGGCCTCGTCGTCGGGCTCACGCCGGTCGCGGACTGCATCTTCGCGCCGGCGGGCGAGGGCGCCCGCCAGTCCTACCGGGCTCTGTTCGAGCGCGGGGCCGCCCTGCCGGCCGGGCCCCTGGCGTGGCGGGTGATGACCGAGACCGGCACGAGCCGGCCCGGCCAGCTCGACGGGCTGTTCACGGCCTCCCTCGCCCTCGACGAGGGCGGCCGCGCCCGGGACGCGGCGGTCGTGATCGACCTGCGGGGCGAGGGCGCCGTGCTCCGGCGGATCGGCCGCGGCGCGGGCGAGCCCGCGACCCTGGTCCAGCCGCGCCTGCGCCTCGCCGCCGAGCCGGCGCCGGCGCGGGCAGCCCTCGACTGAGCCCGCCCCCGGTACGGGACCGACCCATCTGTTGATGGCGCGCGCCCGGTCACGCTCCGTCAACCCTGCGGCGGCGAGCCTCGGAACCTCTCCCGGAGGAGGGGCACGATGGCATTCCTCGGCAGCGATCGCAGGGGGACGGAGCGGCGGCCGGTCGACCTGCCCGGCTCCGTCGGGCTCGCGAACGGGCGGCGGCTCCCCTGCGCCGTCACCGACCTGTCCGCGGCGGGCGCCCGGCTCGCCTTCGCGGAGATCGGTCTCCTGCCCGTCCGCTTCGCGCTGCGGCTCGGGGCGCTGGCGGCGCGGCCCGTCCGCCTCGTCTGGCGGCGAGGCCCCGAGATCGGCATCGCCTTCGAGCCGCCCGACGCCCCGGAGGCCGGCCCGCCGGCCGCCCGGGACTGAGTCTGGTTGCGCACGCTTCGTGGACGCTCCCTGAGGGGCGCATTACCCTCCTGGCCCTGATCGCCGGCGCTCAGAGGCTGGGTGGATGTCCCGTACCGCGTTCCTTCTGGCCTCCCTGCTGACGATCCCCGTTCCGGCCCTCGCCGACATGATCATCGATCAGGCCATGATCACCGGCGGGGAATTGCGGGTCAGCGGGCGGGTCAATCCTGCGCAATCGGCGACGATCGTCCTCGATGACCGCAGCCAGATCGTGGCGGACAAGGAGGGTCGCTTCCTGTTCCGCCTCGCCTACCACCCGCCGAGCTGCATGGTGACGCTGAAGGCCGGCCCGGACGTGCGCCAGGCGGTCGTCGGCTTCTGCGGGCAGCGCGGGCCCGAGGGGCCGGCGATCCCGCCCCCCGCCGCGCGCGCGGCCGTGCCGGCGATCGTCCCGGCGGTGGCGCCGACCGCGCCCCAGGTCGGGCCCCAGGTCGGCCCGCGCGGGCCTCAGGGCGTCGCCGGCCCGCAGGGGCCGGAAGGCCCGCAGGGCGCGCGGGGCGAGGTCGGCCCGGCCGGACCTGCGGGACAGGCCGGGCCCGCCGGTCCTCCGGGCCCCGTCGGCGCCGCCGGTCCGGCGGGACCCCGCGGCGAGCCGGGGCCCGCGGGCCCGCCCGGTCCGCCCGGTCCCTCCGGCGCCGAGGGCCGCAGCGGCGCGGTCGTCGCGGCCCTGCGGGTGCAGACGGCGAATTGCGGCGAGGGCGGGCGCTGCGTCGCGACCTGCGCGGCCGACGAGTTCGCGGTGAACGGCACCTGCAGCGCGGGCGACCGGCCGGGCATGGACGAGAGCAGCATCTACTGCCTGTCGATGGGCGCGAAGCCCGGCCCGATCACGGCGCGGGCCATCTGCGCCAAGAGGCAGCTCCTCGGAGAGGCCGACGCGCAGGCGACGCCCTTCGCGCAGACGGGACGGGAGAAGACGCGCCGGCCCTGAGCCGGCACCCACCTCTCCCGTTCGGGAGAGGTCGAGTCGGCGACAGCCGACCGGGTGAGGGGTGCGACATCTCCGAAAAGTGCACACCCCCCACCCTGTCCCTCTCGCGAACGGGAGAGGGGACCCGCGATTCATTCGAAGGCGTCGGGGCGGCAGGCGGCGATGGGTGGGGCGCCGCTCACTCGCGCATCACGTAGGTGTGGAAGCGGATGCGCCCGTCCGGGTCGACCTCGCGGTAGACGCCCTGGATCTCGGCCTCGAAGCCCGGGAACAGGTTCGCCGAGCGCTCGAACATCTTGAAATAGTCGAGCATCGGCCTGGCGCGGGCGTCGATCCGCTCGCCGGGCAGCACGGTGCCGATGCCGGGCGGGTAGACGAGCAGCAGCGTCGTGGCGATCCGCCCCTCGGCTTCGGCGATCGGCACGTAGTCGACGCGGTTGCGCGTCAGCATCTGGGCGGCGGCCTTCGGCGGCAGCACCATCTCCGGCAGGTGCTCGGGCGCGAACTGCTTGCGCTGGAGCGCCGAGGTGCCGGATTCCCGGTGGAAGGCGTGGAACTCCGCGCAGAGGTCGCGCAGGCGCACGCCCCGGTAGCGGTGCGGCCTGCGGCGCACGAACTCGGGCATGGCTTCCTCCAGGGCCACGTTGTCGTCGTGCAGCCGCTTGAAGGCGACGAGGCCGGAGATCAGCGTGCCGGCCTTCGAGGATTCGACGCCCGGCGTCAGCAGGAAGAGCAGCGAGTTGAGGTCGTTCTTCTCCGGCACGATCCGGTTCTCGCGCAGGTACTGCGCGACGATGGGCGCCGGCACGCCGTGCTCGGCGTAGGCGCCGGTCGTCCGGTCGAAGCCGGGGGTGAGCACCGTCAGCTTGTTCGGGTCCGTCATGGCGTAGCCCGGGCTCACGTGGCCGAAGCCGTGCCAGGCGGCGCCGGGGCGCAATTCCCAGTGGCGCGGGTCGGCCGCGAGCTCGTCCGTCGAGAGGCTCTCCCAGGGCACCTCGGCCCCGTCCGCGTCCCGCACCGTGTCGGGCACGAAGGGGTCGAAGAACCAGCGCTCGCGCGGGTCGCCGTCGCGCTTCTCCTCGAACTCGCGGCGGATGGCGCGGACCTTCTTGCGCCACTCGATGCCGAGGCGGATCGTGTCGTCCCACAGCACCACGCCGGAGCGGCCCTTCATCATCTGGGCGCCGACGTCGAGGGAGGCGAAGAGCGGGTAGAAGGGCGAGGTCGAGGCGTGGACGAGGAAGCTCTCGTTCAGGCGCCGGTGCTCCACGCGCCGGTCCTGGCCCCGGATGTGGCTGTCCCGGGTGTGGATCTGCGAGGCTTGGCTGAAGCTCGCCAGCTGCTTGTGGGTCGATTGCGTGGCGATGATGCCCGGCGAATCCGGCCCGAGGCCCTTGAGCCCCATCGCGAAGCGGCCCGCGAAGAGGGGGTGGAACTTCATGAAGCCCGCCCAGGCCTCGTCGAACAGGATATAGTCGCACAGGTGCCCGATCCGCTCCAGGATCGCTTGCGCGTCGTAGATCGTGCCGTCGTAGGTGCACTGCTCGATCACGGCGACGCGGAAGGGCCGCTTGCGCCGCCACGCCTCCGGGTCCGTGACGAGGGGATTGGTGCGGATCTTCTCGCGGATCGCGCGCTCGTCGAGCGCTTCCGCGTAGATCGGGCCGATCAGCCCGTAGGCGTTGCGGTCGGTCTCCAGGAAGATCGGGATGCCGCCGCCGAGGAAGAGCGCGCCGTGGTGGGCGGCCTTGTGGTTGTTGCGGTCGAACAGGACGAGGTCGCCCTCCGCCACGAGCGCCGAGAGCACGATCTTGTTCGAGGCCGAGGTGCCGTTGAGGACGAAGTAGGTCTTCTCCGCGCCGAAGATCTGGGCGGCCTCCTTCTGCGCCTTCAGGGCCGGGCCCTCGTGGGTGAGGAGGTCGCCGAGGTCGAGCACGGAATTGTCGAGGTCGTCGCGGAAGATCGCCTCGCCGAGATGCTCCACGAAGATCCGCCCGATCGGCGAGCGGTTGTAGAAGATGCCGCCGTTGTGGCCCGGGCAGGTCCAGAGCTGGTTGCCCTTCTCGGCGTAGTCGACGAGCGCCCCGAAGAACGGCGTCTTCAGGGTCTCGGCGTACTGCGTCACCCGGGAGACGAGGCCGCGGGCGATGAATTCGGGAGTCTCTTCCGCCAGGAAGATGTAGCCGTCGATGAAGTCGAGGAGCTCGACCGGGATGTCCTCGAGGCGCTTGCGCCGAACCATGATGACGATCGGCATCTCCAGGCCGCGCTTGCGCATCATGTTGATGAGCGCGGCGGCCTTGCCGTCGAGGCCGCGCTTGCCCCAGTCGACCACCATGCAGCCGATGGCGGCGTCGGTCTGCACGGCGATGGCCGCGTCCTCGACGCGGCGGGCCCGGACGACCTCGAAGCCGCGCCCCTCCACCGCCGTCACGATCTGCTGCACGCGCGCGCCCTCGAGATCGTCCGGGTCGAAGGCCGGCGCGCACATCAGCACGGTGAAGCGGCGGTGGAAGTCCATGCGGCTGCTCTCTCCTCAGGCGAGGCGCGCAGCCTCAGACGCGCCCATGACAGGCCGATGAAGCCGGTTCGGCGGGCGCTTCAGCCCTTCTCGGCCTCGCGGGCGAGGCGCTGGGCCCGCAATCTCTGCGTCCGCTCCTCGATCGCGCGCTGCTCCGCCTCGTGGTCCTGCCAGGCGAGGGCGCCCGCGATCTCGCGTTCCCGCTGCTTGGCAGCGCGGGTCTCGGCGCGGTCGCGGATGCCACTGTCGTTCGCCATCACGGTTCCTCTCGTTCGGTTGCGGGACCCGGGAGATAGGGCGGATCTCCCGAAAGGCTCGGCCGGGGCCCGGCCGACAGGCGGCAATCCGGGCGCGGAACCGTCCTTCGCCGCGGTGCCTTCCAATACAACCAAGTGTTGTGATTGGGTCGCAGTGATGGGGTCGCAGAGGAGGCACCAGATGCAGGATCAGGACGATCAGAAGCCGACTGAGGATGCACGCGTAGAGCGTGCGAAGGAGGAGGCCGCCCGCGGCGGAGAGGCCGGTCCTCACTCGCCGCCGCCGGCGGGCGGGGGCGGTCGGGAGGGTCGCCCGAGCGGCGGCTACGAGGCTGGCCAGCACGATGATGCGCCGGCTAACAGAAAGGGCGGCTACGGCGCCGGTTGAGGCTCGGCGGGCGCGTCCTCCCACCGGGCCCCGTTCCACAGGCGGACGGTGACGGTGGCGAGCCCGCCCTCGACGGTGATGCGGTTGTAGGCGTTGGGCTCGTTCCCGCGCAGGCGCGTCGAGGTGGCCGAGCCCGCCTGGACGGCGAGGAGCCGCCCGTTGCCGCCGCGCATCCGGGCGCGGTCGACCTCCTCGCGGCCCGCGCCGTCGCCCTCCGCGATGGCGAAGCGCGCGTAGTGCCGGTGCAGGTGGCCGGCCAGCGTCAGCCCGACGCCGCAGCGGCGGAAGGCGGCGAGCGCCTTGTCGGCGCGGCCGACGAGGCGGGCCTCCTCGTCCCAGGGCGGCGGCATGAACGGGTGGTGGCCGACCACGATCTTGAACAGGTGCTCGGGCATGCGCCGCAGCCGCGCCTCGGCGGCCAGGATCTGCCAGCGGTGGATCTTGCCCTGCGACCAGTCGCGCTCCGGCGCCCAGGTCCGCACCGTGTTGAGGCAGACGATGCCGATCTCCTCGTCCTGGAAGACGGGCTCGGTGTCGGGTGCGATGAAGCGCTTGTAGCGCGTGAAGGGCCGCACGAAGCGCTGGACGAGATGGAAGGGCGAGATGTCGTGGTTGCCCGGCACCGCGATCCAGGGCTCGGGCAGGCGCGCCAGGAAGGCTTTCGCCTCCGCGTATTCCCGGCGCCGCGCCGCCATCGTGAAGTCGCCCGAGATGATGATGAGGTCGGGCCGGTCCGCATTCAGCTCCGCGACGAGGCCGTCCACCACGGCCGGGTCGGTGCGGCCGAAATGCAGGTCCGAGATCTGGCTGATGCGTCTCATGGAGGCTCCCGCTGGCCGGTCTCCTCGGGACCCGGCGGGATCATAACGAGAAGAGCGCGCCGGAGGATGCGATAGCGCAACGGGCTCGCCAGCAGGCGCGCCTCGCCGTCGTTCATCACCCGCAGGGCCCGCCGCGGGGCGGAAAGGGTGAGGTCGGCGACGGCGCGGCGCTCGACTCCCGGCAGTCCCCGCCAGTCGCCGAGGGCGAGGGCGAGGGCGAGGCCGACGCGCAGGAGGCGCCAGGGCGAGAGCCGCGGCAGCACGTAGAGGGTGAGGCTGCCGCCGTCGAGGGAGGCGCGCACGAGGATCTGGCCGGGCGCCTCCCGGTAGTCGTTGTTGACGACGGCGAGCGCCCGCACGCGCAGGCGCCGCTCCTGCCCGTCGATCCGGGCCGTCACCGAGAGGCGCGGGTAGCGCCCGAGATGGCGGACAAGGCCCAAGGTCCAGCGGGCGAGCCCCGCGAGGCTCGGGCGCCCGCGCTGCGCCTCGCGGTGGTGCGCGAGGCGGGCCGGCATGCCGAGGACCGAGTTGATCAGGAAGACCTCGCCGTTCACCGCGCCGACGTCGATGCGTCGCACGACACCCGAGCCGATCGCCGCGACCGCCCCGTCGAGGTCGAGCGGCGGGCCGAGATCCTTCGCCAGGAGGTTCATGGTGCCGAGCGGCAGGAGCCCGAGCGGCAGGCGCCCGAGCGGCGTCTCGCTCCCGCACAGGACGGAGGCTGCGCAGGCCACCGTGCCGTCGCCGCCCGCGACGACGAGCGCCCCGATGCCGGGCTCGCGCGCCGCCCGTTCCAGGCGCTGCCGCAGGGGCAGGCCGGGGTCGGGTTCGCAGGCGATCCTCAGCCCCGAGGCGGCGAGGCGCTCGCGGATGGTCTCGGGCGGGACCGCGCCGGCCGAGCCGGAGGCCGCGTTGATGACGAGGGAGATCCGCATGTGAGCCAGCAAGAGGAGGCGAAGGTCCTCTCCCTGGCAGGCTCAGGCGTCAGGCGGATGTCGGAGCCCGTTCCGGCCGGGCGCGGCGCCTACCCGGCCTGGAACCGCCGGTGGAACCAGCCCCGCAGCAGCTCCTGCTCGTAGGTGAGCGGCCCGGTGGAGAAGCGGGCGCTGGGGTTCAGGAGGAAGTTGATGTCGGTGAGGCTCTCCTCGCCCTGTGCCAGCGTGCGGCCGCCGCGCCGCAGGGTGTAGGCGAAGCGGATGCGGGGCGGGGAGGCGTCGCGGACCACGCGCAGGGCCTGCGCCGTCCCGAAGCCCGGCTGCTCGATGCCGGCGAGGTCGATGTCGAGGACGGTGACGTCGAGGGTCTCGCCCGGCCGGAGATAGCGGCGGCCGAGTTCCTGCAGGATGCGGGTCATCTCCGCGAGGGTGACCCGCAGGGTCAGGCCGGTGCCGATCCGGTTCTCGGCGTCGGTGAAGCGCTCGGGCGCGACGTAGCGGACGCTGACCTGCGCGGCGGCCGGTCCGGAGAGTCCGGCGAGCAGCGCCAGGGCGAGGGCGGCCCGCCTCACTGCCGGCCGCGGTTGATCACCGCGAGCAGCGCGCGGGCCACGGGCTCGGTGACGTTGCGGCGGTACTTGCGGTGGACGAGCTGACCGTTGTGGTAGACGTCGTGCTCCACGTAGAGCCGCTCGCCGTCCCAGCGGACGATGTTGTCCGTCTCGGTGGTCTCCTGCACGCCGAGGTCGTCGCGCAGGATCGTGCTGCCGGTCGGGGTGAACATGCGGGTGTCCTTGGCCTGTCGACGGGTGTGATCACGCACGCCGCACCATAGGCATCTCGGATTTCCCGCGCCAGACCGCAGGCTGGCAGAACTACTGGACCGTCACCTGGTCCTTGATGCGGTCGTAGGTCGCGCGGGTGAGCACCCGCTTCGACAGGAGCTGGTCGACCGAGGCGTAGGGCCGCTTCTGGATGATCGCCCGGCCGATGCTGCCGCCGCCGCGCAGGCGGTTGAGGTCCGCCAGCGAGCCGGTGTTGAGATCGACGAGGCTGATCGCCCGGGGCGCGCCGGGCTCGGGGTCGAGCGCGGCCTGCGGCGGCACTCCCTCGGCCGGCCGCGCGCCCGCCTCCGGGCCCGGCCCGGGCGCCGGGGCGGGGGTCGCCGGAGGAGCGGGGTCGAGCCCGGCCAGCGGACCCGGCGCGGGGGCCGGGCCCGCGGGCCCCTCGGGCTGCGGCGTCACGGACGGGACGGGCACCGCCTGCGGAACCGGCGACGCCTGCGGGAAGGCCGAGGGCCGGGGCGGCGAAGCCTGGGGGACGTTCGTCTGGTCCTGCGGCACCTGCGCGGCCTGCGGCGCCTGCGCGGCCTGCGGATCGATCCGCCTCGGCTCGGCGCGGGGCGCGGGTTCGGGACGCTGTGCCGGCTCCGCTCGCTGCGCGGGCTCGGCTCGCTGCGCGGGTTTGGCCGGGGCCGTCACCGTAGCCCTCGGGGGTTCCGCCGGCTCGGAGCCGCCGTACGGCCAGAAATGCTGCACGAGGGCCGCGAGCGCGCCGGCGACGATGAGCAGCAACGAGACCCGCAGGACTGCCGAGCCGCTGAGCATCGCTCCTCCTCCGCTCCGGAAATCTGTTTTTGTTAACATACGGCTATTCCCAGTGCGGGCAAATTCGCGCCGGCCGATGCCGGATGTCGCGGCGGGGCGGGATCGACGCGCGGGACGGGCGGCGGCATGGTCGGCGCGATGGCCGGCTTCCCCCTCCGCTCCTGGCTCGACGGGCGCCTCGGCGCCCTGCGCTACGTCCCGGCCCTGTTCGGGCAGGTGCGCGCCGCGAGCCCGCGCCTGTTCGCCCTGAGCGTCGTCCTGCGCCTCGCGCGCGCCTGTCTGCCCGTCTGCCTCCTCTACGTCGCCAAGCTCATCCTCGACGCGATCGTGGCCGAGCACGCGCGTCCGCGCTCCGTGCCGCTCGACCTCGGCGCCTGGCTCGCCGACCCGCACCTCGCCCGGCTCGCGGGGCTCGTCGCCCTGGAGCTCGGCCTCGCCGTCGCGTCGGACCTTCTCGGCCGCCTGACCACCCTTCTCGACGAGCTCATCGCCGATCTTTACGGCAACGCTGCGACCGTCCGCCTGATGCGCCACGCGGCCGATCTCGACCTCGCCCAGTTCGAGGACAGCGCCCAGCAGGATCGGCTGGAGCGCGCGCGGCGTCAGGTCACGGGCCGCATGGGCCTGATCGGCCAGGTGTTCAGGCAGGCGCAGGACCTCATGACCCTCCTCGTCCTCGCGGCGGGGCTCGCGGCCTTCACGCCCTGGCTGATCCTGCTCCTGGCCGCCGCCGTGGTGCCCGCCTTCCTCAACGAGCTGCACTTCAACCGCCAGGGCTACCGGCTGTCCTGGCGGCGAACGCCCGAGCGGCGCCAGATCGACTACCTGCGATACCTCGGCGCCAGCGTCGAATCCGCCAAGGAGATCAAGCTGTTCGGCCTCAGCGCCTACCTCGTGGCGCGGTTCGAGGCGATCTCCCGCCGCCTGATCGGCGACAACCGCGCGCTGTTGATCCGCCGCACCCTCTGGGGCGGCGCCTTCGCGAGCCTCGGCGCGCTCGCCTACTATCTCGCCTACGGGACGATCGTCTGGCGCACGGTCGCGGGCGATTTCTCGATCGGCGACCTCGCCTTCCTGGCCGGCTCGTTCCAGCGCCTGCGCAGCCTGATCGAGGGGCTGCTCCTCGGGTTCACGCAGATCGCCGCGCAGGCCCAGTACCTGGAGGACCTGTTCTCCTTCTTCGAGATCCGGCCGCTGATCCGCTCGCCCGAGCATCCCGTGCCGGTCCCGGTGCCGCTCGCCGCCGGCCTCGTCTTCGAGGACGTGGGCTTCCGCTACCCGGGCAGCGCGGCGTGGGCGGTGCGCCACCTCAGCTTCGGCCTCGCGGCGGGGGAGGTCGTCGCCCTCGTCGGCGAGAACGGGGCCGGCAAGACCACCATCGTCAAGCTGATGACCCGCCTCTACGACCCGAGCGAGGGCCGCATCCTCCTCGACGGGCTGCCGCTCGCCGCCTACGCCCTGGACGACCTGCGCGCCCGGATCGGCGTCATCTTCCAGGACTTCGTGCGCTTCGACTTCACGGCGGGGGAGAACGTCGCGGTCGGCCGCGTCGACGCGCGGGAGGACGCCGAGCGGGTTGCCGCGGCCGCCGGGCGCAGCCTCGCCGACGCCGTCATCGCGCGGCTGCCGCTCGGCTACGCGCAGCCTCTCGGCAAGCGCTTCTCGGAGGGCGTCGACCTGTCGGGGGGCGAGTGGCAGAAGATCGCCATCGCCCGGGCCTACATGCGCGAGGCCGAGATCCTGATCCTCGACGAGCCGACCGCCTCCCTCGACGCGCGGTCCGAGTTCGCGGTGTTCGAGCGCTTCCGCGAGCTGACCCGCGGGCGCACGGCCATCCTCATCTCGCACCGCTTCTCCACGGTGCGCATGGCCGACCGCATCCTCGTCCTGGAGGAGGGGCGGGTTCTCGAAGCCGGTACCCACGCCGAGCTGCGCGCCCGCGCGGGGCGCTACGCGGAGCTGTTCGAATTGCAGGCGGCGGGCTACCGCTGAGGCGGCGCCGGCCCGATCTTTGCCCCGATCGGGGAACAACCTATCTGTCAGCCGCACCCGATCCCGGCCCGCGCAGTTCAGGAGTCCGCATGACGCCGCGCCTCGCCCCAGCCTGCCTCCTCCTCCTCGCGACCGGCACGGCCTGGGCCGCCCCCGCCGCTCCCGCCGGCCAGGAGCCGCCGGCCAAGGCAGCCCCTCCCGTGACGCTCGCGAGCCACCGGGCGGTCTACGACCTCACGCTCGCCTCCAGCGGCGGCACCCGCGCCGTCGAGAGCGCCCGCGGCCGCATCGTCATCGACTTCAAGGGCGACGCCTGCCGCGGCTACACGATGCAGACGCGTCAGGTCACCATGCTGGAGAGCGGCGAGTCGGGAAGCCGCACCTCGGACCTGCGCAACACCACGTTCGAGAGCGGCGACGGCCAGGATTTCCGCTTCAAGACCACCACCGTCCTCAACGGCGCCCCCGGCTCCGCCATCGACGGCACGGCGGACGCGAAGGACGGGCTCAAGGTGCGCCTGAAGGAGCCCAAGCGCGACCAGTTCCAGGACCGCGACACGGTGCTGTTCCCGAGCCTGCACATGCGCCGGCTGATCGAGGCGGCGCGCGCCGGGCAGACCACCCTCTCCACCAAGGTGTTCGACGGATCGGACGACGGCCGCAAGGTCTACGACACCCTCGCGGTGATCGGGCGGCAGATCACCGCCCCGACGAACGCCTCCGGCACGGACCGCGACAAGCCCCTGCGCGCGGGCCCGATGGCGGCGGTGGCGCACTGGCCGGTGACGCTGAGCTACTTCACCCAAGGGGAGGGCGAGCGCACGCCGATCTACACCCTCACCTTCGACCTCTACGAGAACGGCGTCAGCGGCGCCCTCAAGCTCGATTACGGCGATTTCGCCATCAACGGCGACCTGACCCGGCTCGACATCGACAAGGTGCAGCCCGCCCCCTGCACGCCCTGACGGCGCCGGCACGGGCTCAGCCGGCGGGCTCGCGCGCCTGCGCGCCGCGTCCGGGCCGGGCGAGGGGGCCGGCCGCGGCGGGCTCGGGCCGCGGCGGCGCCGTGAAGGCGATGCCGCGCTGGATCGCCCCCGCGCCGAACTTCTCGCGGACCCGGTCGAGGGCCGCCTCGCGGCGGGCCGTGTCCCGCACGCTCGCGTCGACGAGATCGCCCCGGTCGGCGTGGGCCGCCTCGCAGAGATCGCCCGCGCCGATCCCGATCAGGCGGAAGGGCGTGCCGTCGCAGGAATCCCGGAGCAGCGCCTCGCCGGCCGAGAAGAGCCGCGCGGCGAGCTGCGTCGGCGGCAGGCCGCCGCGGGTGCGGGTGCGCAGCGCGAAGCTCCGGTCCTTCAGCTTCAGGGTCACGCTCGCCCCGGCGAGCCCGGAGCGCTTCAGCCGGGCCGAGACCTTCTCGCAGAGCCGCCACAGGATCGGCCGCAGCTCCGCGAAGGCGGCGATGTCGGCCTGGAAGGTGGTCTCCGCCGAGACGCTCTTCGCCTCGCGGTGGCTGCGCACGGGCCGCGCGTCCTCGCCGCGAGCGAGCTTGAGCAGGCGCTCGGCGTCCCGGCCGATCGCGCCGTAGAGGCGGCGCGGATCGGCGCGGGTGAGGTCGCCGACCCGGGTGATCCCGAGATCCGCGAGCCGCGCGGCGGCCGAGCGGCCGATGCCGGGCAGGATCGTCACCGGCCTGTCCGCCAGGAACTCCGCGGCCTCGGCCCGGCCGAGGATCGAGAAGCCCCGCGGCTTGTCGAGGTCCGAGGCGATCTTGGCCAGGAACTTCGCGTCCGAGAGGCCGATCGAGACCGTGATGCCGACCTCGCGCTCGACCCGCGCCGCGAAGCGGGCGAGCGTCACGGCCGGGCTCGTCCCGTGCAGGCGCTCGGTGCCCGAGAGGTCGAGGAACGCCTCGTCGATCGAGACGGGCTCGACCGCGGGAGTCAGCGCCAGCATCAGCGCCCGCACCTCGCGCCCGACCCGGGCGTACTTCTCCATGTCGGGGCGCAGCACCACCGCATCCGGGCAGGCCTTCAGCGCCTGGAACATCGGCATCGCCGAGCGCACGCCCGAGATCCGCGCGATGTAGCAGGCCGTCGACACGACGCCGCGCCGCCCGCCGCCGATGATCAGCGGGCGGTCGCGCAGGCTCGGGTCGTCCCGCTTTTCCACAGCCGCGTAGAAGGCGTCGCAATCGACGTGGGCGATGGTCAGCCGGTCGCGCTCCGGGTGCGCGAGGAGCCGCGGCGAGCCGCAGGCGCCGCAGCGGCGGCTCCCCGCCTCCTGCGTGCCCAGGCAGTCGCGGCAGACCGGGCGCATCAGACCTCGTCGGAGGCCCGCGGCGACAGGCGATGCCAGGCGGCCGCGATCGCCTCGGGCTTGCGCTCGAGCCCGCGGGCGCAGGCGAGCAGCAGGCCCTCGTCGCTCATGACGTGGTCGAGGACGCCCGCCAGGAAACCCGGGTCGCGGGCGCTTTCGCGCAGATTGTCCGGCGCGAGGCCGCTCAGGTTCAGGAAGGGGAACAGACGGTCCTCGTCTGCCGCGAGCCAGCCGAGCACCGCCACGGCGAGCGCTTCAGCAGAATCATCCTCTTGAACGGATTTGCGTTTCATCAACATGTGTCACTTACAATGCCATGAGACGGGCGAAGAGTCCGTAAACAATGAGCCGCCAGCGCACCGGGAACAATGGGCCATGACGAAGACGGTGCTCATCGTTGAGGACAACGAGCTCAACATGAAGCTCTTCAACGACCTCCTGGAGGCGCACGGCTACGCGACCCTCAAGACCGCCAACGGCATCGAGGCGATCGAGCTCGCCCGCAAGCACCATCCCGACCTGATCCTGATGGACATCCAGCTCCCCGAAGTCTCGGGACTGGAGGTGACCAAGTGGCTCAAGGAGGACGACGACCTCAAGGACATCCCCGTCATCGCCATCACCGCCTTCGCCATGAAGGGCGACGAGGAGCGCATCCGCGAGGGCGGCTGCGAGGCGTACCTGTCGAAGCCGATCTCGGTCGCGAAGTTTTTGGCAACGGTTCGGACGTATCTTGGTGAGGGCAGCTGAGACGCGGCGGACATCTGTACTCGCTAAGCGTGTCAAGACGAATATTAGACAACTTCAGCGAGCGTGTTGATGTCGGCCCGGGTCCTGATCGTCGATGACCTGTTCCCGAACGTGAAGCTCCTCGAGACGAAGCTCTCGCTGGAATATTTCGACGTTCTGGCCGCGATGAACGGCCCGGACGCGATCGCGATCTGCGAGCAGGGATTGTGCGACGTCGTCCTCCTCGACGTGATGATGCCGGGGATGGACGGGTTCGAGGTCTGCCGTCACCTGAAGAACAATCCCGTCACCGCCCACCTGCCGGTGGTGATGGTCACGGCCCTCGACCAGCCCTCCGACCGGCTGCGCGGCCTCGACGCGGGCGCCGACGATTTCCTGACGAAGCCGATCGACGACACCGCCCTGTTCACGCGGGTGCGCAGCCTCGTGCGGCTGAAGGCCGTGACGGACGAGCTGCGCGGGCGCGCCATGGCCTCGCGCGACTTCGGCATGGGCGATCCCCTGGCGCTCGCCACCGCGGAGACGGGCCTGAACGCCAGCGTGCTCCTGGTGGAGGACCGCCCGGGTGCGGCCGGGCGCATGGCCTCGGCGATCGGCCAGCACCACGCCGTCACGGTGGAGGCCGACCCGCACCGCGCCCTCTTGCTGGCCACGGAGGGCGCCTACGACGCGATCCTCGTCAGCCTCGACCTCGAGGGTTCGGACGGCCTGCGCCTGTGCAGCCAGCTCCGCTCGCTCGACCGCACCCGCAGCGTGCCCCTGATCATGTTGGCCGAGCCGCACGAGCGGGCCCGGATCGTGCGCGGGCTCGATTTCGGCGTGCACGACTTCCTGACCCGGCCGATCGACCGGAACGAGCTGCAGGCGCGGCTGCGCACGCAGGTGCGCCGCAAGCGCTTCTCGGACGTGCTGCGCGGCGCCGTCCACGCCTCGATGGAGCTCGCCATCACGGACGGGCTGACGGGCCTGCACAACCGGCGCTACCTCGACAGCCATCTCGGCGCCCTGTTCGACGACGCGGCCCTGCGCCAGCGGCCGGTGGCGGCGCTCATCCTCGACATCGACCGCTTCAAGGGCATCAACGACACCTACGGCCACGAGGCCGGCGACGAGGTGCTGCGCACCTTCGCCGAGCGCCTGCGCACGCACACCCGCAACATCGACATCGTCGCCCGCTACGGCGGCGAGGAGGTGGTGATCGTGCTGCCCGACGCGGGTCTTTGCGAGGCGCAGGCCATCGCCGAGCGCATCCGGGAGCGGGTCGAGGCGCTGCCCTTCGCGATCCAGCGGGCCTCGCGCAGCGTCTCGGTGACGGTCTCGATCGGCGTCGCCGTGCGCGAGCCCGCGGATGCGGGCCCCGGCGACATGCTCAAGCGCGCCGACCTCGCCCTCTACCGCGCCAAGGCCGCGGGCCGGAACCGGGTCGAGGCGCAGGCCGCTTAAGCCAGCCCCATCAACGAGAAAGGCCGCCCCTTCGGGCGGCCTGCGCGCGTCCTGACCCTCGCGGGGCGCCCTGCGGCGCCCGCCGGATCACTTGATCTTGGCTTCCTTGAACTCGACGTGCTTGCGCGCGACGGGATCGTACTTCTTCATCGAGAGCTTCTCGGTCTGCGTGCGCGAGTTCTTCTTCGTGACGTAGAAGTAGCCGGTGTCGGCGGTGGAGACGAGCTTGATCTTGACGGTGACGGCCTTGGCCATGGCGCGGCGCTCCTGTGGATTGCGGCATTCCGCATGAGAGCGAAACGCAAAAGGGCCGGGGAGGCCCGGCCGAATACCGGCGGGTGAATGCCCGATCGGGCGCCGCCCGTCAAGGCCGGGGGGCGGGGCCGGCGGGGGCGCGCAGCCGCCAGAGGACCACCAGCGCGTAGGCCGAGAACAGCCCGCAGAGCGACCACGCGAAGCCCTGCGGCGGCACGAGGTCCATGCTGCCGCCGATGACCGGCGGCCCCAGCATCAGGCCGATGTTGTAGAGCACGACGAAGGCGGCGTTGGCACCGGCGAGCTCCGCGCCGCGCACGCTGGCGCCGAGATGGGCGAGGCCCACCGTGTAGAGCGTGCCGGCGATGCCGCCCCAGACGAAGAGCAGCGCGATCAGGACCGGGAAGGAGGCGGAGGCCGGCGGGATCAGCCCCGCGCCGAGCGCGCCGCCGATCGCGGAGACCAGCAGGACGCGCCGCCGGTCGATCCGGTCGGCGAGCCAGCCGAAGGGAATCTGGAACAGCACGTTGCCGAGCGAGATCACGCTGACGAGGCCCGCCGCCGTCTCCGCCCCGTAGCCGAGGCGCAGCCCGTAGAGGGGCAGGATCGCGAATCCGCCGGTCTCGACCGCGCCGTAGACGAGGGCCGCGAGCGTCGCCGCGGGCGCGAGGCGCAGGTAGCCGAGGAAGCGCCGGCTCGGCGTCTCGTCGAGGCGCGGCGACAGGCGGCGGGCGAGCAGCAGCGGCACGAGGCCGGCGAGGAACAGGCCGGCGCCGGCGAGGTAGGGCCGGAAGCCCTGCGTCCCGAGGACCGCCAGCAGCGTCGGCCCGATCGCGAAGCCGAGCGCCAGCACCGTCGCGTAGACGCCCATGACGAGACCGCGCCGCTCCGGGGGCGCCGCCTCGTTGATCCAGAATTCCGACAGCACGAACAGGATGCCGAGATTCGCCGAGAAGACGAAGCGCAGCGGGAACCACCAGGCGATGTCGGGCAGGAGCCGGAAGGCGACGAGGCTCACGGACCCGAGGCAGATCGCCAGCATCAGGAGCCGCGCCACGCCGACGCGCGCCGCGAGCCGCGGCACGAAGGGCACCACCACGATGCTGGCGAGCCCCGCCACCGCGGTGTTCACGCCGATGAGCGTGCTCGACGCGCCCATCCGCTCCATCTCGATCGAGAGGAGCGGGATCGACAGGCTGAGCCCGATCCCCACCACCGCGACGCAGGTGATGGCGGCGCTGATGGCGGCGAGGCGGCTGCGGTCGGGGGCGAGGCGGGGCTTCGTGTCGAGCATGGTCTCATGGGGCGCGGGCGCGCCGGTCCCGGGCGGGGTGTGCGGACGTGCGGCCTGTGGGGCGGCCGCCGCGGCGGCGCTCGAAGGCGCTCTCGGGCGCTCAGAGCAGGGTGCGCACGCGCTTGCCGTGCCGCATCGTGTGGAAGGGGATCGGCCGGTGGGGCGCGAAGTCCGCCTTCATCTGCTCCTCCAGCTCGTCGAGGATCAGGTGGGTGATGAAGGGCAGGTCGAGCTTGCGCGCGTCCGCGAGCTTCACCCAGGCGAGCTCCACGAGTTCCGCCGCCTCGCCCACGATGCCGGCCTCCTCCGCCGCCACCGCCGCGCGGTCGACCGCGAAGAAGCGGGTGTCGAACCGGCGCGGTCGGCCGGGCGGCGTGATCGCCCGGGCGACGAGGTGCAGCGCCTCGAGGTCCGGCAGGACACCGTGGCGGGAGAACGCCTCCCAGGCGCCCTCCGGCACCGTCTCCGGCGGTCCGTACGCGCGGGTGCCGAGGAGCAGGCCCGTCTCCTCGTAGGTCTCGCGGATGGCCGCGAGCGCCAGCACGCGCCCGAGCTGGCGAGGCGGCCGGGTGACGCGGGCGGCGAGCGCCGCCTCGATCGGGGCGGCGAGCGCCCCGGTGACGGGCATGTGCCGGTCGCCCGCCTCGATGCGTCCGCCGGGGAAGACGAACTTGCCCGGCATGAAGACGAGGCCGGGGTTGCGCCGGCCCATCAGGACCTTCGGCGCGCGGCCGCGCCGGTCGAGGACGATCAGCGTCGCGGCGTCGCGGGGGCGGAGCGCGGCCGCCCTCCGGGCCGGCTCAGGCGCGGCCGAGGCCGGCTCGCGCGTCGGGGGTCCGTCCGTCCGCTGGTCCAAAACGCGACTCCTCGCCCTCGCTGCCCGCGCTCGGTAGCGTGGCGAAGCCGTGCATGCCAAGGGCGTATTGCAGGCCCACCACCGCGCCCTTGACCGGTTGCAGCAGGGCGAGCGCCATGCCGAGCGTCGCCAGCGGCCAGAAGGTGAGCTGGAACCAGAGCGGCACGTCGTAGCCCATCTCCAGCTCCAGGATCAGGTAGCCGACGATGTGGGCGACCACGAAGATCACCACGTAGGGCGGCAGGTCGTCGGCCCGGTGGTGATGCATCTCGAGGCCGCAGACCCCGCATTCCGGACGCACCTTGAGGAAGCGCCCGAACATCCGGCCCTCCCCGCAATGGGGGCAGCGGCCGAGGAAGCCGCGGGCCATGGAGCGGATCAGGCCGGTGCGGGTGGGGGTCGTCGGGGGTCGATCGTCCATCCTGAATACCTCGGCCGGCAGGGTTCTGCTGACGTCATGTTGGCGGCGACGACCTAGCACATTCCTGCGCCGGCCAGCGAATGGTCATCTCTGGAGATCGCCGCAGGATCCATACCCTCCAACGATCGTCGCCAAGTCAGCGGCGGGAGCCCCGGTGCCGCGTGCCGCCGGTGCGGATCCCGGCCGGGCGTCCGCGCGGGCCCTGCTTGCGGCCGCGCACGGCGCCCTTGCCGCCGCGCCCGCCCGCGCCGCCGCTGCACCCTTCCGAGAGCAGCTCGAAGCGGAGCGCGCCGGCCACGGCGGCGGCCTCCACGAGCTTCACCTCGACCCGATCGCCGAGGCGATAGGTCTCGCCCGAGCGCTCGCCGACGAGGGCGTGGCGGGCCTCCTCGTGGCGGTAGTAGTCGGCCCCGATGGTGGAGACCGGCACGAACCCGTCCGCGCCCGTCTCGTCGAGCTTCACGAACAGGCCGGCCCGGGTGACGCCCGCGATCTGCCCCGTGAAGCTCGCGCCGACATGCGCGGCGAGGTGGTGGGCGATGAGCCGGTCGATCGTCTCGCGCTCGGCCGCCATGGCGCGGCGCTCGGCGCCCGAGATCTGCTCGCCGATCCGCTCCAGCTCGGCCACCGACACGTCCGCCGAGAGCCCGTCCTTGCCCAGCCGGCAGGCGCCGATCAGGGCGCGGTGCACGATGAGGTCGGCGTAGCGGCGGATCGGCGAGGTGAAGTGCGCGTAGCGGCGAAGGTTCAGCCCGAAATGGCCGAGGTTCTCGGCGGCGTAGACCGCCTGGGCCTGGCTCCTCAGCACCACCTCGTTGATGAAGGTGGCGTGCTCGGTCTCGGCCACCGCGCCGAGGATGCGGTTGAACAGGGCCGGGCGCAGCGCGCCCTCCTTCGGCAGCTTGATGCCCACCGAGGCCAGCACCTCGCCGAGCGCCCGCATCTTCTCCAGCGCCGGCTCGTCGTGGACGCGGTAGACCAGCGGCTGGCGGGCGCTCTCCAGGGTCTCGGCGGCGGCGACGTTCGCCTGGATCATGAACTCCTCGATCAGCCGGTGCGCGTCGAGGCGTTCCGGCACGATCACCCGGTCGACGCTGCCCTGGGGCGTCAGCAGCACCTTGCGCTCGGGCAGATCGAGGGCGAGCGGACCCCGCTTGTCGCGCGCGACCTTGAGCGCCCCGTAGGCGGCCCAGAGCGGGCGGAGCACGCCCTCCAGGATCGGGCCGGTGCGCTCGTCCGGGTAGCCGTCGATCGCGGCCTGCGCCTGGGCGTAGGCGAGCTTGGCGCGCGAGCGCATCATCACCCGGTGGACGCTGTGGCTGCGCTTGACCCCGTCCGCGGCGATCACGATCCGCACGGCGAGCGCCGGCCGGTCCTCGCCCTCGCGCAGTGAGCAGAGGTCGTTCGAGATGCGCTCGGGCAGCATCGGCACCACCCGGTCGGGGAAGTAGACCGAGTTGCCGCGCTGGAGCGCCTCGCGGTCGAGGGCGCTGCCGGGCCGCACATAGGCCGCCACGTCCGCGATCGCGACCGTGATCCGGAACCCGCCGGGGTTGGCGGGGTCCGGGTCGGGCTCCGCGAACACGGCGTCGTCGTGGTCCTTGGCGTCCGGCGGATCGATCGTGAGGAGGGGGAGGTCGCGCCAGTCCTCGCGGCCCTTCAGGCCGGCGGGCTTCACGGCGTCGGCCTCCGCCAGCGCGTCGGCGGGGAAGACGTGGGGGATGTTGTGGAGGTGGAGCGCGATGAGGCTCACCGCCTTCTCGGAGCCGAGGGAGCCGAGGCGCTCGCGCACGCGGCCCCGGGGCGGCCCGAAGCGGGTCTCGCGCTCGACGCTGACGCTGACGAGGTCGCCGTCGCGCGCCTCGCCCTCCTCGCCCGGCGGGATCAGAATCTCGCGTCCCTGCGCGCGCTTCTCCACGGGCTCGACCCGGCCGCCCTGCGCGCCGGCCCGGAACACGCCGACCACGTCGGCCTTGTTCTTGCCGATCACCTTGATGACGCGGCCGGTGTAGCGGGTGGGATCGCCGGGCTCCGGCTCGACGCGGATCAGGGCGCGGTCGCCGATGCCCGGCATCGGCCGCTTCGGCTTGCGCCCGCCCCGCGGGCTCGCCAGCACGATCGTCGGCGGCTTGCCCCTCTCCGCCTCCCAGGAGGCCGGGAACGCCAGGAACTCGCCGTCGCGGTCGCGGGAGCGGATGTCGGCGAGCACCACCGGCGGCAGGCGCCCGGCGGGCGAGAGGCCGCCGCGCCCGCGCTCGATCGCGCCCTCCTCCTCGATCTCGCGCAGCATCTTCCGCAGGGCGACGCGGTCCTGGCCCTTCAGGTTGAAGGCCTGCGCGATCTCGCGCTTGCCGACCTTGACGGTCGATTCGTCGATGAAGGCGAGGATCTGCTCGCGGGTGGGGAGCGGGGCGGGACCCTGCGGGGAGGTGGTGCGTCTGGCCAAGAAGCGGGCGTGGTCCGGAGGAGAGGAGGGTGTCGAGAGGTCGCCTCCCAACATGGTGTCGGGCACGAGCCCCGGCAACGCCCGGCCCGCTCCCGGACGGGCCGGCCTCAGCCCGTGGCGGCGGATTTGCGCACGCGCTCGACGCCCGCGTCGATGTCGAATCCGCCTGGCGCCACGAACTCGCCGAGCGCGAAGGGGCAGCCGACCGGCAGCGTGAAGGAGACCTGCCCCTCCTCGGCGCGCAGGTCCGGCGCCTCGGCCTCCCGCACGGCGAGGCTCCAGAGCCCGTCGATCTTCAGCCCCTCCACCGCTTGCGGGCTCGCCCGCACGGAAGCGAGCGCCTGCGCCGCCTCCTCGCGCCAGAGGGCGCTCGCCCGGTCCTCCGACATCAGGGCCGCCTTCACGAGGTTCGCCAGAAGCGTGCGAACCGTCCGGCTCATCGTTTCCTCAGCCATCGTCTGCCTGTCACCGCCTGTCGTCGGGCCCCGTGCGGGGCAAGGGCGGTGCCAGCCGGCAAGGGCGGTGCCAGCCGGGATGCGCGGTGCCAGCCGGGATGCGCGGTGCCGGCCGGGCGCGGCTCAGTAGGGCGTGCCGGTGGCGCGCCGGGCGCGCAGGGCCTCGGCGTACCAGGTCAGCTCGTCGAGGAACTTGCCGGCGTTGCGGGCGAGCCGCTCCTCGGCGGGCACGCCCTCCGCGTCGAGGGCCTTGTGGACCTGCGGGATCGGCAGCAGCGAGGGGATGCTCGGCGTGCCGAGTTCGGACAGCATCGCCCGCAGCTGCATCGCCGCGCGCACGCCGCCGAAGGCGCCGGCCGAGTAGCAGCAGATCGCCGAGGGGCGCCAGAAATACTCCTCGAGGAAGTGGTCGAGGGTGTTCGACAGGGCCGGCGGAATCGAGTGGTTGTACTCGGCCGAGACGACCACGAAGGCGTCGGCCCGCCGCAGGAGCCCGGCGAGGTCCTCCAGCGCCTTCGGCGCCTCGCCCTTCGGGTATTCCTTGTACATCCGGTCGAGGAGCGGGAGCTTCATCTCGGCCGGGTCGACCAGCGGCGCCTCGTGGCCCCGCGCCTCGAGCGCCCGGATGACGAAGCGGGCGGCGCGGATGCCCTGGCGGTCGGAGCGGACCGAGCCGAGGATCACGGGGCAGAGGAGGGGCATGGCGGCCTCGCTGGATTCGGGAGCCAAGCGGCATCATGGCGCGCGGTCGGGTGCCGGGCAATGCGGCCCGCCCCACGACAAGCGTTCGAGCACGTGCTGGAACATGATGCGGACACCCGCTCCGCCGCCGAAATCGAGATCGGATTCCGAAGCGTCCCAAAGCTGGCCGAGTTCTGCGTCCGAGACGCTGTTTTGTATTGCCGCTGTCAAGAAAGCGCGCAGTCGTTCTCGCTCATTTTCATCAAGATGTTTCAGCACAAAATCATACATTTACTCCTCTGTATCGGCAGCAAATTCCATATCTTGGAAAAAATACAACGAGAACTTATTGAATTCCGGAGTGGCTTTCATTTTATCAATCTCCATCGTTGCGCGGATATGCAGTTTGCACGCGGCAACCACGCGAAGATTGTGCATCGTGTATGATGTAGGCGCCAACGCCGTACGTCGCGCGGATATAAGGAGATGCATCCGAGGGGTTATAAGCTTTTCGGCCCGTCCGGTGACCGAACCGGGCTTTCAGGAATGCACTGTCTTGTCTACCTTCCGCAACGGCATCGACCAGTGACGTGTTTCGTTCGAGCGTCCGATTGACGAGATCGTTGGCGGTTTCACGAGATGGAAAGCTCCCGGCCCTTCGGCGTCCAACAGTGACAAATGGCATCGACCATTTCTCTCGCCGAACGCGTGCCAGCATCTCCTCATCTGACTTCGCTACGTGTTCCCGTATTGTATGACCTCCTCGAGCCTCTTATTACTGCAGATCAACACTGTATCGCCGTTCGCTGCGATCGCCGACAGGGATGATTTGCGCATCATCTTCGGAATTGAGCGCATCGGACCGATCTCCATCCGTCCACCGGCCACCCTCTGGATTGCCCTTGGGGACTCGCGGCTGGCCGGGATCGTAGGCATGCAGCACGAGGCCGAGACGCAGTCGACTCAACTTCACCTGCAGGGAATCCACCTGCCAGCGGGCTCGGAGGATGGCGGTGTCTCTTGTCGACATGAACTTTTCCGGCGCTCGCCAGAAGAATCCTATATAGGATTTTTTCCCGAATGTCGCCGTACGTCCATGCTTGTTCCATCCAATGAAAACGCCGGGGCCTCCTGCGAGGCCCCGGCGCTGCGGCCGTGTCGTGACGGGCCGGGCGTCGCCCGGCTCCCGCCTCAGAGCGAGTAGTACTGCACGAACTCGATCGGGTGCGGGGTCATCTCGTAGCGCAGCACCTCGGTCATCTTCAGCTCGATGAACGAGTCGATCTGATCGTCCGTGAACACGTTGCCGGCCTTGAGGAAGGCGCGGTCCTTGTCGAGGTTCTGCAGGGCCTCACGGAGCGAGCCGCAGACGGTCGGGATCTTCTTCAGCTCGCGCGGGGGCAGGTCGTAGAGATCCTTGTCCATGGCCGGGCCCGGATCGATCTTGTTGATGATGCCGTCGAGGCCGGCCATCAGCAGGGCCGCGAAGGCGAGGTAGGGGTTCGCCATCGGGTCGGGGAAGCGGACCTCGACGCGCTTGGCCTTCGGCGAGGTCGTCCACGGGATGCGGCAGGAGGCGGAGCGGTTGCGGGCCGAGTAGGCCAGCAGCACGGGGGCCTCGTAGCCCGGCACGAGGCGCTTGTAGGAGTTCGTGGACGGGTTGGTGAAGGCGTTGAGCGCCTTGGCGTGCTTGATGATGCCGCCGATGTACCAGAGGCATTCCTGGGAGAGATCGGCGTACTTGTCGCCGGCGAAGAGCGGCTTGCCGTTCTTCCAGATCGACTGGTGCACGTGCATGCCCGAGCCGTTGTCGCCGTAGACGGGCTTCGGCATGAAGGTCGCGGTCTTGCCGTAGCTCTGCGCCACGTTGTGGATGCAGTACTTGTAGATCTGCATGTGGTCGGCGAGCAGCGTCAGCGTGTCGAACTTCATACCGAGCTCGTGCTGGGCGCTCGCCACCTCGTGGTGGTGCTTCTCGACCTTGACGCCCATCGACTGCATGGCGGCCAGCATCTCGCCGCGCATGTCCTGCGCCGAGTCCTGCGGCGGCACGGGGAAGTAGCCGCCCTTCATCTGCACGCGGTGGCCGAGGTTGCCGCCCTCGTACTCGGTGAAGCCGTTGATCGGCAGTTCGGTCGAGTCGAGCTTGAAGCCGGTCTGGTAGGGGTCGGCGGCGAACTTCACGTCGTCGAACACGAAGAACTCGGCCTCCGGGCCGACATAGATCGTGTCGCCGATGCCGGAGGACTTCAGGAACGCTTCGGCGAGCTTGGCCGTGCCGCGCGGGTCGCGGGAATAGGGAGCGCCCGTCGAGGGCTCGAGCACGTCGCAGACGATCGACATGGTCGAGGCCGAGAAGAACGGGTCCATGCAGGCGGTCGCGGGATCGGGCATCAGCAGCATGTCGGACTCGTTGATCGCCTTCCAGCCGGCGATCGACGAGCCATCGAACATCGTGCCCTCGGAGAAGATCTCGTCGTCGACGAGGGAGACGTCGAAGGTGACGTGCTGCCACTTGCCGCGCGGGTCCGTGAAGCGGAAGTCGACGTACTTGACGTCGTTGTCCTTGATCTCCTTCAGGACTTCGGTCGCTGTCTTTGCCATCCCGGGTTATCTCCTCTTGCGGCGGCGCGTAGCCGTGGTTGTGCCGCGGACGGAGTACGGCCCGCGGTTCTCTCGATTCTGTCAGGCTCTGGGGGAGTACAGCGGCGGCGCGGTCCCGCGCTAGATGGCGTCGGCACCCGTCTCGCCGGTGCGGATGCGGATCGCCTCCTCGATCGTCGAGACGAAGATCTTGCCGTCGCCGATGCGCCCGGTCTGGGCCGACTTGCGGATCGCCTCGACGGCGCCCTCCACCATCGCGTCCGCGAGCACGATCTCCAGCTTCACCTTGGGGAGGAAGTCGACCACGTACTCCGCGCCGCGGTAGAGTTCGGTATGACCCTTCTGGCGGCCGAAGCCCTTCGCCTCGATCACGGTGATGCCCTGAAGGCCGACCTCCTGGAGGGCCTCCTTCACCTCGTCGAGCTTGAAGGGCTTGATGATCGCTTCGATCTTCTTCATGCCGAACGGGCCTGACCTGCGCTGCGCTGAGCCGTTTTCTAACATCACGGTCCGGGCTCCGCCACGCCGTTTTCTCGGGGATCACGCCGAATTTGCCCGGCAAATGTGCAATGTCTGCACATCGTTTGGGCATCTGGCGGTGAGGGAGTCTTAATCGGGGCAGCGCATGTCCGACCTGCGGGCAGATCGACGGAGACGCGCATGGGACAGGGGCGGCTGCTCACGGTTGAGGCGATGCGGCGGGTCGACGAGGCGGCGATCGCGTCCGGGACGCCCGGCATCGCCCTGATGCGGGCGGCGGGCGCCGCGGTGGCCGGGCGCGTCCGCGCCCTCCTGCCGGCGGGCGGCGAGGTCCTCGTGCTGTGCGGGCCCGGCAACAACGGGGGGGACGGCTTCGTGGCGGCCCGCCTCGCGGCGGAGGCCGGCCTGTCCGCGGAGGTCCGGCTGCTCGGGCGGCGGGAGGACCTGGGAGGCGACGCGGCGCTCGCCGCCGCCGAGTGGCGGGGACCGGTCACCGAGGGGATCGGCGCGGACGACATCGCCCGGTACGACCTCGTGGTGGACGCCCTGTTCGGCGCCGGCCTCTCGCGCGACCTCGATGGGGAGGCGCGCCGCCTCGTCGAGCGGGTGAACGCGGCGGGCCGCCCCGTCCTCGCGGTCGACGTGCCGACCGGCCTCGACGGGGACACGGGTGCGGTGCGCGGCGCGGCCGTCCGGGCGCGGGAGACCGTCACCTTCGTGGCCCTCAAGCCGGGGCACCTGCTCCGGCCCGGCCGCGCCCTGTGCGGCGCGCTCCACCTCGCCGATATCGGGGCGGGCGAGGCCGCCCTCGCGCGGGGCTACGCCGCCTGCGAGCCGCCGCTCCACCGCAACGGGCCGGAACTCTGGGGCGCCCTCTTCCCGCGCCACGGGGCGGACAGCCACAAGTACACGCGCGGCCACGCCCTCGTCCTGTCGGGGCCGGCCTACCGCACGGGCGCGGCGCGCCTCGCGGCGCGGGGCGCGCTCCGGGTCGGCGCCGGCCTCGTCACGGTGGCCTCGCCCGCCTCGGCCCTGCCCGAGAACGCGGCCCATCTCACGGCGATCATGCTGCGCCCCTGCGAGAGCGCGGACGACCTCGAGGACCTGCTGGTGGACGAGCGCCTCAACGCGGTGCTGGCTGGCCCCGGCCTCGGCACCGGCGCGCCGACCCGGGACCTCGTCGCCGCGGCCGCCGGGGCCGGGCGCGGCCTCGTCCTCGACGCCGACGCGCTGACGAGCTTCAAGGGCGAGGCGGCCGCGCTCGCCCGGCTGATCGCGGAGGGCGGCGCGCAGGCCGTCCTGACGCCGCACGCGGGCGAGTTCGCCCGGCTCTTTCACGGCACGCCGGCAGCCGAGCCCGGTTCCGGTCAGCCCGGCCTCGGCAAGGTCGAGCGCGCCCGCCGCGCCGCGGCGCTCGCGGGCGCCGTGATCGTGCTGAAGGGGGCGGACACGGTGGTCGCCGCCCCGGACGGGCGGGCCGCCATCAACGATCACGGCACCCCGCATCTCGGCACCGCGGGCTCGGGCGACGTGCTCGCCGGCCTCGTCGCCGGGCTGCTGGCGCAGGGCATGCCGCCCTTCGAGGCCGCCGCCGCCGCGGTCTGGCTCCACGGCGACGCGGGCCTCCGCCACGGCCCGGGCCTGATCGCCGAGGATCTGCCCGACCTGATGCCGCGGGTGCTCGGGGCGCTGGAGGAGCGGAGCTGAGGTTCGGTCCCGCGCACGGTCCCGAGCAGCCGTGACGCCGCTCAACGGGGTGTGACTTGCCGGGCCCGCGCGCGGCGTGTCACGGTCCTTCTCGCCCACTGCCCCGCGTCAGGATGCAGGAACCGATGGCTCTGCCGAGATCGAAGCCGCCCGCACCGCCCGACAGGAACACTCGCCGGGATCTCGTGAACACTCGCCGGGATCTCGTGCCGGACGAGGCGTCCGATTCCTACCGGTTCATCGAGACGGCGGCCCGCGAGGGCACCCGCGTCAGCACCGAGGGGCTCTCCGACGAGGCGGCGATGGCGGCCTTGAGGGGCAAGCCCCGGCGCCGATGAGGCTGGCGCGGATCGAGCCGGTCCCGAAGCGCGTCGAATTCATCACCCTGGCGGACGGGAGCTTCGCCACCCGGCCGGGCATCGACCTCGAGCGGTTCCTCGACAACATCCTCGACATCCGCCGCCACATCGTGAGCGGGCACCCACTGCCCGAGCACTATTATCGGCGCAGCCGCGGGCGCGATCATCTCCCGGAGAGCCGCGGCTGGCTCCACCTGCGCGTCGGGCACGGGATCGACGACGACGTGCTGCTCATCGTGGAGCAGACGGCGGACTGCGTGCTCTTCATCGGGCTCACGAACCACGACATCTTCAAGGAGCGCCCGCGCGGACGCTCGCTCCTGCGGCTCGGCTCCCGCATCGCCAAGGCCAAGCTGCCGCGGAAGCCGGTTCGATAGATGCCTCAGGTGACCTCGAACGAGGTCCAGAGCCCCGTGTCGAAGCGCTCCAGCACCGTCGCGCCGAGCAGCCAGCGGCCCGGGTTGTCCGCCTGGAAGGCGATGCGGGCGGTGCGGCCTTCGAGGAGCTGGAACGTGTCGAGCCAGTAGGGCTCCCAGCCGTCGTCGAGGGGGTGGAGCAGGCGGAAGACGTGTCCGTGCAGGTGCAGCGCCTGCGGGAAGGCGGTGTCGTTGCGGATCGCGAGCACCACCACCTGGCCGCGCTTCACCGAGAAGAGCGGCGCCACGCCGGCCATGCCGTTGGCACCGTTGACGGCCCAGATCCGGCCCGGATCGCCCTTGAAGACGGGCTCGGCCTCCGGCTTCTCCTTGTCGACCGTGGCGCCGCCGGTGATCGTCACCTCCCGGCGCACGGCGTTCTGGAGCCTGATCTCGGCCGGCAGCAGCTTGTTGTCGCCGATCGGCCCGATCGGCGGCCGCTTCTCGGTGACGGGCTCGCCCTTCGTCACGAGGTTGGCGAGCGCGAGGCCGCCGCCGACGAGCGCCGTGATGCTGCCCTTCGCGTCCGCCTCCGCCGGCATGTCGAGGAGGAGGTCGTAGCGGGTGCCCGGCGGGAAGGGGAGGGTGGCGCGCAGGGGCTCGAACGTGTCGGTCGGCTGCCCGTCCACCGCCGCCACGTAGACCTTCACCCCGTCGAAGCGGATGCGCGTCGCCCGCGCGTTGCAGGCGTTGCCGAGGCGCAGGCGCAGGCGGCTGCCGGGCCGCGCCTCGATCGTCTCGGGCACCGGCCGGCCGTTGACCGTGATCAGGTTGCCGAGGCGCCCGTTCGAGGCCGCGAACAGGGTCTGGCCGAAGGGCAGCAGGCTCGCGTCGTCCTGCAGGCGCCAATCCTGCATCAGGAGCGGCACGTCGCGGTCGATCGCGGGCGGCGCCTTCTCCTCCACGACGAGGAAGCCCGAGAGCCCGCGGCCCGCGGGCTCGCTCGAGCCGCCGACGACGAGGGGCCGGATCAGGAAGGTGCCGGCATCCGGCGGCGTGAAGGCGTAGGTGAAGGCCGCCCCCGGCTGGATCGGCGCCTGCGTCACGCCGCCGACCCCGTCCATGGCGTTCTGGTTGCGCACGCCGTGCCAGTGCAGCGAGAGCGGCCGCTCGGTCCGGTTCTCGACCTTGAGCCGGACGGTCTCGCCGAGCCGCACCCGGATCACCGGCGGCACGCCCGTCCCGTCGAAGGACCAGATCGCGGTCTCCGGCGCGGGCTCCGGGCGCAGGCGGACCCTGGGGGCTTGCGTCGCGAGCGGGCGCGCCTCGGGCTGCGGGCCGGGCGGCGCGCCCTCGGCCTCCGGCTTCGGCTTCGGGGCGGCGGGCTGCCCGCGGGCGGCGCCGGGCACGAGGCCGAGGAGGGCCGCGCCGCCGAGGAGGGCGCGGCGCGAGGGGCGGGGCCCCGGCACGTCGGGCGCGGCGTCGGCCTGGGGCGCGGGATCGGCTTGCGGCATGGCTCCTCGGGCGGATCGGGACGCGGGGACGGGTGGGGGAGGATGCGGGGCGTGGCCGCTTGTAGCGGCGGCACCCGCCCGAGGCTACTGCCGGCGCCGCGCCGCCGGGGGCGGGCGGACGCCCCTGAAGTTTTTTGCTGCGGCCCCGGTCCCGCATGCTATAGAGCCGCCCTCCGGCGGCCGGAAGCGCGCCGGGTGTCGGCGCTCGCGGGCGTGGCGGAACTGGTAGACGCGCTGGATTTAGGTTCCAGTGTCGCAAGACGTGGGGGTTCGAGCCCCTCCGCCCGCACCAGCGCCGCCGTCGGGAACGGAATGGCTCCCCCATCGGAAGGCCGGCCCGCCCAGCCGCTCTGAGCCGGCCGGCTCCCCGGCCGTTCGGCCGGCCCTGAGCGCTTCCCCGCACCGGCCCCCGGGACCGCCGCGAGGCCGGCCCTGGGGCCTTCGCAGTTTCGACGACACGGACTTGAGAGCGGAAACACGACGATGCAGGTGACCGAGACACACTCCGAGGGGCTGAAGCGCGAGTTTCAGGTGCTCCTCGCCGCCCAGGAGCTCGAGGACCGCCTGACGAACGAGCTCTCCGGCCTCAAGGACAAGGTGCAGCTCAAGGGCTTCCGCCCCGGCAAGGTGCCGGTGGCGCACCTGCGCAAGGTCTACGGCCGCTCGGTGATGGCCGACGTGCTGCAGAACGCCGTCAACGAGGCCAACCAGAAGATCGTGGCCGACAACGGCCTGAAGCTCGCCCTCGAGCCCCGCGTCGAGTTCCTCGAGGACAAGGCGGTGGTCGACAAGGCCCTCGACGCTAAGGCCGACCTCGCCTTCAAGGTGGCGGTCGAGGTGCTGCCGACCTTCGAGCTCGCCGACCTCTCGGACGTGAGCCTCACGAAGCTCGTGGCCAAGCCCTCCGACGCCGAGATCGACGAGGCGCTCCAGCGCATGGCGGGCCAGAGCCGGCCCTTCGCCGACCGCGAGGAGGGCGCCGCCGCCGAGAGCGGCGACCGCGTCACCATCGACTTCGTCGGCCGCATCGACGGCACCGAGTTCGAGGGCGGCAAGGGCGAGGGCATCGACCTCGAGCTCGGCTCGGGCTCGTTCATCCCGGGCTTCGAGGACCAGCTCGTCGGCGCCAAGGTCGGCGAGAGCCGCCTCGTCAAGGTGACCTTCCCGGAGGCCTACGGCGCCGAGCAGCTCGCCGGCAAGGACGCCGAGTTCGACGTGACCGTGCAGAAGATCCAGGCGCCCGGCGAGGCCCAGGTGGACGACGAGTTCGCCAAGGGCCTCGGCATGGAGTCGCTGGAGAAGCTGCGCGAGGCGATCGGCAAGGCGATCGGCAGCGACTACGAGGCGGCATCGCGCCGCAAGCTCAAGAAGGAGCTCCTCGACGCGCTCGACGGCAAGTACGCCTTCGACCTGCCGCCCAGCCTCGTCCACCAGGAGTTCGCCTCCGTCTGGGCGCAGGTGGAGCAGGACCTCAAGACCCGCGGCAAGACCTTCGAGGACGAGGACACCACCGAAGAGAAGGCCCAAGGGGAGTACCGCAAGATCGCCGAGCGCCGCGTTCGCCTCGGGCTGGTGCTTGCGCAGGTCGGCGAGAGCGCCGATATCAAGGTCTCCGACGAGGAGGTGAACCAGGCCCTCATCGCCCGGGTCCGGCAGTTCCCGGGCCAGGAGCAGCAGGTCTGGGACTTCTACCGCAAGAACGCGCAGGCGCTCGCCGAGCTTCGGGCGCCGCTGTTCGAGGAGAAGGTGGTTGACCACGTCCTCGGGCAGGTCAAACTGGTCGAGGAACCCGTCTCGAAGGAGGCGCTGTTCTCCGACGAGGACGGTGACGCCGACGCCGACAAGAAGCCGGCCACCGACGACAAGGCCGAGTGAGCCGCCTCTCCTTCAAGGGGCGGCGGCCACCGGTGAGGCGGCGTTAAGCGTCGCCGGTGTTCGCTGAAATTCGCCCGGCCAAGCCTGATTCGCTCGGCCGGGCCCCTTGAAGCCCTGGGGCACGATGATGAGAGATCCGGTCGATTATTATAACAGCGCGCTCGTGCCCATGGTGGTCGAGCAGTCGAGCCGCGGCGAGCGCGCCTTCGACATCTACTCGCGCCTGCTGCGCGAGCGGATCATCTTCCTCACCGGCCCGGTCGAGGATTACGGCGCGTCGCTGATCGTCGCCCAGCTCCTGTTCCTGGAGGCCGAAAACCCCAAGAAGGAGATCTCCTTCTACATCAACTCGCCCGGCGGCGTGGTGACCTCGGGCCTCTCGATCTACGACACGATGCAGTTCATCCGCTGCCCGGTGACGACGCTCTGCGTCGGCCAGGCCGCCTCGATGGGCTCGCTGCTCCTGACCGCGGGCGAGCCCGGCCACCGCTTCGCGCTGCCCAACGCCCGCATCATGGTCCACCAGCCCTCCGGCGGCTTCCAGGGCCAGGCCACCGACATCCTGATCCACGCGCGCGAGATCGAGGCCCTCAAGAAGCGCCTCAACGAGATCTACGTGAAGCACACGGGCCGGGACTACGACACGATCCACCAGGCGCTCGAGCGCGACAACTTCATGACCGCGGACGCCGCCAAGGAGTTCGGCCTCATCGACGAGGTCATCCAGAAGCGGCCCGAGCCCGCCGCGGCCTGACGGCACCCGGCCGGGGCCCGTCCCCGATGCGCCCCGGCCACACGTGCCGCCCGATCGCCGGTCCTGCGTCGAAACGGAGGGGTCGGGCGTTGGAGTATCGGCTTGATCGCGCGGCGGCCGCGTGTTTGCATCGCGATTCTGGCCGGCAGGCCCCGGCATAGGCGCGCAGGTGACTGTTTCTTTAGGCGGATGTCCTTACGTTTGAGCGATGCGCGTGCGCCCCTGGCTGGCCCCGCGCGCATGAATCGGAGACCGATATGAGCAAGACTGGCGGCAACGACTCGAAGAGCACGCTGTACTGCTCGTTTTGCGGCAAGAGCCAGCACGAGGTCCGCAAGCTGATCGCGGGCCCGACGGTGTTCATCTGCGACGAGTGCGTCGAGCTGTGCATGGACATCATCCGCGAGGAGTCGAAGTCCTCGCTGGTGAAGTCCCGCGACGGCGTCCCGACCCCGAAGGAGATCCGGCGCGTCCTCGACGACTACGTCATCGGCCAGGACTTCGCCAAGAAGGTCCTCTCGGTGGCTGTGCACAACCACTACAAGCGCCTCGCCCACGCCTCGAAGCACAACGACGTGGAGCTGGCGAAGTCCAACATCATGCTGATCGGGCCGACGGGCTCGGGCAAGACGCTGCTCGCGCAGACGCTGGCCCGCATCCTCGACGTGCCCTTCACGATGGCGGACGCCACGACCCTCACGGAAGCCGGCTACGTCGGCGAGGACGTCGAGAACATCATCCTCAAGCTGCTCCAGGCCTCCGACTACAACGTCGAGCGGGCGCAGCGCGGCATCGTCTACATCGACGAGATCGACAAGATCTCCCGCAAGTCGGACAACCCCTCGATCACCCGCGACGTCTCGGGCGAGGGCGTGCAGCAGGCGCTCCTGAAGATCATGGAGGGCACCGTCGCCTCCGTGCCCCCGCAGGGCGGCCGCAAGCACCCGCAGCAGGAGTTCCTGCAGGTCGACACCACCAACATCCTGTTCATCTGCGGCGGCGCCTTCGCGGGGCTGGAGCGGATCATCTCCCAGCGCGGCAAGGGCACCTCGATCGGCTTCGGCGCGAGCGTGCAGGCCCCCGACGACCGCCGCACCGGCGAGATCTTCCGCTCGGTCGAGCCGGAGGACCTCCTGAAGTTCGGCCTCATCCCCGAGTTCGTCGGCCGCCTGCCGGTGCTGGCGACGCTGGAGGATCTCGACGAGGCCGCCCTCAAGCGGATCCTGCAGGAGCCCAAGAACGCGCTCGTCAAGCAGTACCAGCGCCTGTTCGAGATGGAGAACGTCGACCTCACCTTCCAGGAGGAGGCCCTCTCCCTCGTCGCCCGCAAGGCGATCGAGCGGAAGACCGGCGCCCGCGGCCTGCGCTCCATCCTGGAGACCATCCTCCTCGACACGATGTACGACCTGCCGGGCCTCGACTCGGTGGAGCAGGTCGTGATCGGTCCCGAGGTGGTCGAGGGCAAGTCGCGCCCGCTCTTCATCCACGGCGACCGCAACAAGGAGACGCCGGCCAGCGTGAGTGCGTGAGCGCACCTCGCAAGCCACTGGTCGGGCATGCGGATTTCGCATTGCCGGCGACCCGTCAGGTCCGGAGGCGCCGCTTGAAACAGGTGCCTCCGAGAGCCAACTGAGGGACAGCGCAGTGGCCGCACGCTCCATCGAGGTGCGGTGCCGCGCCACCAGCCGCTAAGTCCCCGCACAATCCCGACCCTCGCGGCCCGGTCGGCCCCTGGCAGGATGCTTGCTCTCGAAGACGGAGGAGCGACTGCCCGGTGTCCATGATGAGGAAGTCAGCCATGACTCAGTCGAAATCGCGCCAGCCGGTGATCCCGGGCTCGACGGGCTCCTACGCCGTCCTGCCGCTGCGCGACATCGTCGTCTTCCCGCACATGATCGTGCCGCTCTTCGTCGGCCGCGAGAAGTCGATCCGCGCCCTCGAGGAGGCCGTCCGCACGGACCGGCACATCCTGCTCGCCACGCAGATCAACGCGGGCGACGACGACCCGGCCACCGACGCGATCTACACGATCGGCACGCTCGCCAGCGTCCTGCAGCTCCTGAAGCTGCCCGACGGCACCGTGAAGGTGCTGGTCGAGGGCGCCGGCCGCGCCAAGATCCTCGGCTTCGAGACGTCCGAGGAGTTCTACGAGGCCCGCGCCCAGACGCTCACCGACGATCTCGGCGACCGCGTCGAGGCGGAGGCGCTCGCCCGCTCGGTCGTGTCCGAGTTCGAGAACTACGTGAAGCTCAACAAGAAGATCTCGCCCGAGGTCGTCTCCGCCGTCACGCAGATCGACGAGCCCTCGAAGCTCGCCGACACGGTGGGCTCGCACCTCGCCGTCAAGATCGCCGACAAGCAGGCGATCCTGGAGATCCCCACGGTGGCGCAGCGCCTGGAGCGCGTGCTGTCGCTGATGGAGAGCGAGATCTCCGTGCTCCAGGTGGAGAAGCGCATCCGGACCCGCGTCAAGCGGCAGATGGAGAAGACCCAGCGCGAGTACTACCTCAACGAGCAGATGAAGGCGATCCAGAAGGAGCTCGGCGACGAGGACGGTCGCGACGAGCTGGCCGAGCTGGAGGACAAGATCGAGAAGACGAAGCTCTCCAAGGAGGCCCGCGAGAAGGCGACGGCCGAGTTGAAGAAGCTGCGCCAGATGTCGCCGATGTCGGCCGAGGCCACGGTCGTGCGCAACTACCTCGACTGGATGCTCGGCATCCCGTGGGGCAAGCGCTCGAAGATCAAGAAGGACCTGCTCGGCGCCCAGGTGCTCCTCGACGAGGACCATTTCGGCCTCGACAAGGTCAAGGAGCGCATCGTCGAGTACCTCGCCGTGCAGCAGCGCGCCAACAAGCTCACGGGCCCGATCCTGTGCCTCGTCGGCCCTCCGGGCGTCGGCAAGACCTCGCTCGGCAAGTCGATCGCCAAGGCGACCGGCCGCGAGTTCGTGCGGATGTCGCTCGGCGGCGTGCGTGACGAGGCCGAGATCCGCGGTCACCGCCGGACCTACATCGGCTCGATGCCCGGCAAGATCGTGCAGTCCATGCGCAAGGCCAAGACCTCGAACCCGCTCATCCTGCTCGACGAGATCGACAAGATGGGCATGGACTTCCGCGGCGACCCCTCCGCGGCGCTCCTCGAGGTCCTGGATCCGGAGCAGAACGCGACCTTCAACGACCATTACCTCGAGGTCGACTACGACCTGTCGAACGTGATGTTCGTGACGACGGCCAACACCCTCAACATCCCGGCCCCGCTCATGGACCGGATGGAGGTGATCCGCATCGCCGGCTACACCGAGGAGGAGAAGCTGGAGATCGCGCGCCGCCACCTGATCCCGGGCGCGATGAAGAAGCACGGGCTCGACGCGAAGGAGTGGTCCGTCACCGACGAGGGCCTGCTCATGCTCATCCGCCGCTACACGCGGGAGGCGGGCGTGCGCAACCTGGAGCGGGAGATCTCGAACCTGATCCGCAAGGCGGTGAAGGAGATCCTGATCACCAAGGTGAAGGCCGTCACGGTCACGCCGGACAACCTGCCCGAGTTCCTCGGCCCGCCGAAGTTCCGCTACGGCGAAATCGACGCGGACGATCAGGTCGGCGTCGTCACGGGCCTGGCCTGGACCGAGGTCGGCGGCGAGTTGCTGACGATCGAGGGCGTCATGATGCCCGGCAAGGGCAAGATGACGGTCACGGGCAACCTGCGCGACGTGATGAAGGAGTCGATCTCGGCGGCGGCGAGCTACGTCCGCTCGCGGGCCATCGACTTCGGCATCGAGCCGCCGCTGTTCGAGCGCCGGGACATCCACGTCCACGTTCCGGAGGGGGCGACCCCGAAGGACGGGCCGTCCGCCGGCATCGCGATGGCGACCGCCATCATCTCGACGCTCACCGGCATCCCGGTGCGCCGCGAGGTGGCGATGACGGGCGAGGTGACGCTGCGCGGCCGGGTTCTGCCGATCGGCGGCCTCAAGGAGAAGCTGCTCGCCGCGCTCCGCGGCGGCATCAAGACGGTGCTGATCCCCGAGGAGAACGCCAAGGACATCGCCGAGGTGCCCGACAGCGTGAAGAGCGGCCTCGAGATCGTGCCCGTCTCGCGGATGGATCAGGTTCTGGCCCGCGCCCTGGTGCGCCAGCCCGAGCCGATCGAGTGGGACGAGCCGATCCCCGCGGCCAAGCCCGCGCGGGGCGAGGATGACGGGGCGAGCCTCGTCGCCCACTGAGCGGCGCCCGAGACACCGACCGGACGGCCCCCGAAGCACCGCTTCGGGGGCCGTTCCCGTTTCAGGGACCCGGCCGAAAGCGCGAACGAAGTGCTTGCGCGGCCGGGGCGGCTTGCTTAACCCGGTCGGCGCGGGCGGTTAGCTCAGTTGGTAGAGCGTCTCCTTTACACGGAGAGGGTCGGGGGTTCGAGTCCCTCACCGCCCACCAAAAATATCAATGACTTAACGGATTTTAGCGCTCCTCATCGCAGCGCTATCCCCAGTTACTCCCCAAAAACCTTCCGCTTTGCAATGCAGCAAGACAGATCCGTGGCGCTCAGTCGCTGCTGTGACACGCTCGTCATATTGACTCGGCCGCTTTCTCCGTGATCCGGCGCCTTCCTCACAGCCGCTGAGATCCATGTCCGCGTCACCTGCCCTTCAGATCGTCCCGGCTGATGTCCAGGCATGGCGCGATGTCTTCGCGCGGCTCAAGCCTTCGAGCCTGCCCTGCTCCGGCATGTCGCCGACGGCCTGGCCCCCGATGTACGACAACGCTCTCGACTTCCTCGACCGGTACGGCGCGCCGAGGCGCTGGATCTCGGATGGAGCGTAACGGACCTGTGCGGTGTGCATCCCAAGGCCGGCACGATCCGCGCGGACCACTGCGGTGCCCTGATGCTCGGCGGTCAGAAGGTGACCGGGCTCTCCGAAAGTCAGACGGGGAAGGAGCTCGTCACCTGCTACCGGAACACACCGGGCCGGCCGGTCGGCATCCCGGCCTGGGAGTTCAGCGGGCCCGCTCGGGCTGCCTAGCACCTGTCGCAGATGGTCTTTGCGGGTGCTCCACCCTGATCCAGCAGATGGCTCATGCTCTTCTCACGATCCTGAGTAGCTGGGGCAGCCGGGTTGGCAGCGCCGCCTCGCCCTGAGCTCGGCAGGCTCGCTGTCGCGCCGGGCTCGTCGGCAAGTGCTGCCCTCATGCTCTCGATCAAGGGCGGCTTCAGAAGATCGGTCGGCCGCAGCTCCTTCCAAGCAAGGCGCGCCCGTGCCGATTGCTGGAGTGCTGCGTGGGGTTCGACGGTGCTCCCGGACCGCCCTCCTGGCGAGGCAAGGAGCTGACCTGGGATGACGACAGGCGGCAGAGCGGCATCCGGCCGTTCCGCAGCCGAACCTACCGTGGCTGGTGAGCCGCTAGTCACCGGCAGTGCGGCATACTGAGCTGGCGCCTGGAGGAGGTGTGAGCAGCCGCTCACGAGCACAAGGGCGCTGCAAGCCGCAGCCAGTCGCGTGAACACCATGTCGGATTGCCCCGGACAGGGGCGAGGCCCCCAATCTTAGCCGTTAACTCGGCATTAACTACTGAGCCGGCCCCAGGTTTCCAAAGCGCTAACCGCCTTTCCAGGAACGCGGGCGCCCACCTCAGCTCATCAGGCCGGCGGAGCACGAAAAAGGCCCCGGCTTCTGCAGCCAGGGCCTGAGTGAGTGTCTCGTCACGCGGCTGCATGGGGGTCTGGAACGACAGCCGCGCTGGGCCTCAACGGTGAGGAAGCGTCACCGTTCCCCGCTCAGGGCGTCCGGCCACACAGCGTGGCAGGGTGTGCTTTTCGTGTCGCACCCGGAGGGGCCGGCTGCTGACCCTCACTGCAGGCGCTATCGGAACGGCGACCTGGATGTCCTGAGCAGCGCCCGTAGGTTCATGCCGGGCAGCTCGCCTCCCGAGCGCACAAGCGGGGCGCTGCAGGCCGCCATCACTGCGCGCAGGTCCTCAACACACTGCTCTGCCTCTGCAAGCGTCTGGAATCCGCGGCGGCTGTACACAGAGCCGGACGCTGAGACAGCCACAACCGCGAACTGCCCGCCCGGGTGGTCAATGATGCTGTATGTCACTGATCGTTCCATCACCTCGACCGTGCTGGCCTGCAGACGATGGACGCAATGCGAGCCCTCCAGGAAAGGATCCCTCTCTCCTCCGGGTGTTAGGTGATTACTGGATGGTTAGGTTGATCGGCCTACGATGCTCGTAAACTGGGGTGCGAGTAGACGTCCGGTTCACTTACGCAGTGCGACACGCTGGGCGCGGCCTGTCCCTGCGCAGCCGCAAGCTTGACCGCGGAGTTGTACCTTGGCACGGCAGGGCAAATCGCTCCGCGAAAAGCCATGAGTTGAAGCACATGCTGGTAGCAGGCGGGCTCGGTTCGCATCATCCAGACCGGCTGGACGCATCAGGGTCAGCCGCGCTGCCTGCGGCGGTCCTGGGTCACCTCGGCTCTCAGCTGCAGGCAGCCTACGGTGCCCTCATCGGCGCACAGCCGCCCCAACGCTTGCTCGACCTGATCGCGCAGCTCGACAGCGCGCTTGCAGCCCGCAGCGATGCCGATGCGGCAGTCTTTCGTCAGGGCCTGACAGACGCACTTCCTGGCCTGCGGGCGTTTGCGATGTCGCTTGTCTCAGACCCGACTCGCGCCGACGACCTCGTGCAGGAGACGCTGCTGAAGGCTTGGGCGGCACAGGACCGCTTCAGGCCGGGCACGAACCTGATGGCGTGGCTGTGCACCATCCTGCGCAACCAGTTCTACAGCGAGTGCCGCAAGAGTAAGCGTGAGGTCGAAGACGCGGACGGCACCCTGACAGCCCAGCTGATCGCACCCGCCGCTCAGGAGCACGGCTCGGACTTGCGGGTGATCTGGGCGCACATGACCAAGCTGTCGCCGCAGCTACGGGAGGCGCTGCTGCTCGTCGGCGCGCAGGGCCTGACGTATGAGGCGGCGGCCGAGGTGATGGGCTGCCAAGTCGGCACAGCCAAGAGCCGGGTCAGCCGGGCGCGGGCGTTCCTGACCGGATCGCTGGGCATGCCATCAGCGCGGCTCACCGCATGACCCGATGCCGCCTACAGCTGTGAACCATCCCCTCATCTGCAAGCTGGAGCACAGCGCGGCCCTGTCGCAGGTCGAGCGTTCCGCCCTGGAGGCGCTCACGCTCAGCCGGCGCCCCGTTTCTGCGCGGCACGACATCGCGGTGCACGACAACACGGACCGCGTCTACCTGGTGATGAGCGGCATCGCCGGGCGCTACAAGACACTCCGGCAGGGCAACCGCCGGATCGTCTCCTTCGCCGTGCCAGGAGACCTCTGCCGCATGCACATCTGCGGGCCCTCCACACGGGACATGCGGCTCGGTGCTCTCACACACTGCACAGTGGTCGACATCCCCCGCACAAGGCTCACAGAGCTGATCGAGACGCATCCCGGGATTGCCCATGTGATGCGCTGGCTCGCCATGATGGAGTTGAACCGGGCCCGCGAGTGGTTGGTGAACGATAGCCGGCCAGCGGACAGGCGTTTGGCCCATCACTTCTGCGAGCTGCTGGTCTGCCTGCAGGTAGTGGGGCTCGCAAACGAGAACAGCTTCGAATTGGCGATCTCGCAGGCGGACCTGGCGGATGCGATGGGCATCTCGCAGGTCCACATCAACCGCGTGCTGCAGGGCTTACGGGCGGGTGATCTGATCGTCTGGAGCAAGTCCGCGCTGACCATCCCTGATGTGGAGCGGCTGCAGGCCTTCGCCGAATTCGACCCTGGTTACCTGGATCTGCGCCCTGCCAAGGCTGCCTAGTCGGCGACCCCGTCCCTTCTCGCGCCCTGCACCAGCCGAGCGCTTCGATCCATGACTCCCGTCGGCGGTAGCTGTTGTGCGGCTACTCCTGGCCGGGGTCGTGCGCGTGCAATCTGGCGGAGCACACTATTGCGAACCACGGCCTTATGAGGTCACGTAGGGCTGCGCAAGGGCGCCAATCAGTGGGCCGTTCGGCACCTCGGTGCCGCCGGTGAGCACAGCTTGAACGAGGCTGCGCTGGTCAGTTGCCGTCTGCGGTGCTTAGCTCAATCCAGGAAAGTGGATTGAGACCTATTCGGCTTCGTACATGCCAAACTCGCGTGTGATGGTTGCTTGGACGCGGGACATCCACTCCTCAGCCATGCACGCACGCACTTCGGCAGCTTGTATTCGCTCTTCTGCATCTCGCGCCAGTGCATCGGCGCGAACTCGCATCTCTTCGACTTGATCCTCCGCGGCCCTCACGCGTTCATTCGCGCTTATTATCTCTTCTCGGATGCGCTCGAGCATCTCCTGAATGCGCAACTCCTGCTCCTTGGCCTGCGCCTCCAATTTCCTGACGTGCTGGGCCGCGCTCCGCAGGTGCTCAACCAGCTTCGACGGATCTGGGGACAGAGACGGCTGGGTCCCAGAACTGGATGGAGCGAAATGACCCGAGGCTCCGGTCAGCTTCACGACGTTGATCGGGTGGGCGTCGGCGGGACGCTGAGGCGGTGGTGCGCTGAGGTCCTCCTCAATCTCGGAGGATTCGTCCCACGAAGACTGCCGAGCCTGATCCATCTGTTTTCTCCCGCCCCGAAGGATGAGGACCGAGGCTCCTGCCCAGGCGCTGACCGATGGGCGACGGAGAGTCATGGTTAATGTTTGGTGTCCGTCAATGCAGAAAGCTCGGATTCGTCAGAGCGTGGCTTGGGAGGAGATTGATGTTACGTGCGGGACACAGTTAGGACGGACCGGGATCTTCGTATCGCCTGCGAGAACAAGGGTACCCTGGTTGAGCGCGGGCAGGGTAACTGCCGGCGCTACCGCGAAGAGTGTGGACGCCCCTCGCGCCCCGATATCTGCGCAGACCTCCGACAGGCCTGCCTCTACAAGGATGCGCTGGGCAAGCGCGACTCCTCCAGCGGCGGCTTGCTCGGCGACGCGCTGAAGGGCTTCAACCTCGGCGACCCGTTCGGGGCGAGTCCGCTCCCGAAATACGCCTACGGCGGCTACATGGGCGCCGGCAGCCGCCTGGAGCCCGCCGGCATCGTCCACCGTGGCGAATACGTGATGGACGCCGCGACCGTGCGCCGGCTCGGAGTCGGTACCCTCGACGCTGTGCGAGGCGCTCTGCCGGGCTACGCAGACGGGGGGCTCGTCGGTCTCACGCGCGAGATGATCGGGGCAAGCCGGGCCGGCGCGGCGAACAGCAACGGCGGAACCACCGAAGTCCACCTGCACAGTGCGCCGGAGGGCACGCAGGTGACGGGGCGGCAGACCACCAGCCGCAAGTGTATCGACATCGACATGCTGGCGGACGGAATGGAGAAGCGGCAGGCCGGCCGCGTGGCATCGGGACAGGGATCGCTGGCGCAGGTAGTGCCCGCTGGCCGGAGGCTGAGAGACTAGCGCGCTCATTTCCGTGCGCTCGCCACCGTAGACAGAGCCGCCTCCCGGGGCGCATCACAGGGGCATACGCGCGGCTCTCCGCTCACACATGTCGCGAGTATAGAAGCCGCCCGCCCGCGCCCCGTGCGGGCGGTTTTTCTATGCATCTACTGGCGCCCCTCCGCGGCCCACGCGAGAGCTTCCGGAGACTGTCCGGAGGCCCATTTTTCGGTTCCATAAACGCCCATCCGCGCGTGCCGTGACGCTCGCCACAAGGCAAAATGTCCGCAGAGGCCAAGCCCGACGCCGCCGGTGCCGAGTTCGACGGCGCTGGTGCGGCCTGAGCTGCTGCTCTTCACAGGTTCGCTGATGCCGTCACGGGCGATCCCACACCAGTTCTACCTGACGGTGCCCACTAGGCCTGGCAGACACCAGACGCTGCTGAGGCTAATGAGTAGCGACTTCACATCGCCATTGGGCTTCTGATTAAACACAACGTACTAGAACGACGCGGCAATTCCCCGCCGTTGCCAGTTGTGCTATGCACCCTGCTGTCAATATCAGCATGAGGCGCGCGAAAGATGCCGACAGAACCGGCGCCTTCAATCATAGATCGGCTGATTGCTTTGCTGACGGATGAGCCGCTCGTGAGCCGCCCGGAGAAGCGGGCAGACCTGTTCCTGAAGGTCTCCGCCCTCTTGGCTGAAGCCAGGGATCAGGGCGCGGACGAGCCGACCCTACGCGCGATCCGGGCCGCGCTTGCGCTCACGGAACCATTGAACGTCAGCTTGAACGAAGCGGCGGTGAAGATCCACGTCAAGAACATTCTGCGCAAGCTGAAGGCGCAGAGCCGGACACGCGCTGCGATCTTGGCTCACGACCACGGCATCCGCTCGGCCTCTACCGCCGCATGAGCGAAGGTAAGCGCATTACCGGACAGGCAGCTTCCTGAGGACAGCACCTGTCTCGTCACGTATGGCCAACTGCCAGCCGTCATCAAAGTTGGCCACTTCCTCGCTGTCGTGCAACTCCTGCAGTGCCACTTCGGCCTGTTCCTCCGCCTCATCCAGGTCGGCAGCCTCGATCCCGGTCTCGTCTACGAGGATCGTCTCTCGTTTCACGAGATCGAAGTAGAACCGCTTGAGCAAATGATTGCTCCTCGTGTTTCTCGGCTCGCGAGACGTGTGAGCGGGCGCGCGAGGTGACGTCCGTCAATGAGGTGGACTTTCTGGGTGGAATTGGAGCGGCCATCGGTCAGGCAGCCTGTGGTGGAAGTGTCGTGACGCTCTCCTCGATCAACGCCGGAGCAAACCCCGCCATGCCCTCGATCTGCATGTAGCGGTGCTGGAGTTGCCACTCGTCGTTGGCCTCCAGGAGCACCGCACCGATCAGGCGCTGGATCGCGTCCGTGTTGGGGAA
>NZ_BJZU01000016.1 GCF_007992195.1 Methylobacterium oxalidis | reverse complement strand
CCCTAGGCCGGTGGACGATCGGACACAACATCTGGACGATTGATCCCTACCGTCCGGAAGCTTCGCGGAGTAGGTCGTTTCGAGGCGGGCCGACGTTTCGTGCGGCAATCATCCTGCCAATTGCAGATGGAAGAACCGCGTTCTTGCTAGAAGCGCCTGTCCAATCGCCCGAACTGTGTTCGTCCGATATACCAACAGGAACATTCAATGCAAAATATCCTCCTCTCAGCCGCCACCGTACTTCTGGCTGGATCAACATTGGCCGGCTCCGTTCGTTCCGCCGAACTGCCCCAGGGAGCCGCGCACAATATTGTGCTCGTGCACGGCGCCTTCGTGGACCAGACGAGCTGGCAGCCCGTCGCCGATATTCTCACGAAGAAGGGATACAACGTCACGCTCGTTGCAAATCCGCTCACCTCACTTGCCGCTGATGTCGATGCCACCAAACAAGCGCTCGCGAAGCAAAACGGCAGGACGGTACTCGTCGGTCATTCCTGGGGTGGCCTGGTCATCACGCAAGCGGGTAACGATCCCAAGGTGTCGGCGCTCGTCTACGTCTCCGCCTTCGCGCCTGACGTCGGGCAATCTCTGGCGACGCTCGCCGAGAGCGGCCCGGCAACCGAAGGGTCGGCTGCAATTCATCCTGATGAGAAAGGTAACCTCTACATCGACCGCAAGGTGTTTCCTTCAGCAGTCGCGGCCGATCTCCCGCCGCAGATCGCCGTATCCCTGGCAAACCATCAGCTTCCGCTGAACCACACGGCGTTCGAGGCACCGGTTGATACTGCCGCTTGGCGCGACAAGCCCACGTTCTACGTGATCAGCACCAAGGACCAGGTGATCGCACCCGAGGCCCAGAAATACTTTGCCACCACGATGAAGGCGCGGACGACGGAGGTCGCCGGCAGCCATGCTTCGCTCGTCGTTCATGCCAAGGAAGTCGCCGCGATGATTGAAATGGCCGCACTCGCGAAGTGACGGTACCGCTCCCAGCGCTTTCGCGCCGGGAGCGCCCACGCTCGCTGAGAGTGACGCGAAACGTGTTGGACCACGATGACGGAAATCGGCACGGCCTCCAAAGCGCCAGCGACATCCTGATCCGGACTGTCCTGGATGCACAGCCTTCGCCTGCACAAATCCTTGCGCGCACCGACGCACAGCGGGATTTTATCCAAGAGAGTTGTTTCGGAGGGCAGATGACAATCGCTAAATTCGAGGTGGAACGTTTCAGCCTCAGGAGCTCAAAACCATTCGACGCTGTTGTGACCGCCCTCAAGTCGGCGGTCGGGCAGCCGGACATGGTCGAATTTTTCAAAGAGACGAGGGCAACAGAGTCCTTCCCGGATCTGGAGGGCGTCGTAAGAAGGGGCCTCGGCCGAGTGGACCTCATGCTCTTCGCAGAGTTCGACTTGGGCGATATTCTGCGTCGCGAAAATGGCACTGGTACACCCAAGATCATGCGGTTTGTCATCGGCAACCCGCTCATCATGAAAGAAATGGTCAAGCACGTGCCCGATGCCGGATCCTATGCTCCAATCACCGTGCTCATTGATGAACGTCCCGATGGGGTGCACATTTCTTATGACCTGATGGAAAGCATTCTGCTGAGTTACGGCAGTTCGAAAGCCCTTGTTGTGGCCCGAGATTTAGATGCAACGATTACTAGTTTGCTACATGAATGTGCAAACTAAAATGCTCTGATGAAATTTTTGATCTCGGGAAACAAGCAGCTCATTTTCGTCTTGGAACACGCCCGACGTTGTCATAGCACGAACCAGACATTGCAACGAAGTTCCTGCATGCGAAAGATAGACCTTATCAATCTCAATGCATGGACATTTCGCAGTGGGTTTTGGGGCTACTGAGGTCTTCGGCAAGGACAGCCACGAGGGCTGCGGCCGGTGCCGGAAGGAGGCAGTCAAAGATCGATGCCAACGCCACCCGCACACCTGATCGCAATCCGCGCCTCGAAGAGCGTTCTCGTGCTCTTCGCTGCCCTCTTCTGCCTGCTCGTGGGCTACAACAACATCGTCGACTACGGCTCGAACTACACGTTCGTTCAGCATGTGATGTCGATGGACACGACTTTTCCCGGCAACCACCTCAAGGAAAGGGCGATCACTTCACCATTCGTCCATCATGTCGCCTACGGACTCATCATCGCTGGAGAGCTGGCGGCGGGCCTTCTATGCCTCGTCGGTGCCCTCAACCTTTTCCGTCACATCTGGTCGGAGCAGTACCTCTTCGTGCGCGCCAAGGCTTTGGCTGTCGCCGGCATCACCATTGGGCTCTCCGTCTGGTTCTTTGGCTTCTTGACGGTCGCGGCCGAGTGGTTCCTGATGTGGCAATCTCAGCAATGGAACGCTGTCCAGCCCGCCTTTCGCTTTGTCCTGTGCCTCGCCGTGATCCTGATCTACCTAGTGCAGCCCGAGGCCGAGGGATGAAGAGGCCGTGGCCAACCGGGAGCTGTATCGAGTTCGGGCCCGTATTGACGTGATCCACCACCGCCCGGGAGCCGGGCGCTTGGCGATGCCGCTCGGCGGACCGTCACGTCCGAGCGGAGCGACCGGGCCGACGAGGACGACGGGTTGGATCTGCGAGATCACCGGTCCGACGTCTCAGGCAGCCGGCAGCCGGTGTCTTCGCATCCGCCGGCCGTCTCTTCACAATCCATCGACATGATGGTTGGCGCCGTCACGAGCGATCCCACGATGACCCCGAGCGCGAGGTCATCGATCTGCCCGAAAACGTGCTCGCGGACCACGCCTTGGCGGTCGATCACGATCGTCGTGGGCGTTCCGCGCATGCCGTATCGCCGCATGGTCTGCGGTATCGGGCCGTCCTCGCCCGGCCGGTCGACGGCGATCGGTAAGGTCAGTCGGTATTCATGGACGAAGGCTTCGAGCGCCACCTCGGTCATGGCGGCGTGATGCTCGAACACCGAGTGCAGGCCGATCACCACCACATCGCCGCTCTTGGTGAACATCCGGTGCAGCTTCTCGGCCTGCGGCGTGCCGTGCGCCACACAGCCCGGACACAGCATCTGGAAAGCGTGGAGCACAACGACCTTGCCACGCAGGGCGGCAAGCGTGAGTGGCGCGGGCGTGTTGAACCAGCGGCCTGTATCCAGTTCGGGGGCAGGAGCGCTCATGGGCATCCTCCGGATGAGGGGCGGTCGAGACTGGCGAGCCAGTCGGCGAAGAGGCGGGCACCGGCCTCGCGGAGCCGCAAGCCATGCTGCTCGCTGTCGGCCCTGAGCTTGCGGGGATCGAGGCCAGCTGCGGCGATCTCGCTGGCATGGCCGATCAGCCAGCGCTCGATGTCGGCGGCATCGGCTGTCTCGATCGCCGCGCGGCACTCGACGACCTTGACCGCGAAGGCCAATGCTGCGGCTGTCTTCGGGTCGGTCGAGCGGCCCCGCTGCGCCTCCGCCATCTCGGCGCTCGTCGCCCCGGCCTTCTGCCCGAGCACGGTGTGGGCGGCGAGACAGTAGGCGCAATGGTTGCGATCAGCGACTGCCACGGCGATCTGCTCGCCGAGCTTGGCGCCGATCCTGCCCCGCCCGAGAACGTCGAACGAGCCCCACAGGCTGGCGAGCGCGGCGGGCGAGTTGGTCACCGCCTTGAACATGTTGGGCACGACACCGAAGGCCGACTGGATCTGCACCAGGGTCGATGCGGATGCGGCAGGTGCTGAGGTGAGGCTAGGCCGGCGAGGTTCACGCGCGTCATCGCATGAATCCTTCTCGATTGCTTGGAGGGTCGATCCGGAGCGGCCCGGCGATGGCAGTCGCCGAGCCACGGGTGACTACTTCGCGCGCTGGCCGAAGGAGATGCCGTAGGCCGTGCGGCGGGCGGCGAAGATCTCGTCGTCGGGCGCGCCGAGGCCGTCCGCCAGCCGACCCGGATCGAAGATGCCCTCGTCGCAGGTCTCGTTCGGCTCCAGGGCGTCGACCGCGATCGTGCCGAGCTTCAACGCTCGCCGTTCATCCTCGTTCTTCCAGCGCTGCGTGATGTCGCCGGTGAGGTCATCGCCGGGCTCGGCGAGCAGGGCCACGACGTCGAACGTGACAGGCGCCCGCGCGATCCGCTCCGTCAGCTCGGCGACGAGGAACTGGGCCGACTTACCCTTCGCTTCCTCGTCGCTCAGGCCGATCTCGCCGGCCCCGGGTACCACCTTGAACTTGAAGGGCACCGTTTGGCCCGCGAGATTCGTGCCCGTGAAGGTGTGCACGCCCCAGTAGACGATGCCGGCATAGCTGCCGGGCAAAGGCTTACCCGCCACGAACGCGGATTGGCGGGTCGTCTCTGGGTTGGCCTTCGCGAAGGCCGCGATCGCCTCCGGGTTGGCCTTGCCGTCAGGCCCTGGGGCACGGACCTGCAGGAAGCCGAGCATCTGATCGAGCGTTCTGGCGAAATGCACGGGTGCGTTCTCGAAGAGCAGGTGCGTGTCTCCACCCTCCGACAGGATCTTGATCGAGAAGCCGCGAAGGACGGTCTTGGTCGTGTCCGGAGCGGAGGGATTGCCGCCGCCGACCGAGAAGCGGCCGACCAGGGGCCAGGGCCGCGTGAAGCTGAGCGAGCGCGTCACCTGTCCGGCGTCAGCCGAGGGCGTGTAGGTGCCGCGCACGCACTGCCCCTTGGCGAAGGTGGCGCGCACGCCGGGCGGCTTTCCGGCCGCTGCTCTCAGTGCATCTACGAGGCTCTGGGTATCCGCCGCCTGCGCCGGGGTCGGAAGAGTCGGGAGCGTGAGAACGGCCGCGCCTATGACCGGCACCGCGACTGCCCTGAACAAACTCCGCACCTCATCAAGGGCGTGGCTGAATGCGCCAGCGGTCGGCGTGCCCGCCGCGGGTGGGGCTGGATCGACAAGGTCGACATGTGCCATGGTTGTCTTTCCTTCTCTGATGCTTGGAGGGGGATCTTCCAGCGGTCCGGCGATGGCAGTCGCCGGACCGTTTCCTGTTGTCGGAACTACTTCTGCGGGCTGACCTTGCCCGGCAGCGAGAGGTTGCCGGAGGCGACCTTGAAGACGTCGCTGACGCAGAGCAGCGGCGCATGCAGGTTGCCGTTGACCTTGAGGCCGGAGGCGACCCCATCGAAGGAAGCGCCTCGGATGCCGGTGATCAGCGAGACCGGGATCTCGACCTGCACCGCGTCGCTCCGGAAGGTCGTCTTGTAGTCCGGGCTATCGATCAGGAGCGGCACGTTCGGCCAGGTGGGCGGGACCTTCGGCTTCGCGCCCTTCGGGATGTCGACGACCTTCAGGCCACCGCCACAGGCCGCATCCTTGGCGAGCACCACCCAGTGCGGGTGCCAGATGTGCCGGTTCACGCCGCCATAGGCAGCGTCGTCGAAGTCCGGATGGAAGGTGACGGCGAGCGCCACGATACCCTGGGCCCGGTCGAAGCCGATCGCACCGCTGTCGAGCGTCGTCGGCCAGACGTAGGCGTAGACGCTCGACCCTTCGAACCGGCCCGTGGCGTCGGGCTTGTCCTTGCCGGCCTCGCCGCGGACGCGGGTCGTGAACACGGCCGTCTCGCCCTGCGTCACGATCGTGGTCTCGATGATGTCGAACGAGGCCAGAACCGCCTCATCGGGCCGCGTGTGAATGGGTTCGCCAAAGGCGCCGGTGGCGAGCGCGCACAGGGCGACCGCCACGGGGCCGATGCCCCATGTCTTCTTCCTCATCATGACGTCGGCTCCTTCTCAGGTCTCGGCTTGTGCTTGAAGGGGCGGCGATCCATCCGCGAAGGACGTCCAGGTGGCAGCCTGGACCTCGGGATCGGCCGCTTCATGCTCGCCGCAGTCGAGCCGGAGATCCCGGGTCCCGATCGGGGCGTTCACGAAGGCGCAGTGATGGGGCTGGGCCTCGCCGGCGTGGGCGTTCGGCCTGAAGTGGCGGCAGCTGACGCACATCCTCTGGAGCGGAATTGCGCCGGCCCGTTGCAAGGTCCGGATGAGCTTGATCTGCGTGAGCAGGAGGTCGGCCTGCTCGTCCGCAGACAGCCGCGCCAGCGCTGCCATCACATGCGAGGTCGCCGAGGCGAGGGTGCGTCCGAGCGCGCCTCCCTCCTCCGTCAACCGTGCGATCACCGCGCGGGCATCGGCCGGATCGGGCGTGCGCTGCAGGAGCTGCTTGCGTTCAAGGGCGGAGAGGGTGTCGGCCATGCTCGGTGCCGAGACCGCGAGGTGCGCGGCAATCGCCTTGGGCCTCAGGCCGGCGGGGCGCGCTGCGAGCAGCGCGAGCACCTGCGCCTGCGCCGGGTTCAGGCCGGCCCCGCCCGCTGCTGCCCAGAGGTCGGCGCGTAGAACCAGCGCGACGCGCTCGAAGCCTTCCCGGAGGCGGATCAGGACAGGATCTGGCTCGGCCGCGTGGTCCATGCCCTATAATTAGGACTCCTAACAATAAGAGTCAAGCGGACAGTTCAGCCGCCGCGTTCAGACCGAATGCCCAGCTTTCCGAGCTCTTCAAACCATTCCGGATCCGCGAGCTGCAGAAGCTGTGCTCGTGAGCCTTCGTCACGCATCCTTGTGGAGCCTGAATGATCCGCCGCTTTTTGCGGCGATCGTACAGCCGAGTTTGATGGGAATTCACTCGGGCGCTATTTCAGAACAGGGTGAAAGGCTTAGCGGCACCGTGCGGGGACGGCGCGTCGAGCTTCGAGACGTGATCCCGAGTGGGCCAGGACAAGCCGCGCATTCGCGGTGGCGCCGGCCATACCGAACCGAAGGATGCCGCTGAGGCCGCAGCGGAGTGCGCGGAGCCGCACGCATCCGCCCCGGCCTGACTCCGCCGCACGCAGGTCGACCTCGCAGATCCGATTGCCGGAGCAACGACTTAGGTCGGCGAGTGGTGCCGACTGCGTCCGCAGCCCTGCCGAGAAAGGCGGCGGATTGCGAAAATTCTGCGCGTACCTTTCTTGACCGGCATCTGCGTTTCCTGATAGGCAACTCAGGCAAAGAGCACGCATTAGACTGTGCCGAGCACTGGAAACGCAGAGGGGTATGGCATCGCTATGCTTACGCCGGCAAATACAAATAACATTTATCAACCATCTTCTGTCGCGCAGGAGAGTGTTCCTGATTGCGTCATCTTTCCTGCCACGCACTCGCGCCTGACCCGGATCGGGCTGCTGGCAGCGGCCGCGATCGTCGGCGCCGGCTCCAGCTACGGCCTCGCGCACGTCACGTCGCGACCGGTGGCCCTGTGGACCCTTGTTGCAACCATGACGTTCGCGGGCGGCCTGCTGTCGACGTGGTCGCCGTGCGGATATTCGAGCCTGTGCCTGCTGAGGCCGCACGGTCGCTACTCTGTCGCGAGCGTGGCCGGCTGGCTTCCGACCTTCGCGATGCACGGGCTCGGCTACGCCGCCGGTGCGGTTGTGCTCGGAACGGTGCTGGGACTAGCCGGTATGGCGCTCGGCTTCTCGGGCTTCAGCGGCGGTGCGCTCCTCGGGCTCGCGGCCCTCGCCATCCTCTACGGCGTGCACCAGCTCGACTTCCTCCGGATCCCCTATCCGCAGCGCAGGGCGCAGGTGCCGCACGACGCGCGGCAACGCTTTCCCATGTGGGTGATCGGCGGCCTCTACGGCTTCGCGCTCGGGCTCAACTATCTCACCTACGTCCAGACGCCGGTCCTCTACGTCGTCACCGCCGCCGCGGCCGTCACGGGCAACGTCGCGCTGGCGGTCGCCATCTTCGCGATCTTCAATCTCGGCCGCTTCCTGCCCATCGCGGTCAACCTGCTGCCCGTCACGGACATTGCGGTGCAGTCCTGGCTGGCACGCCGGCAGGAGCGGGCGGCGGCCTTCGACGGCGTCCTCCTGGTCGCGGCCGGCTTCGGGTTCGTCGGCCTCGCCCTGATCTGACCGGGCGCGGGCCGGAGCCGTCCGGTCCGGCCCCCGCGACCCACCCGTCCTCACGCTTTCCCGCTTCAACGAACCCTCAAGGAGAGGAAACGATGACGCACGCCCATGGCCGTTCCACCGGCCTGCCGATCTCCCGTGCCACGATGGCGGGTGCCGCGACGGCCCTTGCCCTTCTGCTCTCCGCCACCGCCCTCGCCCAACCCGCGGGCGGCGGCCGGATCGGTGGCCAGTCCCAACCCCCGGCCGGGCAGGAGCTGCCGGTCGACGACACCAGCGTCGAGCAGGCACCGGCCCCCAATGCCCGCCGGATCTACGTCAGCGATCCCGCCCATTTCGCCGTTCTGACGCAGCTCTTCACCATCGACGGCGACAAGGGGAAGCTCCTCGGCATGAGCGACACGGGGTTCGTGCCGAACACCGTGGTGGCGAGCGACGGCTCCTTCTTCGGGACGGCCAGCACCGTGTGGTCCCGGCTCGGCCACGGCAAGCGGACCGACTACATCGAGATCCTCGACGCCCGCACGCACAACCCGATCATCGACATCGAGCTGCCGAAGGACCCGCGCTTCCTCGTCGGCACCTACCCGATGATGACGACGCTGACGCCGGACAACAAATCCCTGCTGTTCTACCAGTTCTCGCCGTCGCCGGCGGTCGGTCTCGTCAGTCTCACGGACAAGAAGCTCGTGAAGATGATGGACGTGCCGGATTGCTATCACATATTCCCGTCCGACAATAACAACTTCTTCATGCATTGCCGCGACGGCAGCATGCTCAAGGTGACATTCAAGGCGGATGGATCGGCCGAGCGGAAGAAGACGCAGGTCTTCCACAAGGAAGACGAGTATCTGTACAACACGCCGGCCTATTCGGCCAAGGCCGGGCGCATCGTCTGGCCGACCTATACGGGCAAGACGTTCCAGGTCGACGTCACCGGCAACGAAGCCAAGTTCATGCCGGCCTTCGAGGCGTTCTCCGACGAGGAGAAGGCCCAGGGCTGGGCGCCCGGCGGCTGGCAGGTCGTCGCCTATCACCGCGAGAGCGACCGCGTCTTCCTGCTGGCGGATCAGCGCGCGAAGTGGACGCACAAGTCGCCGAGCCGCTTCGTCTTCGTCTTCGAGGGCAAGACCGGCAAGCGGCTGAACAAGATCGACCTCGGCCACGAGACCGACTCCATCGCGGTCAGCCAGGACAAGACGCCCCAGCTCTACGCACTCTCGAGCGCCCAGAAGACGCTGTTCATCCATGACGCGGAGAGCGGGAAGGAAGTGTCCAAGGTCGACAGGCTCGGCCACTCGCCGCTCGTGATCAACACCTCCGACATGTGAGGACGGCAATGTCTCTCTGGCAAGAACCGGTCGTCGAGATCTTCGTGCGCGGGTTCCTCGTGCTCCTCTTCGGCGGAGCGGCGCTCTCGAAGCTGCGGCGGGGCGATGAGTTCTTCGGTGTCGTCCGAAACTTCCGGATCCTGCCGGAGCGGCTGGCGAGGCCCTGTGCCGTCGCGCTCCCGTGGGTCGAGCTCGCCATCGCGGCGGCTCTGCTCATCGATGCGACGGCGCCCTACGCCGCGCTGGCGGCCGGGGCCCTCCTGGTCGTCTTCGGCGTCGCGATCGGCATCAACGTGCTGAGGGGCCGCAAGGCGATCGATTGCGGCTGCTTCCGCAACGGCCTCAAGCAGCCTCTGAGCTGGACGCTGGTCGGCCGCAACCTCCTCCTCGCCGGCGCGAGCTTCGCGCTGGCCTCCAACCTTCCGTCCTCCCGGGGGCCGGACCTTGCCGAACTCGCGATCGGCGCCGCGGCGGCCTCCCTCGCGATGCTCCTCTACTTCAGCGCCTCGCTTCTCGCCGCTCTGCCGGCCGCGCCCGGCACGGCCGCCCGCGGCGCTCTCAAAGGGTGAAAGACCATGACCTCATTTCTCATCGCGTCGAACGTCCTGCTCTGGTTCGCCCTCATCGGCGTCGCGATCGTGATGTTCGGCCTGCTCCGGCAGATCGGCCTCCTGCATGAGCGCTCGGCGCCCATGGGCGCCATGATGACCGACGAGGGTCCCGACGTCGGCGATGCCGCGCCCGTGTTCGACGTGCCGGACCACGCCGGCACGTCGATCCGGATCGGCGGAACGAACCCCCTCGGACGGCCGACGCTGCTGATGTTCAGCGCTCCGAGCTGCCCCATCTGCGACAAGCTGTTCCCGATCATCAAGTCGACGGCCAGGGCGGAGAAGATCTCGGTCATCCTCGTCAGCGACGGGCAGCCCGACGAGCACGAGCGCTTCCTGAGGAGCCACGATCTCGCCGGCATCCCGTACGTCGTGTCCGCCGAGGTCGGGATGCGGTTCCAGGTCGGCAAGATCCCCTACGGCGTGCTGCTGGACGCCTCGGGCGTCATCCGCGCCAAGGGCCTGACCAACACCCGCGAGCACCTCGAAAGCCTCCTCGAGGCGGACAAGAGCGGCTTCTCCTCGATCCAGAAGTACTTCGCCAGCCGCAAGGCTGCGTGACCGGAACCCTGCGCCTTCACCGCCAACGAATGGATAACAGCCATGCTCGGCCCATCCCGATTCGATGATCTCTTCGAGACAATGTCCCGCAAGGTCGCCGGCCATACCAGCCGGCGCGGGTTGATCGGCCGCGTCGGTGCGGTCGTCGCCGGCGCGGCGCTGGTCCCCCTGCTGCCGGTCGACCGGCGCGGCCGGGTCGGGCGCGCCGAGGCCGCCGACGCGGTCGCCAACCCGCGCGGCAAGTGGACCCCGCAGGACCACGACGTGCAGGCGTGCAACTATTGGCGGCATTGCTCGATCGACGGAAACATCTGTGATTGCAGCGGCGGCTCGCTGACGAGCTGCCCGCCCGGCACGAAGCTCGCGTCGAGTTCCTGGGTGGCGAGCTGCTACAATCCGACCGACAAGCAGAGCTACCTGATCTCCTACCGCGATTGCTGCGGCAGGAACGTGACGACCGGACGGTGCGGCTGCTTCAATACGGAAGGTGAGCTTCCGGTCTACCGTCCCGAATACGGGAACGACATCATCTGGTGCTTCGGCGCCGAAGATGACGCGATGAGCTACCACTGCACGATCTCGCCGATCGTCGGCAAGGCGGGCTGACGGCCCCCGCCCCTCGTGTCACGGCCGCGGCGCCGTGGCGCCACCGTTCGATCCGCCTCCTCCAACCTTAGGACACTCTCGCCATGCGTCGCGCTCTCCTGTCCGCGCTTCTGGTCGCCCTCCCTCTGCATGCGGCCTCGGCGGCCGATGCCATCGAGGTCCTGCCGGACGCCTCCGCCGCTCCCGCCGAGGCCAAGCAGGTTCAAATTGCCAAGATGAAGTTCAATCCGACCGACATCACCGTCAAGGCGGGTACGGTCGTGACGTGGACGAACTCCGAAGCGCTTCCGCACAACGTCCACTTCAAGGCCGGCGGGCCGAACGTCAGCAAGGATATCGAAGGGCCGATGCTGCGCGCCAACCAGACCTTCTCGGTCCGGTTCAACCAAGCGGGCACCTACGACTACATCTGCACGCCGCATCCCTTCATGAAAGCGAAGGTCACCGTCGAGTAGCGGACGCGAGCCGAAGGACCGACGTTCATGTGGTTACCCTACGGGCTTCCGGGGCAGCTCAAAGCGGAGAGCGCCCCGGAGACGGTGAGGCGCTCCCGCGCCGACACGGCCGAGCGCGACATCCTCGTCTCGTTCTTCCTCCGGAATCCGGCGACCGAGGCGTGGGAGGTCGACGTCACCGCCGAGACCGCGACCGGCGTCGTCGAGACGACGCTCGCGGGCGCTGCTGCGGTGATCGCCTTCTTCGGCAACGATGCGGGCAAGCTCAACGAGATCATCTACCGCCTGCAGGCTTCCTGCCCGCTCGAGGCTCTCGCGGCGTGCCATCGGGACGTCGAGGAGCGGCTGTCGCGCTGGTCGCTCGAACTCGGGCGCGGGCTGGCCGTGGCGGGCTGGCGCTTGGCCGACCCGCTCCACGCGGCGCGCTGGCGTTGTACGCCCTTCCGGCCGAGCGCCCTCGCCTTCGACCCGGCATCCCCGGACGCGACGCCGGAGAGCCACCGCCGGCTCGTGGCCCTCTACCGGGACGCGCGCAATGCCAGCGATCCCGCCTGGCGGCTGCTCTGCGCTCGGTCGATCCTGAGGGCGTGGCGCGAGCGCGAAGAGCCTTTCGCTTCGACGGACCGTCGCGCCGCGCAGGCGGGCGGACGGCGACGCGACCGGGTCGTCAGCTTCGACATGCTCGTCCACAGCGGTGCTCTCTCCTGCGCGCCGGATCTTCAGGACCGGCCGTTCGGGAGCCTCGTCGACCGCCTCGACGAGCTCGGCGTGAGCGTCCTGGACGCCCTCGACGGCAGGCCGGGAGACGCCGACCCGATCGGCCTCCCCTCCAGGCCGCTCCTGGCTCAGATGGCCAACCTCGCCGACCTCGCCGCCCGCGAGGTGCTTCTGGAAGAGCTCGCCCTGTGCCGCTCGCAGGAGCTGGCGCTCGCCTCCTGAGGGACGCTTCGCGCGGGGAATGCCGATGACGAGACAACATGCGATGGAGAACGGGGTCGTCAGAAGGCGTCGCCGGCTCACCGCCTCCCTCCTCCTCGTGGCGGCCGTGTCGCTCGCCGCAACGGCGGGCAGCCTCGCGAGGATCGCAGGCGTGGAGACCGGCGGCCTGGCCGGCAGCCCGGCCATCGAGCTCCTGAAGGCCCGCTTTCGGCGGCCGGACGCCGTGCCGTTCCCGAAGGCGAACCCGCACTCCCCCGGCAAGGAGGATTTGGGACGGACGCTGTTCTTCGACCCGCGCCTGTCGCGCTCCGGCAGCGTGTCCTGCGCGAGCTGTCACAACCCGAGCCTCGGCTGGAGCGATGGGCTGGCCCGCGCGGTCGGCTTCGAGATGAAGCCTCTCGCCCGGCGCACGCCCCCGATCATGAACCTCGCCTGGGGAAGCGCCTTCCAGTGGGACGGCCGGGCCGAGTCGCTGGAGCATCAGGCCCGGATGCCGCTCACCGCGCCCGACGAGATGAACATGACCATGGAGATGGTCATCGAGCGTCTCGTGGCGATCCCGGGCTACCGGGCGCTCTTCGCGCAGGCGTTCGAGCGGCCGGACGCCATCACGGCCGAGAGCGTGACGGCCGCCCTGGCGACCTACCAGAGAACCCTGGTCTCCGGTCGCGCTCCCTTCGACCGATGGGTCGCGGGAGAGGAGAGCGCGCTCGGCCCGGACGCGAAGCGCGGCTTCGCCCTCTTCACCGGCAAGGCGCGCTGCGCCTCCTGCCACTCGACCTGGCGCCTGACCGACGACAGCTTCCACGACATCGGCCTGACCGGCGACGATCCGGGCCGAGGCACGTTCGCGCCGCCGAGCGTCGTGACGATGCAGCGCGCCTTCAAGACGCCGTCGCTGCGCGATCTGCGCCTGCAGGGGCCGTACATGCACGACGGGTCCGTGCGGACCCTCGACGACGTGATCGAGCACTACGTCAAAGGCGGAGCGAAGCGCCCGAGCCTGTCTCCCGAGATGCGGCCGATCGCGCTCAGCGCCGACGAGCGGCACGACCTGATCGCCTTCCTGTCCTCCCTGAAAGCCGAGCCGATCCGGGTCGAGCTGCCTCAGCTTCCATAACGGCGAGCCCTGGAGATCCTCATGTCACGCAACGCGTCGCCACGGCTCACCGCCTGCCTGCTGATCTGCGCGGCTTCCTGGGTCGGAGGCGGGGCCGCCCGAGCGGCCGATTACGAGGTGGTCATCCACCACGCGGAGCTTGAGGAAACCGGGATCAAGCCGAAGGTCGGCGACACGATCACGTTCATCAACCACGCGGAGATCTCTCACAACCTCTACCTGACCTACGAGGACGGGCGCATGGAGACCCTGGACACGCAGATTCCCAACAGCACGAAGAAGGCGGTCCTCCACACGGCCGGCCGGGTCGTCATCCGCTGCTGGATCCACCCGATCATCCGGCTCGAGATGACGGTCGCCGACGCAAGCTGAGCGCCCTCCCCGCCCGAAGCCGGATCGATGGACGCCCGACACGGCGTCAGGGCCTCAGCGTTGCCCGCTTCCGGCGTTCGCACTGTCGCACAGTGAGAAGCCCGCGTGAGTAGAAACCCCTTCCTGCAGAAGCTCGAACGCGCGGGCCGACTGACGGACGAGGAACAAACCGCCCTCCAGGCCCTGACCCTCGGCGCTCACGCCCTGCCGCCCCGCCACGATCTGGCCGCGGGCGAGGCTGCGGATCGCGTCCACCTCGTCATGAGCGGCTACGCCTGCCGCTACAAGACGCTGGAGACCGGCAGCCGCCGGATCGTCTCGTTCGTGCTGCCCGGCGACCTCTGCACCCTGCACGACGCCGGCCCCTTCGGTCGTGACCTGCAGGCCAGCACGCTCACGCGCTGCACGGTCGTCGAGATCCCCCGCCACAAGCTCGTCGCGCTGATCGCCTCCTATCCCGGGATCGGCCGTGCGCTGTGGTGGGTCACGCTGCGCGAGCTGAGCCGGGCACGCGAGTGGATCGTCAACGGCGTGCGCTCGGCCGACAAACGCCTCGCCCACCTCTTCTGCGAGTTGCTGACCTGCCTGCAGGTGATCGATCTGGCTGACGGGAACGGCTTCGCGTTTCCCGTGTCGCAGGCGGACCTCGCGGACGCCGTCGGCATCTCGCCGGTTCACCTGAACCGGGTTCTGCAGGCGTTGCGCGGAGAGGGCCTGCTCTCGTGGAGCAACCAGCGGCTGATCATCCCGGACGTCGATCACCTGAAAGCGTTCGCCGAGTTCGACCCCGCCTATCTCTGCTTCGACGGTTTCGAGCATCGGGCCGCGATCGACCGCGTCCAGCCCGCCCCGGAGAGGCGCGTGAGGCTCGCCGCCGGTTGAGCCGCCGGGCCATGACGCTCGGCAACCGGCCGCTCGGCGAGTGCGGAGGCTGCGCCGTGAGGATCATCGAGGTCCGGCAACGCAGCGGGCAGCCCCGACCGCCGTCGCGGCAGCACCGAGGATCGAGCGGCCGCGCCTCGCTCGGCCTGATCCGTCGGCGAACCTACAGCGCCGGCACGGGAGCGAGGGCCTGAGGCCGCGCCTCCCAGCGCTTCGTCAGTTCGAACAGGTCGACGGGGCACGCATCGATGCAGCTGCCGCAGTTCGTGCAATCCCCGGCCAGTACGACGCGGGTGCCTTTGCCCCGCAGAGCGGGCGCGATCACATGGGGCTCCGGGCAGACGTTGAAGCACGCGCCGCAATTCGTGCAATCCTCGCGGCGGGCCGCGGCCACCCGGACGACGCTGGCCCGCCCCACGATCCCGTAGAACGCTCCCACGGGACACAGATGGCTGCACCAGCCGCGCCGCGTGACGACGAGATCCAGCAGGAACACGGCGAGGATGACGGTCCAGCCGGCCCCCAGCCCGAAGATGAGCCCCCGTTGCAGGATGCTGACCGGGTTCACGAATTCCCAGGCGACCGTGCCGGTGACGAGAGAGGCGAGGCACGCACCGGCGAGGATCCAGAGCCGGGTGCGACGGTCGAGCTTCCTGTCACGCGTGATGCCCAGCTTCTCCCGCAGCCAGAACGCCGTGTCGGTGACGATGTTCACCGGACAGACCCAGCTGCAATAGGCTCGACCGCCCACCAGAGCGTAGAGCGCGAGGATGAGGACCGCGCCGAGGGCGGCGAGCGCCGCCGGCTGCACGCCCGCGGCGAGGGATTGCAGCAGGATGAACGGGTCGGTCAGGGGAAGAACGCCCAGGACCTGGCTCGACGCGAAGTTCCCCCGCACGATCCACAGGCCGGCGGCGGGCCCGGCCAGGAAGACGAGGAGCGCCGCGACCTGGGAACAGCGACGCAACAGCCACCACGTGTGCGCGCGAAACCAGCCCTTCGCCTCGACACCCAGCCGGCGGTTCTGAGAGGTGATGCTGAAGCGGCTCATACGGGTCGTCCGGCTCGGTTGCGTCCTTCGCCACCGAGCCCGAGCTCGCGCGGCAGGACGCGGATCGCCGCATGGCCGAGGACGCAGTGCTTCTCGCAGGTGCCGCAGCCGGTGCACTGGTCCGAATGGACCGTCGGGATGACGCGTCGGCGGCCGTTGATGACCTGGACCTCCAGCGTGATCGCTTCGTCGCGCGCGGGGCACACGCGGTGGCAGATGCTGCAGGTCAGTCCCTTGTAGTTGAGGCAGGTCTCGTGGCCGACCAGGACGGCGACGCCCATATCGGCCTCGCGGATGTCGCTGATGTCGCGATCGAGCGCTCCGGTCGGACAGGCCTTCGCGCAGGGTACGTCCGCGCACATCGCGCAGGGCGTCTCCCGCGCGACGAAGAACGGCGTGCCGAGCGGCGCATCGTCGGCGAGGGTCGCCAGCCGCAAGGTGTCGTAGGGGCAGGCCCGCACGCAGAGGCCGCAGCGCACGCAGGCGGAGAGGAACTCATCCTCCTTGAGCGCGCCGGGCGGCCGCAGCGCCCCGGCTTCGGCCTTCCGGGCGCTGTCGACGTAGGCCGTCAGTGCCAGGCCGGCGAGGCAGGCGACCCCGGCCGCTTTCGCCCCGTTCGCCAGCAGTTCCCGACGGCTCAGCGCCTTTTCTGTCGCCATGACTCAAGCCCGACTGAGGTTGGATCAATTCGGTCGCAAGATCGTTTGTCTCTACTGCCGATGTTTGCTTCTGTTCGATATGGATGTGACTGCGTCCAATTTTTCCAATCAGCCGCGGCATTTATGAATACAATAATGTATAGTAATATTTTCTGCTGACTATCACCAGCTTCGCTTCCTGGCCAATCTTTTCTGCATCGGCAACCTGTGATCAGCAGGACGGGCGGAAACGGGTATCCTCCGACCGTCGAATCCGAGGCGACATCATTGATGTCCGTGCCGCCTCATCAGCAAGCGACAGCCTCATCTTTCCCTGCCCAGGTCGAGAGACGTTCGCCCTCTTCGCACCCGAACATGACCTACCACGTCGCGAGTTTCCTGTAAAGAACATTAATTACCTGATGTTCAAAAGTCACGGTTGCGGGCGTCGCCACGAGAACAGGGGTCGGGTCTTTCCCTTCTTTCGAAGTCGGACGGGCGTGACATCCCCGCATTTCGGCGAGATCGGATGTATGCAATGAGCAGTCGCGCGCAGCAACTGTGATAAAAAATAAGCCGGAATATCTCGATTTCGACATTTTTCAGAATGTGGAACTGCATATCTTCGCAGCAGAATTTTCGGAAACTCTGTCTCGGGACCGTACGCCAGAAAATGGCCGCCCAATCCGTTTCCCGCAGAGAATGGGACGGTTTGTTCGCTACCGACGCTATCCGAATGCTCGAACAGAGGCAATTATGAGTTGTCTATACTATATGCTGAGATGAGAATGTCAGTTTTCTGGTTTCTCTCGACGGCATTATTCATCGCTCACCCGGGAAGCGTCTGTCCGACGCCCCGTGCGACAGCCGGAGCATGCCCGAGAGCGAGGATATCGCAGCCGGCCCCCGTGGAGCCGCTCATCGGCTGAAGACCGGCACCTGCCCCCTGCCCTCAGCCGATTGCCGACGCGCGGGAGTCTCCGACGCCGGAGGGCACACGCGTGCCGGGTCCACCGCACGCAAATATCCGCCTGCAACGGGCAGTCCCGGCGAGTGTGATGCCGATCACATATCGTGCCCGCTCCTTCGCGTAATCAATGTCTCGGCTTCAAGCAGAGAGACGAGCCCGAACACAGCGAGAGCCTAAAGCGAAACACTCTTCGTCAAAGTTCGTCATCGTCGATCGGGGCCTTCACAAAGACCCATCAATCCATTGAGAAGACGCAGGAGAGCATCATGTCCACGAAGTTCGGAACGGCCGGCAACGATTTCATCGACTTCATCGGCCAGGGCAACAGCAACGACACCGGCTACGGCCTGGGTGGCAACGACACCATCCTCGGCTGGAACGGCGACGACAAGCTCTACGGTGGAGCCGGCAACGACCTCATCAAGGGTGAGAACGGCAACGACAAGCTCTACGGCGGGACCGGCAACGACACCATCCACGGTGGGAACGGCAACGACTACATCGACGGCTGGACCGGCAACGACAAGCTCTACGGCGAGGCCGGCAACGACACCATCCTGGGCTACGACGGCAACGACCACATCGACGGCGGCGCCGGCAACGACACCCTCTACGGCGAGAAGGGCGACGACTACCTCGACGGCTGGACCGGCGACGACACCATGTACGGCGGGGCCGGCAAGGACACGATGCTCGGCTACGACGGCGCCGACAAGCTCTACGGCGGCGAGGGCGATGACTCTCTCTACGGCGAGAAGGGCAACGACGTCCTCAAGGGCGAGGGTGGCAACGACCACCTGTCGGGCGGGGATGGCTACGACCAGCTCTACGGCGGCGACGGCAACGACACGCTCTCGGGCGGCGGCAGCTTCGACGACCTGTACGGCGGCAAGGGCGTCGACACCATGACCGGCGGTCAGGGCGCCGACTGGTTCAAGTTCGAGACGGGCGACACCGGCGACGTCTACGCCGGCAAGGCCGACACCATCACGGACTTCAACGGTGCCGAGGGCGACAAGATCATGCTCAAGGGCAACTACAGCTACGCCGGCGACACCGCCACGCCGGGCGAGGGGCAGTACAGCATCTGGCAGAAGGGCGGCGACTTCGTCGTGACCTACAACTCCACCACCGATGCCGGCTACCACGACATCGTGGTCAAGGGCGGCGACCCGCACGGCGACGTCTCGTTCTACTGAGAGGCCGCAGCCGGTCATCGGCAGACGCGCACAACAGTCCCGCCGGCCTCAGGTCGGCGGGATTTTCTGTCGTCCGCAGATCCTGCAGCCCGGATCCATCGACGCACGAAGAGGCGTGCCGAATCCTCATCGCCCCTCTCTCGGCTCGCGCCTGCTGCACCAGCTTCCGCCGATCGAGGCGGCAGCGCGTGTCGCGTGTGATCACGGTCACGCCGCAGGATCGGCGCTGATCGCTCCCAGCCATGATCGACCGTCCTGGCGCTCCGGTGACGAAGGGGGGCGCTTCCCTCCTGCGTGCGGGCCAGGCCGGCTCGGCCTTCGGAGTGTGACCCCCGTCACGGAACGCCGGGGCAGGCCCGATACAAATCCTGATGCCCGGTCGGGATGCCCCAGCCCACATCGCTCAGCACGGAGATCTGCCATGACGACGAAGTCTCAAGATGTCGGATCCGTGCTCACCCACTGCCGCTCCGGCTTCATCAGCCTGCTGGTCACCAGCGGCCTCGTGAACACGCTCTACCTCACCGGCTCGCTGTTCATGCTGGTCGTCTACGACAACGTCATCCCGAGCCGTTCCGTCCCCTCCCTCGTCGGCCTCGTCGTGCTCGCCCTGATGCTCTACGCCTTCCAGGGCGTCCTCGAGACGATGCGCGCCCGCATGCTGACCCGCATCGCCGCCGCCCTCGACGACGGCCTCAGCCCGCACGTCTTCACGACCATGGTGCAGGGTCCCCGGGAGGGTGCCGCGCCGGGCGGTACCTACCTGCCGATGCAGGACCTCGACCAGCTGCGCGGCTTCCTCTCGAGCGGCGCGCCCGTCGCCCTCTGCGACCTGCCCTGGATGCCCCTCTACTTCGCGCTCTGCTTCCTCTTCCATCCCCTGATCGGGCTGACCGCGGTTGCCGGCGCCCTGTTCCTTCTCGGGGTCACGGTGCTGGCCGACCGGCTCACCCGCAAGCCGCTCAAGGTCGTGAGCGAGCACGCCGCGCGCCGCAGCGTCGTCACGGATGCCGGCTGCCGCAACGCCGACGTCATCCTCGCCATGGGCATGCAGACGCACTTCGCCGCCCGCTGGAACGAGGCCAACCAGGGCTACCTCATGGCCCAGCAGCGCGTCTCGGACGTGTCCGGCGCCATGGGGGCCGTCTCCAAGATGTCGCGCATGGCCCTGCAATCGGGCGTCCTCGCGGTCAGCGCCCTGCTCGTCATCAACGGCGACGGCAGCACCGGCATCCTGCTCGCCTCCTCCCTGCTCCTCGGCCGGGCCCTGGCGCCGCTCGACTCGACGATCGCGAACTGGAAGGCGGTGGTGGCGACGCAGCAATCCTGGAAGCGCCTCACCGCGCTCGCCGCCCACGGCGCCGCCGCACCCCGCAAGTCCAGCCTGCCCGCGCCCTGCCGCTTTCTCAAGGTGAATGGCATCAGCATCGCCCCGCGCGGCAGCCAGCGCCTGACGGTGCGCAATGCCAGCTTCGGCCTGAAGGCCGGACAGGCCGTCGCCGTGATCGGCCCGAGCGGATCGGGCAAGTCGACGCTGATCCGCGGCCTGATCGGCGTGTGGCCGGTGCTGCGCGGAGCCGTTCAGCTCGACGGGACCTCGATCGAGCAGTGGTCGCAGGAGGATCTCGGCCGCCACATCGGCTACCTGCCGCAGGACGTGACCCTGTTCGCCGGCACGATCGCGCAGAACATCTCACGCTTCGCCGCGGACGCGACGCCGGAGCTCGTCGAGGCGGCCGCCAGGGCCGCGGGGATCCACGAGCTCATCCAGCGCCTGCCGGAGGGCTACGACACCGAGCTCGGCGAGGGCGGCACCGGACTCTCGGGCGGGCAGCGGCAGCGGGTCGGGCTGGCCCGCGCCCTCTACGGCGAGCCCTTCCTCGTCGTGCTCGACGAGCCGAACGCCAATCTCGACAGCGAGGGCGACACGGCCCTGACGCGGGCGATCCTCGGCATCCGGGCGCGCGGCGGCGTGGTGGTCATCGTGGCGCATCGGATGAGCGCCCTGGCCGGCGTCGATCTGGTGCTGAAGATGGAGGGCGGGCAGGTCCGGGCCTTCGGCCCCAAGGACGAGGTCCTGCGGCGGCCGCAGGGTGCGGGCGCACCCGGCGCCGCACCGGCGACGTCCCGTCCCCCTCGCCCTGCGAACGCCCCGGTCCCGCTGCCGATCGCGCAGAGCGCGTGAAGGTCTCCTGAGTCCGGGCAGGTGCCCTTCCTCGCCGCGCGCGTCCCGACCGTCTTCCGGAGGCCCGGTGCCGTCGTGCGCCGGGCCTCTCGGCCGCGGAAGGGCCGCCGCCCGATCCGCGCCCGGCGCTTCGGTGATCCGCATCACAGTCGCCGTCCCGGTCCGGTGGGACACTCGGGATCTGAGACGAGCCGATCGGATCGGCAATCCCGAGCAAGGAACCACCGCCATGGAAACCGAAGCCTTCAGCCGCCCCGCCTCCCTCAAGATCTGGCACGCGGGCCCGGAGCAGTTCTTCCCGGCCGAGCCGGAGCAGTTCGCGAGCTTGCGCGAGGCGATCGCGGCGGCGGCGGACACCCTCGCGGTTCCCGGAAGCCAGCCCTGGATCGTCACGGACGAGGGCGAGCTGCTGCCGCCGAACTGGATCCGCTCGCAACTGCACTGAGCGAGCGCGGACCGGCACGCCGCACGGGGACCGACCCGGAGGCGCTCCGAACCGACGAACCCGACGATCCGCAGACGAGGTCCCGATCCATGCGCGCCCGCATCCTTCTCGTCGCTCTGGGCACAGCCCTGGGCTCGCCCGGGGCACAGGCGGAGGCGTTCCGACTGCAGTTGCCGCTCGCCTGCGAGCCGGGCCGAAACTGCTTCGTTCAGCACCATGTCGATCACGATCCGGGCCCGGACGCGCGCGACTACGCGGGCGGTCCCCGCACCTACGATCGGCACGATGGAACCGATCTGCGCCTGACGTCGCGCGTCGCGGCGGCCGGCCCCCTCGGGCGCGTGCGGGCCGCGGCGGCCGGGCGCGTGCTGCGCACCCGCGACGACGCACCGGATGTCTCGGTGCGCGAGGCCGGGATCGAGACGGTCGAGGGCGTCGAGTGCGGCAACGGTCTCGTCGTGGCCCATGCGGACGGCTACGAGACCCAGTACTGCCATCTCGCCAAGGGAAGCCTCAAGGTCCGGCCGGGCGAGGCCGTCGCCGCCGGCCAGGAGCTCGGCCAGGTCGGGCTCTCGGGCGCGAGCGAGTTTCCGCACCTGCACTTCACGGTCCGCCGTGCCGGCCGGACCGTCGATCCCTTCGCGCCGGATGTCGCAGGGGCAAGCCGACCGGAGGGCAGCCTCTGGGACGAGGGCATCCGAGATGGGCTCGCCTACCCGGCCGGGACCGTGCTCAACGCCGGCTTCTCCGGCGGACCCGTGAGCATGGCCGCCGTGGAGGCCGAGGCCACCGGCGGGGCCAGCGCGCAGGGGGACGCCCTCGTCGCCTGGGTACGGGTGATCGGGCTCGATGCCGGCGATGTGCAGAGCCTCATCCTCAGAACGCCGGACGGACGCATCCTCTCGACAAGCCGGCAGCCGCCGCTGACCAAGCCGCGCGCGCAGGCACTGATGTTCGTGGGCAGGAAGCGTCCGGCCGAGGGCTGGCCGAGCGGAACCTACGTGGCGACCTTCAGCCTCGTGCGGGCCGACGGGAGCGCTGCCGAGCACAGCTTCTCTCTGCGCCTTCCGGGCCCGTAGCCGCCCGAGTGTGATCCGGGTCACGGATCGCGCCGGCAGCCCGTCTAACAGTCGCATCACGCCCGAGAACAGGAGACCCGCGTGATGCCGACCGCCCTTCCGATGAACTCCGTCCGCTCTTCCGCCACCGCCCAGGCCATCCGGAAGGATGCGGTCCACGCGGCGATCGGGCGCCAGGTGCGCTGGACCGCCCTCATCGTCGCCGTGCTGGTCGGCGGCATCGGCGGGTGGGCGACGTTCACCGAGATCGGCGGCGCCGTCATGTCCTCGGGTCAGCTCGTCGTCGAGAGCGACGTCAAGAAGGTGCAACACCCGGTCGGCGGCATCGTCGGCGAGCTGCGGGTGCGCGAGGGCGACCGCGTCAAGGCCGGCGACATTCTGGTCCGGCTCGACGAGACGCAGCCGCGGGCGAGCCTCGACATCGTGCTGCGCGCCCTCGACGCCCTGATCGCCAAGCGGACCCGCGAGGAGGCCGAGCGCGACGGCGACATGGCCCTGAGCTTCCCGTCCGACTTCCAGGCCCGGGCCGCCTCGGACGAGGCTGTGGCCCGCCTGATCGACAGCGAGACGCGCCTGTTCCTGGCCCGCGCGAAGACCCGCAACGTCCAGAAGTCGCAGCTGCGCGAGCGCATCACGCAGCTCGAGCAGGAGATTGCCGGCACCACTGAGCAGATGGCCGCGAAGACGCGGGAGACCGCGGCGGTCAGCCGTGAGCTCCAGGGCATCCGCGAGCTCTGGGAGAAGAACCTCGTCCAGATCTCCCGCCTGACGAACCTGGAGCGCGAGGCGGCGCGCCTCGACGGCGACCGGGGCAAGCTCCTGGCCTCGCTGGCGCAGGCCAAGGGCAAGATCAACGAGGTCCACCTCCAGATCATCCAGATCGACGAGGACATGCGCAACGAGGTCAGCAAGGACCTCGCCGAGATCCGCAGCAAGTGGCAGGAGTACGAGGAGAAGCAGACGGCCGCCCTCGACCAGTTGCGCCGCACCGACCTGCGGGCACCCCAGGACGGCATCGTCCACCAGATGACGGTGCACACGGTGGGCGGCCTCGTGACACCGAGCGAGCCGGCGATGCTGATCGTGCCGGAGGCCGACGAGCTTGCCATCGAGGTGCGGCTCCAGCCCAAGGACATCGATCACGTTCACATCGATCAGGCGGCGATCCTGCGCTTCTCGGCCCTGAGCCAGCGCACGACGCCCGAGATCAACGGCACGGTCGACCGCGTGTCCGCGGACGTGACGCAGGACCAGAAGACGGGCCAGAGCTTCTACAAGGCGCGCATCCGGGTGTCCGAGGCCGAGCGCAAGCGCCTGGGCGACATCCGCCTCGTGCCGGGTATGCCGGTCGACGCCTTCCTCAAGACCGGCGACCGCACGGTGCTCTCCTACCTGACGAAGCCGCTCATGGAGCAGATCGGCAAGGCGTGGCGCGAGAAGTGAGGTGGGCCGCTCCGCCGGCAGCGGGCGGCTTGATCCGGCTCCTCGCCGCACCGGGGAGCGCCGGCACGGTTCCAGGCCGGCGGCGGCCTTTGCCGATCTTCATCGAGGGCGGCCATCTGAGTGACCACCATCACGGTCGTCGTCGGCCCTTCCGCTCAGAATGCCGTCAGCCTTCAGGTCGTCGCGGGACGTGACGCCAGGGCTCGGAGCAGCATCATGGACCCGTTCGCCATCATCGAAGCCATGCTGGAACGGCCGGTGCGTCCGCACCTCGTCTCGGCCCTGGACGTGTTCGATTTCGCTCGGCAGGCGTTGATCGATGCGCCGGGCTACGACCGGCACATGCGCCTGGAGGAGCGGTTTCAGTCGGGCGACGGCTGCTTCACGGCCTTCCGCGTTCGGGACGAGTTCGGGCGCGAGAGCGGCGGCAGCCCCAGCATCAGCTTCGTGCTGGCCGAGGCGGAGTGCCTGCCGGAAAGCCGGCTTCGGGAAGGCTTGGCAGCCGTGATGACGACGCTCGTGAGCCGATTGCTGCGCGAGCGCAGAGCCGGTTGCGAAGCCGTCGCTGCCTGAGGTCGAGCTTGGCAGATGCTCGCTTCCGTGGCTTCGATGCTGGATGCAGACCGGCAGCTTTCCGCCGGAAGCCGTGACCCGGACCTGCGGTTCGGTCGGGTTGGCCGTTCAGGAGGCGGAGCGATGGTCGGTTCGATGTGGCGCGCGGTCGTCGGGCTGGCCGCGATGGCATACCTGTCGGGAGCGGGCGCGATGGCCGAGGACGGACTGATCACCCTGAAAAGTGCCTTCGGGCCGGCGGAAACCATGGGACGGCTCGAGGCCGAGGTGAAGACCAGGGGCATGACCGTCTTCGCCCATGTCGACCACGCCGCCGGTGCCGCCGCCGCGGGCTTGCCGCTGCGGCCGACGGACCTGTTGATCTTCGGCGCGGCCAAGGGTGGCACGCCGCTCATGCAGTCGGCGCAGACCGCCGGCATCGACCTGCCCCTGAAGGCCCTGGTCTGGCAGGACGAGGCCGGCGCGACCTTCCTGTCGTACAACGACCCGGCCTATATCGCCCGCCGCCACGGCCTCGGTGCTTCCGCCGACGCCGCCGTGGGAGCGATGTCCGGCCTGCTGCGCGAGATCGCGAGGACGGCGACGACGTCGCCTTGATCAGCCTACCACGCTCCCGCATCGAGCCCATCGCATCGGGCGTGCCCGGCACCGCCGCGCTGCAGGGTCGGGCGACTTGTCTGGCGAAGCCGGGCGGTCGATGCTGCGCCGCACCAGCCACAGGGTGACGAGGGCGCGACATGGAATCGATCGGCCGGGATCTGCGCGAGATGCAGCGCGTACCGCTCGCGGCGTCGCACGTCGCCGCGCTCCGGGCCGCGGGAATCGAGCGCCGCTACGCGGCCGGGGCCTTCCTCGCCCGTGCAGGCGAGCCGGCCGACCGCTTCGTCTACGTCGTGCGGGGCGAGATCGAGGTGGTGAACCCGTTCACGGACGAGCGCCACCTTCCCTCGACCCTCGGACCGACGCAGTTCATGGGGGAGATCTCGTTCCTGAACGGCGGCAACTGGTCGATGCCCATGCGGGCGGTCGAGGAGACCAGCGTCATCGAGGTGCCGCGCCCGGAGATGCTGCGGCTGATGTCCGAGATCCCCGAGATGTCGGACATCGTCATCACGGTCCTGGCCGCCCGGCGGCGGCGTCAGCTCGACTCGCACGACGGCACGCTGGTGCTGATCGGCGAGGACGACGACCGGGCCGTTCGGCGGGTCGCGGAGTTCGCGAGCCGCAACCGCCTGCCCTACCGGTCCTACGCGCTGGGCAGCCCGGAGGCGGCGGATGTCGCGCGAAGCTGCGCGATCTCGGCCGACCGTCCGGCCGTGATCTTCGGGCGCGACATCGTCGTGACGGACCCGACGCCCGACAAGGTCGCGCAGCTGCTGGGCCTGAACTACAACCTCATCGACGACGAAGCCTTCGACGTGCTCATCGTGGGCGGCGGCCCCTCCGGCGTGTCGGCGGGCGTGTACGCGGGCGCGGAGGGCCTGCGCGCGCTCGTGGTCGAGGACGTCGCGATCGGCGGCCAGGCCGGCACGTCGAGCCGGATCGAGAACTACATGGGCTTCCCGACGGGCATTTCCGGTGCGGATCTCGTCTGGCGCGGCGAGGTCCAGGCGATGAAGTTCGGCACGCGGTTCGCGATGCCGCGGCGGGTGGCGAAGCTGGAGCGCCTCGAAGAGGGCGCGTTCTGCGCCACCTTCGAGAACGGCCAGCGCGTTCGCGGACAGGCCGTCGTCGTCGCGACCGGCGTCCAGTACCGCCGGCTGCCGATCGCGCGCCTCGAGGACTTCGAGGGAGCGGGCGTCTACTACGCGGCGACGGAGATCGAGGCGCGCTACTGCAAGAACGCCGAGGCCGTCGTGATCGGCGGCGCCAACTCGGCGGGTCAGGCGGCGATGTATCTGAGCCGCACCGCACGGCACGTCCGGCTTCTGGTGCGCGGGCAGTCGCTCGCCACCTCGATGTCGAACTACCTGTCGAGCCGGCTCGACGCCGATCCGGCGATCACGATCGAGTACGGCGCCGAGGTCAGCGCCCTGCACGGCGATGACCGCCTCGAAGCGGTGACGATCCGCACTGTCGCCGACGGATCGACACGCACGATCCCGACCTGCGCCGTGTTCATCATGGTGGGAGCCGCCCCGAATACCGGCTGGCTCTCGGGCCTCGTCGAACTGGACGAGCACGGCTTCGTGCGCACCGGGGTGGCGATCGGCGCGAGCTCGCCCTACGCCACGTCGCATCCCGGCATCTTCGCGGTCGGCGACGTGCGCGCCGGCTCCGTCAAGCGCGTCGCGGCCTCGGTGGGCGAGGGCTCGGTCGTCATTTCCAAGGTGTGGGAGCACGTGCGGAGCTGAGAGCAAGTCGCGGGACGGCCCGCGCCGGCTCGTGAAGCGAGGCTCGTACGGCCGGAACTCCGGTCAGACCGGCACCGCCGCCGCGGCCTCGCGCTCCGAGGATCGCGGCCGCCTCCGGTGCGCGGCGATGCAGGTGACCACGCTCAGCGCCACGAGGACGAAGGCCGCCACCTCGAGCGGCTGCGGCAGGCGCCGCTCCCACGCGAAGCCGTAGAGCAGCGCGAACAGGGTCTCGAACAGGATCATCTGCCCGACCAGCGTCAGAGGAAGCAGCCGGCTCATCCGGTTCCAGAGCGCGTTGCCGGAGAGCGAGGCGAGCACCGCCACCCCGACCGAGACGCCGGCGAACCACGCCCAATCGGCGCCGCCGTGCTGCCCCGTCGCGGATAGAAGCGCGAGCGGGAGGAGCACCACCGCCTGGGCACCGGTGACGAGGCCGGTCAGCAGGTTCCAGTCGTGCACGGAGACGTCGCCGAGGCGGCCGAGGCAGCGGCTGTTGCCCACCGCGTAGCAGGTCCAGGAGACGAGCGCGCCCAGCGCGCAGGCGAGCCCCGTGACCTGCGCCGCCAGCGAGCCGGAGGCCGGCGCGGCGACCGCCTGCCAGCCGATGCAGAGGGCGCCCCCGACGCAGAGCAGGAGCGAGGGCGCGAGCCTGCGCAGCGGCACCGCGTCGCGATCCCGGCTGCCGATGAGCGTGACCGCCACCGGCAGGAAGCCGATGACCAGAGCCGTCAGGGCGATGCCGCCGGCCTGCACCGCCAGGGAGAGAAGGATGTAGTAGATCGTGTTGCCCGCCAGCGAGAGCCAGGCGAGGTCGAGCCACTCCCGCCGGCCGATCCGGGGCAGGAGCCGGCGCAGCCGCGGCGCGATCAGGGCGGCGGAGATGAGGCCGAAGGCCAGGTAGCGCCCGACCGCGATCTCCAGCGGCTGGAAGCCGCGCACCAGTTCCGGCGCAAGGAAGACGAGCCCCCACAGGGCTCCGGCACCCAGGCCGCACAGGATTCCGGCCAGCGTCGCGTTGCCGGCCGTGGCGATGTTCGTCGTCGTCCGCATGAGTGAGGGATATCACCGGTCCGGCGAGCCGAGGGCTCTTGATCGGCGGGCGAAACGAGACATCCACTCGCCGGATGGCCAGCCTGCGCAACATTCCCCCGCGAGCGCTCGACGCGTTCGACCTGGCGATCCTCCGCATCGTCCAGAAGGACAACAAGACGCCGCAGCGCGTCATCGCCGAGGCGGTGAACCTGTCGCCCGCGGCCGTGCAGCGGCGGATCACGGCACTGGAGCGGAGCGGCGTCATCGCCCGGAACGTCGCCGTCGTGGAGCCGGAGGCGCTCTCGCTCGCCATCACCGCCCTGGTGGAGGTGAGCCTGCGCGACGAGCGCGCCGCGACCGTCGACGCGGCGAAGGCGCTGTTTCGCGCCACGCCCGAGGTACAGCAATGCTACTACGTCACGGGCGGCATCAGCTTCGTGATGGTCATCATCTGCCGCGACATGCGCAGCTACGAGGCGCTGACCCGCCGTCTGTTCGCCGAGAACGACCTCGTCGCCTACTACCGGACCAACGTCGCGCTCGACCGGGTGAAGGCCGACACGGCCCTCGTCGTGGATTGAGGCCGCGGCTCCGTCAGCCGGAGCGTGTGCCGAGCGGGCCCGCCTCAGATCTGCTTCCGTCGCTCCACCAGGGACAGGAACCTCTCGTACTCGCCCGGATCGACGCGATACGAATGGTCGTCGTCCGGGAAGGCCGCGGCCTTCACCTCCTCGACGTACCGGCGGATGCCGGCGACCGCCACGTCGGTGAGGTTGGCGTAGCGCTTCGTGAATTTCGGCTTGAAATCCGTGAACACGCCGAGCAGGTCGTAGGCCAGCAGGATCTGGCCGTCGCAACCCGGACCCGCCCCGATGCCGATGGTGGGAATCGTGAGCTGCTGCGAGATCAGGGTCGCGATCGGCGCCGGGACCGCCTCGAATTCCAGCATGAAGCAGCCGGCATCCTCGATGGCGAGCGCATCCTCGAGGATCTTCATGGCGGCCTCGGCGGTGCGGCCCTGGATCTTGAAGCCGCCGAAGGTCGCGATGGTGTGCGGCGTCAGGCCGATATGCGAGGCCGTGGGGATGCCCGCGTCGACGAGCGCCTTCAGGATGTGCGCCTGGCTCCTGCCGCCCTGCGGCTTCACCGCGTCGCAGAGGGCCTCCTGCATGAACCGGGCGGCATTCGTGAGGGCGCGGTCGACGGTGCTGTAGCTCTGATAGGGCATGCAGCCGAGCACGAACGTGTTCGGCGCCCCGCGCCGCACGGCCTCAGCGTGCAGGATCATCATGTCCATGGTCGCCGGGATGGTGCTGGCATGCCCATGAGCGACCATCGCGAGGCTGTCCCCGACGACCGCGACGTCGACGCCGGCCATCTCCGCCCAGCGGGCCGAGGTGTAGTCCGGAACGGACATGTAGACGATCTTCTCGCCCGTCCGCTTCGCCGCGCGGATGTCGAGGATGGTCCGCTTCTCGACCCGCTGCCCGGCCGTGCCGGCGCCGGATCCGGTATCCGCACGCATCTCCGCCCCTCGCTGTTCTCGTGCCGGCGGCCTCAGGCCAGGCGCTGGAGGACCCGGTCGATGTCGGCCGAGGTCATCTCCCACTCGTTCTGGAAATTGGCCACGACGCTGCGCATGAAGGCCGGCTGGAGCCGCTCCGCCCGCGCGGCGTCGCCGAGATGGTCGACGAGCAGGGCGTAGGCGAGCTGCGAGGGCTCGGGGCCCTCGTAACTCCACTCGAAGCCGTTGCGCGAGTAGCACCTGCTGCCGGTGCGCGCGTCGAGCGGCTCGCCGTCGACGGTGACGACGATGCCGTCGATGGTGCGGTCGCCCGCGTAGAGCTTGCTCACGGGCGCGCCCCCTTGAGCTGGTGGCGCGGCGTGCGGCCGTCGGAGCGGGTGCGCATGACCTCCGGGAAGATCCAGAGGCTGACCACCATGAAGGGGCCGAGGAAGGCCACGGCCCATTGCGGGCCGGTCTGGCCGAGATGGCCCATGTAGAACCAGCCGGCGAGCGCGGCCAGCGCGACCGCGACCGACAGGCCGAACTTGATCGGAAACGGCATCGAATCCCTCCCGGGCGTCGCGTGGTGTCAGAGGCTGAAGACGGCGCCGACGTGCTGGAGCAGGCTCAGCGACACGGAGAAGCCGGTGAGCACGATGGCGAGGCCGGCGACCCCGTCCCGCCAGCTCTGGGGCCAGACGTTGAACAGGCCCGGCGCGAACAGGACCGCGAGCCCGGCCACGATGACGAGGCTCGTCCAGCGCAGGTTCGCCGCGCCGTAGGCCATGCTGCCGCCGACGAGGGCGACGAGGAGCAGCACGTTCGCCGCGATCAGGACGAGGCCCAGGGGACGGCTCCGCAGGTCGGGGCGGGTCTCCAGCGGGAACACGCCCGTCAGCACGTAGAAGCCGATGCTCGCCACGCCGGAGAAGAGCGCGAACCAGAGCAGGGCCGCCACGTTCGGTTCGATCATGTCCATGATGTTCCTCCCGGAAATTGCCGGCGGCGCCGCCGCGCCGCCCGATCGCGTCGGCGGCGGGCCTACTCGGCCGCCTGCACGGCGCCGGGCTCCGGCGCTCCCGGCGTGCGGGAGGTCTTGCGCATGTCCGTCTTCACGAAGCGCGTGTCGTACCCGTTGAAGAGCGTGCCGATCAGGCCCCGGTTGAGGTCCGAGGTGCCGAACAGCCAGTCCATGATCGGGAAGGTGAGGTTCATGTTGCGCTCCATCATGATCGACTGGTCGTGATGGGCGGTGTGGTGCCGCCGGTTCGTGTTGATGAACGGCATGTTGCGGACGAACCAGTTGTCCTCGACGTGGCAGCAGAAGTGCATGAACTCGTAGATCAGGTAGACGCTCGTCGTGGTCCCGATGAACAGCCAGCCGACGTTCGGCGTGAACACGTTGCCGAGGACGATGGCGCCCGGGATCGACATCAGCGTGAAGGTGGCGAGCGCGTAGGGCGGGAAGAACGTCACCCGGTAGTCCCGGTGATCGGCGAACCGCATCTCATGGTCGGTGAAGAACTGATGATGCTGCAGCGTGTGCCGGTTGTAGACCGCCCGCGCGATCGGGTTCTGCGAGGGACGGTGCATCACGTAGCGGTGCAGCCACCACTCGAAGAAATTGCAGAACAGGAACACGACCGGAACCGTGGCGAGCTCGGCCCAGCTCGGCGAATGGATGTTCGAGACGTAGATGTACAGGGCGGTGAGGCCGATCGTGTAGATGATCGCGATGTGCAGGACGCCGTTGTACCAGCCCGCGACACGCTGCCGGTAGTTCGCCCGGTAGGCGCGCTGGCGCTCGCTCATGTTCGTGACCGCGAGTTCCATGGCATCTCCTCCGCTCTCGGATCCAGTTAGGATACCACTGATATATCAGATTGCAAGCGGGACGGCGGCCCCTGTCGGGGAGCGGTCCGGGCACGTCGCCGTGCCCGGACCGTCCGGTCAGCGGGAGATCGCCTCCAGGGACTGCCCCTTCGTCTCGATGCCGAGGATCGCCACGCTCAGGGCGGCGACCACGAAGGAGCCGGCGCCGAGCGCGAAGACGCCGCCGTGCCCCAGCGTCGGGAGGATGATGCCGATGACGTAGGGCCCGATGAGCGACCCGACGCGCCCGACCGCCGAGGCGCAGCCGGCGCCGGTGGCGCGGGCGCGCGTCGGGTAGAGTTCCGGCGTGTAGGCGTAGAGCACCGACCACATCCCGAACAGGAAGAACTGCATCATCAGGCCGAACGCGATCAGCCAGGTGAAGCTCGGCGAGTGGCCGTAGAGGTAGGCCGCGACGGCGCTGCCGATCAGCATCAGGACGGCGGTGGGCTTGCGGCCCCAGCGCTCGACGAGGATGGCCGAGGTGATGAAGCCCGGCACGCCCGCGAGCGAGATCAGGATGGTGTAGACGACCGACTTGGTGACGCTGTAGCCGGCCTCTTGCAGGAGCGCGCCGAGCCACGTGGTCAGGCCGTAGAAGCCGAGCAGCGCGAAGAACCAGGTCAGCCAGATCATCACGGTCCGGCTCGCGTAGCCGGGGCTCCACAGTTCGAGGAACGAGAAGCGGCGCTCGCCCCGGGCCTGCTCCGGCAGCGGCTGCGGCTCGGGCAGCGGCCGGCCGTTCAGCCGCTCGCTCACCTTCGCCTCGATGCCGCCCATGACGCGGTCCGCCTCCTCGTAGCGTCCGCGGTCGGCCAGCCAGCGGGGGGATTCGGGAACGAAGAACCGGATCGCGAACAGGAACAGCGCCGGCACCGCCTGCGCGAGGAAGACGGCGCGCCAGTCGAAGTAGCTCAGCAGCACGTAGCTGAGGCAGCCCGCCGCGATGAAGCCGAGCGGCCAGAAGCCCTCCATGATGGCGAGGTAGCGCCCGCGGTTGGCGGTCGGCAGGAACTCCGAGACGATGGCGAGCGCCACCGGGAACTCCATGCCCATGCCGAAGCCGAGGAGCAGGCGGGCGTAGCCCAGCGTGGTCGCGTCGGGCGCGTAGGCGCACCAGACGCTGCCGACCCCCCAGAAGATCATGCTGACCTGGAAGACGACCTTCCGGCCGAACCGGTCCGCCAGCATGCCGGAGATGCCGGCGCCCAGGAACATGCCGACGAAGCTCATGCTGGAAAGCAGCCCGGCCTGGGCCGTCGTCAGCCCGAACTCCGTCTTGATCGAGCCGAGGAGGAAGGTGAGCGAGCCGAGATCGATCGAGTCGAAGAACCAGGCGGTCGCGATGATCAGGAAGATGTTGCGCTGGAACTGCGTCATCGGCAGGCGCTCGAGCCGCGCCGCGATCATGCCGTTCGACGCACGCGCCGTCGCCGTCCCGACAGCTTGGTCCGGCAGCACGCCGCCCGTTGGAATCGCGATCTGCCCGACCATCGGCCCGCCTCCCGGATTGTGTTGTATGCGTGAGAAGCATGCCGGATATGTCTGAGATGCGCAAGATATATCAGACGTACGCAGATTGAGGACCGATGCCTCGCGCACGATGTGTCCGGGCGCTCGGCATGGTATCCAGGTGCCGGCAGGCACGGTGTGGGCTGACGATGAACTTCGTGACCGGAAAGACCGCGGGCGTTTCGGCTCCGGAGCGTGGGCGCAAGCGAGCCCGCAAGGCCGGTCGGGAGGCGCAGGACCCGTCATCCGGTCAGGACGACCTGCCGGACCTCACCCTCACCGAGAAGGCGTACCAGCAGCTCGAGGAACTGATCACGACGCTCGTCCTGCCGCCCGGGATGGTGCTCGGCGAGCAGAATCTCGTTCAGCGCCTCGGCATCGGGCGCACGCCGATCCGCGAGGCCCTGCAGCGCCTCGCCCGCGACGGGCTCGTCGTGGTGATGCCGCGGCGCGGCATCCTCGTCTCGGAGATCAACGTCCGCACCCAGCTGCGCCTGCTCGAGACGCGGCGCGTGCTGGAGCGGCTGATCGCGCGGCTCGCCGCCGAGCGGGCGACGCAGGAGGAGCGCGACGTCTTCGCCGGCCTCGCCCAGGACATGCGCGAGGCGGCCGCGGCCTCGGACGACCTCGCGTTCATGCGCCTGGACAACCAGTTCAACGGACTGATCGCGGCGGCCTCGCGCAACGAGTTCGCCGTGCGCTCGCTCGCCAACATGGCCGGCCTGTCGCGCCGCTTCTGGTACCAGCACTACAAGCAGGCCGCGGACCTGCCCCTGACCGCGAACCTGCACGCCGACGTGTGCGAGGCCGTCGCCAAGCGCGACGCGCAGGCGGCCGGGGCCGCCTCGGACCGGCTGATCGACTACATCGAGAGCTTCGCCCGCAGGACGCTCGACACCTGAGATCCGCGGTCCGACTGCGGGAGGCGGGTCCGCGAGATGCCGCCGTGAGGTTCTCTCAGCCCCGCGCCTCGGCCAGCGCGAGGTGCCGCTCGATACCGATAGCTTCGAGGAAGCGCTCGTCGTGACTGACAACGAGGAGCGCGCCGTCGTAGGCGGCGAGCCCGCCCTCGACGGCCTCGATCGAGTCGATGTCGAGATGGTTCGTCGGCTCGTCCAGCATCAGCAGGGATGGCGGGGTCCGGCCGCCGAGCACGCAGGCGAGGCCGGCGCGCAGCATCTGGCCCCCGCTCAGGCACCGGACCGGCTGCAGCGCGGCGTCCGTCCGGAACTGGAACCGGGCGAGCGCGGCCCGGCAGGCGTTCTCGTCCTCGCCCGGGTTGAGTCGACGGAAATTGTCCCGGATCGTCGCGCCAGGATCGAGCAGGCTCACCCGCTGGTCCAGCAGCGCGAACGGGACGTGCAGGCCGACTTCGCCCGCGGAGGGGCGCAGCGCCCCTGTGAGAAGGCGCAGCAGCGTCGACTTGCCCGCGCCGTTCGGCCCGACGACCGCCACGCGCTCCGGCCCGACGATCTCCAGCGACAGGTCGCGCAGCACGGGCGCGTCGGAAGCGTAACCCGCCGTGACCCGGGTCGCGGTCACGACCCGCCGGTTCGCCGCCAAGCGCGTTGGCGCCAGCGCCACCCGAAGCTGCCGCAGCGCCTCGATGCGCTCGCGGGCGGCCGCGGCGGCGGTGCCGGCCTCGGTCCGTCGGCGCTCGGCGAGGCGGGCCTGGACGCCGCCGGTCGCCTCGCTGCGGTTCCTGCGGGCACCGAGCAGAATGCGGGGCGCGTCGCCTCGGGCGGCCTCGCGCGCGCCGGCGCTGTCCTTGCGGGCCTTCCGCTCGGCCGCCTGCTGTGCCGCGCGGGCGGCCGCGGCAACCTCCTTCTCCGCATGGACGAGGTCGTGCTCGGCGGCCGCGAGATCCAGCTCCCTCCGCGCCCGGTAGGCGCTCCAGCCTCCGCCGTAGCGGCCGACGCCCGCCGCGGTGAGTTCCACGATCGCTTCCATCGCTTCGAGGAGCGCGCGATCGTGGCTGACGACGAGCGCACCGCCGCGCCAACCGGCCAGCAGCGCCGCGACCGCGTCCCGTCCCTCCCGGTCGAGGTCGTTCGTGGGCTCGTCGAGGAGCAGGAAGTCCGGCCGGGCGAAGACCAGAGCGGCGAGCGCGGCGCGGGTGCGCTGCCCGCCCGACAGTCCGGAAAGCGGCGTGTCGGATGGGATCCCGAGACCGAGGCCGGCGAGCGCGGCCTCGATCCGCGTTTCCAGCGTCCAGTCAGCCTGGGCCAGTTCGGCGGCGCTCGCCTCGCCCAGCCCGGCGCGCCGCAGGAGGGCGAGACCGTCCCGGGCGCCGAACAGGTCGGCGACGTGCTCGGACGCGTCCGCGCGGACGGTCTGGCGCATCACGCCCAGGCGGCCGCGCACCGAGACCGAGCCGCTGCCCGGCTGGAGATCGCCCGCGATCAGGCGCAGGAGCGTGGATTTCCCGACACCGTTGCGCCCAACGAGCCCAGTGCGCTCGGGGCCGAGGGCGAGATCGATGTCGGAGAAGAGCGGTCGGCCGTCCGGTGTTGCCCAGGACAGGCGGGAGAGCGTGATGAACGCGGACATGGATCTGATCCCGAAACAAGCTTGGCAGAGAAGCGGGTTCGGGCAGGAATCACATGGCGCGGGCGCACTCCGGTTGGACGCTGCCTGCTAGACGGATTGCCGGCAGGGCGCAAGACGGTCGACCCTGGCGCGGGCGTCGCCGCAGGGAACGGCCGCTGCGGGCTTCCGGAGACGGCGACGAGGACCGGCGCGCGCCGGGGCGGCGGACCGTTGGAAGATTTCGAGGCCCGTCCGCTCCGGTGCCGCGCGGCCCGGTAGCCGCGGCGGGGGTGATGCGAACCCGTCCCGTGCATCCGCAACACAGGGCCGGGATCTGCTCGAGACGCGACTTGCCCGAGACTTGTTGCCGTTCCGAGGATCGGCGAGCGGATCTCGATTCCGATCATCCCGGCAGCGCCGGGATCCGGAGCAACGCCGCGCCGCGGCGGCGCGCGAGCGTGGCCGTCCGCTGTCGCCGCACCCTTCGGACGGGGCGATTTTCCTGCTTGCTTCGGTCGGGGAGATGGCCTCTCATCGGCGTCGCCGACTGTTCTCGCTCGAGGTGTCCACCCGAATGGCGATGGATCAGGTTCAAGGGCCCACTCCGTCCTCCACGCCGCTCGAGCGCGACGCCCGCCTGGCGTCCACGGATCACAAGGTCGCGCCGAGCGAGATCGCGATCGGCGTCATCATCGGCCGGGCGGCGGAATACTTCGACTTCTTCGTCTTCGCCATCGCCTCCGTGGTGGTCTTCCCGAGGGTGTTCTTCCCCTTCGCCGATCCCGTGACGGCGACGCTCTACTCCTTCGCCATCTTCGCGCTGGCCTTCGTCGCCCGGCCGGTCGGCTCGGTCATCTTCACGGCCGTGGACCGCCGCCACGGCCGCGGCGTCAAGCTCACCGTCGCGCTGTTCCTGCTCGGCTTCTCCACCATGGCGATCTCGTTCCTGCCCGGATACGCGCAGATCGGCGCCTGGTCCCTGTACCTCCTCGGCATCCTGCGGATCGGCCAGGGCCTCGCCCTCGGGGGCGCCTGGGACGGGCTCGCCTCGCTGCTCGCGCTCAACGCGCCGATCGAGCGGCGCGGCTTCTACGCCGCCCTGCCGCAACTCGGCGCGCCGTTCGGCTTCATCGTGGCCGGCACCCTGTTCTCGTTCTTCCTGCTCAACCTGCCGGAGGCCGACTTCCTCGACTGGGGCTGGCGCTACCCGTTCTTCTGCGCCTTCGCCATCAACGTCGTGGCCCTGTTCGCCCGGCTGCGCCTCGTGGCGACGGACGAGTTCGCGCGGCTCCTCGAACTCAGGCGGCTCGAGCCCTCGCCGATCCTCCCGCTGATCCGGGACCACGCGCGCGATCTCCTCGTCGGCGCGCTCATCCCCCTGGCGAGCTTCGCGCTGTTCCACCTCGTCACCGTGTTCCCGATCAGCTGGATCACGCTGTTCACGCACCGCTCGGCGGGCGAGTTCCTGATGGTGCAGTGCTCGGGCGCCTTCATCTGTGCGGGCGCCATCCTCGCCTCGGGCCTGATCGCCGACCAGATCGGGCGGCGCATGCTGCTCCTGATCTCGGCCGGCCTGATCGCGGTCTTCGCCCTCGGCAGCATCATCGCGCCCCTCCTCTTCGAGGAGAACGCGATCGGCCAGACGATCTACGTGAATGCCGGCTTCGCGCTGCTCGGCCTGTCCTACGGGCAGTCCTCCGGCGCGGTGACGTCCCGCCTGGAGCAGCGCTACCGCTACACCGGCGCCGCGCTCACCAACGATCTCGCATGGCTCCTCGGCGCGGGCTTCGCGCCGCTGATCGTCCTCTACCTCTCGGCCCAGTACGGGCTCGCCTGCGTCGGCCTCTATCTCCTGTCGGGAGCGGTCACCACGCTGCTGACGCTCAGCATCTCGCGCTCGGAAGTCCGGCAGGTCTGACCCGTGCGGACGTGCCGGCTCCCCTCCCCCTCGCGCCCGTCCCGCCGCCCGCGGCGGCGAGGGACCCTGGAGTGACCGCCGTGGCCGCCGAAACGCCTGTCCCCCGCCGCTCCCGAGGACGCTGGACGAACAGGATTCTCGGCGGCTCGACGGCGCTCGCGGCCCTGACGCTGCTCGGCGGCTGCAACATGATCGTGATGAACCCGGCGGGCGACGTCGCGGTGCAGCAGCGCAACCTCATCATCGCGTCGACCGCGCTGATGCTGCTCGTGATCCTGCCGGTGATCGTGCTCACCTTCCTGTTCGCGTGGCGCTACCGGGCCTCGAACACGGAAGCGACCTACGATCCCGACTGGCACCACTCGACCCAGCTCGAGGTCGTGATCTGGACGGTGCCGCTGCTCATCATCCTCGCGCTCGGCGCCATGACCTGGGTCAGCACGCACACGCTCGACCCCTTCAAGCCGCTCACGCGGCTCGCCCCCAACAAGCCCGTGCCGCCCGAGGTGAAGCCCCTGACCGTGGAGGTCGTCGCGCTCGATTGGAAGTGGCTGTTCATCTACCCCGAGCACGGCATCGCCAGCCTGAACGAGATGGCGGCGCCGGCGAACGTGCCGATCACCTTCAAGATCACCTCCTCGTCCGTCTGGAACACGTTCTACGTCCCGGCGCTCGCGGGCATGATCTACGCCATGCCGGGCATGCAGACGCCGCTCCACGCCGTCATGAACCACGAGGGCGAGTTCCGGGGCCAGTCGGCGCATTACAGCGGCTCGGGCTTCTCCCGCATGACGTTCGGGTTCCGGAGCCTGTCCCGCGAGGGCTTCGACGCGTGGGTGGCCAAGGCGAAGGCGTCCGCCACGCCGCTCGACCGCGACGCCTACCAGGCGCTGGAGAAGCCGAGCGAAGCGGTGCCGGTTCAGTATTTCGGCACGGTCGAGGACGGCCTCTACGCCGCCATCCTGGGCATGTGCGTCGCGCCGAACGCGATGTGCGTCGGCGAGATGCACCACATCGACAAGTCGGGCGGCGCCGGCAAGGAGAGCGAGGCCAACCGGGAGCGGCTCGACTACGACAACCGCCGCGCCTGGTCCGGCCACGAGGCGCCGGGCGCCACCTTCCCGGCCTCGGGGCGCGCGCCGCGCAGCAGCGAGCAGCCCGAGGGCATGATGCCCCGCGACCAGGACAAGAGCAGCGGCGGCATCAACGAGCCGAAGACCACGCCCGACCAGGGCCAGGGCAACGCCGTGCCGGGGGCCGACCGGGCGCCGGCGCCCGCCCAGCTCAACAACGCGCCGACCGCACCTCACCGGCACTGATCCGAGCGAGCACGCCCATGTTCTCGAACCTGGACCTTCAGAAGCTCATCTTCGGACGGCTGACGCTCGAAGCCATCCCCTACCACGAGCCCATCCTGCTCGTGACCTTCGCCATGGTCGCCCTCGGCGGCCTGGCGCTGGTGGGCGCGGTCACCTGGTACGGGCAGTGGGGCTACCTCTGGCGGGAATGGTTCACGAGCGTCGACCACAAGAAGATCGGCATCATGTACGTGGTGCTGGCCATCGTGATGCTGCTGCGGGGTTTCGCCGACGCGATCATGATGATCACGCAGAAGGCGCTCTCCGTCGGCGCCTCGGAGGGCTACCTGCCGCCCCACCACTACGACCAGATCTTCACCGCGCACGGCACGATCATGATCTTCTTCATGGCGATGCCGTTCGTGACCGGCATGATGAACTACATCATGCCGCTGCAGATCGGCGCCCGCGACGTCGCCTTCCCGTTCCTCAACAACTTCAGCTTCTGGATGACGGCGGGCGGCGCCGCCCTCACCATGGTGTCCCTGTTCGTGGGCGAGTTCGCCCGCACGGGCTGGCTCGCCTACCCGCCCCTGTCGGGAGCGGCCTACAGTCCCGGCGTCGGCGTGGACTACTACATCTGGGGCCTGCAGGTGGCGGGCGTGGGGACCACGCTGTCGGGCATCAACCTCATCGCGACCATCATCAAGATGCGCGCGCCGGGCATGAGCCTGATGAAGATGCCGATCTTCTGCTGGACGACGCTGTGCAGCAACGCGCTCATCATCACCATCTTCCCGGTCCTGACCGCCACCCTGGCGATGCTGACGCTCGACCGTTACGTGGGGACGCACTTCTTCACGAACGACTTCGGCGGCAACTCGATGCTGTACATGAACCTCATCTGGATCTGGGGTCATCCGGAGGTCTACGTCCTCGTCCTGCCCGCCTTCGGCATCTACTCGGAGGTCGTGTCCACGTTCTGCGGCAAGCGCCTGTTCGGCTACACCTCGATGGTCTACGCCACGGCCGTCATCGCGCTCCTGTCCTGGCTCGTCTGGCTGCACCACTTCTTCACGATGGGCGCGGGCGCCAACGTGAACGCCTTCTTCGGCATCACGACGATGATCATCTCGATCCCGACCGGGGCCAAGGTGTTCAACTGGCTGTTCACGATGTACCGCGGGCGCATCCGGCTCGAGACGCCCATGATCTGGGTGCTGGGCTTCATCCCGACCTTCGTGCTCGGCGGGTTGACCGGCGTCCTGCTCGCGGTGCCGCCCGCCGACTTCGTCCTGCACAACAGCCTCTTCCTCGTGGCGCACTTCCACAACGTCATCATCGGCGGCGTGGTGTTCGGCCTGCTGGCGGGGGTCAATTACTGGTACCCGAAGGCGTTCGGCTACAAGCTCGACCCGTTCTGGGGGAAGGTCTCGTTCTGGTGCTGGCTCGTCGGCTTCTGGGTCGTGTTCACGCCGATCTACGCCCTCGGCCTGATGGGCGTGACCCGGCGCACCCAGCACTTCGAGGACGTGTCGCTGCAGCCCTACCTGACGGTGGCGGCGATCGGCGCCTTCATCATCATGGCGGGGATCGCGGCCTTCGTGATCCAGCTCGTCGTCAGCTACGTCAGGCGCGAGCAGCTGCGCGACCTGACGGGCGATCCCTGGGGCGGGCGGACGCTGGAATGGTCCACCTCCTCGCCGCCGCCGCCCTACAACTTCGCCTTCACGCCCGTGATCCACGAGATCGACGCGTGGTGGGACATGAAGCGGCGCGGCCACGACCGGCCGCTCGACGGCTTCCAGCCGATCCACATGCCGCGGAACACCGGCGCGGGCGTGGTCCTCGCCGGGCTCAGCACCGTGCTCGGCTTCGCGATGGTCTGGTACATCTGGTGGCTGGCCGCCCTGTCCTTCGTGGGGCTGATCGCGGCGGCCATCATCCACACCTTCAACTACAACCGGGACTACTACATCCCGGCCGAGGACGTCGTTCGCCTCGAAGGCCAGAGAACGACACAGCTCGTGGCGGGGGCCTGATCCGATGCATGAGGTGACCGCCCCGCCCGGCGCCACGGCCCCGGTCTTCTACGAGCTTGAGGCGCATGCCCACGGCGACGGGGGCACGCTGATCGGGTTCTGGCTCTACCTGATGAGCGACTGCCTCATCTTCGCGATCCTGTTCGCCACCTACGGCGTGCTCGGCCGCAACTACGCGGCCGGCCCGTCGGGGGCCGACCTGTTCGACCTGCGGCTCGTGGCGGTCAACACCGGCCTCCTGCTCCTCTCCTCCATCACCTACGGCTTCGCCATGCTGGAGATGGAGAAGGACCGCGTCGACACCACCCTGATGTGGCTCGCGGTGACCGGGCTGTTCGGGCTCGGCTTCCTCGGCATCGAGCTCTACGAGTTCGCCCACCTGATCCACGAGGGCGCCACGCCCCAGCGCAGCGGCTTCCTCTCCGCCTTCTTCGCCCTCGTCGGCACGCACGGCCTGCACGTCACCTTCGGCACCATCTGGCTCGTCGTCCTGATGGTGCAGGTGCGCCAGCGCGGCCTCGTCATCGAGAACCAGCGCCGGCTGATGTGCCTGTCGATGTTCTGGCACTTCCTCGACGTGGTCTGGATCGGCGTCTTCACCTTCGTCTACCTGATGGGATCGATGCGATGAGCGCGGTGACAGGGGCCGGCCTCGTCCGGAAGACGCAGGACGACGGGGCGGGGCAAGGGCACGCTCAAGGGCACGGTCAAGGGCACGGCGCGCACCACCAGCGCGGGGCGCACGGCTCGTTCCGGAGCTACATGACCGGCTTCGTGCTGTCGGTCGTCCTGACGGCGATCCCGTTCTGGCTGGTGATGGCCGATGTCCTCAAGGACACGTTCCTGACCAGCATCGTCATCATGGGCCTGGCGGCGGTGCAGATCGTCGTGCACATGATCTACTTCCTGCACATGAACACGAAGTCCGAGGGCGGCTGGACCTTCCTGGCCCTCGTCTTCACCCTGACGCTCGTCGTGATCACGCTCGTCGGCTCGATCTGGGTCATGTACCACATGGACCAGAACATGATGCCGATGTCGCCCCACGAAGCCTTGCAGAGACCCTGACGGGGCACGAGCCCGGCCCCACGAGAACCGATCCCGATCCGACAGGTGCCGCCCTACGAGTCGTCGCGCAACGCATTCCGTCATGAGGCCGTCGATGGGTCTGGCGCAGAGCCTCGGTCTAACCCTCGCCTTCCTCGCCCCGCTGCCGCGGGAATGGCCGGGCCCGGGGCGCCCCGACCTGCCGCGGGTCAACTGGTGGATCGTCGGCCTGACGGCGTGGTTCCTGATCGCGCTGACGTGCATGCCCCTGAGCCTCGCCCTGGCGGAACACTGGGCCCTCCAGCGCATCGGCGCGCATTGCAGGGCGTCGGGCGGGCGCGTCGCGCTCGTGACGGCGGAAGACCGGCGGGCCTACCGCTGCGAGCCCGCGCCGGCCCCGCGCGCGAGCCCGTAGCCCGCCTCACTCTCCCCGGCCGGCCCGCCGGTCCAGGAATTCCCCGGCAAGCCGCGCGATCGCGTCCGCCCGCGTGTCCAGGGCGAAGTGGCCGGCGTCGAGGATGTGGACCTCCGCGTCCGGCACGTCGCGCCGGTAGGCGTCGGCCGCGGCGGTCTGGAAGGAGGGGTCGTAGCGTCCCCAGAGGACGAGGAGTGGCGGCCGGTGGCGGCGCAGCCAGGCCTGCCAGTCCGGGTAGCGCGCGACGTTCGTTCGGTAATCGTAGAAGAGGTCGGTCTGGATGTCGTCCTGGCCGGGGCGGCTCAGAAAGGCGAACTCGTCCGTCCAGAGGTCGGGATCGTAGGCGCCCGGGTCCGGGTCGTGCCCCAGGTGCCGCTGCCGGGTCGCCGCGAGCGACAGGAAGTTCTCGCGCAGGGCCGCCTCGTGGGCCGCCCGGTCGGCCCAGAAGGCGCGCCTCCTGTCCCAGAGCGGGCCGAGACCCTCCTCGTGGGCGACGGCGTTCTGGACGATGATCGCCGCGACGCGCTCCGGGTGGGCGAGTGCGAGCCGGAAGCCCACCGGCCCGCCGTAATCCTGCAGGTAGAGGCTGTAGCGGTCGAGCCCGAGCGCGGCGGTGAAGCCGTCGACGATCTCGGCCAGATGGTCGAACGTGTAGGCGAAGGCGGCGGGTTCGGGCGCGTCGCTGTGGCCGAACCCGATGTAGTCGGGCGCGACGAGGCGGTGCGAGGCCGCCATCCGCGCGAGCAGCGGCTCGTACATGCGCGAGGAGGAGGGGAAGCCGTGCAGGAGCAGCAGTGTCGGCGCGTCGCGCGGGCCCGCCTCCCGGTAGAAGACCGAGAGACCGCCGACGCTGACGGTCCGGTAGGCGACAGGGTGCATCGCACGATCCTCCCGAATCGTCCGATCCTCGCATGCCGGGCCTCGCCGGGGGAAACGCCGGGCCGGCGCGGTCCGCGGCCCCTGCCCGGCCGAGGCGCGAGGCGCGAGGCGCCTCAGGAGCAGGAGCGCGCCTGATAGGGCTCGGTGCGGAAGATCGACGTCGAGGTCAGCAACTGGCGCCCCCCCGACATCGCCTGCCCGTCGATCGTCAGGAAGCTGAAGGGGCGCAGCACCGGCACCGCCGCGCGCACCGCGACGACGTCGTTGCCCTCCGGGCAGTCGAAGCGCGTCCCGAAGCTGACGACGAAGTCCTTCCGCGTGCTGTCGAAGGCCGGCGGGACCTGGCTCGCGCTGAAGCGGTCGGCGCGGGTCACGTCGAGGCGCACGTCGTCGCAGCGGAAGAACACGATCCGGTTGCCGCACATGAGCCGGCGCAACCGGCCCGTGGGCTCCGTGCCGTCCGCGTTCTGCTGGAACTCCCCCGTGCGCAGCAGGCGCGAGGCGCGGTCGACCGCGATGTCCAGCGTCTGCTGCGAGAGGAACACGAAACCCGCCTCGACGATGACGCAGAGGAGCGAGAGGAAGGGCAGCGCCACGAGGGCGAACTCGACGGCCGTGGCACCCCGGCAATCCCGCGCCAGCCGCGACCGCCGCGCGACGGCGCGCGCTGCTCGGGCGAGAGGGGGAAGGCGGCTTCGCATTCCGGCGGCCTACTGCGTCAGCATCAGCTTGCCCGAGAGCGGGCCGACGCCCTTCGGCACGGGAACGCTGGTCAGGTCGTAATTGGCGTTGAGGTAGAGGTTCGGGCCCTCGTAGAGATTGACCTGCTGCGCGACGATGACGGTGTAGGCCGACTGGTCCGCGACGGGCTTCTTCGCGTCGATCACGAGGCGGCCGGCCGGGAGGTAGATCGTGCCCAGCATCGTGCGCGTGTTGTCGCTGATGATCCGGTAGGTCCGCATCGGCTTCGTCTGGCCGAGCGGCGGCGGCGTCAACGTGAGCGCGTCCGGCTGCCCGAGAAGCGGCGCCGTCAGGGCGCCGACCACGCCGTTGACCACGTCGACCACGGGATCGACCGGGGCGGAGACCGCGCGATCCTCGGTCATCAGGAGGCCCGCCATGACGCCGGTGGTCGGCGCCGTGAGGCTGACGGTGGTCTTCTTGTCGAACAGGAGGCCGCCCTTGTTGCCCGTGAAGTAGAACGACACGTCGGTGCCCGAGAGCGAGGCGTTCTGCTCGACGATCAGCGGCCCGTCCTTCATCACGTAGACGCCGGCCCTGAGCGTCACGACGGCCGAGCCGGTGATCTTCAGGCCGCCGCAATAGGTGCCGGGCTCCAGGGTCAGCGTCGTCTCGACCCTGTTCTCGTTGGCCTTGGGCTTGCCGTTCTTGGCGGCCGAGGCGGGAAGCGTGGCGCAATCGCCGACCGGAGGGGGCGCCCTGTCCTTCAGGGGATCCTCGATCACCGGGCAGTCGGTCTGCGGAGACGGCGCGAAGTTCGCCCGCGCGCCGTTGAAGCCTCCGGCCGAGCAGATGGTCTCGGCCCGCGCCATGGCCGAATCCTTCCCGACCATGCCGTTGGCGCTCTTCGAGTTGGAGTAGAGCGAGCAGCCCGAGGCCGTCACCGCCGCGTTCTTCTCGAGCAGGAACGCGCCGGGGGCGGACGGGTCGAGCGCCAGCATGCAGAGGCGCATCCGCCCGACGACGTTGGCGCGGGCCTGGGCGGAGACCTGCGTCGTGCCGAGGCCGACGAGGGAGCCGAAGGTGAGCCGGATCGTCTGCTCGGCGCGGGCGTAGACGCTGGTCTTGTCGTCCGGGACCGTGACGGTCAGCCTGAGCGACTGGTCCGCCGGCGCCTTGGCCGCGTCGCGGATGACCTGCTCGGTCAGGCCGACGATGCTGGCGCGGCTCGACGCGGCGAGCTTCAGCGCGTTGCCGCCGGCGAGCGCCCCGGCATCGACCGCCGCCTGCAGCTGGCCGCGGCGCTGGACGAGGCGGGCGTAGTCGGCGGCACCCCCCGCCATGCCGAGCAGGACCGTGGCGCTCAGGCCGAAGATGACGGCCACGGCGCCCCGGCTCTCGCTCCGGAATCGCGCGCCGGCACCGAGCGCGCGCCCTGCCGCACCTCTCCAGCCGTGCCGTCCCTGTGTCCTGCCGCGCGGCATCATGATCGATCGGTCGCCGAACCAGTATCCTGCACCATCTCCCCGACGATACGGGCGCGCGGGTTAAGGATCACTGCACCGGACATCACACGTATACTTACTAAAAGGTGCAAGATCAGGCCGCTTTGCTCGTTGCAGACGCAACCTGCGCGACGATATCTGGCCAGCGGCTCAGGAATGCCGCAACGACTCGCGGGTCGAAATGGGTGCCTGCATTGTCGAGGAGGAAGACGCGGGCTTTCTCCGGCGTCCAGGCGGCCTTGTAGGGGCGCTCGGTCGTGAGAGCGTCGAAGACATCGGCTACCGCGACGATCCGGCCCGAGAGCGGGATCGCCTCGCCCTTGATGCCGCTCGGGTATCCGCTGCCGTCCCAGCGCTCGTGGTGGGTGCCCGCGATCTCGGCGGCGAGCCGGACGATCGGCGAGGTGCTGCTCTCCAGGATGCGCTGGCCGCGCTCGGCGTGGCGCTCCATCACGGCGCGCTCCTCCCCGGTCAGGGGGCCGGGCTTGAGCAGGATGGCATCCGGCACGGCGATCTTGCCGACGTCGTGCATCGTCGAGGCGAGGCTGATCTGGCGGCACTCCTCGGCCGTGAAGCCCAGGGCCTGCGCGGTCAGGTCCACGAAGGCCGCGACGCGGGCGATGTGGTTGCCGGTGTCGGTGTCGCGGTGCTCGGCCGCCCGCATCAGCAGGGTGATGATCTCGCGCTCGCGCGCCTCCACGGTCGCGACGGCGGCCGCGACCTCGCGCTCCAGGAGGGCGGCGTGGTCCCGCTGCTGCCGGTAGGCCCGGCTCAGCGCCAGGAGGTTGGCGACGCGGGCGCGGATCTCGATCGGGTCGCAGGGCTTGTTCAGGAAGTCGGTGGCCCCGGCCTCCAGGGCCTCGCGGCGCAGGCGCCGCTCCTCGATGCTCGTCACCATCACGATCGGCACGGTGGCCAGCGCCGGCACCGAGCGGATCGCCGTGATGAAGGCGACGCCGTTCATGCCGGGCATGTCGTAGTCGGTGAGGATGGCGCCGAGATCGTCCGCGTGCGCCTGGGCGTAGGCCAGCGCCTCGGCCGGGCGCGTGAAATCCCGCGCCTCGCAACCTAGAATAGGGCGCAGGGCCTCCATCATCAGGAGGTTGTTCAGTTCTGCGTCGTCGAGGACGACCACACGCATCGAAAATCCCCTGCCCGAGCCCGGTCGCCTCCCTACCCGACACAGTCCTACGGCGAAAAGAGTTGCCAAATCGTTCGAGCAAGCATTCGCGGCCTCATCTTGCTTCCTCGCGCCTGTGAATGACTGCTTGCTCGCGCAAGCGAAACCACGCGAAGCATCGGCCGAGAGCATAACTTTAACTTGCATTCATGGTTCGGCCCCGAACCTGTCCGGCGCCGCCGCTTTCGAGGGGCGGCGCCAGGCAAATCGGTTGACAAGCCAATCCGGCGGGAATCGCTTTACCGGGCATTGGCACTTGCGGGCGCATCAGGAACGGGTGCGTGTGCTGGTCGAGCCCCTTCGATGCCTCCGTCGATCCGTCCATTCGTGGGTGAAAGCCCTCCGGCGCGAGCCGCGCCGGGAGCCGGCGCAGGCTGCGGCCCGGCCCTGACCCGCGAAGATCCGCGCGAGGCCGCGCGGGGCCGGCCCGGCGCCGCCGCACCATCCCTCCGCCTTCTGCTGCGCCGGTTCGGGCCGGCCCGCGGCGGCGTCACCGCGGTCGAGTTCGCGCTGATCGCGCCCGTCCTGCTCCTCCTCTTCAGCGCCACCGTCGATGTCCCGCGCGCCTTCTCCACGGGCCGGCGCCTCGCGCATGGCGCCAGCACGATGGCGGACCTGATCTCGCGCAACGACTTCCAGAGCCTCGACGAGGTCTACGCAGCCGCCCAGGCCGTCGCGACGCCCTTCGATGTCGGCGACGCGCGGATCGTGCTGACCTCGGCCGGCGTCTACCGGGTGCGGGACGCGTACGTCGCCAAGGTCTGCTCCAGCGCCGCGCAGAAGGACGTGCCCCGGAAGGTCTCGGCGACGATCGGCCCGGCGCCGATGGGGATGAGGCTCAGCGGCGCGCGCTTCGTCATGGCCGAGGTGAGAATGCGGTACCACGCGATCTTCCGGTACGTGCCCGTGCTGAACGGGTGGGATTTCTCCTACACGACCGTGTGGCCGGTGCGCGAAGGTAAGAGCGTCAACGGCCGGGACGAGGTCGTCCTGCCCGGCGGGCAGCCCTGCCCGGCCGAGGAACCGGCCTGACCCCTCGGATTGCGGGCGCCGGCCCCGTCAGGCCGCACGCCGCTGCTGCGCGAAGTGGCCCTCCAGCGCGGCGCAGGTCTCCTCGCACAAGGACCGCAGCGTCGGCAGGAGCGCGTGCTCGCAGCACGTTCCGTCGACGCGGGCGGCCCGCTCCACCTGCGCGAGGTTCTGCGCGAGGGCGGCGGCGCCGATATTCGCGCTCATCGACTTCAGGTTGTGGGCCGCGCTCGCGACGGCGGCGACGTCCCCGGCCGCGACCGCAGCCTGCAGCGCGTCGAGAGCCGTCGGCGCGTGCTCCCGGAACAGGCGCAGCAGGCGCTCGACGAAGACGGGCCCGCTCGCCTCGGCCATCTCGGACAGGCTCGCCAGCGTGTGGAGGTCGAGGAGGGGCGCCTCGGCGGGCTCGTCGCGCGGCGAAGGGGGCTGTTCGGCGGAGGCCGCCTCCGGCTCGGCGCGCTCGGCCGCCGACGGCGCGACGGAGGCGAGGACCCGGGCGAGGTCGGCGAGCGTGAAGGGTTTCACCAGCACGCCGTCCATGCCGGCCTCCCGCCATGCGTCGGCCGCCGTGCCGATGACGTGCGCGGTGAGCGCGAAGATCGGCACCCGACGCGTGCCGGCCTCGGCCTCGCCGGCCCGGATCGCGCGGGACGCGTCGAACCCGTCGAGAACGGGCATGCTGCCGTCCATGAGGATGAGGTCGAAGCCGCCGCCGCGGGCGAGGTCCAGCGCCTGCCGCCCGTCCTCGGCCATGCGGATCGCGGTGACGCCGCACCGGTGCAGGGCCTCGGCCGCCACCTCGCGGTTGACCACGTTGTCGTCCGCCACGAGGACGCTGAGCCCCTCGAAGCGCGGCAGCGCCGGCTCCGGCCGGGCGCGGGGCTCGACGCTCGTGAAGGGACGGTCCTCGGCGAGCGCGGCGAGCGCCGCGCCCCACTCGGCCTGGACGAGGGGCCAGCGCAGGACCTCGTCGGCGAGGCCGAGCTTGAGCACCTGCGCGCCGGTCGGGTCGCCCATCGGCGCCAGGGCGAGGACGCGGCCCGCCCCCTCCGGCCGGCGCCCGAGCCCCGACAGGGACGTGGCGGTGGCGATCAGGTGGGCCGGGCCGCCGCCCGCGCCGGGCGCGAAGCCGGCCTCGACGAGAGCTTCGCGCACGGCAGCCTCCGTCGCGGAGCCGAGACCCTCGCAGCGGACGACAGGCGACACCGCCGGGAGCCGCCGCACCGGCGCCGCGGCGGAGAGCGCCTCGACCGGCAGGCGGATCCAGAAGGTCGAGCCCGCGCCGACCGTGCTCGAAACGCCGATCTCGCCGCCCATCGCCTCCACCAGCGACTGCGCGATCGAGAGCCCGAGCCCCGTCCCGCCGAAGCGGCGCGTGGTTGACTGGTCGGCCTGGGAGAAGGCCGAGAAGATCGTCGGCAGCTTGTCGGCCGGGATGCCGATGCCGGTGTCGCTGACCCCGATCTCGACGCGGTCCCCGTCGAGCGCCGCGACCCGGATCAGGACGTGACCTGTCTCGGTGAACTTGAGGGCGTTGTTGACGAAGTTGCCGAGAACCTGACCGAGGCGGACGGGATCGCCCGCGAAGGTGGCCGGCACGCCCGGCGCGACGTGCGCGGCGATGTCGAGGCCCTTCGCGCGGGCGCGCTCGCCGAACAGGGTGACGACCGTGTCGACGAGCTCCGCCGGGGAGACCGGGATCCGCTCCAGTTCGAGCTTGCCGGCCTCGACCTTCGCGAAGTCCAGGATGTCGTTGATGATGGCGAGCAGGCTCTGGCCGGAGCGCGCGATCACCTCGGCGTAGCGGCGCTGCCGGGCCGGCAGGTCGGCGGCGGCGGCCAGGAGCTCGGCCATCACCAGCATGCCGTTCATCGGCGTGCGGATCTCGTGGCTCATGGTGGCGAGGAAGGTCGATTTCGCGGCGTTGGCCGCCTCGGCCATCTCCTTGGCCTCCCGCAGGTCGACCGTCCGGTCGCTGACCTGCTGCTCGAGGCTCGCGCGGTGTTGCGCGAGCGCGCTGTCGCGGTCCCGGATCGCGGTCAGCAGCCCGTTGAAGGTCGCCGCCAGGGCGCCGACCTCGTCGTTCGTCGAGACGGCGGCGCGCTTCGTGTAGTCGTGCCCCTCGCGCACGGCGTTCATGGTCTCGGCGAGCGCGCGCAGCGGGTCGGTCAGGGTCCGCTGAAGGCGCCAGGCCACGATGAGGCCGATGGCGAGGGCCAGGGCGGCCGCCAACGCCGCGTTCCGGAGCACCGCGAGCACGCGCCCGGCGAGGTCCGCGGTCTCGGCCACCACCGTGACCGTGCCGACCTCCCGGCCCCCGTCGACCACCGGCACGCTGAGGCGGACGGAGCGGGTCCGGGCGAGATCGAGCGGCGAGAGCCCGTCCTCCCCGCCGAGATCGAGGTCGTCGCTCAGGCGCAGGCCGAGCCCCTGCTCGGCGAACAGCGACCCGTCCCGGCGCGCCAGCGCGACGTAGGTGAAGTCGCGCTGCGCGGCGATGGCCCGCAGGGCGCTCTCGGCGGCCTCGACGTCGCCCGCCGCGAGCGCCTTGGCGGTGGCGCTCGCGAAGACGCTCGCCACGGTGCGCAGCGCCTCGCGCTTGTCGGTCGCGTAGCGGTTGACCTCGCTCACGACGCCGAGGCCCGTCCCGACGAAGAGCGCGATCAGAACGGCGCTGAGAACGGCGCGCCCGAGGCGCTTCGCGAGAGAGGTGGAGGACTGCGCGCGGGCCATGGTCTGCCAACCGACGGGATCGGCGGGCACGATCGCACGCGAGGCGTTTGCAGGGTCTTATCGGCCGGCCCGTCCGCGCGCCGCCTCAGCGGCCCCGGCGCCGCTGGTAGTTCCAGATGAGGGCCGCCATCAGCAGGACCACCATGATCACCCACGGCCAGGGGCCGATGCCGCTGTCGTCCTGGGCGGTCGTCGGCGCACCGGGCGCCGGATTCTGTGCGTAGACCGCGCTCAGGCCGAGGGCGAACATCAGTGGGGCCGTCCGCATGATCTCGAGCATCCACGCCTCCCGTCTGCACATCTGTCCAACCGCACCCGCGATGTGCCGTTCCGCGGCTCCGACGACCGGTCGGGCGGCGAGACGACGCGTCGGCGCCCGCGCGGATGCGCGGCGTACCGTGGCGGACCACCGGATAAAGTTCCCGGAAAATTTCGAGCCGCGCACAGGTTTCTGAGTGGAGCCGCGAGCCTGCTGCCACGTTCTCACGGCAAGGGATGCCGGTGAGACCACTCCCGGACGCCCGTTCATTTCTGATCCGGAAGGCGCGACGACATGGCCACCAAAGATAAAACCTTGCACGATGCTTTCTACGAGACGCTCAAGGACGTTTATTACGCGGAGAAACAGTCCGTGCGTGCGCTGAAGAAGTCCGCCAAGGCGGCCGATCACGAGGAGCTGCGCCAGGCGTTCGAGACCCACGCCGAGGAGAGCGCCAACCAGGTCGAGCGCCTGCAGCAGGTGTTCGAGATCATCGGCAAGTCCGCCCGCGCCAAGACCTGCGAGGCGATGCAGGGGCTGACGGCCGAGATGGAGGAGGATCTGGAGGATTTCGGCGACAGCCCGGCGGCCGACGCCGTGCTGGCGGCCTGCGCCCAGGCGGTGGAGCACTACGAGATCGCCCGCTACGGCACGCTGAAGACCTGGGCGGCCCAGCTCGGCTACGGCGACGCCGCCAAGCTCCTCGACGAGACCCTGCAGGAGGAGAAGAAGACCGACCAGCTCCTCACGCAGATCGCCGAGCGCATCAACGTCGAGGGCGCCGCCGCCGAGGGCGGATCGGGCCGCAAATCGGCCTGAGCAAGTCGGCCTGAGCAGGTCGGCCTGAGGCGGGCACGCGCTTCCGCGGGCGCGAAGCCCGCGGCCGCGCCTCGCGATCGTTCCGATACCGGAGCACTCCGATCCGACGGCCTGCTTCTGCCGGACGGGTCGGAGTTCCTGTTCACGCCGGACGCCGTCGCGGGCCTCGTCCCGGCGCTGCGGCGCCTCACGATGACGGGCGGAAAAGGGGCTCGCTCAGCGCCCGCCCGGCGCGGCAGCGCCCGCGATCCGGCGCCAGGACCCGAGCAGGCCGGGCCGCCCGGCCTCGTCCGCTTCGTCGACCGACACCGTGGCGGTGCGGCCGACGACGAGCCTCACGTCCGGGGGCACCGCGTCGAGCCGGATCCGGACGGGGATGCGCTGGGCCAGCCGCACCCAGGCGAAGGTCGGGTTGACGTTCGCGAGCAGGTTCGAGCCCGCCGAGCGCTCCCGATCCTCGACGCCGCCCGCGACGCTCTCGACATGGCCGGAGAGCGGGGTCGGCTCGCCCATCAGCCGGACCCGCGCCCGGTCGCCGACATGGATGCGCGCCAGCTTGGTCTCCTCGAAATACCCTTCGACCCGCAGGGTGTCGCCGTCGATGAGCGCCATCACGCCCCGCCCCGTGGTCACGTAGGCGCCGGGCCGGAGCTCCATGTTGGTGATGCGCCCGTTGACGGAGGCGCGCACGGCGGAGCGTTCGAGATTGAGCTTGGCGAGGTCGCGGTCGGCGAGCGCCTGGTCGTAGGCGGCCTTCGCCTCCAGGTCCGCGGCGCGGGCCGCCTCGACCTTCTGCTGGGAGACGGCCGCGTCGCTCAGCTTGCTGTAGCGGGCGTAGTCGGCCGCGGCCTGCTCGGCGGCGGCCTTCCGGCCCTCGACGATCGCCTCGGCCTGGCGGAGCGCCAGCGTGAAGCGCTCCGGGTCGATCCGGAACAGCACGTCGCCCTGCCGCACCGCCTGGTTGTCGGCGACGAGCACCTGCGTGACGAGGCCCGAGACGTCCGGCGCCACGGCGACGACGTCCGCCCGCACCCGCCCGTCCCGGGTCCAGGGCGCCTCCATGTAGTAGTCCCACAGAGCGAGCCCGACGACCGCGGCGAGCGCCACCATCGCGAGCGTGACCGTCAATCGGAACGAGAGGGCGATGAGCCGTGTCATGGATGAGGCCGACGATGGAGTGCGGGAGCGTTCACGACGTCAGGGGTATCGCGGCCGAGACGATGCATCCCAGCAGCACGACGTAGAGGGCGAGGTCGAACAGCGGCCGGTGCCAGACCAGTCGGTAGACGCCGGCCCAGGCGAGGACGCGGCGCGCCATCAGGCACAGGAGGAAGGCGCCGAGCATCGCGGCCGCGAGGCTCGGGACGAAGACGCCGTAGATGTCGAGTTCGCCGCTCATGCCGCCAAACCTGCCGTAGGTGCGCGCGCGTCCGCCGCGGCCGGATAGGGAGGCGCCTCGGGGAAGAGGCCCCGGCGGATGCCGGTGAGGCCGAGGAGCGCGGCGCGGTGCGCCGGCGGTTCCGGGTCCTGCCCGGCGGCGCCGATGGCCGCGTCGAGGGTCGCGAGGAGGCCGTCGGGCGCCGCCGCCGCGCGGTTGCGGAAGTGCCGCGCCAGCTCGGCGAGGAGCCGCTCCACCGCGTCGCGCGCCTCCGGCGCGAGCCGGCGCCGGTCGCGCCGCAGCTCGACGAGGTTGATCCCGACCCGGACCTCGGCGAGGAGGTCCGCCGTCCACGCGGCGTCCTCCGGCGGCAGGGCGGCGAGCCTCGGGGCGATCAGCCCCACCCGGTCGAGCATGATGGCGGCGAGTTCCAGCCCGTTCTGCGCACCCCGGCGCTCGGCGGCTCGGGCGAGGCTCCGGCGGTTGACCCGGCGCAGGCGCCCGGCCGTCACGCCGGCCCCGACCGAGCGCACGAGCCGGGTCACCGCCGCCGCCACCCACATCCCGGCCACGACCGCGACGGCGGTGTTGGTGAAGGCGGCGAAGTCGCCGGTGTAGCTGCCCTCCAGCGCGATCATCGCCGAGCCGTTGACCGCCGCGCCGAGCGCGAGCGGCGCGGTCCGGGGCCGGGTCATGAACACGCCGCAGGCGAGCAGGCCCGGCGCCAGGGCGAGGGCCAGCATCTCGAAGTTCGTGGCCAGCGGCAGCACCCCGAACAGGTAGATGCCGGCGCCGACCGCCCCGACGAGCGCCGAGTTCGCGAAGCCGACGATGAGCGGCGCGGGGTCGTCCTGCGCGGCGAAGAAGCAGCAGCCCACCGCCGCCATCATCGGCGCGCCGGCGCCGTCCGGCCACCCGGTCGCGATCCAGATCGTGCAGGTGAGCACGATGGAGAGGAACACGCCGATCGCCGACAGGAGGGCCATGCCGTGGTCGCGATGGCGGATCGTGCGGGCGGCGGCCGTGTAGCGGAAGGCGAGGTCGTGGGTCAGCGGCCTGCCCTCGGCGATGTGCCGCTGCAGCAGGCGCGTGTCCTGCCGCAGGTCGATGAAGTCGCGCAGGCGCGCCATGAGGCTCGCGAGGACGAGGTCCGTCCAGGCCGGGCGGGCCTGCAGCACCGGGTCCGCCGCGTCCGCCTCGGCGCGCAGGCGCGCCGCCGTTTCCGGATCGGTCGTGCCGGCGGCAAGCCAGGCGGCCATCTCGTCGAGGAGGCTGCGCACGCGGCGCGGCAGCGCGCCGGCCCGCTCCAGCGTCTCAATCCGGTCCGCGATCGCCGAGACGATGGGCAGGAACATGAGCATGTGCTGGCGCAGCGTCGCCATCGCCTCGGCCGAGCGCTCCGCCCCCGTCATGTCGTACCGCAGCGGCGTCGCGAGCGCGTCGAACGCGACGGCGTCGGAGGCGAGGCGCAGCCTCTTGGCCTGCGTGTCCCGGGCCGCGCGGGCCCGCCCGAGGACGTCCACCACCCAGCCGCGCGCGTCGCCGAGCCAAGCCTCCAGCCGGGCCGCGATCACGGGCGCTACCGATTGCGGCAGCACCAGCGAGGACAGGAGCGCGGCGCAGAGAATCCCCAGCGTGATCTCCTCCGCGCGGGCCACCGCCGTGTCGAACATCTGGCCCGGCTGCCCGACCGCCGGGAACCCGATCAGCGCGGCCGTGTAGCCGCCGAGCATCATCAGGTAGCTGCGCGGCGTCCGGTCGAGGAGCGACACGTACAGGCAGAGGCCGACCCAGAGCGCGATGGCGAGCGTCAGGAGTTCCGGCGCGTCGGCGAGGTTCGGCACCAGGACGACGGACACGACGGCGCCGAGCAGCGTGCCGAGCACGCGGTACAGCGCCTTCGAGCGCGTCGCCCCGGCGAGAACCTGGCTCGTGATGTAGACCGTGCCGAGCGCCCAGTAGGGTCGCGGAAGGTCGATCCACATGGCGAGGAACAGGGCCAGCATCGCGGCCGCGTAGGTCTTGACGGCGAAGGCCCAGTCGCGCCAGCCCGGAAGGGTCATGCCTCAGGCTCCACCGCTGCCCGCCCGGCGGTCCGCGGCGCGACGGCGGCGGCGCGGCCGAAATCGATGACGGCCCGGAAGACCCGAAGGCTCGCCGCGATGTCGGTGGGGCTGAGGGTGGCGAACACCGCCTCCCGCAGCCGATCGAGCTCGGATTCCATCCTCGCGACCATCCCCTCGCCCGCGGGCGTCAGGCTCAAGACCTTGGCGCGCCGGTCGGTCGGGTCCTCCTTGCGGACGACCAGTCCGGCGGCGCAGAGCTGGTCGAGGAGGCGCACGAGGGACGGGCCCTCGATGCCGATCGCCTCGGCCAGCGCGTTCTGGCGCGGCTCGCCCGCCATGCGCCCGATCATCACCAGGGGAAGCGCGGTCGCGTCGGAGATCCCGTGCGCCTGCGCCGCCGCATCGGCGACGCGGCGCCACTGCCGGCCGGCCAGGAGGAGGGCCTGGGTGCAGTCGCGCAGCAGGAGCGCATGGTCGTCCGGCATCCGGTACACCCACGGTAGCCGGGACTTCGGGCCGTCCCGGTCCAATCAGATAGTATCCTATCTATTATAAAGCAACCGATCTCGCGGATCGGATTTCCTCGGGCCGGGCGCGATCGTGCCGACGCCGCGACCCTGCCGCCCGCCCTGTCCGGCGACTTGGCCCGCCCTATGCCTGAGGTGGGCGCCCTTAGTTCGACCGGCAGGATTCATGTTCAGGCATATCACCACTCTGAGTGCATTTGTCGCGATCGCGGCCCTCGGCCCTCCCGCTCGGGCTCAGGAGCGCTTCCCGGTCGAGGAGGCGACGATCGCGGGCGTCCGCGAGGCTCTCGCCGCGGGGCGGATCAGCTGCCGCGACCTCGTGCAGACCTATCTCGACCGGATCGCGGCCTACGATCAGGCCGGGCCGAGGCTGGCGGCGATCCGCGCGGTGAACCCGCAGGCGCTCCGTCAGGCCGAGGCGTTCGACCGTGACCGCGGGCGCCTCGCCGCGCAGCCGCTCGCCTGCGTGCCGCTGGTCCTCAAGGACAATTACGACACCGCCGAGCTTCCCACGACCGGCGGCTCCGCCTCGCTCGCGGGCGCGCAGCCGGCGAAGGACGCGTTCGCGGTCGCGAAGCTGCGCGAGGCCGGCGCCATCGTCCTCGCCAAGGCGAACCTGCAGGAATTCGCGCAGGGCGGCGTCTCGGTCAGCTCGCTCGGCGGGCAGGTGCGCAACCCCTACGACCTGACCCGCACGCCGGGCGGTTCGAGCGGCGGCACCGGGGCTGCCGTCGCGGCGAACCTCGCGCTCGCCGGCACGGGCACCGACACCGTCAACTCCATCCGGTCGCCCGCCTCGGCCAACAACCTCGTGGGCCTGCGCCCGACGCAGGGCCTGATCAGCCTGAGCGGCATCATGCCGGTGTCGAAGACGCAGGACGCCATCGGCCCCATCGCCCGGACGGTCTCCGACGCGGCCGCCCTTCTGCAGGCCATGGCCGGCCCGGATCCCGACGACCCGCTCACGGCGGCCGCGGCGGGCCGGCCGCCCGAGGATTACGCGGCCTCCCTGAAGCCCGACGCGCTCAGAGGCGCGCGCCTCGGCGTGGTCAGGCCGCTGTTCGGCACGAAGCCCGAGCACGCCGAGGTGAACCGCGTCATGGAGCAGGCCCTCGACGTCCTCGAGAAGGCCGGCGCCACCCTGGTGCCGATCGAGGATCCGGCCTTCGAGGCGAACCGGCTCAACGCCGAGAACGACGTGCAGACCTACGAGTTCAAGGCGCTGTTCAACCCGTACCTCGCCACGATCCCGAACGCCCCGCACAAGGATCTCGCCGGCATCATCGCCTCGGGGCAGTTCCACAAGGCGGCGCTGGAGACGTTCCTCACCGGCGCCGAGGCGCGCCAGGACGGCATGGCCGAGCCGGAATACAAGGCGCGGCTCGCGCGGATCGCCGCCTTCAAGGCGCATGTCGCCTCGGTGTTCGAGGCCGAGCGCCTCGACGCGCTGGTCTACCCGCTGCAGAAGCGGCTGGTGGTGCCGATCGGCGAGCTGAACCAGGCCGATCGCAGCGGGATCGTGGCGGGGCTCACGGGATTTCCGGCCATCGACGTGCCGGCCGGCTTCTCGGCGCCGAGCGAGACGGCGCCGCTCGGCGTGCCGATCGGCCTCGACCTCCTCGGCCGGCCCTGGAGCGAGGGGCGGCTTCTCGGCCTCGCCTACGCGTTCGAGCAGGCGACGAAGCTGCGCCGGCCGCCGGCGAGCGCGCCGCCGCTCGGCTCATCCGCGCGATGAGGTCATCCGCGCGATGAGGTCATCCGCGCGATGAGGCCGGCCGCATCGGACGCGCCCGTCCGGCGGGTATGAGCCGAGGCCAGCGATCCCGACCCCGAGAGGCCGGGGCCGCTCCCTCGGACCGGGCCGGCACGCCGCGCGACGCGGCCTGCCGGCTGCACAACCTGAAAGCGAGGAGCTTTCGCCGTCACTCCTCGGCCGGCTCCTCGGCGGTCGCCGCCGCCTCCCGCCGCCGCTCCGCGGACAGGCGCAGCGGCGGGTCGATCCAGCCCGACGCGTCGGCGTCGGCGATCCGGGCCGCGGGCTGGCAGACCGGGGCTGCCAGTGGCCTCGGGGTGCCTTCGAAGGCTGCGAGCAAAGGTCCGTCGACGAGCAGGTTCGCCGCGGCCAGGAGCAGGCACAGCAGAAGGGCGCTCGGTGCGAGTGCGCGAACAAGGGTCATCAGCAGCTCCGAGGTACTCGAACGTAGCTACTCTGCGACAGCCCGCAGTGAGCTTGGCCTTTATGGCCGCGAGAAGGCGGGAGGCAGGTTCGGACCGTACGGTCGGCGCGGCGGGACCTCTTGCCGGACCTCGTCCGTGATCGTCGACCATCACGGTGGTTTTGGCACCTCGAAGATCGCCGAAGCATCTCGCGCATCACCGGCCGAGGCCCTCGCCCGCGGCGCTACGGCCCCCGGATTCCGCCTCGGTCGGCACCCATCGCATGGCCTGCCGGTACAGCCGGTCGAGCACCGCCAGGGCTTCCGGCCCGTCCTTCTCCGCCTCCGACCTCAGGAGCGGCAGGCCGCTCTCCAGGGACGCGACGACCTCCGCCCGCCGCGCCTCCCGCCCCTCGGCGAACCACTGCACCGAAACGGGTGGCCCGACGCTAAACAGCGCCCCGCCCGCCACCGGCAAGACCCGGTAGCTCCGCGTTGTCCAGAGCAGCGCGACGCCCGGATTGCGGTCGATCATCCGCCCGGCCGGATGGGGCGCTTCGTCGGGTAAATCCTTGTCGTTTCGCCGCATTCTCGGCCTCGACAGGAACGGGCAGGCCCGAGCCGAATGCTCGGCGCAGTCCCGGTGCGAGGGCGGCTCCGCCGAGACGCCGTTCACCGCGCAGAGGGGGCCGGTGACGAAGGTCTTGAAGCGGCCGAGCGGCCGTCCGCAGACCCAGCAGAGGGAGCGTCGGACCGCCTCCTCCAGCTTGCCGGGAGCGACGCAGCGGAAATCCGGCGTGCCGTCCACCCAGGCGACGAACCAGGGAACGGGAAAGCCGCGCCCGTCGACGGGGCGGGACGCGAGCCTGTCCGGCGAGATCAACGCTGCCATCTTCGACCCGCACCAGCGTATCGGACGGGAGGGTTTCGCGCGACGAAGGACGATCCATCGTCCTTGGACGCGCCGTCACATGGTGTCTTCTGACCGCGCGCACGGCAACGCTCGGTGCCGAAGCCGACCGACAGTGGAAAGGCTGGCAATTACACGCAGCAGGCTGCCGGGACGCGGACGATGACGTTCCGATTACGCAACGAGAGGCGGCCAGCGGAGCCGCGCCCACTGCCGCCACGCGGATCAGGGAGGGCGTCATCCGGCTTCGAGAAGGGGCCGGAAATGCTCCAGCCAACCTCGGAGCCAGACCTCGAAGCCCTGCTTCGCCCCGACTTCGCTCGCCGCATGGCCCCAGGCCTCGTCGTTGAGCGGGCTCCACCACGTCCAGAGTTGGTGGGTGCCGTCATACTCGACGGAGCCCACCTCGATCGGGCCGACGCACCCGACGAAGCGACGGAGGGGCACGTCGGCGATGCGATCCTGTTTCCAGACGATGGCGCTGCGCGGCATCCCATGCCAACGGCCGGCTCGCGCACAGGTTCGATTGCGGCGAGCGGATCATCCGGTGCATCCCGCACCTGCACGCCGAAGGCTGCTCGCGCGAGGGCGAATCCGTCCCCCTGCCGGGATCAGCGCTTCGTCACGACCACTTCCAAGTACGCGCTCGGGACGATCAGCGTCTCGCTCCCGCCGCGGTTGCTTCGCGTCAGCAGATCGAGGATGTCCGCCTCGAGACTTGCCTGCCGCTCGCCATCGAGCGCCGCGAATGCCCGGTTCGTGGGGCCGTAGAAGGTCCGGAAGACGTCGAGCCAGTGCTCCGGCGACCTATAGCGGAAGCTGAATACTTGCGATGTCGCGGCGACTTCGTGGCCCGCGAACAGCTCGTCGAGCCGCTCCGGCGTGCCCCACAGCGCGGGCGAGCGCAGACCCGGCGGCGGCGGCACATGGCGGCCGATCAGCCGGAAGAGCTGGCCGATGAAGCCGTCGGGCGTCCAGTTGGCCAACCCGATCCGCCCGCCGGTGCGGCAGACGCGCAGCATCTCTCGCGCGGCGGCCTCCTGATTCGGCGTGAACATCACGCCGAAGGTCGACAGGACGACGTCGAAGCTGCCGTCCTCGAACGGCAGGGCCTCCGCGTCGGCTTCCTGCAGTCGAATGCTGAGACGGTCCGCGGCCGCGCGCTCCCCGGCCCGCTCCAGCAGCGCGCCGACATAATCGGTCGCCGTCACGTCGGCTCCGCGGCGGGCGGCCGCCAGGGAGGCGTTGCCGTTGCCGGCCGCCACGTCGAGCACCCTCTCGTCGAACCGCAGATCGACGGCCTCGCACAGGCGCTCGCCGACGATCTGCAGGGTCGTGCCGACGACCGCGTAGTCGCCCGACGACCAGGTCGCACGCTGGCGCTCCTTGATCGCCTTGAAATCCGGCTGCGGGACGGTCGAACTCTGCGGGCCGCCGGCGCTGCCGGCCGGCTGTGTGGACGCGGGTTGAGGTGTCGGAGCCGTAGTGCTGGTCATGGCCGCCTCCTGACAGGTCAGGTTCGGAGCCGGCGACCGCCCCTCGACCGGGTCGCGTTCGCGACATCCGGTCCGCCGTCCGAAGCACCATGATATCCGGCCACGTCAGAGACCCGAAGCGTGCGCCGAGCCCCGTGCGGTCGCAACCTTGCCGGCGGAACGCACCACCCTCCGCCCGCAGGCGCCGCGCTCCGGGCGTCCGGGACGCGGCTCCTCGCCTCAGAACTTCTCCGGCAGCCCCTTCACGGCCTCGCCGAGGGCCTCGACACTCTCGCGGAGCTTGCGGCCCGCCGGGGCGAGCGAGGGCACCTTGAGGCCGAACACCTCGGTCGTCTCGGGTTCGTCGGCGGCTGCCGCCGTGGGCGCCGGCTCGGCCGAGGCCACTTCGGTCTTCCTCGCGGCGGGGGGCTTGGCTGCGGCGGTCTTCGACCGCGGCTTCGCGGCCTCCTTCGGCGCGTCCTTGAAAGCTTCCTTGGCCGCTTCCTTCGCGGTCTCCTTCGCCGGCTCGGGCGGCAGTGCCGCGAACGCGACGTCAGCGGTGCGGGCCTTCACGGTCTGAGACCGGGCGGGGCTCAGCGCGTGGGCGGTCTTGACCGCGCTCACCACCACGGCCTCGCGGGCCGGCGCGACCGTCGCGACGTTCTCGATCATCGGCGCGCGCTTGGCCGGGACCTTCTCGGCGGCCGGCCGGGCAGGAACGGGTTGCGGCGCCGGCGCTGCGATTTCGGAGGGTTGCGCCTGCGCGTCGAGCGCCGCCCGCAACGGCGCGACGGGCTCCGGCAGGGGCAAGGCCGGGGTTTCCGCAGGTTGTGTCACGACGGCGGCTTCACGGGCGACGCTTCCGGTAGCGAGGGCCGGCACGCCGTCGCGCAGGTCGGGCCAATCGGCCGCCGAGCGGTTGATCGCGATCGGCTTCGGCGGCGGACCGGCGAGACCGCCGAGGAACGACATGGAGGCGGACGAGAAGGCGGCAACGCCGCCGAGCGCCAGACCGCCGAGCAGGACGATGCGCAGCTTGCCGCCGAGCGCGGGGCGCGACGTGGTCGCCGCCTGCCGACTCGGCTCTGCATCGCCCGAGACTGCTGCGGTCCGGGCTTCCGACGGATCGATTGAGACGTTCATCATCGGGCGGGGTCTCTTCCTAACGCGACGCACGGTTATGGACCGGCGCTCCCCCTGACCGATCCCGGCGCGCTGCCGCGCCGTCGGCTTCTCCGGCGCAGGTCGAACAGCACGCGGTAACAGCCTTGGTGGACGAGATGAGCGGGACAATACGGCGCAAAGATGTCCGCCCGCGCTTCCTCAGTCATCGCGATGACGAGTGTTCGAAGCCCCGGATTAACCGTGATCAACTTAAGGCTTCGTTTCCGGACACGACTGGAAGTGCTCCGTCGTGATCCTCGGCGAGACCTGAAGGCTGTGGAAAACTCGCTCGCAGCTTGTCGGACTGCAGGCGGGCGACCTTCTCGACGCTGCGCGTCCATCGATCCGGCATCCGGTGCGGCCGCTCGCCACGCCCGAGGCAGTGCTTCTTGAGGGCGAAGAGTTCAGGGTCTCCCCAGCGCGCCAGCAGCGTCTGGAAGGCGTCGTGGCGGGCGACGTCGAATTCGGTCGGCGCGTTCGCCGCGTCCTTGCAGGGATGCGGAGGCTGCATGTAGGCGTGCGGGACGAACCCGGCCGGGATCGGCGCCGTCGCCGCGTGGCTGCGGCCGAGCCGCAGGACGCTCGCCACCACGTGAGCCCGCGGCCCGCCGGCGCCCGCATCGCCCGCAACCTCGATCCGGCCAAGCGGTCCGGTGAAGACCAGGGTGAGCGCGCCGGGCGGGATCGCCGCGAGGCGGGGATCCTGCGGATCGAGGCCGGGAGTGCCGCACGCTCCGCGCAGGGTCGCGAGCGCACCGGGGTCGCGCGTCCGCAGGCACGGCGCGCAGGATCTGAGACCGAAGCCGAGGTCGAACAGGATCCCGTCCCGGTCCGTCGAACGGAGCGCTTCATCGTCGGGTCCCAGCTCTGTCACGGCCGGACGGATCTCGCCATTCTCGAAACCGCACGGGAGGCAGAGTGCGACGGCGTGGCTCCAGTTCTCGCCGAGCGCGGTCTCGTAGGCGAAAGCTGTGGTCGCATCGGGCAGCTTCAGGCCGACGCCGCCCCGCGGCGTCACGACGCCGAGGCGCCCGTCCTCGAGAGGAGTGGCGCTCTCGTCCCTTGAGCGCCGGAACACCGCCGCCGCTCCGAACGTGCCGAGGCTCCAGGCCGTGTCCGCATCCGCAAGACCGGCGCGCAGGAGATCGGCGATCGCGTTCGTCCCGTGCATGACGCTGCGTCCAACACGCTCCGAGCTAGCCGCGCACGGCGTGTTTCACAAGCGCGAGCGGCGCGGCACCGGCTGTGGACCCCTGCTCCAGGCGCGTGGACTTCGGCGGCACCGTTTGCGATTCTGAAGGTCTGGGCGCAGGCGCCCTGCTCCATGACGATGACCGACACCGCCGGCACGGCTCCGACGATATCCTCTTCCCGACCGCATCGCCTCGCCTTCTGGGCAGGACTGCCGACGCGCGCCCGGCTCATCGCCGTCGTCCTGATGATCGACGTCATCGCTGCGGTCGTCTCGTGCGGGGTGATCGTGCTGAACGCCCGCTCGGCCGTGACTGTGGAGACGCGCGCCTCGCTCGCCACGGTCGAGCTCCTGGTGGCCGACACGATCCGACTCGCAGAGGATACACCGGCGGACAGGCTCCTCCAGACCCTCGATCTGCGCTTTCAGGCACTACGGCACGTCCGGGTCTCCCTGTTCGACGAGACGGGCCGCAAAGTCGGCGTCGCGCTCACGCGGCTCCGCTCGGACAAGCACGTGGCTCCCACATGGTTCTCCCGGATGATCGCGCCGCCGATCCAGGAGCACGTGCTGCCAATCGTCGCCGCCGGGCGGCAGATCGGCACGGCCCGGATCGTGACCGAGCCGCTCGACGAGATCGACGAGGTCTGGGGCTACGCCGTGGCGCTCTCCGTCTCGACCTTCTGCATCAACGCCGCGATGCTCATCGCCCTCTACCTCGCGCTGGGACGGGTGCTGGCGCCGCTCGGGAACCTCGCGGACGGCCTGACGCAACTCGAGCACCACGACTACACGGCCCGCCTCGAGCCGCCGGATTCCCGCGAGCTCGCCATCATCGCCGAGCGCTTCAACGGCGTCGCCGAGGCGCTGACCGAGGTGCGCGCCGCCAACGGGCGCCTCAACCGCCAGCTTCTGACTGCGCAGGACGACGAGCGTCGCCGCACCGCGCTCGAACTCCACGACGAGTTCGGGCCCTGCCTGTTCGCGCTCGAAGCCAACGCGGCCTCGGTCGGCCGCATCGCGCAGGGTCAGGCGACGCCCGACCGCGACAAGCTCGCCGCGCGCGCTGCCGACATCAGCATGATCGTCGGGCAGGTTCAGACCCTGAATCGCGACCTTCTCAACAGGTTGCGGCCCCACGCCCTCGGCGAGGTCCCGCTCGCCGAATGCCTGAACCTCCTCGTCCGCGATTTCGCGCGCCGCCATCCCGCGACGACCTTCGCCGGGCAGTTCGAGGATCTTGCGCGCGGCTACGGCGATCTCGTCGACCTCACCCTCTTCCGCTGCATTCAGGAGAGCATGACGAACGCCGTCCGCCACGGACAGGCGGCGCAGGTCACCGCGATCGCGCGCGAGACGCACGACCAGATGATCGTGGTGCACGTGACCGATGATGGGCTCGGCCTGCAGCCGGACCATCGGGTCGGGCTCGGACTGTCGGGGATGCGCGAGCGCGTCGAGGCGCTCGGCGGGACTTTCGAACTTGACAACGCCGCACCGGGCACTGTTGTCCGGATCACCATCCCCGCGGACGCCGAGCGGGGTGAAGAAGCAGGGGCCAGCGTGCCGCCATGAACGCGATCTCGTCCAACACCACCGCCGTCACCACCCGCCTTCCGGTCCTGGTGATCGACGACCACCCGATCGTCCTGCAGGGGTGCCGCCGGGTTCTGGAGGACGCCGGCATCGAGACCGTGGCGGAGGCGACCAGCGTCGTGGCGGGTTACCGCCTGTTTCACCGCCTGCGCCCGCCCGTCGTGATCTGCGACCTGACCTTCCAGGGAAGCGGCCTCGCCGGGCTCGGTCTCATCCGCCGCATGAAGGCGGTCGAGCCGAAAACGCGCATCCTCGTCTTCAGCATGCACAACGATCCGGTGATCGTCGCGCGCGCCCTCGAGGCCGGCGCCCTCGGCTACGTGCTGAAGGACCACGCCTCGGCCGAGCTCTACGACGCCTTCGAGCGGGTTCGCGTCGGCGAGGTCTACCTCGACCGCCGCCTCGCCACCGAGGTCGCGATGCTGCGCACCGACGCGCGGCGGACGCCTGAATCCCAGCTCACGCCGCGCGAGCAGCAGATCCTGGCCCGGCTCGCCCAAGGCAAGTCCTACGGCGCCATCGCGACGGATCTGTCCGTCAGCTACAAGACCATCACCAACGCCTGCTCGCAGATGCGCCAGAAGCTGGGCGTCCGCACGCTGGCGGAGCTCATCCACGTGGCGGTGACGCAGGCACAGCGGCAGGGATGACCACCGTTCGATGCTGACGGGCGAGTCCGGAGGACCGAGCGTGGATCGAGACGAGGCGGCGCACTTCTCGACGCAGGCCTGGGCCCGGAACGCGGATCTCTACGAGGTGATCCGCGCCATGCCGTTTAACGCCGAGCTCGCCGCCGGAAGCCTCGGCCCGGAGCGCTTCCGGCACTACATGGTGCAGGACGCGCACTACCTCATCGGCTTCGGGCGCGCGCTCAGCATCGCCGCCGCGAAGGCTCCCGACCCGGACAGGATGGTGCAGTTCGCGCGCGCGGCCGAGACCGCCATCGTGGTCGAGCGGGCGCTGCACGGCGGCTTCTTCCGCGCCTACGGGATCGACGCCGCGACCTTTGCCGCCACGCCGCTATCGCCCGCCTGCGATCACTACGTGAGCTACCTCTTGGCGACGGCCTACGCCGAGCCCTACGAGGTGGTGCTCGCGGCGCTCCTGCCCTGCTTCTGGATCTACGCCGAGGTCGGGCGCGACATCCACGCGCGGGCGGCAACCGGCAACCCGTACCAGGCCTGGATCGACACCTACGCGGGCGAGGACTTCGCCCGCGCCGTCGCGGAGATGATCGCGGCGACGGACGAGGCCGCCGCCTTCGCGGCGCCCGCGCTGCTGGCGCGCATGCACCGGGCCTTCGCGCACGCGACCCGCCTCGAGTGGATGTTCTGGGACGGCGCCTATCGCGAGGCGGTCTGGCCCGTCTGATCCTTGCCGGCCAGGCACGAATTCCTCGCGTTCACCCGTCCGCAGGCTGGTCGGTCGGCCGCGCTCTGCTAGCTTGACGGGGGCTGCCGCACGACGGCACGGGGGCTTGCGCCCTTCTTCCAGCAAGGAGCTGACAGCGATGACGGCGGGCCTGACGAGCGACCTCCTGCGGACGAAATCCCTGGAGCGCCTCAACGCGGACGCGGAGGCCGGCGAGCACAAGCTGCAGCGCACCCTCGGACCCTGGAGCCTGATCGGGCTCGGGATCGGCGCGGTGATCGGGGCGGGCCTGTTCTCGCTGACCGGCATCGCGGCGGCCGAGCATGCGGGGCCGGCGGTGGTGATCTCCTTCGCCATCGCGGCGATCGGCTGCGCCTTCGCCGGCATGTGCTACAGCGAGCTTGCCGGGATGATCCCCGTCGCAGGCTCGGCCTACACTTACGCCTACGCCACGATGGGCGAGTTCGTCGCCTGGATCATCGGCTGGGATCTCGTGCTCGAGTATGCGGTGGGAGCCGCGACCGTCTCCGTGAGCTGGTCGAAATACGTCGTGCGCTTCCTGCACGAGTTCGGCATCGACCTGCCCGGCAACCTCGTCCACTCGCCCTTCGAGACCTACCAGCTCGCCGACGGGACCACGGCGCATGGCCTCGTCAACCTGCCGGCGATCGTCATCATCTGCGCCTGCTCCTACCTGCTGATGGTCGGAATCCGGGAGTCGGCGCGGGTGAACGCGGCGGTGGTGATGATCAAGCTCGCCGTGGTGGCGGCGGTGATCGGCGTCGGCCTGTTCTACATCAAGCCCGCCAACTACGTGCCGTTCATCCCCGAGAACACCGGCACCTTCGGCGAGTACGGCTGGAGCGGCATCATGCGCGCGGCCGGCGTCGTGTTCTTCGCCTATATCGGCTTCGACGCCGTCTCCACGGCCGCCCAGGAGGCCAAGAACCCGCAGCGGAACATGATGATCGGCATTCTCGGCTCGCTCGCGATCTGCACGGTCATCTACATCCTGTTCGCGGGCGTGCTGACGGGCCTCGTCCACTACGATGCGATGCGGGGCGACGCGGCTCCGGTGAACACGGCCATCGCGCAGACGCCGTTCCCCTGGCTCAAGAACCTCGTGACCCTCGGCATCATCGCCGGCTTCTCTACCGTGATCCTCGTGCTGCTGCTCGGCCAGAGCCGCGTCTTCTACACCATGTCGCAGGACCGGCTGCTGCCGGGCCTCTTCTCCCGCATCCACCCTCAGTGGAAGACGCCCTACCGCTCGAACCTGTTCTTCATGGTCTTCACCGGCGCACTCGGCGGGTTTCTGCCGATCAGCCAGCTCGGGCACATGACGAGCATCGGCACGCTGCTGGCCTTCGTGCTCGTCTGCCTCGGGGTGATCATCCTGCGGCGCACGCAGCCGGACGCGAAGCGCGAGTACCGCACGCCGCTGGTGCCGCTGGTGCCAATCCTGGGCATCCTGAGCTGCGGGGCGATGATGGTGTCGCTCGACGGCGAGACCTGGATCCGCCTCCTCGTCTGGCTCGGCATCGGCCTCGTGATCTACTTCGCCTGGAGCCGCCGCAACAGCCGCATCGGGCGCGAGGAGAGCCAGGCGAGACGCTGAGGCGGAGCGCCTCTCGCGCTCATGCGATCGCCGCGAGCGCGAGACCCTTGCTGCGGATCTTGCGGGCGGGCGCCCCCACCTGCACCACCTGCCGCTCGCGGGCGATGAAGGCGGTGGGCATCTCCGCCTGCATCTCGGCCTCGACGGCTCTCAGGCGATCGTCGGAGTGGCAGGGATGGAGGTGGATGATCCCGAGGGCTTTCACGCCGGCGGCGCGGGCGAGCTCGACACCCTTCTGCCAGGTCGAGTGACCCCAGCCGCGACAGGTCGGGTACTCGCAGTCCGTGAACATGCCGTCGTAGACCATCAGGTCGGCGTCGGCGACGAAGTCCCGGAGTTTCGGGTCGGGCCAGGGATCGCTGTGCTCGATGTCGCTGATCACGCAGAGGCGCTTGCCGCCGTGCTCGAAGCGGTAGCCCACCGAGCCCTGAGGATGGTTCAGGAGGATGGTGTCCACCTGCATCCCGTCCGGGAACGTCAGCGTCTCGCCGGCCCTGAAGCCGTGGTGCTGAATCGTGCAGGGAAGCACGTCCAGTGTAACCGGGAAGAGCGGCGGCGCGAAGAGACGGCCGAGCGCCTCCTCTGCGGAAGCGCCGTCGAGATTGCCGCAGTAGGTGTGGACGGTCCGCTCGGGGTCGAACACCGCGGGCTTGAAGAAGGGGAGACCGCCGGTGTGATCGAGGTGAAGGTGGCTGAACAGGAGGTCGACCGTCTTCGGCATCGTCTCCCGGTGGAACTGGCCGCAATTGTAGAGGCCCGACCCCGCATCGATCAGGAACAGGCGCTCGCCGCAGCGGACCTCCAGGCACGGCGTACTGCCGCCGAACTCGACGTAATCGGGTCCGCTGACGGGAGTTGAGCCGCGGACGCCCCAGAAACGCAGCGACAGGCCGCTTTCCGGGGCAGGACGTTTCGACATCATCATCGGGGTCGTTTTACCAACTGTCCTGATCCCACGCGATCAGGAACCTTTCGGCGCGACGGCGTCAATGCGCCTGCTCGGCTCAGCCGGCAGGCAGGAGATGCTTCGCGCTCTCCACGCTCTGTGAGGTGGTGACCGGCGCGCGTTACCGATGTGCGTGCGCGCACACTCCGCGGGTCATGCATTCCGGTTCTCCCCACCCCGTCTCAGCGCTGCGCCACGCGGCCCGCGTGGGCGGACGGGTCGCCGGCGAGCGCCCAGAGCCCGGCCGGCAGGGCGTTCCGATCGGTCGCTGGGGCGTCGAGAGCGACGCGGACCAGCCTCGGAAGCGTCTCTGCGTAGCTCGCCGCGGCCGGCGCGAAGCGGTCCGGCATCCGCTCGTATGCGGCGACGAAGCGGGCGGAGACCGGATCGAAGGACAGCCCGCTCCCGGGTGCGATCCAGGCGGCCCATACCGTCTCGGGGACGGGCGGCGGCGGACGCCGCGCGGGGATGACGACGACCTCCTGCCCCGCGTAGGCCAGCGCCTCCGGCCGGCTGACTTCGCCGAGGGAGACGCCCTTCTGGGCGAGCGCGGCCCAGAACGGGTTCTGGCCGCCGTCCGAGTAGGTGGTGCGCACCGCGGCCGCGCCATCTTCGACGAGAGCGGCGATCCGCGCCTCCTCCGCGGCGCGGCGGATCGCGACCGTGTTCTCCTTCGCCGGATCCTTCGAAGGCGCGAAGGCGTAGCGCCCACCCTGGACGCTCACCTGCAATTCCTCGCCCGTCGCCTCGAAGCGGTCCGAGCCCTCCTTGAGCTGGCGCCAGAAGGCGATGTTCGGGTCCGTGCGGTGGCGCGCCATGTTCGCAGCGCTCATGCGGAACGGGAAGGACTGGAACTGGAAGGCCCCCTGACCGCCGGCGAGCGCGTCGCGGGCGATCGCGTAGATCTCGCCTACGACCTGATCGGTCATGGCGAAGCAGCCCATCGACGAGCAGACGCCGTGGACCATCACGGCCGAGCCAGTGCCGCCGTGCGCCTTGTCGAAGGCGTTCGGGTAGCCGACGTCGAAGGAGAGATAGTAGCGCGAGTTCGGGTTCATCTGGCTCTTGGCCACCGTGTAGAACCCCTCCGGAGTCTGCCGGTCGCCGGTCTTCCGCTTCGGGCCGAGCTGGCCGGACCAGCGGCAGATCGGGAAGGTCTTGATGTGCACGAAGCGGCCGCCCGCGGTCTTCTTCCAGACCTCGATCTCCGATTCCTTCTTGAAGGCGCGAAACAGGACGGGCGCGGACGCCATGCTGCCCTTGGCTGCCATCAGGGCGAGCGTCGCGGCCGGGATCGGCGCTTCCGCCTTGGCGTTCTGCGCCTCCGCGGCGCCGTGCTGCAGCCAAGCGCCGAGCGCGAGGAGGCCGACGACGCGGAAAAGCTGTCCGGCTGTGGCAGGAAGCATGGGCGGCCTGGAAATGCGACGGTGCCGGACGGCCCGCCGGTGCGGCACGAGGCCCGCACGATTCGGGATCCTGGCGGCGCATTGCGGCGCCGTTGAGGCTGGCACCCTGTCCTAACGGACTGCGGCGGCAGGGAAACCGGCGCCAGCTCCCGCTCAGGCCGGAACCCGCTCCTCGTCCGCAGCCACGACGGTGTTGCGGGCGACGCTCGCCACGGCGTGGAAGGGCGGCAGCGCGCCGAGATCGGCCGCGTCGGGCAGACACACGATGAGGCCGCGGCCGGCGCGCGCCGCCCTCAGGCGGGCGAGCCGCTCGCGGAAATCCTCGGGCTTGCGCTCGTCGAGGAGGATCGCGACGACGAGGATGTCCGGGTCGCGGATGAGGCAGCGGGCGAGATCGATGGCGACGCGCTCGCGCGGGCCGATCGCACCCTCTCCGAGGCTGCTGCCGGCACCCACGAGCCCCGGTTCGACGCTGCTCTCCAGCCCGAGCCGGTACACCGAGCGTTCCAGGTCCTCGTCGGCCAGGACCCGCCGGACCACGGCGCGCACCCGCGCCTCGGCCCCGGCCTCGCCGTAGGCGATCCGGCCGAACAGCAGGTTCTCCTCCAGGCTCGCCGCCGCGTTCACGCGGGCCGGATCGTAGAACTCGACCTGTCCCTTGAGATGCATGGGCAGCATCGCCGAGAAGGAGCGGCGGGCTGCGACGAGTCGTTCCTCGAAGGCCGCATCGATCAGCCCGAAGCGGTGGCGCGTCTCGCTGTAGCGCAGGGACAGGCCGATCAGGCGCTCCCGGTCGCGCTGCCCGGCAGGCCCGCGGCGCCAGCCGCTGGCTTCGGATTGCCGGGCGACCAGATCCTCGAAATAGGCCCGCTCGGCGGCGGGAAACAGCGAGAACGCGTCGAAGAGCGGGTGGTCGTTCGGCAGGTCGGCGAAGATCTCGACTGTGCTGCGGGCGACCTGCAGCCCGATCTCGACGAGAGGACGCGTGAGGTCCTCCGCTTCCAGCACCGCCCTCAGATAGGGGTGACGCCCGAGATTGGACGCGGCAAAGGCCGTGCCGACCGCTTCTCCGAACAGGATGTTCTCGCCGACCGTGGCCTGATGATTATAGCGCTCGGGATCGAAGGGCTCGACGAGGCGCTCGGCATTGTCGGCGGCGAGGGCCGCTCGCACGGCCTGGCGCGCCGCGACGACGGCGCCGGCGAGCTCGGGGTCGGCATCCGGGTCGATCCGGCCGACGAGACCGCGCGCGTAGACGAAGCTGTCGAGCCCGGTGATCCGGAGCGTCTCCACGAAGACGGGTTCCTGGATCACCGCGGCCGGATCGACGCCGTAGAGGATGTTCTGGCGCAGCGTCCCCTCGATCAGGATGGCCTCGCCCGCCGCGTAGGCGATGCGCCGGGCGCGCTCGGCCGGATCGAAGCTGCGCAGGTCGAGTCCGGCGAAGGTCGCCGAGCCTGAGGTCGGCTCGATCTGGCCCGAGAGGACGCCCGCGAGCACCCGCGCGCCGCTGCCGCGCCCGCCCGTGATAGCCGCGTGGGCCGGCATCGGCAGGACGAGATCGGCGCCGACGAGGCGCTCACCGGAGCCGGGCTCGTAGGCACTCACGCCGGCGAGCGCCAGCGGCCCGGCCTCCGGCACCGGGAGCGCGTGCGCGCTTCCGCGCGGGCGCCGCCGCTCGAGGTCGCTCAGCGCCCGGGAAATCTCGCGGAAGGACGGCGCGACCTCCGCCCGGAGGACCCAGAGCCGCAGCGTCACGGCGACGAGCAGGGCGGCGAGAGCGAAGGCGCCGCCCGCCGCCGCGAGTGAGCCGGCGGTGACGACGTCCGCGGGCGGCGCCCCCGGGGTCGCTGCGCCCCGCCAGAGTGCCGCGCCGAGAGCGAGTGCCGGCAGCAGAACGGCGAGCGCGACGGCCGGGGCCCGCGCGTAGGCGAGGCGCGCCTCGGCTCGCCCGAGGGCGCCGCGGCTGGCGAGCGCCTTCGCCCGCAGGCGCACGCGCTCCTGCGCGGCGGCGCCGTGGGAGCGGACCGCCGGCAGGCGCCGCACGAGATCCACGAGCGCACGCTCGGCGAGGCCGCTGACGCTGCGCCTCAGCTCGGCCCGGGCCCGGCCGGTGCGCAGGATCAGGGCGCCGGCGAGGCCGGAGGCGAGGAGACCGACGACCGCCACCGGCAGGAGGCGGGGCGCCGCGAGGAGTGCTGCGAGCGCCGACATCACGACCGCACCGGCGGTCAGCGCCGGGACCAGGACCCCGACCGCGAGAAGCCCGTCGATCCGGCCGAGCAGCGCCCCGACGAGATGCGCGAGGCCGCGCGCCTCGTCGCGGGCGCCGAGCGGCGCGTGCAGGATGGCGTCGGTCGCCGCGCGGCGAAGCTGCCAGGCGGCCCGCGCCTCGGCGGAGAAGCACAGCCGAGCGATGATCCAGCCGAGCCCGGCGAGCGCCAGTGCGGTGCCGGCCAGCGTGAGGAAGGCGGCGAGTTCGAGCCCCACCGGCGTCAGCGGCCAGCCCTCCGCCAGCACAAGGCCGCCATCGACGCCCGGCAGCCTCAGGCGGAGGTAAGGGAGCGTCGACGCCGTGTCGCGGCCGAGCGTATCGACGAGATCGCGCAGGCAGAGCAGGGCGAGCGCCGCCAGCGGCCCGCCGATGCCGAGCGCAAGCCCGACCGCGGCGGCGTGGCGGCGCGGCGCCGCGCGCCACGCGAAGAGGATCGGATCGCGTTCCATCGCCGTCCGGGGCTCGAGCTCGGGTCCAGGGCGGTCTTACGGTGCGCCCGCCCGCTCGCAAAGCGCGGCCGCGCACCCGAGAGACGGTCACGATCCCGTCAGGTGAGCGCGAGCGCCCCGCGCCGTTGATCGTGCCGCGCCTGCGCCGTCTCCACCCAGCGGCACGGTTCCTGCCACTGAGACGCGTGAGGCGATGCCTCGTTCGGGTTCCCTCGTTCCAGCGGACGGACACGGCTAGCGGTACGCCTCCTACGCCGACCCATCTCGCGTTCCGCCGGCCGGGATCGCCGGGCGATGAGCCAGCTCTTCTCGCCTGGCACCGACGCTCTCTACCGCCTCGCCCTGTTGACCGGCATCGCCTGCATCGCGGGCCTGCCGATCCTGGCGGCCGGCATCGTGCGCTGTGCGGCTGAACCGCCTGCCGCAATACGTCTGTTACAATCACGCGGTCCAGGTGACGAAGCGGATCGGCTGCTCGACCTGCCACGGCGAGATCACCGCCATGCAGATGACCTACCGGGCGAACGCGTTCGAGATGCGCTTCTGCCTCGATTGCCACCGCAACCCGGAGAAGTACCTCCGCACGTCCGATCAGGTCTGGAACATGACCGGCGTCTACGCCGACTGGCACCTGCCGCTGGCCCACCCGCTCGAATCCTGGAGCGACGCCCGCTCCCGCGACCAGACGGTCGGGCTGATCCAGCCCGTGATCGCGCCGCTCTACGATGGTCGCACCGCGACCGAGATAGTCGGAGCACACGAACGGGGCGATCCGGGCGACGGTCGGAGCCTGCTGCGCGACCACTGGCGCGGCGAGGGCGAGGAGCCTTCCGCCTTCGAGGAGCGCTTCGCGGACGCCCTCCGGGCGGGGTTCCTCGCCGACACCGCGCTGCCTCCCGAGAGCGCGTCGGCGGCCGCGAAACACCCCGCACCCGCACCTGTGATGGTCGGCGATCACGGCATCGAGGCCGTGTTCCGCCCGCACCCCACGATCGGGGACGGCACGCACGCCGATCTCGGCTGGCTGCAGGAATCGCCGAAGCCCCGCGCACGGGCCGATCCCCATTCCAGAGACGGTGCGGGCGCTGCGCATCGCCAACCGCACGATCCGGCCCTACGCGATCCTCGGCGCGCTGCTGGGCGTCGGCGGGTTCCTGGCCCTGTGCATCTACGCCACGGCCTTCGACTACACCGTCCTCATCGGCGGGCGCCC
>NZ_BJZU01000015.1 GCF_007992195.1 Methylobacterium oxalidis | reverse complement strand
GCGGGCGCCCGCCGTCCCCTGGAACGCGAAGGGCCTGGAGTGGGAGACCGCCTCGCCGCCGCCGACCCACAACTTCCTCTGCCCGCCGGCCATGCCGACAGTGCCCTACGACGACCCGATCCAGGAGCGCCAGACGGGGAGGCCGCACGGGTGAGCGCGGGTGCGGAGCCCCCCGAGCGCGTCGGCGCCGCCCGCGTCGCGCATTTCGAGAGCGTCGAGCAGCAGCGGCGCGCCGCCACCCTCGGGATCGATGCCCTTCCTCTCGGACCGCCCCTACGCGCTGGCCGAGACGCCGGCTTCGCGGCTCTTCGTGAACCTCGACTCCGTGGTGACCGCGCTGCACGCCGAGCACCTGTTCACCGGCATCCGCATCCGGCTCGGGATGACCTGGATCGCCTCGCGACCGGACTTCCTCTCCCGCCACCAGAACTGGATCGAGGTCAACGGCCTCTACTCGAATTTCATCAACCTGATCTGGATCATGGTGTTTCCGATCCTGTGCGTGGCGAACCGATGATTTGATCCGTTGCAGGTCTGTCTGTTGCTCCAAATGCACGCTGCCGTGAAAAGCGAGTTTTACGCGACGAATTCAGTCGACGCGGCGGCCGGTACGTTTAACGTCTGTGCCGGCGATCAGAGGCACGGGACCGCATGCTCGGCAGATGGTGTTACGAATCGCGGCAACTTGTGTTTGTTATCTTCGAGATCGCGCGGGGGGACGAGCCGCCGTTCCGCGGCGGCTGGCAGTCGAGGCGGGACCGATGGCACGGCCTCGATCGTTATCCCGACTTCGAGGACTTTTGCGATTGGTGGCATCGGAAGGGCAAGGACGAGGCCGGCGGGAACGATCTCGGCAGCAGGGCGGAGGCCGAGGCCGCCTACGAGACGTGGGTCGACAGTCGTCGCTCCGGGAAAGGTGCCTGATCATGGCGATGGAACGTGAAGGGTCCCAGGATATCGCTCTCGCGCTCGATCCCGGCAACGAGGACGGGACCCTGTCGGCGCTGCGGCACGCGGCGGACGACCCCGAAGGCCCGTGGCAACCGGCGATGATCGGCACCCTCCTCGGAAAGACCACGTCGAACCGGGTCCGGAACGCCGCGGCCGTCGCCCTCGCCGATCTCAACGCGCCGGAGGGCGCGACGCTGATCGCGGCGCAGGTGGCGCGCCCGGAGGTCGCGGCCGCGTCCGGCACCCTGCTCTACGCGCTCGACCGCCTCGGGGCGGCACTCCCCCTCGACGCCTTCCTCACCGTGATCGAGCACGGCTCCTTCGAGGCGCGGGCGGAGGCCCTGGAACTCCTGCACGCCGACAGGGTCGACCTCGCGGACGTCCGCGATCCCGGAGCGGTCCTGAACCGGCTCGAATCCGTTCTGGTGTCCGGAAGCGGCGACGCGGTCGACGCGGCCGCGGAGAGCCTCGTTGTGCTGGCGCCGCGCCTCTCTCCGGGGTCGGCTTCTTCCGGGTCGCGATCCTGATGGGCCTGACGCTCACCGACTCTCTCGCCCGCTGAAAGCGCGACGGTTGTTCGGGGGCGCGGAGGCTTCTACATCTCGCCTCCTCCGCCTCAACCCCTCCGGCGCCCGAACACCCGATGTGCGAACTGCTCGGCATGTCCGCGAACGTGCCCACCGACATCCGCTTCTCCTTCGCCGCCCTGGCGCGGCGCGGCGGCGAGACGGGGCCGCACGTGGACGGGTGGGGCATCAGCTTCTACGAGGGCCGGGGCTGCCGCACCTTCCACGACCCGGAGCCGAGCGCCCGCTCGGAGCTCGCCAAGCTCCTGCGCAACTACCCCATCAAGAGCCGCATCGTCGTGGCACACGTGCGCAAGGCCAACCGCGGGCGCGTGTCGCTGGAGAACACCCACCCGTTCTCGCGCGAGCTGTGGGGCCGGCGCTGGACCTTCGCGCACAACGGCCAGTTGAAGGGCGTGAAGCGGCTGCCGCTGACCGGCTTCCACCCGGTCGGCACCACGGACAGCGAGCACGCCTTCTGCTGGATGCTCGGCCAGCTACAGGCCCGCTGGCGCGCCCTGCCGAAGCCGGCCGTCCTCGACCGGGCGGTGGCCGACCTCTGCGCCGAGCTGCACGGGCGCGGCGTCTTCAACATGCTGCTCACCGACAGCCGCTCCCTCTACGCCCATTGCGGCAAGCGGCTCTGCTACCTCACCCGCTGCGCGCCGTTCGGCACCGCCACCCTCGTGGACGAGGACTGGCGTGTGGACTTCGCGCAGGAGACCACGGAGCGCGACGTCGTCACCGTCATCGCCACGCAGGCGCTGACACGCGACGAGACCTGGACCGACCTCGCGCGCGGCGACGTGCTGGTGCTGCGCGACGGCGGCATCCGCCTCGTCAAGCCGGGCCAGGGGCCGGCGCGCACCCTCGCCGCGCCGGTGAGCGGCCCCCACGCCTGTTGATCGGAGGCGCCGCGCCCCTGCGAAAGGTGCGCGCAGGGACGCGATGCGCTACAACGGATCTCAACCATATCGCCGACTGGTAAGGGGACCACCGGTCGGCGCCCAAGATCAAGCCATCTCAGACGAGCCATGCGAAGCGACGAGATCCAGACCATACCCGACCGTCCGGACCGGGACGCCGATGCCCGGCCGAACCTGCCGGCCAACATCCGCACCCATCTCGGAGACCATCTCCGGACCGCCTACGAGGCGATCGGCCAGGCCGAGATGCCCAACCGCTTCGCGGAGCTGATCGAGAAGCTGGAAGCGGCGCTCCGCGCCCAGGGCGAGGCCGTCGAGCCCGATTTCCGCGACGGGCTGCTGGCCGCCGTGCCGAGCCTGCGGGCCTTCGCGCTCTCGCTCACCTCGAACCCGGCCCGCTCGGACGACCTCGTGCAGGACACGCTGCTGAAGGGCTGGCAGCACCGCGCCCGCTTCCAGCCGGGCACGAACCTGAACGCGTGGCTGTTCACGATCCTGCGCAACATCTTCTACTCGGACCACCGCAAGCGCGTGCGCGAGGTCGAGGACCAGGACGGCTCCTACGCCGCCCGCCTCGCCACCGCCCCGCACCAGGGCGACCGGCTCGACGTCGAGGACCTGCAGAGCGCGCTCGCCAAGCTGCCGCCGGACCAGCGCGAGGCCCTCGTCCTCGTCGGCGCCGAGGGCGTGTCCTACGAGGAGGCCGCCACGATCATGGGCTGCAAGGTCGGAACGGTGAAGAGCCGCGTCAGCCGCGCCCGCGGGCGCCTCGCCGAGCTGCTCGGCTACGACGAGGAGGATCTCGGCTCGGACCGGTTCATCCAGTCGGCCATGCCGAAGGAGGCCTGAGCGGGTCTCGGCCGGTCTGTTGACTAAATTTCAGGCATAGGAAATTTCGACGCATCCCTTTCGAAAGGTCGTGCGTTACCGGCCCAAGCTCCGCTGTGCTCGGCCCGTGCCGAACGCGGCGGGACGTTGGAAACGGAGATTTCTCATGAACATCAAGACCCTTCTCGCGGCGTCCGCGATCGCCCTCGCCCTCCCGATGGCTGCCCAGGCCCAGGGCCTCGTGCGCGGTGCCGAGCAGGGCGCCCGCGACGGCGCCGATGCGGCGGGCCCGGTGGGCGCGATCGTCGGCGGCGCGGTGGGTGCGGCGACCGGCACGGTCGGCGGCATCCTGGGCGTCGATGATCGTCCGCGCTTCCGCAGCTACGTCACCGAGCGCCGCGTCCGCTCCTACGATTACGACGGCCGCGTCGCGGTCGGCACCACGCTGCCGTCCTCGGGCGTGACCTACTACGACGTGCCGGACGAGTACCGGGTGAAGCCGGGCTACCGCTACACCGTCGTGAACGACCGCCCGGTGCTGGTCGACCGCGGCCACCGCATCGTCGAGGTCATCGACTGAGGCAACGGGCGGCGCCCTCGGGCGCCGTCCCCGATCCGGCCCCGGCGCCCCGCGCCGGGGCCTTTTTCATGCCGGCGCTCACGCGGTCCTGATCTTTTCTTTTCATCGCCCACGCAACGTCTAACCTTTGCTCCACGTTAACGCTGTCAAGTAACGGGAGAGCGATGCGATGGCAGACGACGAGGCGAGCCAGAATCCTGTCCTGCCGGAACCGGTGCGGGACCATCTCGGACAGCAGCTGCGGACCGTCTACAACGTGAAATCCGACAAGCCCCGCTACCTCGGGGACGAGGCGGTGCCGCCGGTGTTCGAGCCGCAGATCAAGCGCCTGGAGACGCGCCTCAAGACCCACGAGGAGGGGACGAGCGCCGTCGAGGGCGCGCTCGACCGCATCCTCGACGCGCTGGGCGTCGACCCGGACGCGAAGGCGGGCTCCGAGCGCGGCTCAGACGCGCGGACGGGTCGCCAGTAGGTCGCGGATCTCTCCGAGGATCCTCACGTCCGCCGGCACCTCGGCCACCGCCTCCGGCTTCTGCTCCTCCCGGGTCTGCAGCTTGTTCATGGCGCGGATCACCATGAAGAGCACGAAGGCGACGATCATGAAGTTCAGGGCGACCGTGATGAACTGCCCGTAGCCGAGCACGGCGCCCTGCTTCTTGGCCTCCGCGTAGGCGAGGCCGCCCTGCACCTTCGACGAGAGCGGGACGTAGTAGTTCGAGAAGTCGAGCCCGCCCGTGATCGCGCCGATGATCGGCATGAACAGGTCCTGCACCGCCGAGGTCACGATGGCGCCGAAGGCCGCGCCGATGATGACGCCGACGGCGAGATCGACCACGTTTCCGCGCAGCGCGAACTTCTTGAACTCCTCGAGCATCGCAGGCCCTCCACGGGGACGAGGCCGCCGCTCGCGGCCCGGGCGAGCTTAAGGGCGGATTCCGCGCCGCGACAGGGCGGGGATGGTCTGTCCACGACAATCGAGGCGGGCTCGGCAGTGTCCGCCCACAGCGCTGCTCTACCGGCGGCGTCCGCAACGAGTTGGCATGCAGGCGAGCATGCCGCATGCATCAACGTCTAAATCTATCGCAGATTGACCCGCGCTACGATTATATCAAGAGTTTAAATTAAATCATCGAATTACAACTCCTGCAATGCACTTGCGCTGATAACGACTGAAGCAATTTTCCCGCATGACTTAGGGCAGATCGATAACCGTGTTAGAAAAAATGTAGTCATTCATTGGAATTTGTAGTCGATAATCGTAACTTGCCATCGCAGCGTTCGTTGAACGAACCGATCCGTCAAGAAATTGGAATAATCAAGACATTCAATCGTGAGACTTCTCGGACCAATTTTTTTATTCAGCACAAGCGCTGGGAATGCCATCGTCGACTGATCATCGTTCTCCAGGTGCGCAGAAATTTTCACAGCAACTTCGTTGATTGTTGAATGATTGTACTTGTTTTGTACCAATACTGCGACGTGAACAGGTCGATTTCGGCAAGCATTGGAATTCTCGTACGCGGCTGCAATGACGCTGACTTGCTTCTTCTTGTCAAGAAAAACAGTAACTACATAAAAGATAGCATTAAAACAAATAGCTCCGGTTAGAGCAAAAAGAAACACGGGGTAACGGCGCGACACCTGCCAAACAAAAAATACGAACAGGGCAAGAGTCACCCAGATCATTAATCCGGCCTAAACGCGAATATCGGTCTCGGCCCGCGCATTCTGACAGAATGCTTCATGGACCGATCGTGATCCCTATTTCATGAGCAACACAGCTTATCACAGACTGTTGAATGATTGGTTTCGTTTCGTCCAAACAATAAGCTCTCGATTGTTCTGATCCGACCTGTCGCGGGCCTGCAGTGCGGTCGCGGCGCGTCGGGTCTCGGTCCTTTAGGGCTTCGGCCCCTGCGGCACCGTCTCCTCCACCGCGGCCGAGCGGACCATGGCCTCGCGGCGGGCCCGCCTCCGGTACTGCATGGCCCCGAACGGGATCACCGCGAGATAGGCGAGGCTCACCGCCACCATCACCTCGAACGGGAAGCTGATCGCCACGCCGAAGATCGCCACGCCGAGGAGGAAGATCGGCAGCACCCAGCCGCGGGGCACGCGCTTGCCGATGGTCTTGCCGGAGAAGGTCGGGACCGTCGAGACGACGAGGAGCGCGATGCCGAGCACGTAGACGAGGACCAGCGGCGCCGCCCACCGCTCGAAGGAGAAGCCGAGGAAGTGCAGGTAGAGCGGCAGCAGCGCGGTGAGCGCGCCGGCCGGGGCCGGCATGCCGACGAAGAAGTCCTTCTTCCACTCGGGCCGGTTCGGATCGTCGAGCATCGCGTTGAAGCGGGCGAGGCGCAGGCCCATGGCGATCGCGAAGATCAGCGCCACGATCCACCCCACCGAGCGGAGCGGGTGCAGGGCGAAGCCGTAGAGGATGAGCGCGGGCGCGCAGCCGAAATTCACGAAGTCGGCGAGCGAATCGAGCTCGGCCCCGAACCGCGAGGTGCCCTTGAGGAGCCGCGCGACGCGCCCGTCGACGCCGTCGAGGAGGGCCGCCACCACGATCGCGATCACCGCCGGCTCGAACTTCCCCTCGAAGGCGAGGCGGATCGCCGTCAGCCCGAGGCAGAGCGCCATCAGGGTGATCATGTTCGGCGCGATCATCCGGAACGGCACCGGCTTGAAGCGGCGCGGCTTCGGCTCGTTCGGGTCGGGCGCGAAGGGCGGGAAGAGATCGTCCATCGGGTGCCCCCTCAGATCCGGCGGAAGGTCCGCTCGGGCCCGCCCGAGAGGTCGGCCAGCACCGTCTCGCCCGCCACCGCCTTCTGGCCGAGCCCGACGAGGACGCGGGTGCCGGCGGGCAGGTAGACGTCGACGCGCGAGCCGAAGCGGATCAGGCCGAAGCGCTCGCCGACCTGCAGCGAATCGCCGGCCGCCACGAAGCCGACGATGCGGCGGGCGACCAGACCGGCGATCTGGACCACGCCGACGCGCACCGGCGCGCCGCGGTGCAGCGTCTCCATGACGAGGCCGTTGCGCTCGTTGTCCTCGCTCGCCTTGTCGAGCTCGGCGTTGAGGAACAGGCCCGGCGTGTAGTGGATCTGCCCGATCCGGCCCGTCACGGGCACGCGGTTCACGTGGCAGTCGAACACGTTCATGAAGACCGAGATCCGCGTCATCGGGACCTGCGGCAGGTCGAGCTCGGGCGGCGGCAGCACGGTGGCGATGAGGTTCACGCGCCCGTCCGCGGGCGAGACCACGAGCCCGTCGCCCACCGGGGTGATGCGCTCGGGGTCGCGGAAGAAGTAGCAGACCCACAGGGTCAGGATCAGGAAGATCCAGCCGAAGAACTGCGAGAAGTAGCCGGCCACCACCGTCAGCACGATGCCGATCAGGATGAAGGGGTAGCCCTCCTTGTGGATCGGCACGAGGACGCGGCGGATCGTCTCGAAGAGATCGGTCATGGAGGTTCAGGCACTCCTGCGGCTCGCCGGCAGCGCGCGCCCCGGCGGGGCCGGATGGCAGCCCGGGCGGCTCCCGTCAACCGCCCCGGGCCCCGCGTCCCGCCCCCTACTCCGCCGGCAGCGGCTCGGGCGCGGGCCGGCGCGCGGGCGCGGCGTGCGGCAGGTCGTCCTCGTCCTCGGCGCGCTTGAGGGCCTCGCGGGCCTCGTCCGCCTCGCGCTGGCGGCTCCACAGGGCGGCGTAGACGCCGCCCTGCGCGAGCAGCCCCGCGTGGTCGCCCCGCTCCACCACGAGGCCGCGGTCGAGCACGATGATCTCGTCGGCGTTGACCACCGTCGAGAGGCGGTGGGCGATGACGAGGGTGGTGCGCCCCCGCGAGACCCGGTCGAGCGCGTCCTGGATCTCGCGCTCGGTGAAGGAATCGAGGGCCGAGGTCGCCTCGTCGAGGACGAGGATCGGCGGTGCCTTCAGGATGGTGCGGGCGATGGCGACGCGCTGCTTCTCGCCGCCCGAGAGCTTGAGGCCGCGCTCGCCCACCGGCGTCTCGTAGCCCTCCGGCAGCGCGGCGATGAAGCGGTCGATCTGCGCGAGGCGGGCGGCCTCCCGGACCTCCGCCTCGCTCGCCTCCCAGCGGCCGTAGCGGATGTTGTAGCCGATCGTGTCGTTGAACAGCACCGTGTCCTGCGGGACCATGCCGATCGCCGCGCGCAGCGAATCCTGGCGCACCTGCGCGATGTCCTGCCCGTCGATGGTGATGCGGCCCGATTGCGGCTCGTAGAACCGGAACAGCAGGCGCGACAGCGTGGACTTGCCCGCCCCCGAGGGGCCGACGATCGCCACCGTCCGGCCGGGCGCCACCGAGAAGGAGACGCCGCGCAGGATCGGCCGGTCCGGGTTGTAGGCGAAGCGCACGTCCTCGAAGCGCACGGCCGCCTGCTCGACGCGCAGCGGGGCCGCGCCCGGCCGGTCCGCGATCTCGGGGTTGCGGTGCAGGATCTGGAACATGTCGTCGATGTCGATCAGCGCCTGCTTGATCTCCCGGTAGATCATGCCCATGAAGTTGAGCGGCATCGAGAGCTGCACTAGCATCGTGTTCACGAGCACGAAGCCGCCGATCGTCACCCGCCCCGCCAGGATGTCGCGCGCCGACAGCCACATCACGATCGTCATGCCGATGGTGAAGATCACGGCCTGGCCGGCGTTGAGCACGGCGAGAGAGACGTAAGTCTGCGTCGAGGCGGTCTCGTACTTCGCCATCGAGGCGTCGTAGCGGGCGGTCTCGCGCCCCTCCGCGCCGAAATACTTCACGGTCTCGTAGTTGAGGAGCGAGTCGACGGCCTTGGTGTTGGCCTCGGTGTCGGAGTTGTTCATCCGGCGCCGGATCGCGATCCGCCACTCGGTCGCCTTGTAGGTGAAGCCGAGATAGGCCGCGACCATCGCGAACACGACGGCCGAGTAGAGCCAGTCGAACTCGTAGGCCAGCACGCCGATGACGAGCACGAACTCGACGATGGTGGGCACCAGCGTCAGCACCATCAGGCGCGACAATTCCTCGATGCCGCCGCGGCCGCGCTCCAGCACGCGGGTGAGGCCGCCCGTCTTGCGCTCCAGGTGGAAGCGCAGCGAGAGCCGGTGCATGTGCTCGAAGGTCTGGAGCGCGAGGCGCCGCACGGCGTGCATCGCCACCTTGGCGAACAGCCCGTCGCGCACCTGCGTCAGCCCGGCCATCAGGATCCGCGACAGGCCGTAGAGGCCGATGAGCAGCATCGGCGCCGCGAACAGGCCGGTCGGCGGGCTGTCGCCGGGCTTGGCGTTCGCGAGCGCCACCAGCGCGTCCGTCGCCCACTTGAAGGTGAAGGGCGTCACCATGGTGGCGACCTTGGCGACGAGCAGGAGGCCGAAGGCGAGGAAGACGCGCCGCTGCAGGTCCGGCCGCCCGTGGGGCCAGAGGTAGGGCCAGAGCCGGCGGTAGGTGGCGACGAGGCCGGGACGCTCGGGGGGCGCGGCCGGCCCGGGGGCGGAACTCATGGGCGAGGTGTCCGGGGCAAGGTATCCGGGGATCGCGGGTACGGGGACCGCATATAGGCGGCCCCGCCCCGGCGTGCACGGGCGGGCGCGGCAGGGCCGCCCTGCTCCCGGCGCGGCGACCCGGCTCCGGTCAGCCCCGCTTCTTCTGGCGCTGGGCCTCGCCCTCGTCCGTCGGCAGCACGAAGATCTGGCCCGGATAGATCAGGTCGGGATCGCGGATCTGCTGCTGGTTGGCGTCGTAGATCACGGTGTAGCGGTCGCCCTTGCCATAGGTGCGCCGGCTGATCTGCCAGAGGCTGTCGCCCCGCGTGATCTTCGCGGTGTTGATCTCGGCGACGAAGACGCCGCGCGCCGTCTCCGGCGGCGCGGCGGGCGTCTCCGCCGCGGCCGAGGCCCGGACCGCGTTGCCGGCGGGTGCGGCCGCGCCGTTCGGCTCGCTCGGCGCGGCCAGGGCGCCGGCGGCCGGCGCCTCGGCCTGCCGCGCGCCGCGCTCGCCGCCCGCCTCCCGCGGGCTCTCGGCGGGTGGGCCCGTCGGCGGCTCCCGCGCCGGGTCACCGGCCTGCGGGCGCGGCGCCGGCGCGGCCGCCATCGGGACGGGGCGGCCCGGCTCCGGCGCGGTCCCGGCCGAGAACCGGCCGCGCGTCTCGGGCATCGGCGCCAAGACGGCCGCCGGGGCGGCGGGCTCCGCGCCCTCCCGGCCCGCGACGCGCGCGGGCGCCGGGTAGTTGAACGGCACCTCCGAGCGCGCCCGGACCTTGCCGGTCACGGCGTCGACCTGATCGACCCGGATCTTGTACTCGCCCGGCCGCACGCCGCGGCCGATCGTGAAGGTGACCTTGCCGTCGGCGCCCACGCTGCCCGGCGCCACCAGCGTGTCGTTGAGATAGAGGCGGACCGTGGCGCCGGGCGCCCCCTGGCTGGTGATGAAGAGCCGCCCGCCCTCCTGCGCGTCGACGCTGACGATCTTCACCGGGCTCGCGCCCTGGGCCTCCGTCTTCGCCTTCGCCTCGGCCGATCGCGTCTCCTGGGCCCGCGTCTCCTGCTGGGCCCGCGCCTCCCGGGCCGGGGCGCCGGGCCTCGGTGCGGGCGCGGCGCCGGGCTTGGCCTCCGCCACCTGCGCGCCGGGCTCCGGCTGCGAGAGCACGACGGTCGGCTGGTCGGGCGCCGTCAGGGCGATGAGCGGTTTCGTGTCGCGCGTCTCAGCCACCACCACGGCCACGCTCTGGCGGGAGCGGGTCTCGCGGCCCTCCGGCCCGGTGGAGCGCAGCACGATCTCGCTGCTGCCCGGCGCCAGCGCCGGCGGCACGATGGCGAACTGGCCCGACGGGTCGGCGAGCGCGCGGGCGACCGGCTTGCCGTTCACCAGCATCTCGACGGCGGTGTTGGGCGCGCCGCGGCCGGCCACCACGGCCTCGCCGTCCGGCTCCACGCGGATGAGGTCGAAGGTCGGGCCCGCGTCCGGGTTCGTCGCAGCCGGGCGGCCGCCCTGCGGGACAGGCGCGCCGGCGGAGGGCAGCGCGGCCCCGGGCACCACGTTCGCCTGCGCGCCCGTGCCCGGCGCGCGTTCGGGTGCGGCCTGCGGCGCCTCATTTGCCTGCGGCGCCGAGTTCGCCCGCGGCGCGCCGTCTGCCTGCGGCGCGCCGTCTGCCTGCGGCGCCTGGGCACCAACTCCGGCCCGGTCCGGGCCGGCCGGTGGCCTGCCCGCGGGCTGCGCGGCGCCGTCCGGGCCGGCCGGCCGGCCGAGCGCGGCGACGGGCGGTCGCGCCTCTGCCTGCGGCGGGCGCTGGGGCTCCGCCGCCCGCTTCATGAACTCGCCGGCGCCGAACAGGCCGACCACCAGCAGGAACCCTCCCAGCAGGCCGACGCCCGCCAGAACGAGGCTCCGCCGCAACTCCGCCGTCATGGCGTCCTACTCCCCAGGCGTCGACGGGGCCCGGCGGCCCGCCGTTTCGGCAGGCGGGCGACCGACAAAACCGTCGACTGGTCGCGGCATATTAACGTACATGACCGAGACACCAAGCCGCCGACGCCCCGGAGGGGGTGAATCCCGCGCGAATTCAGCAGTTTGGCACAGCCCGACGCGGTTCTCGCGCGCGGGGTCGCGGCGGCGCGGCGAACAGAGACGGGAGGACGCCGGATGGCGCCGGTGAAGACGGTCTGCGTGTATTGCGGCTCAGGGTTCGGGGAGGATCCGGCCTTCCGCCAGGCCGCCGAGACGCTCGGGCGCTCGCTCGCCGCGGCCGGGATCGGCCTCGTCTACGGCGGCGGCAACGTCGGCCTGATGGGCACCGTGGCCCGCGCGGTCCTCGACGGCGGCGGCCACGTCACCGGCATCATCCCGGACTTCCTGAAGTCGCGCGAGCGCATGCTCGACGACATCCAGGAGACGATCGTGGTGGGCGACATGCACACCCGCAAGCGCATGATGTTCGACCGCTCGGACGCCTTCGTGGCTTTGCCCGGCGGCATCGGCACGCTGGAGGAGCTCGTGGAGCAGCTGACCTGGGCGCAGCTCGGCCAGCACCGCAAGCCGATCCTCCTCGTCTCGGTCGCCGATTTCTGGCGCCCGCTGCTCACGCTGTTCGACCACATGCGCGGCCACGGCTTCATCCGCGACGGGCTCGACCTCAACTACCTCGTGGCGAAGGACGCGACCGAGGTCGTGCCGATGCTGCGCCGGGAGGCCGCGGGCCGCGAGCCCGCGCCGGAGGCGGAGGAGTTCATCAAGGAGCGGTTCTGACGAGCAACCGCCGGGTGCCGGCACGCTGACGGACGGGAGAGGTGGGGCGCAGTCGCCCTCGCATGGCTCGACCCGAAGGGCGTTGGCGCGGGTCCCCTCTCCCGTTCGGGAGAGGGACAGGGTGAGGGGTTCAGGTCTATCCGGAAAAGGCGCACCCCTCACCCGGTGCGCTGACGCGCACTCGCCCTCTTTCGAACGGGAGAGGTGGGTGCCGGCTCCGCCGCCGGTGGCCGGAAACGAGCAGGCACAGGTCCCCTCTCCTCAACCGGAGAGGTGGGCGGGGGTCAGCCCGCGACGCTCCAGGTCGTCGTGCCGTCCTTGTTGTCCTTGACGGTCACGCCCATCGCCGACAGCGCGTCGCGGACGCGGTCGGATTCCGGCCAGTCCTTGGCGGCGCGGGCGGCGCGGCGGGCCGCGATCAGCGCCTCGACCGCGGCGACGTCGACGCCCGAGGCGCGCACGCTCGCGGCGTCCCGCTCGGAGCGGGTCTGGGCGAGGAAGCCGAGGAGGTTGGCGCCGGCCTTCAGGGCGGCCGGCTCGTCGAGGCGATGGATCTCGGCGAGCGCCGCGGCCGTGTTGAGGTCGTCGAGGAGCGGCTCGAGCACCGAGGCCGGCGGCTCGGACGCGGGCGCCGCGTCCCCCACGAGCCCGTACCAGCGCTCCAGCATGCGGCCCGATTCCTCGAGGCCCCGCAGCGTCCAGTCGATCGGCTGGCGGTAGTGGGTCTTGAGCATGTTGAGGCGCACGACCTCGCCCGGCCAGTCCTTCAGGACCTCCCGCAGGGTGACGAAGTTGCCGAGCGACTTCGACATCTTCTCGCCCTCGACCTGCAGGAAGCCGTTGTGCAGCCAGACATTGGCCATCACCGGCGTGCCGAAGCAGCATCGGGATTGGGCGACCTCGTTCTCGTGGTGGGGGAAGATCAGGTCGATGCCGCCCGCATGGATGTCGAAGGTCTGGCCGAGGTGCTTCCAGGACATGGCCGAGCACTCGATGTGCCAGCCGGGCCGCCCCGGCTCCGCGATGCCCGCGGGCGAGGGCCAGGCGGGCTCGCCCGGCTTCGAGGGCTTCCAGAGCACGAAGTCGAGGGGCGAGCGCTTGTAGGGCGCCACCTCGACCCGGGCGCCGGCCTCCATCTCGTCGAGCGGCCGCTTCGAGAGGGCGCCGTAATCGGGCATCGAGGGCACGTCGAACAGGACATGCCCTTCCGCCACGTAGGCGTGGCCCGCCGCGACCAGCCCCTCGATCAGGCTCGCCATCTCGGCGATGTGGTCGGTGGCGCGGGGCTCCACGAAGCGCGTCCGCTCGCCCGGCACGTTCACGTCCTCGGGCATCAGCACGCCGAGCGCCCGCACGTCCTCGTGGAAGGTCCTGAGCGTGCCGTCCGTCAATTCGCGGATGGTGATGCCGCGCTCGGCCGCCCGCGCGTTGATCTTGTCGTCCACGTCCGTGACGTTGCGGGCGTAGGTGACGTGGGCCGGCCCGTAGAGGTGGCGGAGCAGGCGGAAGAGCAGGTCGAAGACGATGATGGGGCGCGCGTTGCCGATATGGGCCGCGTCGTAGACCGTCGGCCCGCAGGCGTACAGGCGCACATGGCCCGGATCGATCGGCACGAAGGCCGCCTTCTCCCGGGTCAGCGTGTTGTAGAGCCGCAACATCGAGGCCATGAAACCCACTCTCGTCCCTTGGGGCGCCGGCCTGTCCTCCGCCCCTGTTGCGCGGAGGCGACGGCCCCGCCGGCGCTCCTGCGCTAACCCAAAACGGTGAGCATTTCGAGAACGACGGCGGGCCGGAGCCCGGCCGCTCCGAACTGCGCGCGACCGACGTCCTAAAGCCTTTGTTTACCGTCCCGTCGGACCTTCAGGACAACACACAACAATTCGGTCAGGAGAGACCTTCATGCGTCGTACCGCTGCCGGACTCAGCGCTCTTCTCGGTGCCCTCGTTCTCACCGCGGCCGCGCATCCCACGCGCGCCGGCGCCGAGGCCGCCAAGCCCGCGGCGACCTCCATCGAGCGCACCTTCCTGATCCCGTCGAGCGAGGGCTACGGCGTCGGCGACTGCCTGACCGGCGGCCGGAGCGAGTGCGGCCAGGTGGTCGCCAACGCGTGGTGCGAATCGCAGGGCTTCGCCTCGGCCGCCTCCTACGGCGTCGCCGCCCAGGAGGACTACACCGGCGCCATCGACGCCGTGCCGGCACAGAAGCCCGCCGAGCGGCCGATCCGCATCACCTGCCAGGACTGAGCGCGCTCAGCGCACGAAGTCGGCGCATTTCGGCGGCGGCTCCGTGCCCCAGGGCATGAGCGGGACGGTCGAGGTCGAGTTCTTCGGCGATCCCTGGATGACCTTGTCCGAGTAGACCATGTAGATCAGCGTGTTGCGCTTGGCGTCGCAGCCGCGCACGATCTGCATCGACTTGAAGATCAGCGAGCGGCGCTCGCTGAACACCACCTCGCCCTGCTTGAACTTCTCCTTGAACTGCACCGGGCCGACCTGCCGGCAGGACAGCGAGATGTCGGAGACGTCCTCGGCGAGCCCGAGCGTGCCCTTGATGCCGCCCTTCTCGGGCTGCGTGTAGTGGCAGGCGACGCCCCCGACCACGGGGTCGTCGATGCCGTAGACGACGAGCTTGTCGTTCGGCGTCAGCGGGCGCCACACGGTCGACTTGTCGAAGATGCGGTCCGGATCGTCGGCCGCGCCCGCCGGCCCGGCGAGGAGACCGAGCGCCACGAGGCCCGCGCCGACCGGACGTGTGAGACTCCGAAGCCACATGGTGCAACCTTTCCCCCGCTGATGCGACGTGGCGCATGTAGGGAGGCTGTCGCCGGGCCGCGAGGCCGCGTAAAAATAAGTTAAGCTTCGACCGCCCGCGTTCCGTATCCGGCGTTCGGGCCGGACCCGTCATCGACAGAGCCATGCCGCTGATCCGATCGCAGATTCGTCAGCTCGTCCGCGCGCTCGCCGCCGGAGCCCTCGCGGTGCTCGCGGTGCCGGCCGCGCTGGCGCAGCAGAGCCCGAACCCGGCCTGCCAGCGCTACCGCGCGGAGCTGTCGAGCCTGAACGACAGCGCCAACGTGGCCCGCGCCCTGCAGGGGGAGATCTCCCGGCTCGAAGCCTATTACCGCACGCTGAACTGCGAGGGCGGCCGGTTCCTGTTCTTCGACACGCGGCCCCCGCAATGCGGCGCGGTGGAGCAGCGCATCCGGGCGCTCAACGCCGGCTACGGCGGGGAGAACGGCGAGGTGGTGGCCGCCCGCCGCCGCCAGCTCCAGGGCGCGGTGGCGAGCGCCTGCGGCGACCTGCCGACGAACCCGGACGGCACGCCCGCCGGCCAGTACGCCCGCGGCGGCGCGCAGGTGATCTGCGTGCGCACCTGCGACGGCGCCTACTTCCCGATGCCGAACCTGCCGGACGGGCGCGAGGGCGCGAACGAGATGTGCCAGGCGCTCTGCCCCGGCACCGAATCGGCCGCCTACTCGATGCCCCACGGCGACGACGCCCTGAGGCACGCCGCCACCATCCAGGGCCGGCGCTCCTACGCCTCGCTGCCGAACGCCTTCAAGTTCCAGAAGACCTTCGTGCCGAACTGCTCCTGCAAGAAGGAGGGGCAGAGCTGGGCGCAGACGCTGGTGAAGGCCGAGAGCATGCTGGTCCGGCACAAGGGCGACATCTTCGTCACGCCGATGCAGGCGGAGGCGCTGTCGCGGCCGAAGGTCCGCCTCACGCTCGTCGGGCGCGCCGACAAGACGGCGGCGGGCCTCGCCGCGGACGCGGCCGGGCGCACGGGCGCGCCCGTGCCCGAGGCGACGCCGGGCGCCACCGAGGCCGCGCCGACGACCACGGCCTCGACGGATGCCGGCGCGCGCCCGGCGATCCGCGTGATCGCCCCGAACGTGATCGCGGTGCCGAACCGGTCGGGCACGCCCTGACCCTGCGGCCGGCGGGACGTTCGCACAAGATCTTGTGATCAGAGGGGAATTGCCCGCCCGGAGGCGCGCCGCGGCGCCTCCGGAATTTGACCTCGCGCCCTCGGGAACCATATCGCGCCCGACCCCGTTCGGCCCCGTTCGAACCGAAGCGCGAGACGATTCCCATGCGGAAGACCCGAAGCCTGCTCCTGACCGGCACCATGCTGCCGGCCCTGCTCCTCTCCGGGCCGGACCTCGTCCGGGCGGGCCAGCAGGACTGGGCGGGCCAGGGTCCTTCGACGGGCCAGCGGGACGGGATCGTGCGCCTCGCGCAGGGCGGCCCCGGCGAGGGCGGACCTCGCGGCGGCGGCGAAGGGCCGCGCGGCGGCGGCGGTGAGGGTCCGCGGGGCGGCCCGCCCGGCGGCGGTGGCCGGCCCGAGCGCGGTGCCCCGGAGCGCGCCGCGCCCCCGCCGGCCGCCCGCGAGCGGCAAGAGCGACCGGAGCGGCAAGAGCGACCGGAGCGGCCCGATCGTCCGGAGCGTCCCGAGCCGAGGCCCGAGCGGGCCGCGCCGGAGCGTCCTCCGCAGCCTCGGCCCGAGCCGCGTCAGGAGCGGGCGCCCGAGCGTGCCCAAGAACGTGCCCAAGAACGTCCCCAGGAGCGGGCGCCCGCCGAGCGGCCGGAGCGTCCCGCTCCGCGGCAGGAGCGCCAAGAGCGCCAAGAGCGCCAGGAACGTCCCGAGCCGCGGCAGGAGCGCGAGGCGCCCGGCGCCCGCCCCGACCGCGCGCCGGACCGTCCACAGCAGGACCGGACCCCCGACCGCGCGCCGGCCGAGCGCGCAAGCCCGCCCGCCTCGCGCGAGCGGACACCGGACCGCCAGGAGCGTCCGGCGACCCAGGACCGCCGCGACGAGCGCAGGGACGAGCGGCGCGAGGCGCCCGAGCCCGGCCGCCGCGCGCCCGGCGCGGAGACGCCGCCGGCCCAGCGCCCCGGCCAGCCGCCCGCGGCCGCGCCGAATGCCCAGCCCGGCGTGCCGGGCCGCCCCGTTCAGCCCGACGCGCAGGGCCAGCCGGGCGGCAGGCGCGAGGGCGCGCCGGGCGCGGCCCCGAACGCGCAGCCGGGCGTGCCCGGACGTCCGGTCCAGCCTCCGGGCGGTCCCGGGGAGCAGCCGGGCGCCCGCCGCGACGGCGCGCCGACCCCCGGCACGCCGCCGGGCCAGCCCGGCGCACCCCCGGCCGCCGCGCCGAACGCCCAGCCCGGCGTGCCCGGCCGCCCGGTCGAGCCGACGCCGGGCCAGCCGGGGAGCCCGACGCCCGACGGCACGCAGCAGCGGGGCGCGCCGGCGACCGCGCCGAACGCGCAGCCGGGCGTGCCCGGCCGTCCCGTCCAGCCCCCCGGCGTCGCGCCCGACCAGCAAGGCGGGCGCTTCGACGACCGCGACCGCGATCGCCGCGACGGCTTCAACGCGCCGGGCCGGCCCGGCTACGTGCCCGGCGGCTTCCGCGAGGACAACGAGGACATCCGCGACTACGAGCGCATCCGGCGCGACCGGCGCGAGTTCAACGAGGGCGGCCGCACCTACATCCGCGAGCCCGGCCGCATCATCGTGCGGGACCGCGACGGCTACTTCATCCGCCACGACGAGAACGAGCGCTTCCGCGAGCTCGACCGCGGCCGCTACCGCAGCGAGCGCCGCGGCGGCGAGGTCGTCACTTATCTCGACCGGCCGGGCGGCGAGCAGATCATCACGGTGGTGGACGACGACGGCCGCCTGCTGCGCCGCTCGCGCCGCTTCCGCGACGGGCGCGAGGTGGTGATCATCGACAACGCCTTCGGCGGGCGCCCGCGCCCGATCTACGAGGACGTGGTGGTGCTGCCGCCGCCGGACATCCGGATCCCGCGCGACCGCTACATCGTGGACTACGACGGCGCGGACGAGCGCACCGTCTACGAGGCGCTCACCGCCCCGCCCGTCGCGCCGATCGAGCGGCGCTACACGCTCGACCAGGTCCGCTACAGCCCGCAGCTGCGCGCCCGCATGCGCAGCGTCGACATCGACACGATCAACTTCGACACGGGCTCGTTCACGGTGACGCCGGACCAGGCGGCCCGCCTCTCCACGATCGCTCAGGCCATCAACCAGGCGATCCGCAACAACCCGCAGGAGGTGTTCCTGATCGAGGGCTACACCGACGCGGTGGGCGCCGACGTGGACAACCTGTCCCTGTCGGATCGCCGCGCCCAGTCGGTGGCGACCGTGCTGACCCAGCAGTTCCAGGTGCCGCCCGAGAACCTGACCACGCAGGGCTACGGCGAGCAGTACCTCAAGGTGAGCACGCAAGGTCCCTCGCGGGAGAACCGCCGCGTCACGGTCCGCCGGATCACGCCGCTGATCCAGCAGGGCGAGGCGCAGGCCGAGCCCCCGCGCTGAGGGGCCCGGCCACCGTTCGGAAAGCCTCCGCCTGTCAGCCGCGCCGGGGTCGGCGCGGTTGACGCCCCCTGCCGCCCGGCCCACACCGGAGCCTCGCGCGGGGCAGGAGCGGAGGGGGAATGGAGGAGGCGGATGACCGGTTGATCGAGGCCGGCACGCCGGTCTTCCGGCGCACGACCCTGGCTCTCGCCGCCGCCGGCTTCTCCACCTTCGCGGTGCTCTACGGCGTGCAGCCGCTGCTGCCCGTCTACGCGGACGATTTCCACGTCTCGCCGGCCGAGAGCAGCCTCGCCCTGTCGCTGCCCTGCGCGACGCTCGCCGTCTCCCTCCTCGTGGTGAGCCCGCTCTCCGAGGTCTGGGGGCGCAAGCCCGTGATGGTGGCCTCCCTGTTCGCCTCGGCGATCCTCACCATCATCGCCTGCCTCGTGCCGAGCTGGCACGGCTTCCTGGTGCTGCGGGCGCTCACCGGGATCACCGCGAGCGGCCTGCCCGCGGTGGCGATGGCCTATCTCAGCGAGGAGATGCACGGGCGCGCCATCGGCCTGTCGATGGGGCTCCTCATCGGCGGCAACGCCCTCGGCGGCATGGTCGGGCGCCTGATCGCGGGCGTGATCGCCGATTTCGGCTCCTGGCGGATCGGGCTCGGCACGATCGGCGTGCTCGCGCTCCTCGCCGCAATCACCTTCTGGCGGGCGCTGCCCGAATCGCGCCGCTTCACCGCCCACCGGATGCGGTGGCGGGAGGTTCCCGGCACCTTCACGCAGCACTTCCGCGATGCCGGCCTGCCCTGGCTGTACGCCGAGGCGTTCCTGCTGATGGGCGGCTTCGTCTGCGTCTACAACTACATCGGCTTCCGCCTGCTCGACCCGCCCTTCTCGCTCAGCCAGGCGACGATCGGCGCGATCTTCGTCGTCTACCTCCTCGGGACGGCGAGCTCGGCGGTGACCGGCGAGATCGCGAGCCGGCTCGGAAGGCGCAAGGTGCTGTGGCTCGCCATCAGCCTCGGCCTCCTCGGCATTCTGATGACGCTCTCCGGCAACCTGTACGTCATCGTCGGCGGCATCGCCGTGGTCACGATCGGCTTCTTCGGGGCGCACTCGGTGGCGAGCAGCTGGGTCGGGCGGCGCGCCCTGCGCGACCGCGCCCAGGCCTCCTCCGTCTATCTCTGCCTCTACTATCTCGGCTCGTCCGTCCTCGGCACCGCGGGGGGCTGGTTCTTCGTGCACGGGGGCTGGACGGGCGTCGTCGCCTTCCTCGGCGGCCTGTACGGAATCGCGCTCGCCATCGCGATCCGGCTGTCGCGCCTCGCCCCGCTGCCGCGGTAGGGCGAGGCGGGCGGCGACCCGCGGGTCCCCGGTTTTCCGGCCCGGGCGGATCGGATGTCGGCCCGGTCGGTTGACCCGGCAGGGCGCGACCTCCATCAAGGACGCCGCCCGTCATCATCAGAGGAAGCCCGGCGCGCCGCATCGGCGGCACCGGCTTGATGTTCCGCAGCCGTGCTCGAACTCGCCGTCGCCGTTGCCCTCATCGCCCTCAACGGCGTGTTCGCCCTGTCCGAACTCGCCGTCGTCTCCTCCCGCAAGAGCCGCCTGCGCTCCATGGTCGAGGAGCGCCGCTCCGGCGCCCACGCGGCGCTGGCCCTCGCGGAGGAGCCGGGTCGCTTCCTCTCGACCGTCCAGATCGGCATCACCCTGGTCGGCATCCTCTCGGGCGCCGTCTCGGGCGCGGCGCTCGGCGAGCGCCTCGCCACGATCCTCGTCGACACGGGCCTGCCGAAGGGCTGGGCCGACACGCTGGGCTACGGCCTCGTCATCGGCATCATCACCTACCTGTCGGTGATCATCGGCGAACTGGTGCCGAAGCACCTCGCGCTGCGCGACCCCGAGGGCGTCGCCTGCATGGTCAGCCCGGCCATGCGCCTCGTCTCGCGGGTGGCCAAGCCCGCGGTCTGGCTGCTCGACGCCTCGACGCGGGCGGTCTTCCGCCTGATCGGCCAGGAGACCGAGAGCGCGAGCGCCGTGACCGAGGAGGAGATCCGCCACCTCGTCGCCGAGGCCGAGACCGCGGGCGTCATCGAGACGGGCGAGCGCAAGATGATCGCGGGCGTGCTGCGCCTCGGCGACCGGGCCGTGCGCGGCGTGATGACGCCGCGCACGGACGTCGACTGGATCGACCTGCACCGGGACGAGGACGAGATCCGCGCCGCCCTGCTGGCGAGCCCGCACTCGCGCCTGCCGGTGGCGGAGGGCGGCGCCGACAACATGGTCGGCGTCCTGCAGGTGCGAGACCTCGTGAAGCCGCTGATGGCGGGCGAGAGTCTCGACCTGCGCCGGCACGTGCGCCGCGCGCCGGTCCTGCCCGACACCCTCGACGCCCTCGACGCCCTGAACGCGCTCCAGGACGCCGAGGTGCCGATGGCGCTCGTGCACGACGAGTACGGCCATTTCGACGGGCTCGTCACGCCCGCCGACATCCTCGACGCCATCGCGGGCGCCTTCCGCTCGGAGGATCCGGAGCCGGAGGCGGTGCAGCGGGCGGACGGCTCCTGGCTGATCGCCGGCTGGATGCCGGTGGACGAGATGGCCGACCAGCTCGGCATCAAGCTCGAAGCCTCGCGGGACTACGAGACGGCCGCCGGCCTCGTCATCGAGCGCCTGCAGCGCCTGCCGGAGACGGGAGAGACCTGCGACATCGCCGGCTGGTGCTTCGAGGTGGTGGATCTCGACGGCCGCCGCGTCGACAAGATCCTGGTGACGCGCCTCACGGAGGACGCCAGCGCGGCGTAGCGGCCCGCGGAGCGGTTGCGCTTCGCATCCGGGTGGGAGGTGGCCGCCGCGGAACCCGCATCGCCGCGACCGGGCCTCAGCGCACCTTACCAGCCTCCGCATCGTTGCCGGCCACCCAGCCGCCGGGACCGGCGACCCAATCGCCGATGCCGGCCGGCAATTCCTTCCCGCTTCCCCAAGCCGGCGACGGCCTGTCGGTCCGGGCCAGGAACGTTCGAAATTTGAGCGCGTCCTTCTGCAGGGCGATCAGATTTTTGATGGCACGCGTGTTGACCGGATCCTGGATCAAGGATTCCGAACCGTCGGCGGCCTTGAAGTAGTAGCGGCCGTCCCTGGCGACGAGATAGGCGGGCAGCTGGAAGTCGGACGGAAGGACGGGCGCTGCAGGTCCCGGGCTCGCCGGCGCCGCGCGCTCGGTCGGGACCGGATCCGACGCGGTGCCGGACGCCTCGAAGGACCCGAGCAGGAGAGCCGCCGACAGGCCGGCGAGCGCCGCGATCCCGTACGTCGTCGCGCGCCCGAGCCAGGACACCGCGAACGCCTTCCTGCCGAGGCCGAACGCGCAGACCTGCAAGAAAGGGTGCCCGAAGAGCACGGCGAACGCGACGATGGCTGTGGTCGGCGGCAACATGGCTAGGGATCCCGAAGCCACTCGTAGATCAATCCCATCACGACGATCAGGGCGAGCGCAATGACGATCTCACCCTGGTTGGCGAGCGCCCACTGCTTGTACTGATCGTCGCCGCCGATGACGTAGTTGAGCGCCTGCAACCCGGCAACGACGGCTATGAAGCGGATCACGATACGCGACAGAGCGGCGACGAGCCACTCGAGGAATATCATGGCCGGTCGGCGGCTTCCCGCAGCCTCCGGCGCCGATCCCGCCCGTCGAAGTCGTGCGCCATCCCGTGCCCCCCGGCGACACGCAGACGGCTCGGAAATCGACGCGATGTCCAATCACGAAGAGAGGATGATCTAAGAATCCGCTCCTAGCGAGCCTGCCCGAGCCGCTCCGCCACCCGTTCCCGCCCGATCAGCGGCAGGAGGGCCGAGAGGTCCGGCCCGTGGTCGAGCCCCGTCAACGCGAGGCGCAGGGGCATGAACAGGGCCTTTCCCCTGGCGCCGGTGCGGTCCTTCACGGCCGCCGTCCAGGTCTTCCAGGTCTCCGGCCCCCAGGGCTCGGGCGGCAGGGTCTCGGCGGCCGCGGCGACGATGGCCGGATCCGCGTCGGCGGGCTCCACCGGCCCCGTGACGACGCGCCACCACTCCGCCGCCTCGGCGACCTTCACGAGGTTCGCGCGCACGGCGAGCCAGAACGCGTCCGCCGCCGCCTCGGGCACGCCGAGGGCGGCGAGGCGCCCGCGCACCGCCTCCGGCGGCAGATCGTGGACGAGGCGGGCGTTGAGCCCGTCGAGCTCGTGAGGGTCGAACTTCGCGGGCGCCCGCGAGATGTGGGCGAGGTCGACGAGGGCGGCGAGCTCGTCGAGCCCGGCCACCGGACGCACCGCCTCGGCCGAGCCCGTCAGCACCGCGAGCGCCCGCACCGCCGCCGGCTCGTAGCCGGCCTCGCGCAGGCCCCGCAGCGACAGGTGCCCGAGGCGCTTCGAGAGCCCCTCCCCGTCCGCGGTGGTGAGCAGGTTGTGGTGCCCGAACACGGGGATCGCGTGCCCCAGCGCCTCGAAGATCTGCACCTGCACGCCGGTGTTGGTGACGTGGTCCTCGCCCCGGATCACGTGGGTGATGCCGAGCTCGGCGTCGTCCACCACAGAGGGCAGCGTGTAGAGGTAGGTGCCGTCCGCCCGCACCAGCACCGGGTCGGACAGGGAGGCGCAGTCCACGTGCGCCTCGCCGCGCACGAGGTCGTGCCAGGCGACCGTGCGGTGGTCGAGCTTGAACCGCCAGTGCGGGCGGCGCCCCTCCGCCTCCAGCGCGGCCCGCTGGTCGGGCGTGAGGGCGAGCGCCGCGCGGTCGTAGATCGGCGGCAGGCCGCGGCCGAGCTGGCGCTTGCGCCGCCGCTCCAGCTCCTCCGGCGTCTCGTAGCAGGGATAGAGGCGGCCGAGCGCCTTCAGCCGCTCGGCCGCCGCGTCGTGCCGGTCCGCCCGCTCCGACTGGCGGGCGAAGAGGTCGGGCACGATGCCGAGCCAGGCGAGATCCTCCTCGATCGCCGCCGCGAAGGTCGCCGTCGAGCGCTCTCGGTCGGTGTCGTCGAGGCGCAGCAGGAAGCGGCCGCCCCGCGCCCGCGCGAACAGCGCGTTCAGGAGGGCCGGCCGGGCGTTGCCGATGTGGAGGTAGCCGGTCGGCGACGGCGCGAAGCGGACGAGGGGTGCCATGCCGGCTCTCCTACCGGAATTTTTCCGGCGTTGTGAGCGGTGCGGGCCGGCGCAACGCGAAATCCGGCACCGGGCGCCGCAGCCCGCGACGGACCCCTTGACGCACCGGCGCGCGCCGACCTAGAAGGCCCTCGGTCCGGGTGCGTAGCTCAGCGGGAGAGCATTCGCTTCACACGCGAAGGGTCACAGGTTCGATCCCTGTCGCGCCCACCATCCCACCCCTTCGACAATCCATCCTCGTCCACAGGCCGGCCCGCTCTGCGGCAATCCGAACGCCTGTGACGCGCGCGCCTGTGCGGTATATGGTCTGCCAGAACGCGGCCCCGGCCGGAGAAAGCAAGATCCATGAAAGCGCACGGTGACGCGCACGAGATCCCGCCGCCGCCGCGCAAGGGACCGTTCCTGCTCGCGGGGCTGGTGGTCCTCGGCCTGCTGGGCTGGGGCGGCTACGGCCACTGGCAGCAGCGGGCGGCCGCGAACGAGACGCAGCGCAAGACCAAGGACTTCGTGCCGCGCCTGCGCACCATCGCGGTGGAGCGCACCGACAAGCCGATCGACCTCACCCTGCCCGGCGAGACCCAGGCCTTCGCCAAGGCGGCGATCTCGGCCCGCGCCACCGGCTACATCGCCGAGCGCCGCGTCGACATCGGCTCGCGGGTGAAGGCCGGCGACATCCTGCTCAAGGTGGCCGCGCCCGATCTCGACCAGCAGCTCGCCCAGGCGGAGGCGCAGCTCGGGCAGCTCGACGCCCAGCTCCTCCAGGCGCGGGCGATGGTCGATCAGGCCCGCGCCAACGTGAACCTCGCCAACGTCACCAACAGCCGCACCTCGACGCTCGCGGTGCAGGGCTGGGCCTCCAAGCAGAACGCCGACACCTCGCAGGCCGGCGTGCTCAGCCAGGCGGCGAACCTCGCCTCGGCCGAGGCCGGCGTGAAGGTGGCGGAGGCCAACATCAAGGCGCAGGGCGCCACGGTCGACCGCCTCAAGGCGCTCACCGGCTTCAAGGACGTGGTCGCGCCCTTCGACGGCGTGGTCACGACCCGCAGCGTCGACGTCGGCGACCTCGTGAAGGCCGATGGCGGCGGCACGCCGCTCCTCACCATGGACCGGGACGACACCCTGCGCATCTCGGTCAACGTGCCCCAGAACGCCGCGGTCGGCGTCGGCCCCGGCGTCGAGGCCTCGATCCGCGTGCCGCAGATGCCCGACCGCTCCTTCCGCGGGCGCGTGGAGCGCAGCTCCGTGGCGCTGCTCAGCGCCTCGCGCACGCTGACCACGCAGGTCGACGTGCCGAACCCGGACGGCTCGCTGCGCGCGGGCCTCTACGTCTACGTCACGCTGAAGATCCCGCGGGTCGAGCCCGCCATGATCGTGCCGGCCGAGGCGCTCGTGTTCAACCAGGGCGGCACGCAGGTGGCGGTGGCGCGCGAGGACGGCCGGGCGGAGTGGCGCAACGTGCACATCCGGCGCGATTTCGGCCGCAGCGTCGAGCTCGACCAGGGCCTGTCCGGCGACGAGCGCGTGGTCCTGAGCCCGCCCGCGGACCTGCGCGACGGTCAGCCGATCGAGCGCGCGCCCGAGGGCAAGACCCCGGTGCAGGCGGCCTCCCGCTGAGGGACGCCGCGCGCCGGATCGGCCTCAGTTCACCTTGACGTTGAGCTTCATCTTCGGGTGGATCCCGCACAGGACCTGAAAGGTGCCCGCCTGCGGGAACGTGACGGCCGTGCGGCTGCCCGGCGCCTGGTCGCCGGAATCGAAGCTGAACGTGTCCGACTCGATGTAGAGATGGTGCAGCAGGTCGCTGTCGTCGTTGACGATCACCAGCGTCTCGCCGCGCTGGATCGCGACGCTGCCGGGCTGGAAGGCGCGCCCCTTCTGCGAGACGAGGTGCCCGGTCGCCTGGACCCCGCTCACGAGGAGCGCTCCGGCAGCTGCGCCCGCCACGAGGGCGGCGGCGATGGTCAGGACGAGGCGCCGCGGGAACGTGATCTTCCCGGGCAGATCGGTGGCGGCGAGCATGACGGTCTCCGGCGCGTGCCGGGCGCCAGCAAGCCCGAAAAACCTTAACAATTTCCCGGAGTCGCTCGTCGCATGAGCAGAATCCGCGAGCCCGGTCCGGGGGTTCGGTACAGTTTCGTCCCCTCCGGGCTAAGTGCGTCTTAATATGTGGCACCTACCCTCAGGGCGATCCGAGGGAAGGTGCAGCTTCGATCCGATGCGACGGGACCGCACACAGCCGTGGCCGGAGCCGTCATCCGAGACGGGCGCGCTGCCGCGGCGCATGTCAGTCGAGGTCGCGACGATCCGCGGCCGGATCTTCGTCGCCTTCCTCGTGATGAGCCTGATCACCGGCTCGCTCGGCATCTACGCCACGCTCGGCATCCGGGAGGCGGGCAACCTCGTCCAGCGCACCTACGACCAGTCGCTGATGTCGATCAACTTCGCGCGGGCCGCGGCGGCCGACTTCGCGAAGATGCGCGCCGCCTTCGCGCGCCGGACGCTCGCCACCGACGCGGCCCAGCGCCAGAGGCTCGACGAGGAGATCGCCGAGCTGACCACGACGCTCCTCGAGGACCTGACCATCGCCGTCGAGCGCTCGCAATCCGACCGTGCCTCCCGCGCCGGCATCGGCGTGCAGGCGGCGGTGCAGACCTGGGACGAGATCCGCCGCGGGCTCGACGCCGCCACCACCGCCGGCCCGGCCTGGGAGGCGCTCGACCGTCAGGCGGGCATCGTCGACGGGCAGATCGACATGCTGGTGAACTACACGGCGGGCGACGGCTTCACCTACCGGCAGACCGCCCGCACGATCGTGGCGGAGGAGATCCGGTTCTACGCCATCGCCACCGCCGGCGCCCTGCTGCTCTCCGGCCTCGTCGCGTGGCTCCTCAACCGGCGCATCATCGGCCCGGTGGCGGCGGCCTCGGCGGTGGCCGAGCGCATCGCCGCGGGCCGCCTCGACGACGCCGTGCCGGTCGGCGGACGCGACGAGCTCGGCGCCCTTCTGCGCGCCATGGCGACGATGCGCGACAACATCCGCGCCATGATGGAGCGGGAGGTGAGCCAGCGCCGCTCGGCGCAGGCGCTCCTCGCCGACGCGCTGGAGAGCTCCCGCGAGGGCGTCGTCGTCGTCGACGCGGACGGCCGCATCGCGCTGGCCAACGCCCAGGCCGCCGCCTACTTCGACGCGGGCTCCGGCGCGATCGCCTGCGGCAGCCCGGTGGCCGGCCTGCCCGGGCGCGGCGCCGACCCGGCCTCCGCCGTGCTCGACGACGCCACGAGCCTCGCCCGCGACGGCGAGATCCGCCTCGCCGACGGGCGCTGGCTGCGGGTCAGCCGCAGCGCCACGCGCGAGGGCGGCTTCGTCGCCGTGTGCAGCGACATCAGCGTGCTCAAGGAGCAGGAGGCGCGGCTCACGCAGACGAACCTGCGCCTCGACGCGGCCCTCGACAACATGTCCCAGGGCCTCTGCCTCTACGACGCGGACCGCCGCCTGATGGTGGTCAACCGCCGCTACTTCGAGATCTACGGCCTCGCCCCCGGCTCGCTCCGGGTCGGCCTCAGCGCCACCGATGTCATCGCGGCCTCGATCGCGGCCGGCAACCATCCCGGCCGCGGCCTCGCCGATCTCGTGGCGGAGGGTGCCGAGGCGTTCGGCATGCCGCACAACCGCCTGCTGCAGGAACTCGGCGACGGCCGGCTCGTCGCGATCGAGACCCGGGCCACCGCCCACGGCGGCTTCGTGGCCACCTACGAGGACGTCACCGAACGGCGCATGGCCGAGGAGCGGATCGCCTTCATGGCCCGCCACGACGCCCTGACCGAGCTGCCGAACCGGGTGCTCCTCGGCGAGCACATCGAGGCGGCCATCGCCCAGGCCGGCCGCGAGGGCGGCTTCGCGGTGCTCTGCCTGAACCTCGACGACTTCAAGCCGGTCAACGACACGCTCGGCCACACGGCCGGCGACGAGCTCATCCGCGCCGTCGCGCACCGCCTCTCGGCCTGCGTGCGCGAGATCGACACCGTGGCCCGGCTCGGCGGCGACGAGTTCGCCGTCGTGCAGCGCGGCGTCGAGCGGCCGGAGGACGTGGCGGTGCTGGCGCGCCGGATCATCGACGTGCTCGGCGCGCCCTACACGCTCGCCGAGCACACGGTCGCGATCGGGGTCAGCATCGGCATCTCGCTGGCGCCCGGCGACGGCATGAACTGCGAGAAGCTCCTCAAGCACGCCGACGTCGCGCTCGACCGGGCGAAGGCCGAGGCGCGCGGCTCCTTCCGGTTCTTCGAGCCGGAGATGGACGCGCGGCTGCGGGCCCGCCGCGAGCTGGAGCGCGACCTGCGCGAGGCCGTGGCGGAGGAAGCCTTCGATCTCCACTACCAGCCGATCTACGACCTCAGCGCCGAGCGCGTCTGCGGCTTCGAGGCGCTGCTGCGCTGGCGCCACCCCCGGCGCGGCTTCGTCTCGCCGGCCGAGTTCATCCCGCTCGCCGAGGAGCTCGGCCTCATCGTGCCGCTGGGCGAATGGGTGCTCCGCCGCGCCTGCCTGCAGGCGAGCCGCTGGCCGGACGAGCTGAAGGTCGCCGTCAACGTCTCGGCCGTGCAGTTCACCTCGGCCCGCCTGATCAGCGCGGTGCGCGACGCGCTGCTCGCCGCGGGCCTTCCCGGACGGCGCCTGGAACTCGAGATCACCGAATCGGTCCTCGTCGCCAACCCGGGCACCACGACCGCGATCCTGCACAGCCTGAAGAGCCTCGGCGTGCGCGTCTCGATGGACGATTTCGGCACCGGCTACTCGTCGCTCAGCTACCTCCGCTCGTTCCCCTTCGACAAGATCAAGATCGACCAGTCCTTCGTGCGCGGCCTCGAGGCTTCGGACGGGTCGGGCCACATCGTGCGGGCGGTGATCGGGCTCGGCGCCAATCTCGGCATGACGACCACCGCCGAGGGCGTCGAGACCGCCGACCAGCTCCAGCGGCTGCGGGACGAGGGCTGCGACGAGGTCCAGGGCTACCTGATCAGCCGCCCCGTCCCGGCCGCCGACCTGCCGGCGCTGATCCGCCGCTTCAACGGCGAGCGCCGCGCCATCGCGTGAGCGGGGCGCCGCCTCGGCGAGACGCGGGCGAGCCCGGAATGACGGACCCGCCGCCCCTCAGACCACCCGGCGCAGGTGCGGCACGGTGGCGGGCTGGGCCGCCATCTCGCGCACGAACGCGCCGATGCGGGGCGCGATCACCGAGCGGAAGCGCGAGCCGTTGAAGACGCCGTAATGGCCGACGCCCGTCTGCAGGTGGTAGGCCTTGCGCGCCTCGGGCAGGTTCGGGGTCAGGTCGAGGGCGGCCCGGGTCTGGCCGACGCCCGAGATGTCGTCGTTCTCGCCCTCCACCGCGAGGATCGCGCAGCGCCGGATCGCGGTCAGGTCGACCGGGGCGCCGTGGTGCATCATCGTGCCCCGCGGCAGGGCGTGCTCGACGAAGACCACCCGCACGGTCTGCAGGTAGAACTCCGCGGTGAGATCCATCACGGCGAGGTACTCGTCGTAGAATTCGCGGTGCTTCTCGGCCGAATCGCCGTCGCCCTTCACCAGATGGTCGAACATCTCGGCATGCGCGGTGACGTGGCGGTCGAGGTTCATCGCCATGAAGCCGGAGAGCTGGAAGAAGCCCGGATAGACCCGCCGCCACGCGCCCGGATACATCGGCGGCACGAAGGTGATGCAGTGGCTCTCGAACCAGCTCGCGCCGCGCTCCTGCGCGAGGCAGTTCACCGCGGTCGGCGAGCGACGCGTGTCGATCGGGCCGCCCATCAGCGTCATCGAGACCGGCAGGTTGGCGCTGTTCTGCGCCTCCATCACGGCGACCGCCGCCATCACCGGCACGGCCGGCTGGCAGACCGCCATGACGTGGAGGTCGGGCCCGAGATCGCGGAATATGTCCTTCAGGTAGTCGATGTAGGTATCGAGGTCGAAGCGGCCCGCAGTGAGGGGCACCATCCGGGCATCCGCCCAGTCGGTGATGAAGACCTCGTGGTTCGGCAGCATCGCCTCCACCGTCCCGCGCAGCAGCGTGGCGTAGTGGCCGGACATCGGCGCCACGATCAGGAGCTTCGGCTGCGGCTCGGTAGGCCGGCGCAGGAAGCCGCGGTCGAAGCCGATCACCCGGCAGAAGGGCCGCTCCCACACCACCCGCTCGGTCACGGGCACGCTCTCGCCCTCGACCACGGTCGTGTCGATGTCGAAGGCGGGCTTGCCGTAGCGGCGGGTGACGCGCTCGAACATCTCGCAGCCCGCGGCGATGGAGCGGGCGTAGGGCGTGTAGGCGGCGGGGTTGCCCGGGTAGCGGAGGCTGTGGCGCGTCATGTCGGCGGCCACGCGCGCCGGCGACAGCATCAGCCGCGCGCCCTCGTACCAGAAATATGCCAGGTCCATGGCCGTCGTCCTCGCCGCGCCCCACGCGCCCCCCGGGCATGCCGAAGGCAACGGCAGGACAGGCTACACGTTCCTGGATGAATCGTCGCGCAGCGACGTGCAGGAACCCCCCTCGCTGTAACTGCGGAGGCATCTGGACGCTGCGTCGCCCGGCCCTATCGTCTCCCCGCGATGCCAGATACGAGTTCGAGCGGCTTCGCCCGCGACGCCCGCCACCTCAGGCTCGACACCTTCGTGCGCCTGCGCTGGCTGGCGATCACCGGGCAGAGCGCGGCCGTCGTCGGGGCGCAGTTCGGGCTCGGCCTCGCCCTCCCCTTCGGCTGGTGCTTCCTCGTCATCGCGGCGTCGTCCTGGCTGAACCTCGCCCTGCGGATCCGCTTCCCGGCGAGCTACCGGCTGAGCGACGATTCGGCGGCGCTGCTGCTCGCCTTCGACATCATCCAGCTCGCCGCCCTGCTCTTCCTGACGGGCGGGCTGCAGAACCCGTTCTCGCTCCTCTTCCTCGCTCCCGTCCTGATCTCGGCGACCGCCCTGCCGCCGGAGCGGACGCTGGCGCTGGGCCTCCTGGCGATCGGCCTCGCCACGATCCTCGCCCTCGTCCACCGCCCGCTGCCCTGGTTCGCGGACGGACGGATCGAGCTGCCCTTCCTCTACATCTCGGGCGTGTGGACGGCGATCCTGCTCGGCACCGCGTTCACGGGCGTCTACGCGTGGCGGGTCGCCGAGGAGACGCGCCAGCTCGCGCAGGCGCTGGCCGCCACGGAACTGGTCCTTGCCCGCGAGCAGCACCTGTCGCAGCTCGACGGGCTGGCGGCCGCCGCCGCCCACGAGCTCGGCACGCCGCTCGGCACCATCATGGTGGTCACCAAGGAGCTGCTGCGCCAGCTCGGGCCCACCGCCTCGCCGGGCGTCGCCGACGACCTGAACCTGCTGCGCGAGCAGGTGGACCGCTGCCGCGGCATCCTCCAGAAGCTCACCTCGCTGGACAGCGACGAGTCGGGCTTCCTCGCCACCGTCACCTTCAGCCACCTCGTGGAGGAGCTTGCCGCGCCGCAGCGCGCGCTCGGCATCCAGCTCGCCGTGTCGAGCCGGGGCGACGGTCCCGAGCCCGTCTGCCGCCGCAACCCGGGCGTGATGTTCGGGCTGGCCAACATCGTCGACAACGCGGTCGACTTCGCCGATTCGCGCGTCGTCATCGAGGCGCGCTGGACCCTCGACCGCGTCTCGCTGGAGATCCGCGACGACGGGCCGGGCTTCTCGAGCGAGGTGCTGCTGCGGGCGGGGGAGCCCTACGTGACGACCCGCAGCCCGGACCGCCCGGTGCAGAGCGACACGGTCGGAGCCGGGCTCGGCCTCGGCCTGTTCATCGCCAAGACCCTGATCGAGCGCTCCGGCGCGCAGATCACCTTGTCGAACGCCTCCGCCCCCGGCACGACCGGCGCGGTGGTCCGGGTCTCCTGGGCGCGCCACATCTTCGAGCGCGGCGCGGGCGCCGAGAACCTGCCGGAAGTTGCAGGCCAACCCCTAACGGAACGCAGCGCGACACTTATATAAGCCTCTGATCCATCACGACGAAACAAGGAGCGTCGTATGCTGACGCAGACGGGGACCTCGGCGCCCGCGGCCGAGGGGATGACTCTCTCGGAGAACGATCCGCTGGCGGCCTTCTCCGACCGCAGCCTTCTCATCGTGGACGACGACAAGCCCTTCTCGACCCGCCTCGCACGGGCCATGGAGGCCCGCGGCTACGCCGTGCAGGTGGCCGAGAGCGTGGCCGAGGGCGTCTCGGCCGTGGAGAGCCGTGCGCCGGCCTTCGCGGTCATCGACATGCGCCTCGCCGACGGCAACGGCCTCGACGTGATCGCGCGCCTGAAGGAGCGCCGTCCGGACGCGCGCGGCGTGATCCTGACGGGCTACGGCAACATCGCGACCGCTGTCACCGCCGTGAAGCTCGGCGCGTTCGACTACCTCGCCAAGCCCGCGGACGCGGACGAGATCCACGGCACGCTGATGGCGCAGCCGGGCGAGCGGGCCGACCCGCCGGAGAACCCGATGTCGGCCGACCGCGTCCGCTGGGAGCACATCCAGCGGGTGTACGAGTTGTGCGGGCGGAACGTCTCCGAGACGGCGCGGCGGCTCAACATGCACCGCCGCACGCTCCAGCGCATCCTGGCCAAGCGCGCGCCGCGCTGAGGCCGGCGGCGGGCCCGCCCCGCCGCGGCCACCCCCTCCCCCGCGCTCGGCGACGCCCGAGTTGCAAGGCGGGGAGCAATCGCGCTACTGCGCCCGGTAGCGCCCGTCTCGGGCGCCCACCGGCTCGATCGGACGCGGGACCGCGACGGGAACTACTGCTATGAACACGCGCAACTTCATCACCATCCTGAGCATGATGGTCCTCGTCGGCACCGAGGTGTTCGCCGCCGCGATCGCGGCCGGATGGGCGCTCGCCGGCATCTTCGAACTCGGCGACACGGTCGGGCACGTCCTGATGGGCCTGTTCAGCCTGTTCGCCGCCTGCATCATGCTGCAGCTCTGGCGCCGCGCCGTCAGCATCGAGCCGATCCGGGCCACGAACGCGCGCCGCTGAGCGCCGCCGCGCGTGCGGGCCGGCGGGGATCCGGGCAGGGCCCCGAATCTTCGTCCGTTGCCAGCCCCGACGATTCCTCCTATCCGCACACGGGCCGTCCCCCGGCCCTTTCCGGCCCGTCCACACGCGAGTTCCCGACCATGAAAGCGCGCATCATCGTCACCCTGAAGACCGGGGTGCTGGATCCCCAGGGCAAGGCGATCGAGTCGGCGCTGAAGTCGTTCGGCATCCAGGACGTCGGCAGCGTCCGTCAGGGCAAGGTCTTCGACATCGAGGTCGAGGGCTCCGATCGCGCGGCCGCCGAGGCGACGCTGAAGACCGCGTGCGAGAAGCTCCTCGCCAACACGGTCGTCGAGAACTACGCGATCGAGATCGCCTGATGCGCGCGGCGATCGTCGTCTTCCCGGGCTCGAACCGCGACGGGGACGTCGCGCGCGCCCTGCGCCTCGCCGGGGCCGAGGTCGTCAAGGTCTGGCACGCCGACACCGAGCTCCCGGCGGGGACCGACCTCGCCGTGCTGCCGGGCGGCTTCTCCTACGGGGATTACCTCCGCTGCGGCGCCATCGCGGGACGCGCGGCGGCGATGGATGCGGTGCGGGCGCACGCGGCCCGCGGCGGGCTCGTGCTCGGCATCTGCAACGGCTTCCAGATCCTGTGCGAATCGGGGCTCCTGCCCGGCGTCCTGATGCGCAACGTGAACCGGCGCTTCATCTGCCATCGCCAGTTGCTGCGCGTGGAGCGCGACGACACCCGCTTCACCTCGGCCTACGCCAAGGGGCAGGTGATCGACGTCTGCGTCGCGCACGGCGAGGGCAACTACTTCGCCGATCCGGAGACCCTCGCGCGGATCGAGGGCGAGGGGCGCGTCGCCTTCCGCTACTGCGACGAGTCGGGCGAGCTCACGGTGGACGCCAATCGCAACGGCTCGCTCAACTCGATCGCCGGGATCTTCTCCGAGAAGCGGAACGTGCTCGGTCTGATGCCGCACCCGGAGAACTTCGTGGAGGGGCTCGTCGGCGGCATCGACGGGCGCGGCCTCTTCGCGAGCCTGGCGGCCTGAGCGCGAGCCTTTTGGCCTGAGCGCGAGCCTTGGGGCCTGAGCGCGAGCCTTGGGGCCTGAGCGCGGGCTCTTAACCGATCGTTAACGTTTCCGCTTCATAAAGGGGGCATCCAGAGTTCTGGATGTCGAGTGGGACCTCCGTCCACTCTGTTTGATGCCTCCCTGTAGACTCTCTTCAAGCCGCCTTCGGGCGGCTTTTTTCTTTCCTGCTCCCAGGCTCCCCCTGGGCTCCCCCTCGCCTCTCCTCACTCGATCTTGAGAGACGGACGGGCCTCCGGGCGCGTTAACCCTACCGTCCGGTTAACCCAGCCGAATCGCGTCGGCGGCGCTAGATTTGCGCCGAAGGATGTCGACAGCGCCGGACCCGTCCCGCTTCGGGACGGAACGGGCCGGCGGCGGCACAGGAGGCACGATGAACGGGTTCGACGTCACGTTCCGGGACGAGCGGGACTGGGTGAGCTTCGGCGAGACCTATGTCGGCTCGGAAGCGTTCCGGGCCCTGTTCCGCGACGGCATGGCGCTGGTCGAGGAGACGGCCGCCTATCTCGACGGCGAGGGGCGCGAGGAATCCCGACTGATCTCGCGGGACGCCACCCTGGGCTACGCGGCCGAGAGCATGCGGCTGACGACCCTCCTGATGCAGATCGCCTCCTGGCTCCTCGTGCAGCGGGCGGTCGCCGAGGGCGAGATCACGCCCGTCCAGGCCGTCGAGGAGAAGACCCGGGTGAAGCTCAGCGCGCTGGAGCCGGCGCGCGCGGACGTTCTCAAGGGGCTGCCCCTGCGCCTGCAGGAGCTGACCCGCCGCGCCCGCCGCCTGCACGACCGCATCCTGCATCTCGACGCGCTGATCTCGGAGGACCGCCCGGTGCCCGAATCGCGCGAGAGCCCTGTGGCGGCCCAGCAGGGCCTGCTGCGCTCGGCCTTCGCGGGCCGGCACTGACCGGCCTGACGGCACTCCTGAAACGAGAACGGGCGGCCCCTCGCGGAGCCGCCCGGCGATCCGGCCGCGGTGTGAGCCGCGCCGCTTACTTCTTGCCGAAGCTCAGGCTGCCGAAGCGCGAGTTGAAGCGCGAGACGCGGCCGCCGCGATCGAGCATCTTCTGCTCGCCGCCGGTCCAGGCCGGGTGCGTGAGCGGGTCGATGTCGAGGTTGAGGGTGTCGCCCTCCTTGCCGTAGGTCGAGCGGGTCATGTACTCGGACCCATCGGTCATCACGACCTTGATGAAGTGGTAGTCGGGATGCTCGGTCCCCTTGGCCTTGGCGGCCGCATTCTTTGCCATGACGAAGTCCTTGAATAGCCACGCCGACCGGCCCGTTTCGGCGGCCCGCGGCCATTGAACACGCGCAATCGGATGAAGGCGCGCGTATACCGCAGCCTGATCGGGCGAACAAGCGCGGACGCGACGCGGGTACAAGGGGTGTGAAACGATGATGGCGGGACCCGATGGCTGTCCGTGACAAGACCCGCGGCGCGGACCGCGGCAAGGCTTCCCTGAGTGCGCTGCGGCCGCTGATTCCCTTCGCGGCGGCCTATCGCGGACGGATCCTCGCCGCCTTCGTCTCCCTCGTCTTCGCCTCGGGCGCGACGCTGGTGGTGCCGATCGCGATGCGCCGGGTGATCGACCACGGCTTCTCGGAGGAGGGCCACAGCGTCATCGACGCCTACTTCCTGGCGCTTCTCGGCGTCGTGGCCGTCCTCGCCCTGTCGAGCGCCGCCCGCTACTACACGGTCGTGACGCTCGGCGAGCGCGTCGTCGCCGACCTGCGCTCGGCGGTGTTCCGCCGCCTGACGGTGCTGGACCCCGCCTTCTTCGACCGGGCGCAGTCGGGCGAGATCGTCTCGCGCCTCACCGCCGACGCCACGCAGGTGAAGTCGGTCTTCGGCGTCTCGATCTCGATCCTGCTGCGCAACGCCTTCCTGTTCGTCGGCGCCGTCACCATGATGGTGATCACGAGCCCGAAGCTCTCGGTGCTGGTGCTGGCCGCGATCCCCCTCATCGTGTTCCCGCTGATCCTGTCCGGGCGCGGCGTGCGCCGCCGCTCCCGCGCCGCGCAGGACCGGCTCGCCGACGCCTCCGCCTACGCGGCGGAAGCCGTCGGGGCGGTCCGCACGATGCAGGCCTTCGGCATGGGGCGCGCCACCGCGGACCGATTCGCCGCGGCCTCCGAGAACGCCTACGGGGCCGCCCGCGCCTCGATCACGGCGCGCGCGCTCCTCACGGGCGTCGCGATCTTCCTGATCTCGGCGAGCGTCGTCGGGGTGATGTGGTACGGGGCGCAGGGCGTCCTCAGCCACACCATGAGTGCGGGCCAGCTCTCGCAGTTCGTGCTCTACGCGGTGTTCGGCGCGAGCGCGCTGGGCCAGCTCTCGGAGGTCTACGGCGAGCTGGCGCAGGCGGCTGGCGCCGCCGAGCGGCTCGGCGAGATCCTGGCCGCGGAGCCCGCGATCCGCGCGCCCGCGGCGCCGCGCCCGCTGCCGGAGCCGCCGGCCGGCGAGGTCACCTTCGACGCCGTGCGGTTCGCCTACCCCACGCGGCCCGACCACGCCTCGCTCAACGGCATCAGCTTCACGGCGGCGCCGGGCGAGCGCATCGCCCTCGTCGGCCCCTCGGGCGCTGGCAAGACCACGGTCCTGCAGCTGCTCCTGCGCTTCTACGACCCGCAATCCGGCTCCGTGCGGATCGACGGCGTCGATATCGCCAAGGCCGACCCGGAGGCGGTGCGCGAGCGCCTCTCGCTGGTGCCGCAGGAGCCCACCGTGTTCTCCGGCTCGGTCTTCGAGAACATCCGCTACGGGCGGCCGGAGGCGAGCGAGGACGAGGTGCGCCACGCCGCGGCGCTCGCCAACGCGGCGGGCTTCATCGCGGCCCTGCCGGATGGCTACGACACGCTCGTCGGCGAGCGCGGCGTCACCCTGTCGGGCGGGCAGCGCCAGCGCATCGCCATCGCCCGCGCCATCCTCAAGGACGCGCCGATCCTCCTCCTCGACGAGGCGACCTCGGCCCTCGACGCGGAGAGCGAGCGGGCCGTGCAATCGGCGCTCGACACCCTGATGCAGGGGCGCACCACCCTCGTCATCGCCCACCGCCTCGCCACCATCCGGGCCGCCGACCGCATCCTCGTCCTCGACGAGGGGCGGATCGTCGAGGAGGGCACCCACGAGAGCCTGCTGGCGGAGGGCGCCCTCTACGCGCAGCTCGCCGCCCTCCAGTTCACGGATGCGCTCGACGAGACCGCCCGGGGCAAGGAGCCGCGCCTGCGCGCGGCGGCCCTGCCGGCGGCGGAGTAGCGGCGGCGCCGTGCCGGATCCCGCCCGCTTCCCGCGCCTGCCCCTCCTCGGTCTGCCGACCCCGATCGAGCCGCTGGCGGGCCTGTCCCGGCATCTCGGCAAGGCGCTCCGGGGCGTGCGCCTCTACGTGAAGCGGGACGACCTCGCGGGCTTCGGCGGGGGCGGCAACAAGCTGCGCAAGCTCGAGTTCCTGCTCGCCGCCGCCCGCGCCGAGGGCGCCGATACGGTGATCACGGTCGGCGCGCTCCAGTCGAACCACGCGAGGCTGACGGCCGCCGCCGCGGCGCGCTCGGGCCTCGCCTGCGAGCTTGTCCTGACCCGAACCGTGCCGCGCGGGGACGCCGACTACACGGGCAACGGCAACCGCTTCCTCGACGCGCTGTTCGGCGCGCGCGTGCACGAACGTCCCGGCGAGACCGACGCCCTCGCGGCGGCCGAGGCGCGCGCCGACGAGCTGCGGGCGGCGGGCCGCGGCGTCTACGTGTTTCCGTCTGGCGGTTCGAGCCCGGTCGGGTGCCTCGGCTACGCGGCCTGTGCGCGCGAGATCCTCGACCAAGCCGACGCGATGGACGTCCGGTTCACCAACATCCTGGTGGCGAACGGCAGCGGCGGCACCCATGCGGGCCTCGCCGCCGGGCTCTCCGAACTGGGGCGCGACCCGCGGCTCGCGCGCTCCTACACCGTCCTGGCACCCCTCGACTGGGCCGTCGCCACGACCCTCGACAAGGCGAACGCGACGCTCGACCTTCTCGGGACGGGAGGGCGGCTGACGGAGGCCGAGATCGATGTGGACGGCGCCCATCGTGGGCCCGATTACGGCATCCCGACCGACGCCATGCGGGAGGCGGTTCGCCTGATGGCGCGCAGCGAGGGCCTGCTGCTCGACCCGGTCTACAGCGGCAAGGCCTTCGCCGGCCTGCTGCACGACGTCCGCTCCGGCCGCTACGCGGCGGGCGAGGCGGTGTTGTTCGTGATGACGGGCGGGGTACCGGGCCTGTTCGCCTACCGGGAAGCGTTCGCCGAGGATTGAGCGCGGGATTTTTTTGCGCGTCGGGTTCGGGGTTGAGGTTCTTCC
>NZ_BJZU01000014.1 GCF_007992195.1 Methylobacterium oxalidis | reverse complement strand
CGGGAGAGGTGAGGCCCATCGCGGGCTGGCTCAGCGCTCGGTCAGCTTGAACTCGATCCGCCGGTTGCGGGCGTAGGCGTCCTCGGTCGTGCCGGCGTCGAGGGGCTGGAACTCGCCGAAGGCGCCGGCGAGGAGGCGCTGGGGCGGGATGCCCTTGCCCGCGAGGTACTGCACCACCGCGATGGCCCGCGCCGCCGAGAGCGACCAGTTCGAGGGGAACTGCGCGCTGGCGATCGGCCGGGCATCCGTGTGGCCGTCGACCCGCAGCACCCAGGGCAGGTCCGCCGGGATCTGCTTGGCGAGGTCGAGGATCGCCCCGGCGATGCGGTCGAGCTCCGGCCCCGCCTCCGGCTTGAGCGCCGCCGAGCCGGCGGGAAACAGCACCTCGGATTGCAGCACGAAGCGGTCGCCCACCACGCGGATGTCGCTGCGGTTGCCGAGGATCTGGCGCAGGCGGCCGAAGAAGTCCGAGCGGTAGCGGGCGAGTTCCTGCACCTTCTGCGCGAGCGCCACGTTGAGGCGGCTGCCGAGGTCGGCGATCCGGGCCTGGCTCTCGCGGTCGCGTGCCTCGGAGGCCGCCAGCGCATCCTCCAGGGCCGCGAGCTGGCGCCGCATCGCGCTGATCTGCTGGTTGAGCAGGTCGACCTGGTTGAGCGCCCGCGCCGTCGCGCCGCGCTCGGCCTGGAGCTGCTTGTCGAGCTCGCCCGTCTGGCCCTGCTGGGCGGCGCCCGCCTCGACCTGCGCCTTGAGCCGGTCGCGGTCCGCCTCCGCCGTGAGCAGCGTCGTTCGCAGGCCCTGGGCCGATTCCTCCTGCGCGCGCCGGGTCGAGCGCTCCAGCGCGAGAAGGTCGGTGAGATCGGCGATCTGGCGGTTGAGCTTGTCGAGGACCGTGTCGCGGCCGGTGATCTCCTGCGACAGGAAGAACTGCCCGACCACGAAGATCGTCAGCAGGAACACCACCGAGAGCAGCAGCGTGGCGAGCGCGTCGACGTAGCCGGGCCAGACGTTGAGGGCGCGGTCGCGCCGGGCCGGACGGGAGGCCACGGCTCAGACCCGCTCGCGGCCGAGCCGGTCGAGCACCTGCTTCAGCTCGCGCTCGCGGCTCGCCTGGGCCTCCACCCAGTCGCGGATCATCTGCTGCTCGGCCCGCATGTGCTGGACGAGGCCCTGGATGCCCTCGGCGAGGTTGGTCATGGCCTGCGTCGCCGCGCGGCTGTTGGCCCCTTCCGAGATGATGGTGGTGAGCCGGTCGACTGCCTCCTTGAGCTCGCGCGCCGCAGCCGGGTCCTGGGCGGCGAGCGGGCGCGGGCCGGCGCCGGCCTCCTCCTGCGCGCCGGAGGTGAGCCAGTCCTCGAGCTCGTTGTGGAAGCGGGCGTGCGCCTGCCCCGCCTGCAGGTCGAGGAAGCCGACGATGAGGGAGCTCGCGAGGCCGAACAGCGAGGCGGAGAACGCGAGGCCGATGCCGCCGAGGGGCACGGCGAGGCCGTTCTTCAGCTCGTCGAACATCACGCTCGCCTCGCCGCCGCCGCGCATCGACTTGATCACCGAGCCGACCGCCGAGAGCGTTTCGATGAGGCCCCAGAACGTGCCGAGCAGGCCGAGCAGGATCAGCAGGCCCGCCACGTAGCGCAGGATGTCGCGGCCCTCGTCGAGACGCGCGTCCACGGTGTCGAGGAAGGAGCGGGTGCCGGGCAGCGTCGCCCCGTCGCGGCGCGCCTCGATGGCGGGCACGAGCGGCGCGAGGAGGTTGGGCGCCCGCTGCGTCGCCTCGCCGGCCGCCGCGGCGTTGACGTAGGACACCTCGCGGAAGAGCCGGAGCACCTGCCCGAAGGCGAGCAGAACCGCGATGAGCAGGACGCCGAGGATCAGCCCGTTGAGGCCCGGATTGGCCAGGAAGGCCGGGGTGATCTGCTTGAACAGGACGAAGGCGAGGAAGCCGACCAGGATCAGGAAGACCAGCATCCGCACGATGTAGATGCCGGGCTTGGCCAGCGGAGGGGACGCGGGACGGGCCGCCATCGGTCGCAACTCTCTGATGGGTGGCTCAGGACCGCTTGCAGGTTAAACGGCGTGCCGGAACGATGTCGCCGCCACTCTGGCGTCAGGGGCGCACCCGATCAAGTCGGCGGGCCGCGCGGGGCCGAGGGCGGCGGGCCTCAATCCCAGGCGCGCGGCCAAGTTTCCTCGAGGTGCGGCCCGAATCGCACAGGCGCCACGAGCGTCGCGAGTCCGCGGGCATCCGTCTCGACGGCGAGCCCGCACAGCGTGCCCTCGCCGTGGGCCGCCTCCAGGCGCGAGCCCGGCGTCTTCTGGAGGAAGCGGCGCAGGGGCTCGTCCTTCTGCATGCCGAGCACCGAATCGTAGTCGCCGCACATGCCGGCATCCGACAGGTAGGCGGTGCCGCCGGGCAGGATGCGGTGGTCGGCGGTGGGGGCGTGGGTGTGGGTGCCGACAACGAGGCTCGCGCGCCCGTCGAGGAAGTGGGCGAAGGCCTGCTTCTCGCTCGTCGCCTCGGCGTGGACGTCGACGATCACCGCGTCGGCCGCCTCGCCGAGGGGGCAGGCGGAGAGCTCGCGCTCGGCCGCCGCGAAGGGGTCGTCCATCGCGTCCATGAAGAGGCGGCCCATCACGTTGACGACGAGGACGCGGGCGCCGTCGCGGGTCTCGACGACGGTGGCGCCCCGGCCCGGCGTTCCGGACGGGTAGTTGGCCGGCCGCACGAGCCGCGGCTGTCGGGCGATGAAGACCAGGGCCTCGCGCTGGTCGAAGGAGTGGTTGCCGAGGGTCACGGCGTCGGCGCCCGCCTGCAGGATCTCGTCGCAGATCGCCTCGGTGATGCCGAAGCCGCCGGCCGCGTTCTCGCCGTTGACGACGACGCAGTCGAGCCGCCAGCGCTCGCGCAGGCGCGGCAGACGGTCCGCGATCACGTGGCGGCCGGGCCGCCCGACGACGTCACCGAGGAAGAGCAGGCGCATCGGAGGCGGCCTTGGAGAGGTGCACGGGGCCTGCCTCGGTCATCAGGTGGTCGAGAGGCCGGTCGTGCGGCTCCGCCGGCACCGTCTCGATCTCCTGCACGGAGAAGGCGACGCCGATGGTGAGGACGGGCCCGTTCGCGCTCAGCCGCGCGATGGCGTGGTCGTAGTAGCCGCGGCCGTAGCCGATGCGCTGGCCGCGCCGGTCGAAGGCCGCGAGCGGCACGATCAGGGCGGTGGGATCGAGCGGCGGCAGGTCCTCGCGCGGCTCGCTGAGGCCGAAGCCGCCGCGCACCAGCGCCTCGCCGGCCTTCCACTCGCGGAAGACGAGGCCGTCCGGCGTCACCTTCGGCAGCGCCACGCGCTGGCCGCGCTCGAACAGGCGGGTGATGATCGGCCGCGGGTCGACCTCGCTGCGGATCGGCCAGAAGGCGCCGACGATCTGCGCCTCCGCGAGCGCGGCGACGCCGAGCACCGACTCGGCGATGCGCAGCGAGCCCTCGCGCCTGATGTCGGGGTCGAGCGCGTCGCGGCGCGCCAGCGCCGCGCTGCGGAGTTCGGCCTTGAGGAGGGAGGTGGGGGAAGCGGAGTGCGGAGCCACGTGAGCCGTTGGAGTGTCGATCCCGGGAAACCTACAGCGTAGGTGGGCGCCGTGTTGGCCAAGTCCAGGGACGAGGCCAGGGACAGCTCCCGAGGGAGTCGATAAGGCCCCGGGGAAAAGTTCTCCTGACGAACCCTGCAGCCCCGCCCGACTCATGTAGCGTCGGGCGCGGGCCGGCGCCAGGGGCGAGGGCCGACGAATTCACGCCCCCGCCGCCAGCGCCTGCGCCAGCCGCTCGATGCGCTCGGCCGCGCGGGCGACGCCCTCCGCGAGGCGCGCCTCGCGCTCGCTGCGCTCGGCCTCGGCGCCTTCGGTCAGGGCGCGCAGGCCCGCGGCCTCGGCCTCCAGGGCCCCCATGCGCCGCTTCAGCTCCGCGAGCTCGTCCACGACCGTGAGGGCCGCCATGACGTGGAGGCGCATGTCGCCGATCTCGCCGAAGGCCCGGCGCATGTCGCCGATCCGGGAATCCAGCGTGGCGGCGAGCTCGGTGAGGTGGTCCTCCTCGCCCTCGCCGCAGGCCATGCGGTAGTTCTTGCCGTCGATGGTGACGTTGATCTGGGGCATCGGCCGCGCGGGTGGTCGTCTGCGGAAGCGCCCGGGATGCAGGCGCAGGGTGCACGGCGTCAAGGGCGCGGCGTCGAGGGCGCGGCCGCGCCTCAGGCGCCGGGCCTCTCCTCCTCGCCCTCCGCGAGGACGCCCTCGACCCGGTCGATCACCCGGTCGAGGCGCTCCCCGATGTCGTCGGCCGCCGCCGTCACCTCGGCGAGGCGGGCCTGCGCCGCGTCGAGGGCGGCCGCGAGCCGGGCCCGGTCCTCGCCCATGATGGCGAGCTCCACGTTGCGGTCGTCCGGCGCGCGCTCCGCCTCCAGCCGGCGAGTGACCGTGGCTTCGAGGCGCTGGAGCGCGGCGTCGAGGCGCGCGAGCGCGGCGTCGATCGGGACCGCGCGCGGCGGCGCCGGGTCTGACACCGGATCTCGCGTCGGTTGTGGCGTCGGGGCGGACATCGGCAAGGCTCTCGGCAGAACTCTGGACAGCACTCCCAGGACGCGGCGGACGCCGCCGGTCGGGCGGCGGCGCCCCCGCGCCGTGCATGCCTCCTGTTCATCGCCGAGGGATTGTCACACCGCAACCTTTGACTAGGTGGGGGTGCATGCTAGACAGCCGCCGCTGACAGCGAAGCCGCGAGGCGGCGCAGAGCCGGAAACTCCATCCCGTGACAGACTTGAGGACCCAGCGTGCGTCATCCGTCGACCGGATGCGCCCCCGCGCTGGCGCGAGACCTCACGGCCCCGGTTCATCGCAGGTTCACCCCCGTTTCGCACAGAGCAGGCGCGGCCCGGCGGCCGGGCCGGGACGCTCGCAGGACAGGAGCGCGCCGCTGACCGGCGCGCCCACACAGGAAGGAGTCACGCCGTGACGGTGAAGGTTGCCATCAACGGGTTCGGGCGCATCGGCCGCAACGTGCTGCGGGCGATCCACGAAGCCTCCCGCCAGGACATCGAGGTGGTCGCGATCAACGATCTCGGCCCCGTGGAGACGAACGCCCACCTGCTGCGCTACGATTCCGTGCACGGCCGCTACCCGGGCGAGGTCGGCGTCGAGGGCGACAGCCTGATCATCGACGGCAAGCGCATCAAGGTCACGGCCGTGCGCAACCCGGCCGAGCTGCCCCACCGCGACCTCGGCGTCGACATCGCGCTCGAGTGCACCGGCATCTTCACGGCCAAGGACAAGGCCAAGGCCCATCTCGACGCTGGCGCCAAGCGCGTGCTCGTCTCGGCGCCGGGCGACGGCGCCGACCTCACGGTCGTGTACGGCGTGAACCACGACAAGCTCACGGGCGAGCACCTCGTCGTCTCGAACGCCTCCTGCACCACGAACTGCCTCGCGCCGGTGGCCAAGGTCCTCAACGAGACCGTCGGCATCGAGCGCGGCTTCATGACGACGATCCACTCCTACACGAACGACCAGCCGTCGCTCGACCAGATGCACAAGGATCTCTACCGGGCCCGCGCCGCGGCGCTCTCGATGATCCCGACCTCGACGGGCGCGGCCAAGGCGGTGGGCCTCGTGCTGCCGGAGCTGAAGGGCAAGCTCGACGGCACGGCGATCCGCGTGCCGACCCCGAACGTCTCGGCGGTGGACCTCGTCTTCACGGCCAAGCGCGCGACCTCGGTCGAGGAGATCAACGAGGCCATCAAGGCCGCCGCGAACGGCCCGCTCAAGGGCGTGCTCGGCGTGACCGACCGGCCGAACGTCTCGATCGACTTCAACCACGACCCGCATTCCTCGACCTTCCACCTCGACCAGACCAAGGTCATGGACGGCACCTTCGTGCGGATCCTGTCCTGGTACGACAACGAGTGGGGCTTCTCGAACCGCATGGCCGACACGGCCGTGGCGATGGCGAAGCTGATCTGACCGGCTCGGCCGCGCGGGCCCGACCCCGCGCGCCCCGCCCCTCGACCCGCCGACCCGTTCCGGCCCGACGCGGCCGGGACCGGGCCGGCGGCCCGAGACGCAGCTCGAAGGACCCTCGAAGAGACAGGAAGGTGCGCCCGCGATGACCGACGCCTCGCCGAAGCCCTCGACCGGACCGAACTTCATTCCGCAGACGCCGCCGACCTCCCCTCCGACCTCGCCGCCGCCCCAGTCCGCCCCCGCCACGGGCCAGCCCACCGCCGCTCCGGCCGGCGCCGCGGCCCCGTCCGAGGCCAGGCCCGCCCCCGCGCCCGGCCGGCCGATGTCGGGCGGTCCCCTCTCGGCCTCGCAGCTCATCGACCAGCTCGCGCGGATCGAGGACAAGTGCTCCCGCATCGAGGACAAGTACGCCCGCTCCGAGGCGCTGCTGTCGCGCGTGGAGGACAAGGTCGAGAACGCCTCCTCGCGCATGAACGAGGCCGCCCGCCAGACCGACCTCGCCGCCCTGCGGACCGAGGTGCGCGCGGTCTCCGACCGGACGAAGCGCCTGCCCGGCGCCGGCGCCCTCGTGCTCACCGCCATCATAACGGCGGTGGTGACGGTCGTGCTGATGATCGCCGTGCAGCGCCTGCACCTCGACGCCCTGATTCCGCAGCGCTGAGCGCCGCAGACCGACGAAGGTTTCCATGACCGCTTTCCGTACCCTCGACGATGCCGGCCCGCTGGCCGGCAAGCGCGTGCTGCTGCGGGTCGACCTCAACGTGCCGATGGAGGGCGACCGCGTCACCGACGCCACCCGCATCGAGCGCGTGGTGCCGACGATCCGCGAGATCGCCGACGCGGGCGGCCGTGTGGTGCTCCTCGCCCATTTCGGGCGCCCGAAGGGCAAGCCGGACCCGAAGGACTCGCTCAAGCCCGTCGTCGAGACCCTGAGCCGGCATCTCGGCCGGCCTGTCGCCTTCGCGGAGGATTGCGTCGGCGAGGCCGCCGAGACCGCGGTGGCCGCGTTGAAGGACGGTGACGTGCTCCTCCTCGAGAACACCCGCTACCACCCGGGCGAGGAGAAGAACGACCCGGCCTTCACGGACGCGCTCGCCCGCAACGGCGACATCTACGTCAACGAGGCGTTCTCGGCCGCCCACCGCGCGCACGCCTCGACGGAAGGGCTCGCCCACCGGCTGCCGGCCTTTGCCGGCCGGCTGATGCAGGCCGAGCTCGACGCCCTCACCAAGGGGCTGGAGGCGCCCACCCGCCCGGTTATCGCCCTCGTCGGCGGCGCCAAGGTGTCCTCGAAGATCGACCTGCTGCAGAACCTCGTCTCGAAGGTCGACATGCTGGTCATCGGCGGCGGCATGGCCAACACCTTCCTGCACGCGCAGGGCAAGGGGGTGGGCAAGTCGCTCTGCGAGCGCGACCTTGCCGACACCGCCACCCGCATCCTCGAAGCCGCCCGCGCCGCGGACTGCCGCATCATCCTCCCCGTGGACGCGGTGGTCGCCTCCGAGTTCAAGGCGAACGCGGCACACGAGACGGTCAGCGTCGACGCGGTGCCGGAGACCGGCATGATCCTCGACGCGGGGCCGGCCTCCGTCGCGGAGATCGACGCGGCGATCGACACCGCGGCGACGCTCGTCTGGAACGGTCCGCTCGGCGCCTTCGAGCTGACCCCCTTCGACGCCGCGACGGTGGCGGCCGCCAGGCACGCGGCCGAGCGCACGAAGGCGGGCCGGCTCGTCTCGGTGGCCGGCGGCGGCGACACGGTGGCGGCGCTCAACCATGCCGGGGCGGGCGAGGACTTCACCTACATCTCGACCGCGGGCGGCGCCTTCCTCGAATGGCTCGAGGGCAAGGAGCTGCCGGGCGTCGAGGCCCTGCGGGCGAAGTAGGTCCCGGCGCTCCGCCGCCCGCCCGTCCGGGCGGGCTTTTATCTGCGAAAAGATCCCGCGGACCGCTCCGTTCGGAGCGTCGCCGCGCCTATATACGGCCTGACGGCAGGCCCGAGACGACGAGGAGTTGAGAGATGGCGCGGATCACGTTGAGGCAGCTTCTCGATCACGCGGCCGAGTACGAGTACGGCGTGCCGGCCTTCAACATGAACAACATGGAGCAGGGCCTCGCCATCATGGCGGCGGCGGACGCCACCGACAGCCCCGTGATCCTCCAGGCGAGCCGCGGCGCGCGCGCCTACGCCAACGACGTCCTGCTCGCCAAGATGATCGACGGCCTCGTGGAGATCTATCCCCACATCCCCGTCTGCATGCACCTCGACCACGGCAACAGCGAAGCCACCTGCGCCACGGCGATCCAGTACGGCTTCACCTCCGTGATGATGGACGGCTCGCTCAAGGCGGACGGCAAGACGCCGGCCGACTACGCCTACAACGTCGAGATCACCCGCAAGGTCTCCGAGATGGCGCACTGGGCGGGCGTCTCCGTCGAGGGCGAGCTCGGCGTGCTCGGCTCCCTGGAGAGCGGCAAGGGCGAGGCCGAGGACGGCCACGGCGCCGAGGGCGAGCTCTCGCACGACCAGCTCCTGACCGACCCCGACGAGGCCGTGAAGTTCGTGGCCGCCACCCAGGTCGACGCGCTGGCCGTGGCGATGGGCACGAGCCACGGCGCCTACAAGTTCACCCGCAAGCCGGACGGCGCGGTGCTGGCGATGAACGTGATCGAGGAGATCCACCGGCGCCTGCCGACGACGCACCTCGTCATGCACGGCTCCTCCTCGGTGCCGCAGGACCTGCAGGACATCATCAACCAGTACGGCGGCGAGATGAAGCCGACCTGGGGCGTGCCCGTGGAGGAGATCCAGCGCGGCATCAAGCACGGCGTGCGCAAGATCAACATCGACACCGACAACCGGATGGCGATGACGGGCCAGATCCGGAAGGTGCTCACCGAGAACAAGGCCGAGTTCGACCCGCGCAAGTACCTGAAGCCCGCCATGGACGCGATGACGAAGCTCTGCAAGCAGCGCTTCGAGGAGTTCAACACGGCCGGCCAGGGCTCGAAGATCCGCCCGATCTCGACCGCGGCGATGGCCAAGCGCTACGCCGACGGCTCGCTCGCCCAGAAGATCGACGCGGCCCGCTGAGGGCCGCGCCCGCGGAACGCCATGACGGACACTCGGACGGACCCGACGACCCGCCTGTCGCTCCTCACGCCGCACCGGCTCGAGGCGGGGCAGCTCGACCCGCTGCTGCCCGCCCTCGACGCGGCCTGCGCGGCGGGGGACGTGGCGGCGCTCATCCTGCGGCTCGCGCCGGCCGACGAGCGCACCCTCGTCGGCCTCGTCAAGCGCGTCGCCGCCGTGACGCAGAAGCGGGGCGCCGCCCTCGTCGTCGCCTGTCCGGGCCTCCAGGGCGACATCGTGAGCGTCGCGGCGCGCGGCGGCGCGGACGGCGTGCACCTCGACAGGCCGGGCGCCGCCCTCCTGCGCGACCTGCGCGAGCGCCTGAAGGACGGGCGCATCCTCGGGACGGGCGGCATCGAGAACCGGCACGGCGCGATGGAGGCCGGCGAGGCGGGAATCGACTACCTCGCCTTCGGCGGCCTCTACCCGGACGGGGCGGCCCCGGACCCGGCGGGCGTGCTGGAGCGTTCGGCGTGGTGGGCGGAGATCTTCGAGACGCCCTGCATCGCGGTGGCCGCCGCGGAGGCGGAGATCGCGGCGCTCGCCGGAACGGGCGCGGAGTTCCTCGGCCTGGAGGCCGCGATCTGGACGGCGGGGCCGGAGGCGGTCGAGCGCGCGCAGGCCGCCCTGGCCGGGGCCGCGTCTTGAGGCGGATCCCGCGCGCCGCGGCGCTCCTCGCCTGCCTGATCGGGCAGACGGCCGACCTCGCGGCCGCGCCGACCCCGCCGGCGCAGAACCCGGCCCCGCAGAAGCCCGGTGCGGGCGCGCCGCAGACGCCGCGCCCGCCGAACGCGCCCGAGGTGCTCAAGGCGCCGGTGCGCGACCTCCCGAGCCCTTACACCCCGAACTACGCGGGCGGCGCCCGCCCGCCCGCCACCGGCAGCACGCCGGACTTCGCCTACGGCGCCTACCAGCGCGGGCAGTACCTCACCGCCTTCCGCGAGGCGACGAAGCGCATCGAGGCCGACCGCAAGGACGGCGCGGCCATGACGCTGCTCGGCGAGCTCTACAATCAGGGGCTCGGCACCAAGCAGGACCCCGTGAAGGCCGCCGAGTGGTACCGGCTCGCCGCCGCGCAGGGCGAGTCCGCCGCCATGGCCTCCCTCGGCCTGATGGCGATGGACGGGCGCGGCATGCCGAAGGACCCGAAGGCGGGCCGGCGCTGGCTGGAGGAGGCGGCCGAGAAGGGCCAGCCCACCGCCGCCTACAACCTCGCCCTGATCCTGCTCGGCACCGGCGCGGAGGCGGATCAAGCCCGCGCCGCGACCCTGTTCCGCAAGGCGGCGGAGGCGGAGATCGGCCCGGCCCAGCACGATCTCGGCGTGCTCTACCTCCAGGGGCGGGGCGTGCCGAAGGACCCGTCGCAGGCGGCCGAGTGGTTCCGCCGCGCCGCCGACAACGGCGACCTCGCGGGCGAGGTCGAGTTCGCGATCCTGCTGTTCAACGGGATCGGCCTGCCCAAGGACGAGGCGCGCGCCGCCCGCTACTTCCTGCACGCGGCCTCGCGCGGCAACGCCATCGCGCAGAACCGGGTCGCCCGGCTCTACGCGGTGGGCCGGGGCGTGCCGAAGAACATCGTCGAGGCCGCGGCCTGGAACCTCACGGCGGCCGCGCAGGGCCTCTCGGATTCCTGGCTCGACCAGACCCTGACCGGGCTCAGCACGGAAGAGCGGGCCCGCGCCGAGCGGCTGGCGGGCGACCGGGCAAACGTGAAGTAGCGGGGCCGCGCCTGCTGCGCCGACGCCTCAGTGCGCGGCGTGGGCGGCGGCGTTGCGCTTGCGGGTCTCGGCGGCCTTCTTGGCCGAGGCCGAGCGCTGGGCGGCCGTGCGCGAGCCGGACGCCTTGCCGCCCGCCGCGCCGCCCTTGTGGGCGGCCGGATGACCCGTCGCCTTGCCACGCCCGGAGCCGCCCGCCTTCTTGCCGCCCCCGTCGTCCTTGTTGACGGTCGCCCAGGCGCGCGATTCCGCCTCGGATTCGGGCACCCCGCGATCCACGTAGGATTCGGCGATGTGCTCGGCCTTGCGGATCTGCTTGTCCGTGTATTTCGACTTGTCGCCGCGGGGCATGGTTCGACTCCTCACCGATCGCCCCCCCGGCCTCAGCCGACCCCGGTCGGCCCGTCGAGCACCGCGCGCACGCGCCGAACGAGCTCGGTGCGCCGGTAGGGCTTGTTCAGGAGATCGAACTCCGAACCACCGACGTCGGTTCGCTCCAGGCTCGCCTCGGCGTAGCCGGTGGTGAGCAGGACCTTCAGGCGCGGCCGGCGCTTGCGCGCCTCGCGGGCGAGGACGACCCCGTTCATGCCGCCCGGCATGATCAGGTCCGTGAACAGCAGGTCCACCGTCTCGTTGCCCTCGAGCACCTCCAGGGCCTCTCGGCCGTTGCGCGCCATGAGGGTCGTGTAGCCGAAGTCGCGCAGGATGGTGCGGGCAAGCTCGGCCACGTCCTCGCGGTCGTCCACGATGAGGACGGTCTCGGTGCCGGGCCGGTCGATCGCGCGGGTCGATGCGCGCTTGGGCTGGTGGTCCTCGCCCGAGGTCGCCGGGAAGGAGAGCCGCACGGTCGTCCCCTCCCCGACCGTCGACTCGATCTGCGCCGCGCCCCCCGACTGCTTGGCGAAACCGTAGACCATCGAGAGGCCGAGGCCCGTGCCCTTGCCCTCGTCCTTGGTGGTGAAGAACGGGTCCATCACGCGGGCGAGCACGTTCGGCGGAATGCCGGTGCCGGTGTCCGTGACGCTGATCGAGACGTAGCGGCCCGCCTGGAGCGGCCCGATGCCGGTGATCTCGCTCGGGTCGACCTGCCGGTTCTCGGTCGTGATCGTGACCTTGCCGCCCTCCGGCATGGCGTCGCGGGCGTTGATCAGCACGTTGAGGATCGCGACCTCGGCCTGGGTCGGGTCGACGCGGCAGTTCCACAGGCCCTCGGCGAGCTGCTTCTCGACGGTGACGGCCTCTCCGAGCGAGCGCTCCACCATCTCGGTCATGCCGTCGACGAGGGCGTTCAGGTTGACCGAGCGGCCCTCCAGGCGCTGCTTGCGGGCGAAGGCGAGGAGCTGCTGCGTCAGCGTGGTCGCCCGGTCCGCCGCCTGCCGGATGTTCTCGGCGGCCCGGCCCAGGCGCCCGCGGTCGGCGTTCGGGTTCTCCAGGCCGCTCGCCAGGATGTCCACGTACCCGACGATGACCTGCAGCAGGTTGTTGAAATCGTGCGCGATGCCGCCGGTGAGCTGGCCGAGCGCCTCCATCTTCTGCGCCTGCCCGAGCGCGTCCTCGGCGTCGCGGCGGCGGGAGACGTCGAGCTGCGAGCCGAAGTAGTAGACGAGCTCGCCCTTCGCGTTGAACACCGGCGAGACGAACAAAGCGTTCCAGAACGTGGTGCCGTTCTTGCGGTAGTTCAGGATCTCGGTCGAGAAGTCCCGCCGTTCCCTGATCGCCGCGCGAAGCTCCCCGATCGTGTCCGAATCGGTCTCCGGCCCCTGGAGGAAGCGGCAGTTGCGGCCCAGGAGCTCGTGCTTGGCGTAGCCGGTCATCGACATGAACGCCCGGTTGGCGAACACGATCGGGTTGTCGGGCTGGCGCGGATCCGTGACGATCATCGGCATCCGCGTGGTCTCGACCGCCGCGAAGAAGATGTCGCTGCGCGGATCGCCGAAATCTTCGTGAGATCCCGAAGCGATGCGCGTCGAGTTGCGGATCGGGGGCTTTTCCGGCGATTCGGACATGCTCGGGCTTGTCACACGGGATCTGGTACGCTCGGCCCGAGGCGCGCAGCTGTGAGGTCTCGCTTGTAGAGGGCGCACCCTCGCGAGTCGACAGGCGCCCGGACCTGACCTGTGGCGCGCGGCCCGAAAATCGAGCCCCCGACGCGCGGGGAGGCGCTCGCATCCCGCCCGAAGCGACAAAATCGTCGGCGCCCGTGCGGGAAGGCTTTATTTCCGGCCAAGCTCGCCATAGTCAGAAAGCGCGAGTGTCGAGCGCCGCGATCCAGGGTCGTCGTCTGTACAATGGGAGGTCCGGAGGCGGATATCATGACACGCGAAGATTTTGTCGTGGCCGGCTTCGACGTCGTCTTCATGGCGAATCGCAGTGGATTGGGCGCTGCGGCGGCAACCTACCGTAGAACTGTCGTCTTCCAGCCCGGCGAGCCGCTGCCCCGCGTCGGCGAGTGCGTCATCCTGGCCTTCGAGGCCGAACCCGCGCGCTGGCAGGTCCAGGACGTCGCGCACGTTTTCGAGAGTGGTTCGCACGGCGTCGCGGTGAAGCTGATGCCGCCGGTCGACTAGGGGTCCGTCGGTCACGCCGGCAGTGCCGCGGCGGCCCGCGCCTCGAAGGCGGGAGTGCTCGCCGCTCGCCCGGCCGGCGGCGCGGTGGCGGGGCGCCTCGCCTCCTCGATCGAGGCGGCGAGCGCGTCGTTCAGGGAGGTCACGAGGATGTCGGCGGAAGTGGCCCGCCGCAGCCGCTCCAGCGTCGCCGGATCGCGCTCCCGCCAGAAGCCCACGAGGATGCGCACGCCCGGCACCGCGGCGCGGGCCTGCCGCACCGTGAAGCGGATCTGCGACAGGCTGACGGGCTCGAGGTAGGAGAAGCAGATCAGGGCGAAATCCGAGTTCTGCGGGCGCTCGCCCTCGCGCAGGGCGCTCATCGCGATGACCTCCGAGGCGAGGCCGTGGCGCTGCAGAATCTGGCTCAGCATCAGCGTCGCCGCCTCGTCGAAGGGGCCGCGGCTCGACACGCAGAGCACCGGAGCTGGCCCGCGCCAGCGCGGAGGCAGGTCCTCGGAGCGGAGCACGATCCCGGCGGCCTGCCGGTCGGGACCGGCGGCGGCTACGGCCGCGGCGGCCTCGGAGCTGCCGGCACGGGCGGAGCCGCGGCGCGCGCGGCGCGCCACAGGCAGCGTGCCGAGCCGGTCGACGACCGCGCGGATCGCCGCGCCGACCTCCGCCTGGCGCTCCGGATCGAGGGAGCCGCGGGAGAGGTCGTCCTGCGCCATCAGGAGGCCGGCCAGCGCCACCTCGTCGTAGTAGGTGACGAGCGCGCGCTCCTTCAGGAACTCGCGGCCCTGATCGATCGCCTCCGCGGGATCGCCCGCCAGCATGCGCTGATAGAAGATCGCGGGCGGGCTGAGAGCGGGCTGGTCGCCGAGGAGCACGTCGAGATACCAGAGGCGCTCCACGTGGCGGCCGAGCACCACGAGGCAGACCGTGAGCGGGGTCGCCAGGACGAGGCCGATCGGCCCCCACAGGTAGGTCCAGATCGTCGCCGCGAGGATCACGGCGACGGGCGAGAGGCCCGTCGAGTGGCCGTAGAGCAGCGGCTCGATGACGTGGCCGCAGATCGGCTCGACCACCAGGAACAGCGCCGCCGTGGCCATCACCATGGTCCAGCCGGGATCGACCGCGGCAGCCAGCACCAGGGGCAGGAGCGCGCTGATCACCGCGCCGATGTAGGGGACGAAGCGCAGGATCGCGGCGAGCACGCCGAACAGGGTCGGGCTCGGCACGCCGATCAGCCAGAGCCCGGCGCCGATCACCACGCCGAAGGCGATGTTGAGGGCGAGCTGGGCGAGGAAGAACCGGCTGAGCCGGCTCACCGCGTCGTCGATGGCGGCCGTGGTGCGGCGCAGGTCGCCCGAGCCCGCGAGCCGGATCATCCGGTTCCGCAGGTCCTCCCGCTGCAGCAGGATGAAGATCGTGAAGATGAGGATCAGGCCGGTGGTGGCGAGCGGGTGCAGGACGGGTGCCGCGAGGGTGCCGAGCGTCTCGATGAGCCCGGCCTTGGGCTGGCGGATCTCGACCGTGAGCGGCTTCTCGCCCTCCTTGCCGGGCTCGGCATCCTTTCCGGGCCTGAGCTCGGCGCCGAGATCCTGGACCATGTCGATGAAGCGCGAGAGCGTGCCCTGGCTCTCGGTGGCGCCGCGCAGCGACGAGATCTTCTCGCGCATGGTGATCTGGTAGCGCGGCAGGTCGGAAGCGAGTTGCGCGCCCTCGTTGGCGATGAGCAGGCCGACGCCGACGAGCGCCCCGAAGGCGACCGTGACGACCAGCAACACGGCCGGCACGCGCGGCAGGCCGATCCGGCGCAGGGCCCGCACGGCGGGCACGAGGACGAAGCTGAGGAGGATGGCCAGCGTGACGGGCACGAGGATCTCGCGCCCGAAATAGAGGGCCGCCATGACGGCGACGACGAGGAGGAACGAGGCCAGGGCGGCGAAGAGCGGCAGCGCCCGCCTGAGCCGCTGGGCGGTGACGGGATCGTCGCTCATGGGTCAGTCTTCACCTCGGTACGCCTCGACTACGCGGCGGGTGCGGCCCGCGCCGGAACCTGTCAGTCCGAAGCGGGAGCCGCCTCGCCGAGAGCGGCGCTGATCTGGCTCAGAAGCTTCGAGAAGTCGACGGGCTTGGGGTGGTAGTCGTCGCAGCCCGCCTGGATGGCCTTGTCGCGGTCGCCCGACATGGCGTGGGCGGTGAGCGCGATGATGGGGATGCGCTGGGTGTCGCTGCCCGATTTCAGGGCCCGCGCGGCGGACCAGCCGTCGAGGACCGGCAGGTTCATGTCGAGGAGGATGACGTCCGGCCGCGCGGCGCGCGCCTGCTGCACCCCCGCCTCGCCGTCATGGGCCAGCACGACCTCGTGGCCGCGCCGCTTCAGGCGGCGGGACAGGAAGTCCCAGATCTCCTCGTGGTCCTCGACCAGCAGAATCTTGGCCATGACGCGGTCACCCCTCTCGCGCGCGCCGCCACGCGCCTGCACCCAACGCGCGGCGGCACGCAAACGTCCCATGAGCTTAAACCGAAACCGGATGCCCCGGCGGGGCCGCCCGGATCAATCCTCCGCGTCGAGATTGAACCGTACGGTCTCGATGTTGGCCCGGTCGTAGGCCTGCATCACGTGCTGGTAGGAGCGCTCCATCTCGGTCGGCGCGTCGCCGGGCGTGTCCTCGGGCTTCAGCACGAACATCAGCATCGAGCGGCCCGTGACGTCGTAGCGCTCGCCGACCTTGAAGCTCTCGACCTCCTGGTTGTCGGCCAGGTTCGTGTCGATCAGCCGCGTCCAGGCGCTGCCGCCGACCGATTCCGGCAGGGTGAACGAGACGAGGTCGTGGTAGGCGTTGAAGAGGATGAGCAGGGTGGCGTCGCCGCCGCGACGGTGGATGCCGGTCGCTTGCGCGCGTCCCTCGAGGAGGACGGCGAGCGAGCGCGCGCCGCCGTCGTTCCAGCTTTCGGCCGTCATCTCCTCGCCGTCCGGGCGCAGCCAGGTCACGTCCTTGACGCCGAGATCCTCGTCGAAGGCCCCGCTGAGGAAGCGGCCGCGGGTGAGGATCGGCAAAGCGTTGCGCAGCAGCATCAGGCGCTGCGCGAACTCGGCGAGGTCGCGCTCCTCGTGGCCGATCCCCTGCCAGTCGATCCAGGAGACCTCGTTGTCCTGGCAGTAGGCGTTGTTGTTGCCCTGCTGCGTGCGCGCAAACTCGTCGCCGGCGAGCAGCATCGGCGTGCCCCGGGACAGGAACAGGGTCGCCAGCATGTTGCGCATCTGGCGAAGCCGCACGGCCCGGATCTCCGGGTCGTCGCTCGGGCCCTCGACGCCGTAATTGTAGGAGAGGTTGTGCGAGTGGCCGTCGCGGTTGCCCTCGCCGTTCGCCTCGTTGTGCTTGTCGTTGTAGGAGACCGTGTCGTTCAGCGTGAAGCCGTCGTGCGCGGTGAGAAAGTTCACCGAGGCCCAGGAGCGGCGCCCGCGCTTGTTGAACTTGTCTGCCGAGCCGGTGATGCGGGAGGCCAGCGCCGGCAGCAGGCCCTCGTCGCCCCTCCAGAATCCGCGCACGTCGTCGCGGAAGCGGTCGTTCCACTCCGCCCAGCCCGGCGGGAATCCGCCGACCTGGTAGCCGCCCGGCCCGCAATCCCAGGGCTCGGCGATGAGCTTGACCGAGTTCAGGACCGGATCCTGCCGGCAGGTGTCGAGGAAGCCGCCGCCCTCGTCGAAGCCGTAGGGCTCGCGGCCCAGGATGGTGGCGAGGTCGAAGCGGAAGCCGTCCACCCGCATCTCCGTCGCCCAGTAGCGCAGCGAGTCGGTGACGAGCTGCAGCACCCGCGGATGCGACAGGTTGAAGGTGTTACCGGTGCCGGTGTCGTTGATGTAGTAGCGGCTCTGGCCCGGCAGCAGGCGGTAGTACGAGGCGTTGTCGATGCCCTTGAACGAGAGGGTCGGACCCTTCTCGTTGCCCTCGGCCGTGTGGTTGTAGACGACGTCGAGGATCACCTCGAGGCCGGCCCCGTGAAGCCGCGCCACCATCTCCTTGAACTCGGAGAAGGCGAAGTCCGGCACCGCGGCGTAGCGCCGGGCGGGGGTGAAGAACGAGATCGTGTTGTAGCCCCAGTAGTTCACCAGCCCCTTCTGCTGCAGGTAGTCGTCCTGCACGAAGGAGTGCACGGGCAGAAGCTCGACGGAGGTGACGCCGAGGCTCTTGATGTAGTCGAGCACCGCCGGGTTGCCGAGGCCCGCATAGGTGCCGCGCAGCCGCTCCGGAACCTGGGGGTGGAGCTTGGTCAGGCCCTTCACGTGGGCCTCGTAGATGATCGTCTTCTCCCACGGCACGTCCGGCTTGCGGTCGCGCCCCCAGGTGAAGGCCGGGTCGATGACGCGGGAGCGGCGCGTATAGGGCGCGCTGTCGCGATCGTCGAAGGTCAGGTCGTCGCCCGTCTCCATCTTGTAGCCGAACAGGGCCGGGTTCCACTCGATCGAGCCGACGAGACCCTTGGCATAGGGGTCGATCAGCAGCTTGTTCGGATTGAAGCGGTGGCCGGCATCGGGCTCGTAGGGGCCGTGGACGCGGTAGCCGTAGATCGTGCCGGGGCGGGCGTCGGGCAGGTAGCCGTGCCAGACCTCGTCGGTGTACTCGGGCAATTCGATCCGCTCGATCTCCTGCTCGCCCGCATCGTCGAACAGGCAGAGCTCGACCTTGGTGGCGTGGGCGGAGAAGAGGGCGAAGTTGACGCCGAGCCCGTCCCAGGTCGCCCCGCGCGGATATGGCAGCCCCTCGCGGATGCGGGCCCGCGCCGCGCGCGTGCCGGCAGCCTGCGCCGACCCGTTTCTGGTATGCTCGACCATGTTCACTCCGGAAGATCGGTGCCGCCCCGCGGCGATGCCGCCCTCGGGTCGCAGGCAGGGCACCCGAACCGGAACAGAACGTGCCGGCCGCGGCGAAGCTCCGTCGCCGGAAGAATTTTTCGCGCTGCACAACAGAGTTCGAAGAGGGGTCGCATGCGGGTGTCTGAGGTGATGAGCCGGGACGTCGAGTTCATCGGGCCGGATGCCAGCGCGCGGGACGCCGCGATCCTGATGGGAGAGCTCGACGTGGGTGCCCTGCCGGTCGGCAGCGCCGCCGAGCTCGAGGGCGTGGTGACGGACCGCGATCTCCTCTACCGCGTCGTGGCGGCGGGCCTCGACCCGAACGAGACCCGGGTGGGCGCCGTGCTCTCCCGCCCCGTCGTCGCCTGCAGCGAGATCGATACGGTGCGCGCCGTGATGGACCTGATGGCGGCCCACCACATCCGGCGGATGCCGGTGCGCGACGCGGGCGGAGCGGTCACGGGCTGGATCACCCTCGCCGACCTGTCGCGGGCGCTCCTCCTCGGGAGCGACGCCCTCCAGACCTCGCTGCGCGCGATGACCGAGGAGGCCTGAGCGCCGCGCTCACACGCGGTAGCGCCGGTGCAGGCTCGCGGCGGCGTCGTCCGAGACCGCGAGCCGCGCGGCGAGCCAGGCGAGGAAGAGCTGGTTGAGCCGGCTGCGCTGATCGACGGCGAGGAGGGCGGCGCCGTAGGCGACGGTGCCGATCCCGGCCGCCTGCACGGCCTCGTAGAGGCCGCGCGCCTCGCCGGCCTCCAGCGCCGCGCGGAGCGCGCGCCGGTCCTCGTCGCGGGCGCCGATGCGTGCGAGCGCGGCGTCCGCGAGGTCGAGGTCCGGCGCCCGGCCGCCGGCGGCGACAGCGGCCGCCACGACGCGCAGCACGAGGGCGCGCTCCTCCGGCTGAAGCGAGCGGAGGTTGAGCGTGAGGGGCACCAGGGTCTGGTGCCGGTTCTGCAGCCAGGCGTGCAGCACCTTCTGCCCGATGCCGTCGATGACCGGCGTGCGGGCATCCGGCCGCGCCCCGACCGTCCGACCCGCGGCGGGCTCGGCCCGCGGCGCCTCTTCGTCCGGCAGCGATCGCCCGATCAGGCTCCGGACCATCTCACCGAGCATCGGCACGCCCCGCCGCCAGGGTCCCTTCGACGATCGGTAACACGCCGCCTCCCGTACAGATCCGCCCGCCGCGGCCCGAGATGCCGCGCCGCCCTCTCCCCGTGATAGGGTGGCGGCAAGAGGCCGACCAGGGCAGGAGGCGCCCTGCGCGGCCCGACGGAGCGTGTACCATGATCGACGACGGCGCCGAGAAGCGGTCCGGCCTCCAGATCATCGCCGACCGGCACGGCGTCAGCCTCGACGCGGTGCGCCACCTGTTGCGCGCCCTGGAGGCGGGCCACGGCACCATGGCGCAGTTCGACCACCCGGAGCTCGGGGGCATGGGCCAATGGTTCGCGGGCGGGATGGTGATGGTCGGGCGGATGTTCGACGAGGCGCTGAAGGCGCGGATCGGCGCCCTCTGCGCGGAGCTCGCCGCCTCCCTCCCGCCGGGCGGCTGGACCGCCTCCGACAGCGCCCGCGCGGGCGCCTCCGGCGGCTGGTGGCCGGGCGATCTCGGCGCGCCCTCGGTGGCGGGCTCGCAGGACGGCCTGCGCTACGCCTACTTCCCGGCGACCCGCCGCCTCGCCGTCGAGTCCCGCGAGGGCGTCACCCTCTACGACACCGGCGCGCACGCGATCTCCGGCGTCTCGCAGGCGAACGGCCTCGTCCGGTTCACGAGCGCGCTCGGTGCCGTCGATCTCGCGAGCCTCAGGCGGGTCGGCGGCCCGGAGCCCGAATCCGAGGCGTCGACCGAACGGGGGAGCGCCGCGGCGCAGGCGGCGCCGGAGACCTCCCGCGAGGGCAGCGCCGAGATCCTCAGGACGATCGAGGCGCTGGCGGACCTGCACCGCAAGGGCGTCCTCACCGACGTGGAATTCACGGAGAAGAAAGCCGACCTGCTCTCCCGCCTGTGAGGCGCAAGACCCATATGTCGTGATGCGGCCATCGCCCGCCGCGCCGGGCTCCGCATGGCCGACATCCGCGACCTGATCGACATCCGCACGATCTACCACGAGCCCGCAGCCGCGGACTTCCCGCTCGGCCGCGAGATCCTGGCGCGCTACCCGGACGCGGAACGGATCCCGGTCCCGTCGCACTGGAACATCCCGACCCTGCACGGCAATGCCGGGTCGGTGGAGGACTGGACGCGGATCAAGCGCTCTGTCCTCGTCCTCGGCGTCAAGAAAGGGCTCACGATGCGGCCGAACGGCCGCAGCGCCCACTTCATCGCGCCCTCGACCTCGAACGGCTGCGCCATGGCCTGCGCCTACTGCTACGTGCCGCGCCGCAAGGGCTACGCGAACCCGATCTCGCTCTTCGTCAACACCGAGGCGATCGGCGCGGCGATCCGGCGGCACGCGGCGCGCCAGGGCCGGCTGCCGGAGCCGGACCAGATCGACCCCGCCGCCTGGGTCTACGACATCGGCGAGAATGGCGACCTGTCCGTCGACGCGCTGCTGGGCGGCGGCGTGCGCGACCTCGTCGCCCTCTTCCGCGGCATCCCGAACGCCAAGGCCTCCTTCGCGACGAAGGCCGTGAACCGCGACCTGCTCGCCTACGACCCGCAGGGGCGCACGCGCATCCGGTTCTCGCTGATGCCGGAGCGGATCGCGCGGGTCGTCGACGTGCGCACATCGCCGATCGCCGAGCGCATCGCCGCGATCGACGACTTCGTGGCCGCGGGCTACGAGGTCCACGTCAACTTCTCGCCGGTGATCCTCTACGAGCGCTGGGAGGACGACTGGCGCGCCCTGTTCGAGACGCTCGATGACGCGCTCTCGCCGGCCGCGAAAGCGCAGCTCAGGTGCGAGATCATCCTGCTCACGCACAACGCGGCCCTGCACGAGGTGAATCTCGGCTGGCACCCGAAGGCCGAGGCCCTGCTCTGGCGGCCGGACATCCAGGAGGCGAAGCGCTCGGAGGGCGGGGGTGAGAACCTGCGCTACCGCAGCGGCTGGAAGGGTCGCTGGCTGGCCGCCTTCAAGACGCTGCTCGCCGAGCACATGCCCTACTGCACCGTGCGCTACGCCTTCTGACGAACCGCGGGCGCCGGGGGCGCGTTGCCGAGGGCGCAACCCGGAGGCACGCATGCGACAGCCCACGAGCGAGCACGAGAGCCACATCCGCGACGCCGTCGCGCTCGCCCGCGCCAACGCGGACGAGGGCGGCTCGCCCTACGGCGCCGTGATCGTCCGGGACGGCGTGGTGCTCGCGCGCTCGGTCAACACGATCCACCGCACCAACGATCCGACCGACCACGCCGAGATGGTGGCCCTGCGCGAGGTCAGCCGGCGCCTCGGCAGCAAGGATCTCGCGGGCTGCATCGTCTACGCGAGCGGGCAGCCCTGCCCGATGTGCCACGCGGCGATGCGCCTGTCCGGCGTCCGGGAGGGCTACTTCGCCTACGCGGCGGAGGAGGCCGACCGATACGGCCTCCAGACGGCGGGCCTCTACGCGGAGATGTGCCTGCCGCTGGCCGAGCAGCCGATGCGCCTCGCCCAGATCCGCCCCGAGGGCGAGACGCCGCCCTACGCGGTCTGGCGCGACCGGCAGGCCGGCTGAGCCGCCCTCAGTGGGTCCAGGGGGCCGTGCGGTTGAACTTGAAATTGTCCGAGTAGGACAGGCCCTTGCGCATGATCGGCTTGTGCGGCTCCTCGACCCGGTAGGCGATGCCGGCCCGCTTGGCGTAGGCCACGGCCTCCTCCTTGGTGTCGAACTCGAGCCTGACCTGCTGCAGCATGTCCGACGAGCCGACCCAGCCCATGAGCGGGTCGGTCTCGCGAGGACTCGTCTGGTCGAATTCGAGGAGCCACGTCTTCGTGCGGGCGAGGCCCGACTGCGAGGCATCCTTCGAGGGCTGGAAGATGCGTGCGCTCGACATGGGGTCCTGACAGGCTCCGAAGATGATGGTCGGGGCGATAGGATTCGAACCTACGACCCCCTGGTCCCAAACCAGGTGCGCTACCAGACTGCGCCACACCCCGACAGCCCTCGCGTGGGCACAGCGGGTCTACCGTTTCGGCCGTTCCGGCGCAACACACGCGACGCTTCCGCCCGCATCGACAGCGGAGAGTTCAGGCGACCTCCGGAGTCCTGACGTCCGAATAGTCGTGCGCCGCCTCGGCCTCGGACAAGTCACGCGCCACCTGAAGGTTCATCCAGAACATCGGGGTGGTGCCGAACCGCCTCGCCAGCCGGATCGCGGTGTCGGCGGTCATGCCGCGGCGCTCGCGGATGAGCTCGGTGAGGCGATTGGCGGGCACGCCGATCTCGGCGGCGACCCGCGTCGCACTCAGGCTCAACGGCACGAGGAACTCCTCGCGCAGAACCTCTCCAGGATGCGTGCGAATGCGGGCCATGCTTCACTCCTGACGGACGGTGCAGGCGCCCCCGCTCAATGATCGTCGACGATCTCCACGTCCTCGGGCCCGGTCGCGCCCCAGCGGAAGCAGAGCCGCCACTGGTCGTTGATGCGGATGCTCCACTGCCCGTCACGGTCTCCGCTCAGCTTTCCCAGCCGGTTGCCGGGCGGGCTTCGCAGGTCCCGAAATTCGTCCGCGGCATCGAGCATGTCGAGCTTGCGCGGAGCGACCGTCCGGAAAGCCTCCCAGGTCTTCCGGCAACGACCGCCATCGTGCAGCGCGCGGGTCTCAGCGCAACGGAAGGACCTGATCATGGCGGTGTTACGTGTTCCGCAATACGTAACGCTCTTCGGATCGCGCGCAACCGTCTGCGTCGCGCGCGTTGCATCTACGCTTCGCGGGTGTGGGCCCGGACGAAGCGCCCCGCCTGCGCGAGCGAGTCCCGCCCCTCTCTCAACTGTTGGTGGAACAGGTGCCAGGCGTGGATCATGTGCGGCCAGACCGCGAGGGTCACGGCCACGTCCGCCGCCGCGAGGGCTCGGGCGAGGCGCACGGAATCGTCGAGGAGCGTCTCGGCGGAGCCGACCTGGATGAGTGTGGGCGGCAGGTCGCGGAGGTCGGCGTGGAGCGGCGAGACCAGGGGGCCGCCCGGATCCGCCCCGTTCAGGTAGGCGGCGGCGAGGTCCTCCAGGTAGCCCCGGTGGATGATCGGGTCGACCGCGTCCCTGGCGTCGATGCTGGCGCCCGTCATCGCGAGGTCGGTCCAGGGCGAGGCGCACCAGAGGCAGGCGGGCATCGGCGTGCCCGCCTCGCGCAGGCGCACGAGCGTCGCGAGCGCGAGCCCGCCCCCGGCGCTCTCGCCCGCGAGGCAGATGCGGCCCGGCTCGACGCCCGAGGCCAGCAGGAAGCTGTACGCCGCGAGCGCGTCCTCCAGCGCTGCCGGAAAGGGGTGCTCGGGCGCCAGCCGGTAGGCCAGGGCGAGGGTCCGGGCGCCCGCCTCGCGGCCGGCCTGCGCCACCATGACCCGATGGCTCGCCAGCGACCCGGAGACGTAGCCGCCCCCGTGCAGGAACAGGAGGACGCGGCCCGGATCCGCGCCGGGCGTCACGGTCCATTCCGCCGGCACACCGCCCGCCTCCGCGGGTTCCGCGCGCACGTCCTGAGGCAGGGTCGAGAGGCTGCCGAGCCAGTCGAGCCGCTCGCGCCGCTCGGCGAGGCCGGTTGGGCGCGGTCGCGAGGCGAGGAGGGCGCGGACGCGGTCGATCTCGGATGACGCCATGGCGGTGCCTGAGCCGGACGGGATGGCGGAGGCTGTCACGGCCGGCCTCGTGCTCCAAGCGCCCTGGGGGACGCGCTTGACCTCGGTACGGATGCGTCCCACCTGCGCCGCGAGGGCGGCGAGAGCGCAGACGCGAGAGCACCGGAGTCCCGATGATCGATCTCTACTACTGGCCGACGCCGAACGGCCACAAGGTGACGCTGTTCCTCGAGGAGACCGGCCTCGCCTACGCGATCCGGCCGGTGAACATCGGCAAAGGCGACCAGTTCAAGCCCGACTTCCTGAAGATCGCCCCGAACAACCGGATGCCGGCGATCGTCGACCGCGAGCCGGCCGGCGGGGGCGAACCCCTCGCGCTGTTCGAGTCGGGCGCGATCCTTCTCTATCTCGCCGAGAAGACGGGACGCTTCCTCCCGCCGGACCTGCGCGGCCGCGCCGAGACGCTGCAGTGGCTGTTCTGGCAGATGGGCGGGCTCGGGCCGATGCTCGGCCAGAACCACCATTTCACCCAGTACGCGCCCGAGAAGGTGCCCTACGCGATCGACCGCTACCTGAACGAGACGAACCGGCTCTACGGCGTCCTCGACCGGCGGCTCGCCGACCGCGCCTTCGTGGCGGGGCCCGACTACACGATCGCCGACATGGCGGCCTACCCGTGGATCGTGCCGTGGGAGAAGCAGGGCCAGGACCTCGACGCGCACCCGAACCTCAAGCGCTGGTTCGAGGCAATCGCGAAGCGTCCCGCCACGAAGGCGGCCTACGCGCGCGCGGCCGAGGTCAACCCGGACCACGGCAAGCCGATGAGCGACGACGCCAAGAAGGTGATGTTCGGGCAGACGGCGTCGAGCACGCGGCGCTGACCGGGGTCCCGGCGGCCCAGCCGGCCGCCGGAGCCCCGCCGGATCGCCGTATCCCCTTCCGGCCGCGCGCCTTTTCGCGGGTTCGCGGTCGAACTTTGCGGTGGCCTTTGCGTTACCGGCCCATGACCGCGCCCCGTCGCCAGATGTCGCCGACCCAGGAGCTGATCAGCCGCGTCATGCGGATCGTCCGCATCTGCCCGGAGGCGGCGGCCGAGGTGCTGGAGCTGATGTTCCTCGTCAGCCAGATCGAGGCGCTGACCACTGTCGACCGGGAGTACCGCGACGCCAAGCGCGTGATCAGCCGCCTGCGCAACCCGCTCTGGGACCTCAACCCGTCCGAGCGCGAGACCCTGCTCCGGGCAGCCGAGACCATCCGCAAGGCCTGCCGCCTCAAGGAGAACGAGATCCCCGCGACCCCGATCGCCGACATCGGCGAGCGGGAGCGGATCGAGCGCGGCCTCGCCCTGGCGCTGGCGGGCGAGTTCAACGCCGCCCAGATCGCCCGCGTCACGGGGGCGGTGGCGGCGGTGCTGCAGGAATAGCGGCGCCGATTTCCGCCTCCTCACCTCGACGCCCGCGGGCGCCATCCCCACATCGGAGCGGCCAGCATCGATCCCGTCGGCGGCAGGATCCGGCCGGACGTTAGCTGAGCGTGGGAGACCCGCCCTATGACAGCCGTGCGCCCGCTCGTTGCCCTGATGACCGCGAGCCTTCTCCTGGCCGCCTCCCAGGCGACCGCGCAGACCACGATCACGAAGAGCGAGACCGTCGCGAGCGGCAAGTCCGTGCGCCTCGCCATCGCGCCGAACCTCAAGAAGGATTGCTCGGAAGGGCCGATGCCGGAGTTCAAGATCACGGCCGCCCCGAAGAACGGCGCCACCGTCTCGAAGACCGGAAAGCTGAAGACGCCGGCGAGCTTCCGCTGCCCCAACAAGGAGGCGTCCGTTCAGGCCCTGTTCTACCAGGCCAAGCCCAACTACACCGGCTCGGACGAGGTCACGTTCGAGGTCAAGAACGCCGACGGGCAGGTTCAGACGCAGAATATCCGCATCACGGTCGAGGCGGCCGGAGCGAAGAAGGACGGCGATGCCAAGAAGGAGAGCACCGATCTCTGATTTTTGGGCAGGCTGAGCTTGGTTATGCACAGATTTCCGGCGCGCTGGACTAAAATCCTCCGCGGTGCGCCGGAGCGAAGTTTTTGTGTAAGCGGCGCCCGGACCGATGGAGTGTTGCAAGCATCACACGCATGCACCGCGTGTTGACCGCACTGCGACAAAAGCGGGCCTGTCAGTTGCATCCGAGGCGAGACAGGATGAAGCTGTTGACGTCGGGAAAGGGGTTTTCGAATGCCGTTGCAGTCGACGAACGACCTGTTTCAGAGCTTCGCCCGCGGGTACGAAGCCCGGCGTGACACCGAGATGAGCCTCTCCGAGTATCTGGAGGCCTGTCGCGACGAGCCGCTGATGTACGCAAGCGCCGCGGAGCGCATCCTGGCGGCCATCGGCAAGCCCGAGTTCATCGACACATCGAAGGATTCCCGCCTCGGCCGGATCTTCATGAACCGGACGATCCGCACCTACCCGGCCTTCGCCGAGTTCTACGGCATGGAGGAGACGATCGAGCGCATCGTCTCCTTCTTCCGCCACGCGGCGCAGGGCCTGGAGGAGCGCAAGCAGATCCTCTACCTGCTCGGCCCCGTCGGCGGCGGCAAGTCCTCGCTCGCCGAGCGCCTGAAGGCGCTGATGGAGGTGCACCCCATCTACGTGCTGAAGGCGGGCAACGAGGTCTCGCCGGTCTTCGAGAGCCCGCTCGGCCTGTTCGACCCCGAGATCATGGGCGAGGAGATCCAGGGCCGCTACGGCATCCCCCGCCGCCGCCTCACCGGCCTGATGAGCCCCTGGGCGCTCAAGCGCCTCGACGAGTTCAACGGCGACATCTCGAAGTTCACCGTCATCAAGGTCCGGCCCTCGCGGCTCCGCCAGATCGCGGTGGCCAAGACCGAGCCCGGCGACGAGAACAACCAGGACATCTCGTCCCTCGTCGGCAAGGTCGACATCCGGCGGCTGGAGACCCTCAGCCAGGCCGACCCCGATGCGTACTCCTACTCGGGTGGGCTGAACCGGGCGAACCAGGGCATCCTCGAGTTCGTCGAGATGTTCAAGGCGCCCATCAAGATGCTGCACCCGCTGCTCACGGCGACGCAGGAGGGCAACTACGTCGGCACCGAGAACATCGGCGCGATCCCGTTCACGGGCGTCATCCTCGCCCACTCGAACGAGGCCGAGTGGCAGACCTTCAAGACCAACAAGAACAACGAAGCCTTCATCGACCGCATCTACGTCATCAAGGTACCCTACTGCCTGCGCGTGCACGAGGAGCAGCGCATCTATGAGAAGCTGATCAAGGGCTCGGAGCTCTCCGACGCGGCCTGCGCGCCGGGCACGCTGGAGATGCTGGCCCGCTTCTCGGTTCTCTCGCGCCTGCGCGAGCACGCGAACTCGAACCTGTTCTCGAAGATGCGGGTCTACGACGGCGAGAGCCTGCGCGAGGTCGACCCGCGCGCCCGCTCGATGCAGGAGTACAAGGACACGGCGGGCGTCGACGAGGGCATGGACGGGATCTCGACCCGCTTCGCCTTCAAGGTGCTGGCCGCGACCTTCAACCACGACACGACGGAGGTCTCGGCTGACCCGGTCCACCTGATGTACGTGCTGGAGCAGTCGCTCCGCCGCGAGCAGCTGCCGCCGGAGACCGAGAAGCGCTACCTGGAGTTCATCAAGTCCGAGCTGGCGCCGCGCTACGCGGAGTTCATCGGCCACGAGATCCAGAAGGCCTACCTCGAATCCTACCACGATTACGGGCAGAACCTGTTCGACCGCTACATCGACTACGCGGACGCCTGGATCGAGGATCAGGACTTCAAGGACGCGGAGACCGGCCAGCTCCTCAACCGCGAGCTCCTCAACCAGGAGCTCACCAAGATCGAGAAGCCGGCCGGCATCGCGAACCCGAAGGACTTCCGCAACGAGGTCGTGAAGTTCGCCCTGCGCTCGCGGGCGCAGCACGGCGGCCGCAACCCGAGCTGGACGAGCTACGAGAAGCTGCGCGAGGTGATCGAGCGGCGCATGTTCAGCCAGGTCGAGGAACTGCTCCCCGTGATCTCCTTTGGTTCGAAGAAGGACGGCGACACGGAGAAGAAGCACGGCGAGTTCGTGGAGCGCATGGTCGAGCGGGGGTACACCGAGCGGCAGGTGCGGCGGCTCGTCGAGTGGTACATGCGGGTGAAGCAGGCGGGGTGAGGCCCCCGCCGGGGGCACGGTTCCGGACGAACCCTCCGTCGCCAGCGTAGTGGGCGCCCGGCCGGGACGATGGGACCGGTCGGGGCATGAGGGCGAAGGCGTAGACACCGGATGCACATCGTCGACCGTCGTCTCAATCCAGGCGGCAAGAGCCTCGCCAATCGGCAGCGCTTCCTGCGCCGGGTCAAGGATGTGGCCCAGCGCGCGGTGCGCGAGTCCGCCCGCGAGAAGGACATCAAGGACCTGGGCAAGGACGGGCGCGTCAGCGTGCCCGCCGACGGGGTGCGTGAGCCCCGCTTCTCCCGCCAGCCCGGCACCGGCCTGCAGGACCACATCCTGCCGGGCAACAAGACCTACGTGGAGGGCGACCTCATCGAGCGCCCCCCGGGCGGCGGCGGCGGCGGCGGTGCGGGAGAGGGCGGCGAGGGCAGCGAGAACAGCGAGGACGCCTTCCAGTTCGTGCTCACCCGCGAGGAGTTCCTGGAGCTCTTCCTCGAGGATCTGGAGCTGCCCGACCTCGCCAAGCGCCGCCTCGCGGTGGTGGAGACCGAAGGCCTGCGCCGGGCCGGCTACACCGTGACGGGCTCGCCCGCGAACCTCGCGCTGACCCGCACGCTCCGCAACTCGATGTCGCGGCGCATCGCGCTCAAGCGCCCGAAGCCGGACGAGCTCGCCGCGCTCGAGGCCCGCATCGCCGAGACGCGGGAGGGCGACCCCGCACTGCCCGACCTGAAGCTCAACCTGGAGATGCTGCGCGAGCGCTCGAAGCGCATCCCCTACGTCGACCCGATCGACCTGCGCTACCGCCGCTTCGAGCCCTACCCGCGCCCCGTGGCGCAGGCGGTGATGTTCTGCCTGATGGACGTGTCCGGCTCGATGACCGAGCACATGAAGGACCTCGCCAAGCGCTTCTACATCCTGCTCCACATCTTCCTGACCCGCCGCTACCGGCACGTGGAGATCGTCTTCATCCGCCACACCGACCGGGCGACCGAGGTGGACGAGGAGACGTTCTTCGGGTCGCGCGAGACGGGCGGTACCCTGGTCTCCTCGGCCCTCGTCGAGATGAAGCGCGTCATCGCCGAGCGCTACGACCCGAACGACTGGAACATCTACGCCGCGCAGGCGTCCGACGGCGACAACGTCTCCTCGGACGGGCCGACCTCGACGGAGCTCCTGCGCAGCCACATCCTGCCGGCCTGCCAGCACTTCGCCTACCTCGAGGTCGGCGACGAGAACGGCCCCCGGGCCGGCTTCGTCGAGCATCGCACGACCCTGTGGCGCACCTACGAGAGCATCGCCAAGTCGGGCGGCGCCATCGCGATGCGCAAGGTCAACCACCGCCGCGAGATCTACCCCGTCTTCCGCGAGCTGTTCGGGCGCAAGGAAGCGCGGGCGGAAGCCGAGGCTTGAGCGTTCCGGCCCCTCCCCTCGCGGGAACGCCAACGTTGTGAGAGAGGCCCGTTCATGGTCGGCAGCCTGAGCCGCGCGACGCCCCAGAGGATCTCCGGCTCGTCCGAGCTGCTGTTCTCGGGCAACGACTGGGACTTCGACACGATCCGGCGCATCCACGACGCCTGCGAGGCCGTGGCCGGCCCGGAGCTCGGCCTGTCCTGGTATCCGAACCAGATCGAGATCATCACGGCCGAGCAGATGCTCGACGCCTACGCCTCGATCGGCATGCCGCTGTTCTACAAGCACTGGTCGTTCGGCAAGCACTTCGCCCAGCACGAGGCGGGCTACCGCCGCGGGCTCATGGGCCTCGCCTACGAGATCGTCATCAACTCCGACCCGTGCATCTCCTACGTGATGGAGGAGAACACGGCCACGATGCAGACGCTCGTGATCGCGCACGCGGCCTTCGGCCACAACCACTTCTTCAAGAACAACTACCTGTTCCGGCAGTGGACCGACGCCGAGGGCATCCTCGACTATCTCGACTTCGCCAAGGGCTTCATCGCCCGCTGCGAGGAGCGCCACGGCCACCAGGCCGTCGAGCAGGTTCTCGACGCCGCCCACGCGCTGATGAGCCAGGGCGTGCACCGCTACCCCCGCAAGAAGCGGCCGGACCTCGCCTCCGAGCAGCGCCGCGAGCGCGAGCGGATCGAGCATGGCGAGCAGATCTACAACGACCTCTGGCGCACGCTGCCCTCGAAGCCCGGCGCCGTGCGCTCGGACGCGGCGGCCGAGCGGCGCCGCGCGCTCCTCGAACTCCCGCAGGAGAACATCCTCTACTTCCTCGAGAAGGTCGCCCCGCGGCTGCGGCCCTGGCAGCGCGAGATCCTGCGGATCGTGCGCCTCGTGGCGCAGTACTTCTACCCGCAGCGGCAGACCAAGGTGATGAACGAGGGCTGCGCGACCTATGTCCACTACCGGATCATGAACGCGCTCTCGCGGAAGGGGCAGATCGGCGAGGCGGCCTACCTGGAGTTCCTGCAGTCGCACACCAACGTGATCCGCCAGCCGAATTACGACGACCGGTCCTACGGTGGCCACAACCCCTATGCGATCGGCTTCGCGATGATGCAGGACATCGCCCGCATCGCCGAGAACCCGACGGACGAGGACCGGGCCTGGTTCCCGGAGATCGCGGGCGTCGGCGACGGCATGGGCGTGCTGCGCGACGTCTGGGAGAACTACCGCGACGAGAGCTTCATCGCGCAGTTCCTGTCGCCGAAGCTGATCCGGGATCTCCGGCTGTTCCACGTCATCGACGATCCGGACGAGCCGGAACTGCGGGTCGAGGCGATCCACGACGAGCGCGGCTACCGGCGCCTGCGCCGCTCCTTCGCCCGGCAGTACGACGTGGCTTGGCTCGATCCCGACATCGAGGTGGTGGACGTGGATCTCGAGGGCGACCGCCGCCTGATCCTCCACCACAAGGCGCTCAACCGGATCACCTTGCAGAAGGACGACGCGCGGCGCGTGCTCCAGCACCTCGCCGATCTCTGGGGCTACGACGCGGTGCTGAAGGAAGTCGATCCGGCCACCGGCGCGGTCCTCGCCGAGCACACCGCGAGCGCCCGGCCGATCTTCTTCTAGGTCGGTTCCCGTCGCCGCTCAGCGCGGCACGACGAGGCCGCGAATCACGGTTCCGTCGCGGCCGAACAGGGAGGCGGCGCGGGCGCAGCTCCGCGGCACGTCCCTACGGTAGGCTTCAATGTAGCCCTGCGCGGAGAGCCGCAGCCTGCCCAACTCGAGATCCGCCATCTCGACCCCGAGGGAGCGCATCACGGCCTGGAGCCGGACGGGATCGCTGCGCAGATCCGGGCAGGACAGATTCACGAAGCCCGCGAGGCCCGCGATCTTCGCCGCGGTCTCCCGGGGCGGCGCCGGCTCCTCCGCGCCCGCGGCGAGCCCCGCGCCGAGCCAGGCCACGACCGCCAGACGCAACACGACCCTCATCAGGCATCCTCTCGACGTCGATGCTCTGAAGATCGGGCATCATCGAGGTACTAGAGCCAGGATTGACTTCTCCCGTCCAGACGCGGTCCAGTCGAAATCGTCAGAGGAGAAACATATCCGATGCGGCGCCTACTTATGAACTCATTATTAGGGATGATTTGCCCGATAGCTTCTGCGCAAGCCACCCGGCTCGACATGGATGACAAGGCATCGCGCTGGCCGAGAGCCAGCATGGACGAGAAGATCGACTTCACGAACCGGATGGGAAAAGCCTTCGTGGCGCTCTCGCCGGAGCTCGATAACCGATTCTTCATGCGCTGCCTTGAGGAGACCGCCAATATCGGCGACACCAAGGATCTGCGGCTCGAAGAGATGGTGCGGGCCTGCGTCTCGCTCGGCGGCAAGTCGCCCTGACGGGATGGTCCGACGGGCCCGAGGTTCGGCAGGCGAAGAATGGTCGGAGCGAGAGGATTCGAACCTCCGACCCCTAGGGTCTGTCGTGACCTGAGGTGGTCGAGTGCAGCGGTGAGGCAGAGGACGCTGCTCAAGCTGATGGCGGTCTTCTCGTAGCGGGTCGCGATAGCGCGCCACTCCTTCAATCGCGCCCAGAGCCGCTCGACACTGTTGCGGTTGACACAGATCCAATCCGGGCAGCGCACCGGGGCTTCGTTGCGCTTGGACGGGATGGCCGGCTCTGCTCCGGCCTCCGCAATCTGCCGACGGAAGCGATGGCTGGAGTAGCCGCGATCCGCCAACTGAGGTACGTCAGCTCGTGGAAGGCCCGGAAAGAACAAGCCCTGTTGGAACACCGGATCGCTTCTTCGGAGCGCAACCAAGCTGGCGTGAGAGTCAGTTGGAGTGGAAGGCCGAGCCGCCGAGGCCCCCTTGCAGCTCGTCCGTGCTGGCCAAGAGCGTGTCCAGCAAGGCCGTGGCGACTGCATGGTGCCGGCCCGGGCCGAGCACCACGAACTCGACCGCGCCCAGCGGCGGCAACCCAGCTACGTCCGGGACCGGAGCGAGCCCTGCCGGCAGCAACCGGGCGGAATGCGGTGAGACGCCCAGACCCGCCTCGACGGCCGCACACAGCCCCGTCATGCCGCCCGTGGTGCACGCAACCCGCCAGGACCGACCCACCGCTTCCAATGCGTCCACCGCGAGCGTGCGGGTGATGGAGGGTGGCGGGTAGAGCACCAGCGGCAGCGGAAGACCCGGGTCAGGGACAAAGCCGGGCCGCCCGACCCAGGCCAAGTCTTCGCGCCAAGCCGACTCTCCACGCGGATCGCCAGCTCGGCGCTTGCAGAAGATCACATCAAGCTCACCGGTGTCGTACCCCTGGTACAGCGTCCGGCTCAGCCCCACCGTCAGCTGCAGGTCCACCGAGGGGTGGCGAGCGGCGAAGCGCGCCAGGACCTGGGTGAGCGCAGTCAGGGTGTAATCCTCCGAGACGCCAAGGCGGATGCGACCCCGCAGCCCACCGGGCGAGAAGAACTCGCGCAGCCGGTCATGCGCCTCCACCACCCCGCGTGCGAACCCGACCAGAGCCTGACCGTCGGGTGTCAGCGCAACTCGGTGCGTATCCCGCAGCAGCAGGGGCCGACCGAGCGCGTGCTCCAGCCGGGCGATGTGCTGACTGACGGTGGACTGCCGCACCCCGAGGCGGTGGGCAGCGCCGGTGAAGCTGCTGCCTTCAGCCAACAACAGGAAGGAGCGCAGCAGGTCGACGTTCAGGTTGGTCATCATGAGGCATGATAGCCGATATGCCTGCCGATAGGGCGCGCAGAGGCTTATTCCTGGTGCCGGCCTGACTGGCGGACATTCTCTCGGATGAACCCTCTCCTGTTCCTTGCCCGCGTCGATCGATTCCTGCTGTTGCTGGTCGGCACCGTGGCCCTGGCGGCAGCCCTGCCCGCGCGCGGCGAGGGCGCGCAGATTGCGGGCGCCGCGGTCTTCGGAGCGGTGGCGCTGCTGTTCTTCCTCTATGGCGCGCGCCTCGCGCCGACCGCGGTAGCGGCCGGTCTGCTGCATTGGCGGCTACAGCTGGCTGTATTGGGGAGCACCTTCGTTCTGTTTCCCGCGCTTGGCCTCGCGCTGACCGCCGCTCTGCGGGGCTGGCTCGATCCGACCCTCGCCTTGGGTGTCATGTTCATCTGCGTGCTGCCTTCCACGGTGCAGGCGTCGATTGCTTTCACCTCGACTGCGGGTGGCAACGTTCCGGCGGCCATGTGCAGCGCCTCCGTGTCTACCCTCCTCGGCATGGTGCTGACGCCAGCGCTGACCGGAGTGCTGCTGAGCGCCGACAACGACGGCGGATTCGGTCTTCAGGCCGTGAAAAACATCTTGCTGCAGTTGGTGCTTCCCTTTGCTCTCGGGCAGGCCGCGCGCCCATTCGTCGGAGCCTGGCTGCTTCGGCATAAGCGTTTGACCGCGGTGGTCGACCGCGGCTCCATTCTGCTCGTGGTCTATGCCGCGTTCAGCGCGGGCATGGTGGTGGGAATCTGGCGCCAGATCGACCTCGGTTCACTCCTCATGGTCTTCGCGGCTGACCTGGCTCTTCTCGGAGCGGTTCTGTCCATCAACGTGCTTGCCAGCCGTGCCGCCGGGTTCAGCAGGGAGGACGAGATCACCATCGCTTTCTGCGGGACCAACAAGAGCATGTTGGGCGGCATTCCTTTGGCCAGCATCCTCTTTCCTGGCCACGCGGTCGGCCTGATCGTGCTCCCCCTGATGTTGTTCCACCAAGCCCAGCTCTTCGCCTGCGCGGCCCTGGCACAGCGGTATGCCCGCCGCAGGACAATGCGCTGGCGGGTAGAGGGTGCTGTGGCGCCTCTTTGAAGGTTCGGCAGGAATTGCTGGCATGATCCAGCCTGCTGTTCGGACCCCATCAACTTTGTGGTCGATCGAGCCTGAACGTAGTCGAGGAGCCTACTCGCAATGACTGCTCCTGTGGTCCCTGTCGCCATGGCTGCGATCTTCGTCATGGGTCTCATGCTTATTCAGCGACTGCAGAGGTGGGCAGAGCAAATCACGGAGGGCCTCGGCGCCCTGCTTCTCACAACAGCACTGGTGCTTGGGGCCATGCTCCTTTGTCAGAATTTTCCACGCTTCTACGCCAACCCCAACATTCCACTTGCCCTGACCGCGGGGCTCTTTAGCGACGGCGACGGTGTCACGCCGTAGCTGCCTGAGAGATGGGCGATCATTGCACCCTGCGCTTCTGCAACGCTCAGACGAGGAATGGCCGTCTTTGAGAAGCCGTTCGGATCTGCTGGACGACCGGCAGAGGCGTGACCTGACCGGTCTTTTGGACCGAGCCAGTCGCGAGGCTACTGCATGGTAGCGGCCCTGGCTGGGCGAAAGGCCAAATCCGGGAGGCTGACGGGCGCGAGCGGTCGGTAGCCCGAGTACGAGTGCGGCCGGACGCGGCTGTAAGTGGCTTGCCGAAGGCCGATCACAGCCTGTGCCTCCGTCTGCCAGTAGAAGATCTCCTGGCGTAGGCACGCGTCCTTGTAGCTCTGCTTGCAGATGTCGCCTTTCTGCACGCAACCGCAATGGTCTTGCCCCGGGCTGTCTGCACCTTGATCTGGCGCAACTTCAATACGACCTGTTCTGCGCTCGTCTTCTGACCTCGCCGCATGTCCAACTCCTTTGGATCGGGCCGATCCTCGCGATCAGCCCGGTCCGAAGCCAGCCGGTCAGGTCACCTCCGCAATATGCAGCGACCGTAGCAGTTCGTACACGTCCTAGAGTTGAAGGACCGTCCGTTCCGGGGTCAGCTACGAACAGGACGTCGACGTCCTTGGCCGAGATGATGCGGGTTGAGGTGAATATAGACGGAGTTGAGGCCGGGCGTTGTTCCACAGTGACCCAGCAGTTGCGGTTTGACGTGTTCGATCCTGAGCGGGTTGTGGAGGAGATAGATCTGGGAGGACTGAGAGACAGTTTGCGGCGCGCCACCGCAGATTCATGAGTCGCAGGGTGTCGGAGGCAGTGGGTGGGACCTGCGCCTGCGGCCCTTGCCGCGGCGATGTCGCGTGACGCTGGCATCAATTCCGAGGACTTTTCGCCTTGGATCTCCGGAACAAGGTCGGAAGGGCAGGAGGCGTGCATCTGCTGCGAGGTTTCCGCCCGCTGTCGGGAGACCTCGCGCAGTTGCACTATCGCCGGAAGCGGCCGCCCCCGTGGAAGCCGCCGCCGCGGAAGCCGACCGCGCGTCGCCCGTAGAAGCCGCCCCCGCGATAGACGCGCCCGCCGTAAACGCGTCGGCCATAGTAGCCGCCGCGGTACCCGTAGACCCCGCCGCCGCGGAAGCCGTAGTAGCCGGGGCCGTAATAGCCGCCGTAGTAGTTCGGTCGGCAGCCACCGTAGGGCCCGCGGTGGAAGCCGATCCCGCAGCCTCCCGCGGCTTCGGCGGTCCCTACGCCGATGCCGCCCTTCTCAAGCCGACCCATGCCGAGCAGAGCCCCGAGCACGAGGGCCGCAATCATCGTCAGCCGCCTGGGTTTCATCGCGATCACTCCAGCTGCAACAGGAGCCGGCGGGACACACGGCTATTCCGACGATGCATCCACGTCGGATCCGACGCACGCATGTGCTTCACCACGTGGCAGGTAGATCGCGGATCGCAAGCGGTGTCACCAATGTAACCGTAACAGAGTGGACACTCGACGCGGGATCTGCCGAGGATCATCCGGACGAGGTGAGGCTGCCGACCCCGGCGAGATCGGCTGATCGACTTCCGGTGTTGCCCAACTTCGGTCGAACAAGGCCGAACATCCATCTCGAAGCGTGGCGGGAGGAGACGGGATGAAAAGTCGTCCTCGCATGCTCTGGCTGACCATCGTCGCGCTCTCTGCTCCTGCCCATACCGGGACTGCGAGCGTCGCTCCGTTGAGCCCGTCAGCCGTCGCCATACCGACCTCAGACACCGCGATGAATCGGGTCGTGCAGCGGCGCGCCTTCCGCGGCAGAGGTTGCGTCCGGGGAGGCGTCGCGGGTCGTCGCGCCGGCGGCTTCCGCAGCGGATTCGCCGGTCGCCGGATGGGCGGCTGCGGGCGCGGCATCGGTCGCCGCGGCATCGCCGGCGGCTATGGCCGACCCGGCTGGCACGGCGGCGGCGTTCGCCGGCCGATCGCGGGCGGCGGAAGGCGCGGGATCGCGGGCGGTTTTGCCCCTCGCGGCGTCGTGCGCCGGAATGGCATGGTCGGAGGCGTCTACCGGCCGAACGGCGCGTGGTGGCGGCCGGGTGCGGCCGTCGCGGCGGGCGCCGCCATCGGCATCGTCGGCGCGGCGACAGCGGCCGCCTGGGCCGGTGCCCCGCCGGCGCCGGGCTACTGCTGGTACGATACCGATGCGTCCCGCACGAAGGGCTTCCGGGATCGCTGCCCGTAGACGTCCGCTTCACGGTGAGAGGCCGCCGATGGCTCGCCTGGCCCTATTGCTGAACCGCCTGCCGCTTCTCGGTGCGCTGATGGTCGCCGCCCTGGTGACTGCGGCCCATGGCCAATCCGCCGATCCGCTGCCGTCCTGGCGCGACGGTGCCGCGAAGCAGGCGCTCGTAGACTTCGTCGGGCGCGTCACCCGAGAGGGGACCCTGGATTTCATCCCTCCGGCCGAGCGCGTCGCCGTCTTCGACAACGACGGCACCCTCTGGGCCGAGCAGCCGTCCTACTTCCAGGCTGCCTTCGCCCGCGATCGAGTGAAGGCGCTCGCGCCCGAGCATCCCGAGTGGCGCGACACGCAGCCGTTCAAGGGCGTCATCGAGAACGACCCCGAGGCGGTCGCGGCCGCCGGCCAGAAGGGTCTCCTGCAGATCCTGGCCGCCACACATGCCGGCATGACCACGGGCGCGTTCAACCGGATTGTCGCCGACTGGCTGAAGACCGCCCGCCACCCGCGGATCGACCGGCCCTACGACCGTCTCGTCCACCAACCGATGCTCGAGCTACTCGGCCTTCTGCGCGCCAATGGGAAGACCTACATCGTCTCCGGCGGCGGGGCCGCGTTCATGCGCGTCTTCGCGGAGCGGGCCTACGGGATCCCGCCCGAGCAGGTGGTCGGCTCGTCCGGCGTGACGAAGTTCGAGATCAAGGCGGGCGGCCTGCCCGTGCTCGAGAAGGAGCCGAAGGTCGCGTTCATCGATGACGGGCCCGGCAAGCCTTCGGGCATCAACCGCTTTATCGGGCGGCGCCCGATCCTCGCCTTCGGCAATTCGGACGGCGATCTGCAGATGCTGGAGTGGACCGCCGGCGGTGTTGGCGCTCGGTTCATGGACCTTGTCCACCACACCGATGCCGAGCGCGAATACGCCTACGACCGGCAGTCCCCTGTCGGCCGCCTCGACAAGGCCCTCGACGAAGCCGCCGCGCGGGGATGGGCCGTCGTCGACCTGCAGCGGGACTGGACGGTGGTCGTCCCGCCCCCGGCGAGGAGCGAGCGATGACGGGCGCGACCCTTCTCGACCGGCCCGACGCGTCGGATGCGACACGGGACATGGTGTTCCTGCCTAGCGGCACCTTCCGCATGGGCTCGGACGGGCACTATCCGGAGGAAGCCCCGGTCCACCGCGTCCAGGTCGATGGATTCTGGATCGACCGCACCCCCGTCACAAACGCTCAGTTCCGCGCCTTCGTCCGCGCCACCGGCTACGTGACGATGGCCGAGCGGCGGCCGGACCCGAAGGACTATCCGGGCGCGCTGCCGTACATGCTGCAGCCCGGCTCGCTGGTGTTCAAGCCGCCGAAGGGACCGGTCGACCTGCGCGATTTCCGTGCTTGGTGGCGCTTCAAGTTCGGCGTGCACTGGCGGCGGCCCTACGGATCCGGATCCTCCATCGCCGGGCTCGACGAGCATCCGGTGGTGCACGTCGCCTACGCGGATGCCGCCGCCTTCGCGGCCTGGGCCGGCAAGGAGATCCCGACCGAGGCCGAATGGGAATACGCCGCGCGGGGCGGCCTCGACGGAGCCGCGTTCGCCTGGGGGACGCGTTCGCGCCCGGCGGCCGGCACATGGCCAATACCTGGCAGGGCGCCTTCCCGCACGAGAACCGGGCCGAGGACGGCTACGAGCGCACGTCCCCCGTCACCGCCTTCCCGCCGAACGGCTACGGGCTCCACGACATGATCGGCAATGTCTGGGAGTGGACGAGCGACTTCTTCGCGCCGCGGCACCCCGATGAGGCCCCGAAGGCCTGCTGCGTGCCTCGGAACCCGCGCGGCGGATCCGAGGACGGGAGCTACGATCCTGGCCAACCGCGGGTCCGAATCCCGCGACGGGTGGTGAAGGGCGGCTCGCACCTGTGCGCCCCGAACTACTGCCGCCGCTACCGCCCGGCCGCGCGCCATCCGCATCCGGTGGACACCTCAACCAGCCACATCGGCTTCCGATTCGTCAGAAGGAGAGGACCATGACCGATTCCCTGCTGCCGAAGACCTCCTCGGATGAGGAGACGCCCGCAAAGACAGTCGACCGCCGGAGGATCCTGCTCGGGGGAACGGCACTCGCCGCCTCTGTCGCCGGCGGTGGACCCGCGATCGCGCAGGCTCAGCAGCTCGCTCCGGCGCCGCAACCCGCACCCGTCCGCACCGGCGCCTCGGGCCGCCCGGTCAACATCCTGGTGATGTTCGGCGACGACATCGGTCAGTCGAACATCAGCGCCTACACCTTCGGGCTGATGGGATATCGCACGCCCAACATCGACCGTATCGCCCGCGAGGGCATGATGTTCACCGACTACTACGCCGAGCAGAGCTGCACGGCGGGGCGGTCGACCTTCATCACCGGCCAGGCGACGCTGCGCACCGGCTTGTCGAAGGTCGGCGTGCCCGGTGCGACCGTGGGCCTGCAGAAGGAGGACGCGACCCTGGCCGAACTCCTCAAGCCGCTCGGCTACGCCACGGGTCAGTTCGGCAAGAACCACCTCGGCGACCGAGACGAGTACCTGCCGACGAACCACGGCTTCGACGAATTCTTCGGCAACCTCTACCACCTCAACGCCGAGGAGGAGCCGGAGCAGCGGACCTATCCGCGCAGTCCCGAATTCCGGAAGAAGTTCGGGCCGCGCGGTGTCCTCAAGACGTCGGCCGACGGCAAGATCGAGGACACCGGACCGCTGACCAAGAAGCGGATGGAAACGATCGACGACGAAACCTCGGCGGCGGCCATCGACTTCATCGAGCGGCAGGCCCGGGCCAACAAGCCGTTCTTCTGCTGGTTCAACTCGACCCGGATGCACTTCCGTACACATGTGGCCGAGAACCGCCGCAGCCCGCCGGGCCTGACTGCGCGGACCGAGTACGCGGACGGAATGGTCGAGCACGACGGTCACATCGGGCAGATCCTGAAGAAGCTCGACGACCTCGGCATCGCGAACGACACCATCGTGCTCTACACGACAGACAACGGCCCGCACATGAACTCCTGGCCGGACGGTGCGATGACGCCGTTCCGGAGCGAGAAGAACACGAACTGGGAGGGCGCCTTCCGGGTGCCCTGCATGATCCGCTGGCCGGGTCGCATCCAGGCGGGATCCGTCTCAAACGAGATGGTCAGCGGGCTTGACTGGCTGCCGACCCTGATGGCGGCCGCGGGCGACCCGGAGATCAAGGACAAGCTGCTGAAGGGCCACACGGCCGGGACGAAGACGTTCAAGGTCCACCTCGACGGCTTCAACCAGCTTCCGTACCTCACGGGCCAGCAGCCAGCGGGCGCCCGCAAGGAGTTCTTCTACTTCAACGACGACGGCGACCTCGTGGCGATGCGCTACGAGAACTGGAAGATCGTCTTCGAGGAGCAGCGCGCGCCCGGCACGATGCGTGTCTGGGCTGAGCCGTTCACGACGTTGCGCCTGCCGAAGCTGTTCGATCTGCGGGCCGATCCCTACGAGCGAGCGGATATCACCTCGAACACCTACTACGACTGGTTCGTCTCGCAACCCTACCTGATCTTCGCCGCCCAGGAGGAAGTGGGCAAGTTCCTGGCGACCTTCAAGGATTTCCCGCCCCGCCAGAGGGCAGCGAGCTTCAGCGTCGATCAGATCATCGAGAAGATGCAGAAGGCGACCGAAGCACCCAGCCGATGAACCGTCATCGGTTTCCGGAGGCACCCGGGTTCGCCGGACCTCCGGCATGCAGCCGCAGCCGGGGTCCGGCAGCTTGCCTGGGACCGGCGGTTCGGTTCGCGCCGCTCCGGCGGCGCACACCGCTCAGAAGCGCAGGAGAGGACCATGGACATCCGCAAGTGCGCCGCCGAGGCGATTGGCACGTTCTGGCTCACCTTCGCGGGCTGCGGCAGCGCCGTCGTCGCGGCGGCCTTTCCGCAGGTCGGAATCGGGCTGCTCGGCGTATCCCTCGCCTTCGGCCTGACCGTGGTCACCATGGCCTACGCGGTCGGCCACATCTCGGGCTGCCACCTCAACCCTGCGGTCACCTGCGGGCTCGCGGCCGGCGGGCGCTTCCCGACGAAGGACATCGCACCCTACGTGATCGCGCAGGTCGTCGGCGGCATCGCCGCCGCAGCGCTCCTCTACGCCGTCGCGAGCGGATCGCCCGGGTTCGACCCGGCCAAGGGCTTCGCCGCCAACGGCTACGGCGAGCACTCGCCCGGGCATTACGGCCTCGCCTCGTGCCTCGTGGCCGAGGTCGTGCTCACCATGATGTTCCTGTTCGTGATCATGGGGGCGACCCACGGCAAGGCGCCGGTCGGCTTCGCGCCGCTCGCCATCGGGCTCTGCCTGACGCTCGTCCACCTCGTCGGCATCCCGATCACGAACCTGTCGGTCAACCCGGCGCGCAGCACCGGTCCGGCCCTGTTCGCGGGCGGCTGGGCGCTGGCCCAGCTCTGGCTGTTCTGGGTCGCACCCATCCTCGGCGGGGTCATGGGCGGGATCCTCTACCACTGGATCAGCGCGGAGCCGTCGGCCGAGGTCACCGGACTGCCGGGCGCGACCGCGCGTTGAGGGGACACCGCGCCATGGCGGGATGTTGGATCAGAGTGGGAGCCTCGGTGCTCTCAGCCGCCGGCGTCGTGAGTGTCGCCTCGGGCCAGCCCGCGGCCCCGGATCCGGGCCTGCCCGGTTCGACCAGCGTCGGCCGCCCGATCGTCACCGGCGATCTGCGACGGGACGGGCAGCGATGGGCGATCTTCGCGGCGGACGGCCGCTTCATCGGACACCTCGGCGCCGTCCGCCAAGCGCCGGACGGCATCGGCGAGGTCGCCATCATCCGCCGCAGCCCCCGGATGGGTGGCGGCCGGATCACGCTCCCGCTCCATCATCTCAGTCGACGGGAGAGCCGGATCATGGCCGAGGAGGACGGTGCCGCGATCCGCAGGATGAACCGCCTGAAGGAAGCGTCGGAGGAGAAGCCCTGATGTCCGGGCGAACGCGACCGTGGGCTGGCGTGCCGTGGCTTCTGGTCGCCCTCGCCCCGACCTCGGCTCTTGCGCAGGCGCCTGTTCCGGCGTCGCCCTCCGACGGCTGGGACAACGCCTACTACCAGATCCTCGCGGAGAGCCTGCGGCGGTCCGGGAGGGGAAAGTGGATCTACACCGCGGATGGCCACGCCATCGGTCGCATCGCGGACGTGCGCGCGTCGCCGGACGGCATGCACGAACTCGCCGTCGTGGAGGTGCGCTACCTGATGGGAGGCGGGACGATCGCCCTCCCGTTCTACCGCCTGACTCGGCAGAAGGACCGCCTCGTCTCGACGGACGACCGCGCTGCGATCCTGGCCATGCCGCGCCTGGACGCCGCGACGGGCGGCCGCTGATGGATGTCCGTGACATCGCCCATGCCGCCTCCGACGGAGGAATTCCGATGCCGACGGTTCCGACTTCCTCGAACGGGCACGACGGTCGCACGTACCGCGAGATCGCGGACGGCCTCTGGCGTGGGATGCTGCAGCGGACCGTTCACACGTTCGACGGACATGCGGCCGGACGTGTGGTGCGGATAGGGGCCGTCTCCGACGACTCGCGCGAGATGGCGGTGATCCGGCTCCGAAGCGTGATGGGCGGCGGCGAGATCGCGCTTCCCGTCGACAGGCTGGCGCGCCGCAACGGCCATCTCATCGTGAAGGTCGATCGGCTTGCCGTTCGCTCCCTGGCGCGGATCGGCAAGCCGGAACGGGACCGGCCCCGATGAGGGTGCGAGGACGCCTCTCCGGTCTGTTCGGGTTGGCACTTCTCATCGGCGCTGCGCCACCGCCAGGTCCTGCGGAGGCGGCCCAAACGGCCAGGCACGTCGACGCCGGCCGGATCCGCGTCGTCTACGAGGCTCCGAAGAAGGCGGCCTACCGCGCCATCTACGAGGACATGCGTCGCCAGCGCGTGCTGGAGCGGATCGGGGCGATCGTCGGCCTCGCGCGGCTGCCGACCCGCCTGACCTACCGCCTCAAGGAATGCGCGGGCGAGCTCAACGCCTGGTACGCGCCCGAGAGCCGGAGCGTCACGCTCTGCTACGAACTGGTCGAGAGCGTCCGCAAGGCCGCGCCGAAGACCACGTCACCCGCCGGCGTCACGCGCCAGGAGGCGCTGAGGGGTCCGGTCGCCCAGATCCTCATGCACGAGAGCGGGCACGCCCTGTTCGACCTCCTCGACATCCCCATTCTCGGGCGCGAGGAGGATGCGGCCGATCAGGTCGCGGCCTATGCCCTGCTCCAACTCGGAGGCAGGGAGGCTCGCACGGTCGTCAACGGCAGCGCCTACTTCTTCGCGACGAACGGCAAGGACGAGACGGTCGACCAGGGAGCGTTCGCGGACGTGCACGGTCTCTTCTGGCAGCGCTTCTACAATCTCGCCTGTCTGGCCTACGGATCGAACAAGAGCGCCTTCGGCTACATCGTCGCCAAGGGCTACCTGCCGAAGGAGCGGGCCGAGGGTTGCTCCGAGGAGTACGAGCAGGTCGCCTTCGCCTTCGAGAGGCTGATCGTGCCGCACCTGCGCGTGAAGCCCGGCCCCGGAAAGCGGCTGCAGCACGCGTTCCGGCGGGCGGCGCGAGGTCGGTAAGGCTCGGGAACGTGCAGGCCGCAACACGACCCGCCGCAAGCGAGCGGGCGAGCGCCACTGTTGCCTTGCGGACATACTCCCACAGGAAGCTGCGAACTTAGGGTTTACATGCGGCGCTTCGGGAAGTCTTCTGATTACGTTCTTCAATCTTGGATCATGCGCAAGGTCAGGGGCCGTACGTGGGGGTCATCATGCGATCGTCCGTGCGTCAGCTCGCCCGAGGCTTCGCCCTGAGCGGGATGCTTCTCTCCGTTCCCGCCGCCCAGGCGGCCGAAGGCGGCCTCAGCTTCTACATCGAGGGTCAGTCCGTACCGCTCGGCGGCATTGTGCCGCCGCCCGGCCTCTACTTCGACAGCACGGCCTATTTCTACAACGGCCGGATCGGCGGCAACCGGCAGACCCAGCTCGGCGGCAACATCATCGCCGACGCCAAGGTGAACCTGTGGGCCGACTTCCTGACCGCGCTCTGGGTCACGCCAGTCGAGATCGGCGGCGGCAGTCTCGCCGTCGCCTTCGTGATGCCGTTCGGCGAGCCGGCCGTGCGCGCGGGCGTACTCCTCAACGGTCCCCTCGTGAACCAGGCCTTCGGCCGGCCGGTCGGCGCCTCGGTGGGTGACGCCACCCTCAATCCCGGCGACCCCATCGTCTCGGCGAGCCTCGGCTGGCACGCCGGCAACTGGCACTGGAAGCTCGCGGGCGTGCTCAGCATCCCGGGTGGGGGCTACGAGCCGGGCCAGCTCTCGAACATCGCTCTGAACCGCTACATCGGCGATGTCTCGGCGGCGGCGACCTACCTCGATCCGGCGCTCGGCATCGAGCTGTCCGCCGCGGCCGGCTTCACGTTCAACGGCAGGAACCCGGCGACGCAGTACGTGACGGGCACCGAGTTCCACGTCGACGTCTCGGCCTCGAAGTATCTTTCCAAGGACGTCTCGGTCGGCATCATCGCGTCGCATTACCAGCAGATCACGGGCGACAGCGGACCGGGTGCCCGGCTGGGGCCCTTCAAGGGCCGCTCCACGGCAGTTGGCGGCACGATCGGCGTGAGCGGTGAGTTCGGCAAGGTGCCGGTCACCACGCGGCTGAAGGTGCTGCGCGAGGTCGAGGTCGAGAACCGCTTCCAGGGCACCATCGGCTTCCTGGAGGTCTCTTTCCCGCTCTGGGTGCCGCCGCCCAAGGCCGCGCCGGAACCCAGACCTCCGGTGACGAAGTCCTGAGCGGCGTGGCGCCTGGGTGGCGGATTGCTGAGCACACCCGAGATCTTCCAGGCTCGTGTTTGGGCCAGGGTGCGAATGACTGGGGAGAATGGCGTGTCGGCTGAGGGTGAGGCAATCGAGGCGCGTCATCCGACCCGCAGCATGAAGCGAGTCGGAACGCGATCCATCGGGTCGCACGGCCTTGCTCCGAGCCTTAAGATCGCTGGCGGCCCGATCGCACCTGGGACGGCGTCCGGCCGGTCCAGCGCCGGAAGGCGTTCGTGAAGGCGGCGACCTCCTGGAAGCCGAGCAGCCACGCGATGCGCGAGGTCGGAAGATGGTCGTCCCGCAGGTAGCGCAGGGCGAGATCCCGGCGCAGTTCCTCCAGCACCCTCTCGAACGTGAGGCCCTCGCCGGCGAGCCTGCGGGACAACGTGCGCTGGCTCATCCCCAGCGATCGGGCGATGTCGTCCACGAGCGGGCGGCCATGCGGCAGCAGAGGCACGACCGCGTTCTCGACTCGGGTTCGCAGGCTCTCGCGCGGGCGGTCGCGGTGGGACAGAGCCTCCTCGCAGTAGCCCCGAAGCAGCTGATGCAGATAGGGATCCGCGCCCGCCAGAGGCGTTTCCGCCGCTCCGGCCTGGAAGCCGATCTCGTCCGCCTCAGCATCGAACGCGATCGGGCAGCCGAGGAAAGCCTCCATCGTCCGGCTGCCCGGATGCCGTCCGTGCGCGAGTGCGAAGGTCGTCGGACGAAGGCGCCGACCGGATAGCTCGCGGGCGACCCTGACCATCGCCGTCAGCCAGAACTCGGTCTGCTGCCGGGCCTCGTGCCTCGGCACATCGACGTAGTCGATGCGGATCCGGATCCCGCCGTATCCGGAGAGGGTCGGGACGATGCCCTCGTTCGTGATCGCGCTGTAGCGCTCGGCGCGTCGGAAGGCGTCGCCGAGCGTCGGGGCGGAGGCCATGACGTAGTAGACCAAACCGATCTCGCGCACCTCGAAGCTGCAGCCGAGACGGAAGCCGAGCAGATCGTCCCCGAGACACCCGGCCACGAGATCGAGCAGCATGGCCTGACCGGCCGCGCCGACGCGGGCCTGCCGGTCCTCGATCTGCCGCGGCGTCAGGCCGGTCCGCCGAAGAAGCGGTCGGATGTCCAGGCCGGCCTCGGCCGCGTGGGCGACGACCAGCCGGGCGAGGGTGCCCGTCGCGCTCGGTGGCGCCGGCGCCTGGTGCGGCCGGGGTCGCGTGCTTTGCGACCAGGTCGCAGTTCCGTCGAGGCGTGACATCCGACCTCCCGCCTTGGCCGGGAAAGCCCCTCGTTTTGGCCGAGAATAGCAAAACAGGCGAGCCTTGGTCCTGTTAGGGACGCTGCCTCCGGCGGCCGGATCGGGCACGCCGGAGGAAGCGTCCGAAGAGCAGCCGGGGTCCTCGTCGGCACCCGGAGCTGTCCGGTTCGCCTCGTCGTCACATCCGCTTCCGCGAGGATCCGCGATGCCCGCTGCCTCCAGGCGAATCCGCTGGGACCCTCCGGTTCCCGATCCTCAGCGCGCGCTGGTCCAGGCCTACACGCGGCTGATCCTCCAACACGCGCAGGTGGACGGCATCAGGACGGCCGTCATCGCCAGCTTCCCGACCCGCGACCTCCGCCTCGTCGAAATCCTGCCGGCCGATGCGCCGCCGGAAGAAGCCCGCCTTCGCGTCGAGCTCTACGACCGACTGTGCGGACGATCGGTCGAGAGCGTGGCCTGCGCCGATCTGCAGGAGGCGGAGGCCGCAACGAAGCAGCTCATGACCGACCCCGGCAATGACCGGCCGAGCGCACGCCCTCTCGTCCTCGCGCCCATCCGCCCGGCGACGGGGAGCGCGGGCGAGGAGGGCGTGCGCGTCGAAGCCGGCGGCAGGCTCGTGGCGGTCCTGGTCCGGCTGTCGGCAGAGTGCCGCGGCGAGGACCTCGCGGGCGGGTGGCATCTGGAGGCCGGCTTCGATCCGTGCGTGCCGGACGAGGATCGGGTGTTCGCCACGCTCGAGGAAGCCGAGGCGTGGTTCTGCCGGCGCCTCGCGGAGAGGAATTGAGATCAACGATGTCGAGCAGCACCGACCACAGCCTGGCGGCCATCACGACGGACGTCGTCGTGGCCTACGCGGCGAACAATCATCTGCCTGCCGCCGGCCTGCCGCACCTGATCGAGACTGTGCACCGGGCGTTCGCGGCGCTCGCAACACCGTCGATGCCAGCGACACCGCCGGCCGATCTGCCCACTCCGGCAAGGATCAGGAGATCGATCACCCCGGACGGGCTGATCAGCTTCATCGACGGGAAGTCCTACAAGACGCTGAAGCGGCACCTGACCAAGCACGGCTTGAACCCGCACGCCTATCGGGAGCGCTACGGCCTGCCCAAGGACTACCCGATGGTCGCCGAGGCCTACAGCGAACGGCGCTCGGATCTGGCCAAGATGCATCGGCTCGGCGTGCCGCCGCATCGTGATCGCCGCTGAGGCACGGAGCGGTCGAGGCGCGAAGCGCCAAGGGCGCCGTCCGATCGTGGTCCAGAGCCGCGGCATGCAGGTCGACGATGAGCTTCCGCGTCGGGTCCATCGTTGGCTCACCTGCCGCAACGGGGCGACGCGTGACCTCACGCGGTCGGGCGAGCCCGAGGCGTCCTGTTCCTGCGTAGCGATGGCGATGCGGTTTGCCGGGCCGGCGTCCGTTTCGGGACATCGATCGACAGACCGCCGGCACCCGTGCGGATCCTGTAACGGTTACAGCCCGGGTGCCCGCATCCCGGATCACCCGAACGGACGCAGCCGCTCGGACGCGGCGGTGGGCCCCGCAGCATCGTTCTGGCGCTTCCGCCTGCGCGGATCCGACGGAACGTGGCGGACGCGCAAGTCTGTTACGGTTACACGGCTGACTTGCCCGCCGTTTCGTCCAGACTCCTGCCGGGAGCACACCGGCATGTTCCAGGACGGTGCGAAACGAGGCGAGAGCAGCAGCGGATCGGCGGCACGGTCCGCGATCCTCGACCTGCAGGCGCGCGTCAACCGGGACATCATCGGCCAGGAGCGTGTCGTCGAGCGCCTCGTCATCGCTCTCCTGGCGGACGGCAACGTGCTGCTCGAGGGTCTGCCGGGGCTGGCCAAGACCCGGGCGATCAAGAGCCTGTCGAAGAACCTGGAAAGCGATTTCGGCCGCATCCAGTTCACCCCGGACCTGCTCCCGTCCGACGTGACGGGCGGCGAGATCCTGCGCGGCGACGGCCAGTTCGAGTTCCGCAAAGGGCCGATCTTCGGCAACCTCGTGCTGGCCGACGAGATCAACCGCGCGCCCGCCAAGGTGCAGTCCGCCCTCCTGGAGGCGATGGAGGAGCGGCACGTCACCGTCGCCGGCAAGCGCTACGACCTGCCGCCGATCTTCATGGTGCTCGCCACCCAGAACCCCATCGAGCAGGAGGGCACGTACCCGCTGCCCGAGGCGCAGATGGACCGGTTCCTGATGCACGTCCGGATCGACTACCCGTCCGATGCCGACGAGGTGAAGGTGCTCAAGCTGGTCCGGTCGGAGCGGGTCACCGCCGGTGCGTCCACCGACACCCCGCCGAAGATTCCGCAGCGGACGATCGTCGCCGCCCGCGCCGAGATCGACCGCGTGACGACGAAGGAGGCCGTCGAGGCCTACATCGTCGGCCTCGTCGCGGCGACGCGCCGTCCCGCCGAGTTCGGCGACAAGCTGAAGGCCTGGATCGCCATCGGCGCCAGCCCGCGCGGCTCGCTCGCCCTCGACCGCTGCGCGCGCGTGAACGCCTGGCTGAAGGGACGCGATTTCGTCACGCCGGAGGACGTGCAGGCGGTCGCGCACGACTGCCTCCGGCACCGCGTCTCGCTCAGCTACGAGGCGGGCGCGGACGGCGTGACGCCGGACGGGGTCCTCGACGAGGTGGTGAGGCAGGTCGCCGTGGCGGCCTGACCCGGGAGCGGGCGATGGCGCGGCTGAGGGAGCGGACGCGTGACGGCAAGGGAAGCGCGACACCGATCGCAGAGGCGCGCGCCTTCGTCACCCTCGACGAGCTGATGCGGTTGCGGCACCAGGCCCGGGGCTTCGGCTTCCTGCCGCGGCAGCCCGTGCACAGCCTGCTCTCGGGCCGGCACGCCTCCCGCCTGCGCGGACGCGGGCTGAACTTCGAGGAGCTGCGCCACTACGCCGAGGGCGACGACACTCGCACCATCGACTGGCTGGCGACCGCCCGGCTCGGCACGCCGCACGTGCGGGTGTACTCGGAGGAGCGCGACCGGCCCGTCCTTCTCGTCACCGACCAGCGCGGCGCGATGTTCTTCGGCAGCCGCCGGGCGATGAAATCGGTCGTGGCCTCGGAGGCGGCGGCCCTCGCGGCGTGGCGCGTCACTTCGCTCGGCGACCGGGTCGGCGCGATCGTGTTCGGCGACCGCGACATGGTCTCGGTCGGGCCGCAGGCCCGCGACGCCGGGGCCGTTCGGGTCATCGCGGAGGTCGCGCGGCAGAACGGGGCACTCGGGGCCGGCGCTCCCCTGCCGGGTGCCGAGGGGCAGCTCAACGAGGCCCTGCATCGGGCCGAGCGCATGGCCACGCACGACTGGCTCGTCTGCCTGATCACCGATGCCGCCGGCGAGAACGCGGAGACCGCGCGCCTCGTCACCCGGCTGACGGCCCACAACGACGTCCTGGCGATCCACATCCACGACCCGCTGGAGCTGGAGCTTCCGGACGTGGGACGCGCGGTCTTCAGCTCGGGAGAGGCGCAGGTGGAGGCCGATTCCTCCTCGGCGGGCCTGCGCCGGCGATATGCGGAGGACCGGGCTGCCTGGCGCGCGCGCCTGACCGGATTGTCGCGGCGGCGTGCCATCCCGGTCCTGGGCCTCTCCACCGACCGGGATGCCGCAGCCCAGCTGCGGGAGCTGATCGGGAAGCGGACCGAACGGCGGGCTGTCTCTGCGAGCGGAGCGCGCGATGACTGACGACCCGGGAAGCCTTGCCAACCTGCGCGACTTGGCCGTGCCGGATCCGGTGCCGTTCTGGCCGCTGGCGCCGGGCGTCTGGATCATCGCGGTGGGCATCGCCGCAACGGGGGCGGTCTGGCTGCGGGAGGCGGTGCGGCGGCGGCGGGCCAACGCCTACCGGCGCGCGGCCCTGACCGAGCTCGATGCCGTGGCGGCCTCGTTGCGTCCAGACATCCGCGCAGTGGAGCAGGTGTCGCAGGTGATGAAGCGAGCCGCCCTGGCGGCCTTCCCCCGCGAGGACGTGGCGCCTCTCACCGGAGCCGGATGGGCGGACTTCGTCGTCGAGACGGGAGGCGGCCGGATCGACGCCGGAGCGCTGCGGAGACCCCTCCTCGACGCCTACGGCAGCCGGATTCCCGACGTCGAGGAGATCCGACGCTTCGTCGACCAAGCCCGAATCTGGGTCTGTGACCATCGAACATCGGTCAGGGCGGAGACGCCCTGATCATGCTGACCTTCGCGTATCCTTGGCTCGCCCTGCTGATCCTGCTGCCGTTCCTGGTCCGGTGGCTGCTGCCGGCCCATTCGACGGCGCGCGCCGGGCTGCGCGTGCCGTTCTTCGCGAGGCTCGTTGCCCTGACGGGGCAACAGCCCCATCGAGGTGGGGTCGTCGCCACACGGAGCCTTCCGCGCCTTGTCGTGCTGGCACTGTGCTGGGGACTGGTGCTCGCCGCGATGATGAGGCCCCAGTGGATCGAGCCGCCACTGCATCGCGACGAGCCCACGCGCGACCTCCTGCTCCTCGTGGACCTTTCGGGCTCGATGGACACGCGCGACTTCGTCGATGCCGAAGGCCGGACCGTGGATCGCCTCACGGCGGTGAAGGGGGTGCTCGACGAGTTCCTGGCACGCCGCAAGGGCGACCGGGTCGGGCTCGTCGTGTTCGGCGACGCCCCCTTCGCGCTCGTACCCTTCACAACGGACCTCGACCTCTGCCGCGCGATGCTGCGTGACACCGTGGTCGGCATGGCGGGTCCGCGCACCGCACTGGGCGATGCGATCGGTCTCGGGATCGGCCTGTTCGACCGCAGCACGGTGAAGACGAAGACCATCATCGCGCTCACGGACGGCAACGACACGGCGAGCCAGGTGCCGCCCTCCGAGGCGGCGGGCGTGGCCAAGGACAAGGGCATCGTCATCCATACCGTTGCCATGGGAGATCCGACGACGGTGGGTGAGGACAAGCTCGACGAGGCGGCCCTGCGGGACGTGGCATTGGCGACGGCCGGGGGCTACTTCCGCGCTCTCGACCGCGCCGGATTGGAGCAGATCTACGCGCGCCTGGACGCGATCGAGACGCGCAGGATCGATACGGTCACGGTCCGGCCGAAGCGCGACATCTTCTGGGTGCCGCTCGCGGCGGCTCTCGTGTTCTCACTGCTGGCACAGGCTCTCCGCCTGCTCTGGTCGTGGCGCTCGCAAGTCCGTCCGGATCCGCATGTCCCGGAGGGCGCGCCGTGAGCGCACTGGCCGCCTTCCACTTCGAGCGACCCGTCTGGCTCCTTCTGCTCCTGCCGGCGCTCGCGCTCTGGTACCTGGAGCGGCGGCGCTCGGACGAGAACGAGCGCTGGCGCGGCGTCATCGATCCGGCACTGCTGAGGCATCTGCTCGTCGGTCGGGAGCGATCGTCCGGCGTGACGCCGAACGCGCTGCTCCTCATGGCCTGGATCCTCGGCACGATCGCGGTCGCGGGACCGGCCTGGGAGGTCGAGCCGTCGCCCTTCGCCGACGCCAAGCCGCCGGCCATGATCGTCCTCAAGGTCACGCCGTCGATGGCGACGGCAGACCTGGCGCCGACCCGGCTCGACCGGGCCCGCCAGAAGCTGTCGGACCTGCTCGGCCTGCGCGAGGGCGCGGCGACGGGCCTGATCGCCTACTCGGGCGCCAGCCATCTGGTTCTGCCCCCGACCCCCGACGGTTCCGTCGTCCTGGACCTCGCCAAGGCTCTGTCACCCGAGATCATGCCGAAGGAGGGCGATGATCTCGCCGACGCCGTGGCGCTGGCCGACGCCATTCTCGCGGGCCATCGGCGCGGCGGCTCGATCCTGGTGATGGCCGATGCCGCGGCAGGCGAGCAGATCGACCGCCTCGCCGGCACCACGTTGACCCACCCGGCGACGATCCTCGCGCTGCTGCCGCCGGAGCTGGATCCGGGGCGCCTTGAGGACGCGGAGCGGGCGCTGCGCGCGGATCTCGTGGCCACCACCGTCGATCGGAGCGACGTCGAGACCGTCGCCCGACGGCTCGACCGGGCCGGCCGGATCGTGGACGTCGCGGGAGAGGGGCAGCACTGGAAGGAGGCGGGCTACTGGCTGACGCCGCTCCTCGCCCTTCTCACGCTCCTCTGGTTTCGGCGCGGATGGGTGATCGCATGATCCGCCTTCGCAGGATAGCCGCGCATCCCTACGCCGTGGTCTCGGCGATCGTGATCCTGGCGCTGGCCGCGACCGCCGCCCGCGTCGGCTGGGAGAACCTGTTCCTGACGCCCGACCAGCGCGGCCGCGTCCTGATGGCGCGCGACGCGCCGGGCAGGGCGGCAGCCGCCTTCCGCGATCCGCTCTGGCGCGGCATCGCCCTGTTCCGGGCAGGCGACTTCAAGGGCGCCGCGCAGACCTTCGGCGGGACCGATACGGCCGAGGGTGCCTACGACCAGGGCAACGCCCTGGTCATGCTGGGCCGGTACGACGATGCGGTGCGGCGCTACGATCGCGCGCTGGTGCTTCACCCCGGCTGGGCCGACGCCGAGGCGAACCGCGCGGTCGCCCGCATCCGGGCGGAGCGGGTCCGCCAGGAGGGCGGCGAGACCGGCGACACGGAGAGCAGCCCCGACGCGATCGTCTTCGACAAGGGCAGGAAGGGCGGGACCGACACCGTCGTCCAGGGCGACGCGCCGCCGATGTCCGACGAGGCCGTCCGCGCCCTGTGGCTGAGGCGCGTCCAGACGCGGCCGGCCGATTTCCTCAAGGTGAAGTTCGCCTATCAGCTTCAGGCGGCCTCCGCGGCTGCCACGGGCCCGCCTCCGGAGACGAAGCCGTGAGGTGGCTGGCGCAGCCTGTCTGTGCCGCGGCCGTCTGCGCGGTCATGGTGCCGGCATGGGCTGCCGACGTCGTCGTCAGAACCGGGATCGATCCGGCCTCTGGCGTCGTCGTGGGCCAGCCCATTCGCCTCCATGTGGACGTGCTATTCGCCGGCAGCATGCCGCGCCCGCCCCGCGTCAGGCTCGGCGACGCGCCCGGCGCGCAGACCCTCCGCTTCGAGACGCAGGGCGTCACCGTGCGTGACGAGATCGGCGGGCACGCCTACGTCGGTCAGCAGTTCGAGTTCGTCGTCTTTCCCCGGCGCGGGGGCGCCATCGAGATCCCGGCCGCCGAGATCACGCTCATCGACGCGGCCGGCGATGTCGTCGGGGCTGCGAGGGGCGAGCCGCAACGCATCGCCGTCGCGGTCCCGCCGGGCATCGACGCCTCCGGCCCCGTCATCGCCGCGACTGAGGTGACCGTATCGCAGACGTGGGAGCCGGATCCGGGCCGGACGCAACTCAAGGCTGGCGACGCACTGATCCGCACGGTGACGCGCCAAGCGGCCGACGTTCCCGCCATGGGCATGCCGGATCTCGCCTTCCCGGAGCCGGATGGCGTCCGCCTCTACCGCGATGCGCCTCGCTCCGCGGACCGGGTCAACCGCGGCTCCGTCACCGGCGAGCGCATCGACCGGGTGACCTACGTCTTCGAGACATTGGGCGCGTACGATCTCCCGTCCATCGTGCAGCCCTGGTGGGACCTCGGCGGTCGGCAGGCCCGCACCGAGACGCTCCCGGGTGTCCGGGTTTCCCTGACTGGGGCCGTGGCGCCGACAGGGCCGCGGCTCGCCGCAGGAACGCGGTGGTCTTGGACCGCCATCACGATGCTCTGTGCCGTGCTCCTGGGGGGCGTCCTGGTCTGGCTCCTCCGGAAGCGGGTGGCTGCCCGGTGGAATCGCTGGCGAGCGGACCATGCCGCATCCGAGGATGCCGCGCGGTCGGAGCTGCGGCGCGTGGCGCGGACCGGCGATGCACGGGCGACCTACGAGGCCCTGACGATCTGGTTGCGGCGGCTGCCGCCCGGTGCCTGTCGGAGGATCCGCGAGGACCGGCGTCTCGCTCTGCCAATCGAGCAGCTCGAGCGCGCCCTGTTCGGAGTGGATGGCGACTGGTCGGTCGAGCGGGGCCGCACGCTTCGGGACGGCGTCTCGGAGGTTCATCGCGATCTGAGGCAGCCGCCTGTTCGCGTGCGGCCGGCCGATCTGCCGCCGCTCAATCCACCCTTGCCGACATACCGTGCCGGTCCATCGGGACGGTGAGCGGATACACCGGCCTGGACCTCGCTCGGACTGCCATCAACGCGCGGCCACCTTCTCGACGTCCGGCAGCTTCCAGGACTTGTCGAAGAGCGCCTTCTCGGGGCCGTAGAGGCGGAAGAGAAGCTCGAACTTACGGCCGGGAACGGTCGGGACCCAGTTCGCCTCATCGCCATCCGGGGCCTTCGGGCCGAAGTACACGTCGACCGAGCCGTCGGCGTTCTCCCGCACGCCCGGACTGATCGAGGCGACGCTCGCGCGCGGCAGGTCGCGGATGAGCGCGTGCGTGTCCCGATCATAGACCGTCACCGACCAGTACTGCCGGACCGGGGCGTCCGGCGGCACATGCAGGCGGTAGCTGGCCGCGCCATCGAATGGCGCGCCCTCCCGGTCCTTGTTCGCCATCAGGTAGAACTGCGCCGTCCCGATGCGCTTGATGCCGGTGAAGCCCAGCGTGTAGGTGACGCCCCGGGCGTCGACCGGATAGGCGTCGAGGTTGGCGTAACCCTCCTGCACGGCCTTCACGACCTCCTGCATGGCGGCCGGGAACCACCGGATGCCCGGGTTCATGACGGGGAAGCCCGCGTCGTAGCGCCGGGACAGAAGCGCATGCGCCTCGCGGGCCGCGTCGCCGAGGGTTGCTCGCATCGTCGCGTCCGGGTTGAACGGCTTGCCCTTCTCGATGCCGAGCGTCCTGAGCTGGTCGATCATGACGCGGTCGCGGTCGAGCCACGGCTCGTTCTGCACGACGCGGTCGAGATTGCCGAAGAAGCTCGCGTTGTAGCGGATCGTGGAGTCGAACAGCACGTCGTAGGCGTCCGTGAACCGCGTCTCGGGCACCTGGGCCGCCTGTGCCAGCGGGTAGACCCTGATCCGCTTGCCGTAGGCGACCGCCTTGGCGACGTCGGCGTCCGCGTGGCTGGCGAGGTTCGAGCGCAGCAGCGCGAAGCCGCTGTAGGTGTCCGATCGGAGCGGGATGTAGCCCTCGGGCGGCGCGCCTGCGTAGCCTGGCGGCAGGATCAGATACTTGCCGCCCGCGCCCTTGTCGGCGCCTTCCGGCCCGGCATCCTCGAGGGGCATCTGCCAGACGTTGACGATGTTGCCCGCGATGGCTCCGCCCTCGGCCGGAGGTATCTCGATGACGAGCGGGCCGCCGTCCTTCACGTTCCAGAAGGACATGAAGTAGATCGAATCCGGGTTCGGCGTCAGCGTCTGGTTCTTCCAGTTGACCGGCCGGGACCAGAACACGATCTCGTTCGGCTTCGCGCTCGTGCTTCGCAGCATGGCCTGGAGCATCAGGTCCGTATTGACGGCCGGCATGCCCCAGATGACGGCCTCGATGGCACGGCGCTCGACGGTGCGGCGGACAAGCTCCGGTGCGGCCTCATCCTCGGCGCCGGCGGGCGAGGCCAGCCCGCAGGCCAGAACGGCAACGGTGCCCGCTTTTCGAAGCGGGGACGGCGAGGGACGTCCGAGCCAGGCGCGCATCGAGAAGCTCCGCATGTCTGCACGAATGAGCGCCGGATGCCGGCGGGGATGATCGGCCTGATCGGGGCTCTCTACTTGACCTCGACGAAGTCGTCCGGCTTCCAGCTGCCGTCGAAGGCGGCCTGCTCGGGACCGTAGATGCGGATGTACGTGAACCAGCCGCGTCCCGGCACCGTCTTGATCCAGCGCGCTTCCTGGCCGGCAGGCGGCGTCGGACCGAAGTAGAGGCTCGTCGGCTCCGTCTTCGAGGCGTCCTTCAGCTCGAACAGGGAGCGGAGAGCCGCCTTGCCCTGGTCGGTTCGCACCTCGGACCGGGTCTGCGCGTCGTAGACCGTCACGGACCAGAACAGCTTGTCCGGAACGGGCTGCGGCACGACGAGCTTGTAGGTCTTGCCGCCATCCAGGTAGGCGCCGGTCCGGTCGCGGGCGGCGAGCCAGTACAGCGAGCCGGCACCGGCCGAGCGGCGGAACATCGCCGGAGAGGTGACGATCGCCTGGGCGAACCAGCGGTCCCGCGCCTCGAGGTCGATGCCTGAGGGCGTCTCGAACTGCGCGCTGCCCGGGACGAGGCCCGCCCATTCCCACTTTCGGCCGGGCCAGGCGAGGCGGTCGGGTCGGTCGCTGTCGAAGGCGGAGACCAGCAACTGGTCGCGGCCCGTCCGGGCGGCCCGTTCGAGGATCTCCGTCATGCGCGCGTCGGGAGCGAAGGGCTTGCCTTTCTCGATGCCCAGCGTCGCGAGCAGCCCGTACATCGGCAGGAACTTCCCGACCACGGGTTCGTCGTCGATGATTCTCTTCAGCACCTGCCAGAACTGGAGGTTGTCCTCCCAACGCAGGGAGGTGCTGTCCATGTCGACCTCGGTCGTGTCGACGAACCGGATCGGTTGCGGGTTGGCCGACGCCGACAGGGGGTGGACCTTGATGGCACGCAGCGCGTCCATGGCCCTGGGCACGTCGGCGTCGACCGGCAGCGCCCGCACCGCCAGCAGAACCTTGTTCGACAGGGACCGGCCGGCGAAGTAGCCGGCGGGGACATCTCCCTCGTATCCCGGTGGCAGCACCAGATGCTTGCCGCCCTGTCCAGCGTCCGGCCCCGGAATCCCGAGGTCGAGCACCCAGCCCTGGTGATGGTCGTCGACAAGGCCGATGTAGGGTCCCGGGGGGAGTTCGATCACCATCGGGCCCTGCGAGAGATCGAGGGCGGCCGAGCCGTACGGGGTGTCCGAATTGAGGGTGAAACCAACCTGCTTCGGGCCGGCCGCAGCGATGCCCATCGCCTTGTTGTCCTCGATGCCGGCGACCCGGTTGCCGTTGAAGATGCCTTCGACGGAGACCGTCGGGTACCAGAACCGGTAGGCCGTGACCGCGCGCGCCAGGTCGGCGTCGTTGCGCGCCCGCGTCGAGGTCTCCGGCGTCGGATAGCCATCCCTGAAGGCATAGAGCGTGTCGGCGCGTGCCGGCAGTGTCAGGTCGGCGGAGAGCGTGCAGGCTGCCAGCAACAGCGGGACGGAGCGTCTCATCGTCATTCTCCCAGCGTCCGTTCCGGCCTGCCGGTCGCGTTCAGAACGGGTTGACGTAGTTGAGGATGGCGGTCTGCCGCAGCACGACTTTCCGGATCACATGCGCGGCCGTCACATGCTCCGTGTAGATCGCGGCCGTCCCGGTGCTGCCTGCCGGCAGGCGGTGGGCCACCGCGCCGTCGTCGAGCGCGAACCGGACCACGAACGGGGCCGCCTGCAGCTCCGGCGGCGCCACCGCGAGGCCGCCCGGTTGCGCTTGGCCGGTGGCGACGGCCTGCAGCACCGCCTCGACGCGGCCCGAATGGATCTCGCCGGGAAGCATCTTGAAGGTGATCTCGACGGGCTGCCCAGGTTCGATGTAGCGGGCGTAGACCTGAGGGATCTCCGCACCGATGAGCGTGTCAGCGGTGTCGATGAAGGCCATCACCGGCGCCTGGGCCGTCACCCGCGCACCCGTCCGCAGGGCCAAATTGGTCACATATCCGCCGGTCGGGGCCCGGACGACGGTCTTGTCGAGGTTCCACTTGGCGCCGTCGAGCTGGGCCCGCAACTGGTCGGCCTCGGCCTGACGCTGCTCGACGTCGAAGGCGCGACCGGTCCCCCGGCTCTGAAGTTGGGACATCTCTCCGAGTCGGGTCTCCGCGAGCTTGAGCTGGGCCGCGATGGCGTCGACCTGCGCCTGGTAGGGGATCGGATCGATCCGGAAGAGAACGTCGCCCGCCTTCAGCGGCGTGTTGGCGGTGACGGGCACGTCGACGACTTCGCCGGCGACCGAGGGAACGATCTGCACCGAGTTGCGCAGGACCGCAGCCGGGCCGGACGGTGCCCCCCAGCCCATCGGGATGAACAGCCCGACCAGCAGCACGATCAGGACGAGCGCGGGCGAGAGCTTCCAGAACAGGTTGAAGGGGATGAACCGGAGCCAGACGAAGAGTACGAGGAGAGCGATGTAGCTGTTGAGCAGGAAGACGATCATCGGGGCGCCTCCCGCCGGGCCGGGGCGTCGACGTAGGCCCAGGTCAGGATCAACGGCCAGAACACGAAGCCGAAGATCAGCGTCGCCCAGCTCCCGACAGCGACGGCCTGAGCCCAGGGGTGGCCACGGCGCCGCGCGATGCGGCCAGGCATGACCCCGAGCGCGACGAAAGCCGCGACGAGCGTCGCGACCACTACCAGCAGGACGATCCAGGCAAAGATGTCGATGAAGGACATGATCGCGGCCCTCGAAATTGGAACGCCAAGCAGACACGCCTCAATCGGTCACGGCATCCCTCCATCTCCTGGTCGAGCGGTCACCATCGGGCCGCTTCGTCGTGAGCGCCGTCGGGGCTCTCATCGCGCTCTCCTCCTGACGTTCCCGCTCGGTGTCCTTGGGTAGGCGGCAACGTCGAGGCGCCGGTGCGGGGATGTCCTACCTGAGGTTGGTTCAGCGTTCGCCTTCTCGGGCTCGACGTTGCGCTGGACCTGATCGAGGGAGAGGCCGGTCTTCGGCTCGTCCAGGCCGTACGGGTGGTCAGCCCGGTGGCGCCCCGTCCAGGAACTCGACCGAATGGCCGTGGAAGCGCGGTGCGTGCCGTGTGCGCGGCTTGTCGGGCTGCCAGGCAAGGTATCGAGCCCGCCCGTCGATCTCGATCGTCCGGTCGATTTCGAGCAGGAACCTGACGGTCGTGTTCGCGCCGCGTTCGAATGACGTGAGACCCGCGAGACGGAGGCCCATCCGGTCGAGCGGGTCGACCATCGTCGGGTCGAGGACGGACGTTGCAGCAGATATCGCGGGTGGTGCAGGTGGGGTCGCGGCCTGCGGCAGCGCCGCGCACGAGGCCGCGCAGGCCACGGCAGCCAGCAAGCTCCAGAGACGGCGGTGACGGCGCATCCCGTGTTTCCTCTCGGTCGGGACTGCCTCGCAGAAGGCAGCCATCGCCGGGATCGGGGCGAGCCGCCCCTCGGATGACCATCGCACGCGCCGTACAACAACTTGAGGCTGTAACCGTAACATTCCCTCAACTGCCGAAAACGAGCGAGGCAGGCCTGAAACGGGTCCGAGATCGTTACGGTTACAAGCTTGCGTCGCCATCGAAAGTGCTGCAGCCGATCTCAACCGGCCGAGGCAGCGATCCTCTGCGCTAGCTCGGCTGCGAGCGCATCGATCTGCGCACCGGCCGGCAGATCGTCATCCGCCCTGTCGTCGAAGCCGGAGGCCTTGATCTCCCCGGTGCGGAAGTCGGACAACGACCACGAGTAGCGCCTGCCTTCCGCGATCCCGTGAACGGCGATGTCCAGGGCGAAGACCGCCTCCGGTCGATGGATCAGCTCTCTCATGGCCTGTGTAACCATCCGGCGTTCCGGCGGGGGCGTCAGGAACACCTTGATCTCGAAGTCGGCGACGGCCTTGATGATCGCCTCGACGTACATCTCGCCCCTCCCCAGCGAGCATCGCTCTCGTCGGTCGGTCCGGTGCGTGACGACGATCACCGTACCCGCTCGCTCGTCCGCAGCGATGGGGCCGTCGAGCGCGGCCGCCGCGTTCTCCAGCAGCCGCGGTCTCTCGGAACCGGAGGCCGGATGCGAGAACTCGAAGGTGGGAACGTAAGAGCCGGGCCGCAGCACGATCCTGACCGCATCCCGGGCACCGAAACTGTCGTAGTATTCGGCGAGCGCGGCCCGTACTCGGGTCGCTTCGATCCGGACGATAGGGTCCCGGTCCGGGTCGAAGCTCTTGCTGCGACCGAACACGTCGACCCCAATCGTGTAGGCCTTGATGCGCTGACCCCGGCCGGCCAGCGTCTCGGTCACGACGAACGATAGAAAACGGCGGTTGCGCTCCGACAGCCGGACGTTGCCGGTGACGATCAGGGCGCTGAGAGCCGCTTCGACGGCCGTCGTCTCGTCAGTGTCGCAGGATGATGCCGATTGCTCATCCACGGCCTTGCCCTCCGTAGATTGCGAACGAATCATCCGCGATCATGCAGCGGATTGCCGGATACGCTAGCAACAAATGAATGTGTCGTATATTTACTGTAGGGTTATGAGAGGACGTGAAGAATGTCCCCTTCCGTTGCTGTGGCCAGCTCTCGATACTCTTCCGCACGGTTGGGGCCGATCAAATCCGATGACTTCGCCCAGTACTCCGCCGCCTCGCATGCAGCCTCGTAAGCGTCGCAGAGTTCCCTGATGTGAGCGTTCTCCGCATACTTCCGGCGAAGCTCATCCCGGCGCTCCGGGTGGCGAAGCAGCAATCTCGCCAGACCGCGTTTCTGGGAGTGCTCCATCGCAGCCTCCGGGTGCGGCAACAGTGGTCTCCTCGATCGATAGCCACCATGATGCGCCTGTCATCCGGATCCGGGAATTGTAACCGTTACATGTTCGTTGCCGACGAATGGACTTCAGGAACGAGGTCGAGGTTCTGTGTGAACTTCAGCAGCTTCGTCGCGGCCGTGGACCGTGCCGAGTGGCAACGCCTCGGCAAGGGCGCGCGCCTGTACGCGCCCCGGCAGCGTCGAGTCGTCTTCCACGCGAACGTTGAGGTGGGGGACACCCTTACAGTGCCTGCTGAAGTGCGATGGCGTCGTGCGCCTGCACCGTCCGCTGGTCCGCGCGTTGGCCGATGGCAAACTTTTCGCGGAAGCCACTTCTCGCGGACGCCGAGACACATCGGGTGATGTGACTGCTCCTCCACGGGTTCCGTTCGGCCGAGCTAAGGAACGCGGAGGCGAGAGCTTGGGCAGGTCGGTAATGCGACGACGCTGCTGGGCCTCGTCCTTCTGGTCGACAAGCGCGCGTGGCATTGGAGCTCATGGACCCACCCGGACCTTACTCAAGTAGGCGCGCGCCATAACGCTCAGTCTACGAATGTCCGCTTCAGGGCGGTCATCTGAGTCGGCTGAACGACCAAACTGGGCGCAAAGCTGCCGGCCGGATCTGGCCGAAAGCCGCCTGTCCTGATCAGGACTCAAGCTGCCGGTAAGCGGACATGCAGCGTCAGCACCGCTGGCTCGGCGCTCGATCTCTGTCCTCGCCTCATCTCCAGATCCTCCGATCCTTGCTGATCCTCGCAATCGGCCCAGTCCGAAGTCAGCCGGTCAGGTCGTCGCGATAAGGTCGGAAGGCCCAACCCGGGGCCCATGCCTTGACGCTTGAATATTTCGAAGATCCCATCGATATTTGGTCCGCGGTTGCCGCGCTGCAATGTAAATTCCAAGATTGCCCGCACAGCATTCTGTCTGGGAGGTGCCGACTATGGGCAGCACGGAAGAAGATCGCCGCCGTAAGTCGGGCTCGTCGCGACGAACCCTGCTCTTCTCGTCCGTTGCCGCTCTGGGGACGGCAACATTGGCCACGGGCTCTCGTGCGGAGACGAGCGCCGCACGCAACGGGCTGGCACGTTCCAGCCAC
>NZ_BJZU01000013.1 GCF_007992195.1 Methylobacterium oxalidis | reverse complement strand
TCCCGAACGGGAGAGGTGGGGCGCCAAACCCGTGGAAAATGGCCGCGCTCGGGATCCCTCGGGCCAGGCTTGCGCATTGAAGGGACCTCGGCGGCGCCGTCGGCCCGCCCCCGCCAGCGCCCGGATACATGAACGCCACCACGCACCTCTCGCTCATCAACGTCTTCATCGGCGACATCCAGGGCGGGCTCGGGCCGTTCCTCGGCACCTGGCTCGCGGAGACGGGATCGTGGAGCCCGGCGCGGGTCGGCTTCGTCACCACCCTCGTCGGCATCGGCACCCTGTTCCTCAGCGGGCCGTTCGGCGCCCTCGTCGACCGGCTCGGGCGCCCGCGCCTGCTGATCGGGGCGGCCTGCGCGGCGATCCTGGCCGGGACGCTGCTGCTCCTGCCGGCCAAGGCTTTCGGAACGGTGCTCGCCGCCCAGCTCCTGGCGGCGGCCGGCGGCACGCTGCTCCTGCCCGCGGTGATGGCCCTCACCCTCGGCATCGTCGGCAAGGACCGCTTCCCGAAGCAGCAGGGTCGCAACCAGGCCTTCAACCACGTCGGCATCCTGATCGCGGCCGGGCTGATCAGCGTCGGCACCCCCTGGCTCGGGCCGGCCGTGGCGTTCTGGGTGCTCGGCGCCATGGCGGTGCTCGCCATCGTGGCCACCGCGACGACGCCCGGCCACTGCTACAACGAGCGCCGGGCGGTGGGCTGGAAGGAGGACGACCCCGAGGACAAGCCGGAGCGGGCCGGCATCCGCAGCGTGCTCGGCAGCCGCAAGCTGATGGTGCTGGCGGTGGCGCTCGCCCTGTTCAACCTCGGCAACGGCGGCATGCTGACCCTGCTCGGCCAGAAGCTCGTGGCCACCGCCGCCGACGCCACGAGCTGGACCGCCCGCTACGTGATGGTGGCGCAGCTCGTGATGATCCCGGTGGCCCTGTTCGCCGGCTCGCTGGCCGACCGGCGCGGGCGCCGCAAGCTCCTGCTCGTCGCCTTCGCGGTGCTGCCCGTGCGCGCCGCACTCTCCGGCTTCATCGACGATCCCTACTGGCTGATCACCGCCGAGATCCTCGACGGCGTCGCCTCCGGCATCGTCGGCGTGGCGGTGCCGATCGTGGTGGCGGACCTGACCTGGGGCTCGGGCCGAACCCAGACGGCGCTCGGCACCGTCAACGCCGTGCAGGGCATCGGCGGGGCGCTCTCGGCCTGGTACGGCGGCCTCGCCCAATCCGTCCTCGGCTGGACCGGCTCCTTTCTGGCGCTCGGCGCCCCGGCGCTCGTGGCCCTGGCCCTGGTGATCTGGCTCGACGCCACCACCGAGCCGGGCCGCCGCTCCCGCCGCCGCGAGGCCCGCGCCGCCCTCCAGGCGGCCTGAGCGGAACCGCGTCGGCCTCGGCCGGTTGCCCGAGCGGTTCGAGGCTTCCGGAGGAGCGATGCGGCAGGACGCGACCGGACGCACCGTCACGGCCCACGAGCCGCGCGAGACGCCCTGGCTCAGCGTGGTCCTGGGGTACGGGCCGATGCTGCCCTTCCTGGCGGGCGCGGCCGCCGCCTGGACGTTCAGTGGCGACCTCGCGCGCGGGGCCGCGACCCTCACGGTGCTCTGGGCCTGCGCCATCCTGCTGTTCCTGTCCGGCGTGCGCCGCGGCGTCTCCTTCCGCACCGAGGGCGGCCCGACCGCCCTGCAGATCGGCACCATGATGGTCCTGTTCTGCCTCGGCTTCGCGGCGCTGGTGGCGGCGTATCTGGGGCGGGAGACCGGGGCGCTCGGCCTCCTCATCGTCGGCTTCGCGACGATCGCGGTGCTCGACCCGATCGCGGCGCGCCGGGGCGAGGCGCCGCTGTTCTTCGCCCGCCTGCGCCCGCTCCAGATCCCCCTGGCGCTGGCCGCCCTCCTGGCGCTGCTGACGCTGCGGCTCTCCGCCGGTTAGGGACCGGCTTTCCGTCCGGGCAAGGGTCGGTTTCATCCGGAAGCCTC
>NZ_BJZU01000012.1 GCF_007992195.1 Methylobacterium oxalidis | reverse complement strand
CGGGAGAGGTGGGGCGGCCCGCCGTGCCGCGCGCTTGCCGCCTCCCCCCGCCCGCGTTAGAGCCCGGCATCCCCCGCGGCGCGAGCACGAAGCGAACCCGAGCCATGTCCAAGGCTGAGAAGGCCAAGGCCGAGAAGGCCGACACCCTCAAGCCCCGCCTGCCCCGCGGCTTCCTCGACCGCCGCGCCGACGAGCTCGCCGCGCAGGCGCGGATGCTGGAGGAGATCCGCAGCACCTTCACGCTCTACGGCTTCGAGGCGCTGGAGACTCCCTTCGTCGAGTACACCGAGGCGCTCGGCAAGTTCCTGCCCGACCTCGACCGGCCGAACGAGGGCGTGTTCTCCTTTCAGGACGACGACGAGTCCTGGCTGTCGCTGCGCTACGACCTCACCGCGCCGCTCGCCCGCTTCGTGGCCGAGCATTTCGACGCCCTGCCCAAGCCCTACCGGAGCTTCCGCGCCGGCCCCGTCTTCCGCAACGAGAAGCCTGGGCCGGGCCGCTTCCGCCAGTTCATGCAGTTCGACGCCGACATCGTGGGCGCGGCCTCGGTCGCGGCCGACGCCGAGATCTGCATGATGGCCGCCGACACCCTCGACCGGCTCGGCCTCAAGGGCCAGTACGTGATCAAGGTGAACAACCGGAAGGTGCTCGACGGGATGATGGAGGCGATCGGGCTGGCCGGCGAGGAGCAGGCCGGGCGCCGCCTCACCGTGCTGCGCGCCATCGACAAGCTCGACCGGCTCGGCCCCGACGGCGTGCGCCTGCTGCTCGGCCCCGGCCGCAAGGACGAGAGCGGCGACTTCACCAGGGGCGCGGGGCTCGAGGCATCCGCCATCGAGCGCATCCTCGCCTACGTCTCGTTCCAGGCCTCGCCGAGCGAGGGCGGCGACCGGGTGCATTTCTGGGAGCAGTTCTTCCGCTCGTGGAGCGACGTGGTCGGCGAGTCCGAGACCGGCCGCGAGGGCATCGCCGAGCTCCACGCGATCATGCGGCTCTGCGCGGCCGCGGGCTACGGCCACGACCAGATCCGGGCCGACCCGAGCGTGGTGCGCGGCCTCGAATACTACACCGGCCCCGTCTACGAGGCGGAGCTGACCTTCCCGGTCACCAACGAGGAGGGGCAGGTGGTGCGCTTCGGCTCCGTGGCGGGCGGGGGCCGCTACGACGGGCTCGTCGGGCGCTTCCGGCCCGAGCCGGTCCCCGCCACCGGCTTCTCGATCGGCGTCTCGCGCCTGTTCTCGGCACTGCAGCTCGTGAAAAGTCCCCTCCTGCAGGGCGCCGAGAGCCCCGGGCCGGTCGTCGTCCTCGTCCTCGACCGGGAGTGCATCGCCGACTACCAGCGCCTCGTGGCGCGGCTTCGCGGGGCCGGCATCCGGGCCGAGCTCTACCTCGGCGGCGCCGGCATGAAGGCGCAGATGAAGTACGCCGACCGCCGCCGCGCGCCGGTCGCCATCATCCAGGGCTCGAACGAGCGCGAGGCCGGCGAGGTCCAGATCAAGGACCTGATCGAGGGCGCGCGCGCCGCCGAGAGCATCGCCAGCAACGCGGAGTGGAAGGCGGCGCGGCCCGCGCAGGTCTCGGTGCCCGAGGGCGAGATGGTCGAGCGCGTGCGCGAGGTGCTGGCGCGCCACGTCGCGGCGCCGGGCGCCCGGGAGGGCGCCTGAGACCCGAACTGACGCCCGGGAGGGCGCTCGAGGCCCGAACTGACGCCCGGGAGGGCGCCCGAGACCCGATCTTACCGATTGCGCAATCATCGCCGCGGGTTGCGGTCGCCAAGCCGGGCCGTGATTGCTAGAGAGCGCGCGCGGGATCGAGCGAGTACCATCATGATGCGAGCGGAGGCAGGCGGCCCGGCGGGCACCCTCGAGGCGCAGGCGCGGCTCTCGGGCCATCTCGCCGCGGCCGGCTACGGCGCGGTCACGCCCCCGGTGCTGCAGCCGGTCGAGCCCTTCCTCGAACTGTCGGGCGAGGACATCCGCCGCCGCATCTTCGTCACGCAGGACGAGGCGGGGACCGAGCTCTGCCTGCGGCCGGAATTCACGATTCCCGTCTGCCGCCTGCACCGCGCCCGCGCGGACGGGCAGGCGGCCGATTACAGCTATCTCGGCCCCGTCTTCCGCCTCGGGGATGACGAGCCCGACGAGTTCCTGCAGGCCGGCATCGAGTCGATCGGGCGCACCGACACGCCGGCCGCCGACGCCGAGGTGCTGGGCCTCGCCCTCGAGGGGCTCGCCCTCCTCGGCCGCGCGGACGGCGCGGTCCGCCTCGGCGACATGGGCCTCACCGCGGCCCTCCTCGACGGGCTCGGCGTACCGCCGGCCGCCAAGCGCCGCACCCTGCGCGCGCTCGCGGCCGGGCGCAGCCTCGACGGGGTGATGAACGCGGGCCAGAGCGAGGACCGCCACGCGGGGCTGCTCGCCACGATCCAGGGCCAGGACCCCAAGGGGGTGCGCGCCTTCGTGGAGGACGTGCTCTCGATCGCCGGCATCTCGGCGGTGGGCGGGCGCAGCGCGGGCGAGATCGCCGAGCGCTTCCTCGCCAAGGCCGCCGCGCAAGCGAGCGGAGGCGCGGGGCTCAACGCCGAGAACCGGGCGATCATCGACCGCTACCGGGCGATCTCGGGAGACCCGGACGCGGCCGCCCGCGACCTGCGGGCGCTCGCCGGCGAGGCGGGCCTCCTGCGCCACGCGCCCTTCGAGGCGGCCCTCGGCCTGTTCGAGGAGCGCACCGGCTTCATGGCGGCCCGCGGCCTGCCCGTGGAGCGCTTCCGCTTCGCGGGCGGCTTCGCGCGCAACCTCGACTACTATACGGGCTTCATCTTCGAGGTGACGGCTCCGGCCGGCGACGGCGGGACCGGCGCCGTCCTCGTGGGCGGGGGCCGCTACGACGGCCTGCTCAGCCATCTCGGCAGCCCGGCGCCCCTCCCCGCGGTCGGCTGCGCCTTCTGGCTCGACCGCGCCCTCTCGGGCGCGCGCGACGCCGCCCAACCCAGCGAGCCGCGCGATGCCTGAGACCGATGGGGCCCTCGTCCTCGCCGTGCCCTCGAAGGGCCGGCTGCAGGAGAACGCCGCCGCCTTCTTCGCGCGCGCCGGGCTGAAGCTCGCTCAAGGAGCCGGCGCGCGCGACTATCGCGGCAGGCTCGTCGGCGTGCCGGGCGTCGAGGTGCGCTACCTCTCGGCCTCCGAGATCGCGGGCCAGCTCGCGAGCGGGGCGGCCCATCTCGGCATCACCGGCGAGGACCTGATCCGCGAGACCCTGCCGGACGCGCGGGGCCGCGTGGAGCTCCTCACCCCGCTCGGCTTCGGCCAGGCGACGGTGGTGGTGGCCGTGCCCCAGGCCTGGATCGACGTGCGCGCCATGGCCGACCTCGACGAGGTGGCGGCCGAGATGCGGGCGCATCACGGCCGGCGCCTGCGCATCGCCACGAAGTACGTCAACCTGACCCGGCGCTTCTTCGCCGAGAAGGGCGTGGCCGACTACCGCATCGTGGAGAGCCTCGGCGCCACGGAGGGCGCGCCGGCGGCGGGCTCGGCCGAGATCGTCGTGGACATCACCACGACCGGCGCGACGCTTCAGGCGAACGCCCTCAAGATCCTCGACGACGGCGTCATCCTGCGCTCGGAGGCGAACCTCGTCGCCTCGCTGAAGGCCCCCTGGGGCGAGAGCCAGCGCACCGCCCTGCGGGCCGTGCTCGGGCGCATCGCCGCCGAGGAGCGCGCCCGCACCACCCGCGAGGTCCGCGCCGCCCTGCCCGAAGGCGGGGCGATCGATCTCGCCACGATCGCGGGACTCCACGAGGCGGAGCTGCCCTACGGCGTGCCGCAGGGGCCGGACGGCGAGATCGTCCTGCGCTGCCCGGCGGACGCGGTCTTCGCGCTCTCGGACGCGCTGGTCGAGGCCGGCGCCCGCGCCGTCACGGTCCGCCGCATCGACTACGCCTTCGCCGCGGAAAACCCCCTCGCGGAGCGCCTGCTGGCGCGGCTGTGAGGGAGCGGGGCGGGGCGCTACCCGCCCTCCGGCACGGCTTTCGTGAGGCGACGGCGTTCGGCCGAGCGTTCCGCTCCGGGTGAGCCCGCGGCCTCGGCAACGAGGTCACCGAGACGTTCGAGACGTATCGGCGCGTGGTCGGGAAGCTGCACGATCAGGTCGAGCTGACCGCCGATTGCCTCGACGTAGCTCCTGAGGGTCGACAGGTACATGTCGGTCTGGTTCTCGATCTTGGAGACCGACGGCTGCTTGATCCGGAGCGCCGCCGCGATTTCGGCCTGCGCCTTGCCGGCCAGCCTCCGCAATTCGCCGAGGCTCTCGACCTCGTCCTTCAACGCGTGGAACCGAGCGTCGATGCGGTTCTGCCGCTCCTCGGGCAATGCGGCGATCACGTCATCGATGCTGCGGCCCATCTCAATGTCCTTTCATCCGACCCGCGAGACGGTCAAGGTGCGCCCGGTAGCGCGCATCAGCCTTGGCGATCAGGGTCTTGTAGAAGCGCTTCTCGCCGGTGCCCGCCTTGTCACCGGCGATCAGCAGAATCGCTCTGCGCTCCGGATCGAACGCGAAAGCCACACGCCACACGCCGTCAGCGGCGTAGAAACGCAGTTCCTTCATGTTCGCGAAGGATGAGGCGTTCAGCGTGTCGACGTGTGGACGCCCGAGCTGCGGGCCGAACTCGGCCAACAGGCGCGCCGATGCGAGCAGTTCGTCCTGCATCGGCTTCGCCAACGTTTCGAACTCCGCATCGAACACGTCGTCGAAGGCGACATCCCACATGATATAGCTCTCAAGCTATTTTCGTCAAGGAACACCACCGACGCGCCCGCTCCTCACGGCCCCTGCTTGGCGAATTCCGAGAAGACCGCGCGCAGGGTCTTGAGCCGGCTCACATACGCCTCCGTCAGGCAGGCGGTGTCGGCGCCGCAGGCGCGGCGCTCGGTGAGCCACGCCTCCTGGTCGTCGCGCAGCTTGCCGCGCCCGCCCATCGGCAGCAGCTCCTTCAGGATCTCGAAGCGCACCGCCATCTCGACGTCGCGGTCGTTCAGCGCCCGGTCGGCGCAGACGGCCTTCTCGTCGGGCGCCTGCGCGCCCTCGCAGGGAAAGCTCGCCGCCGCGGCGGGCGCCCCGAGGGAGACGGCGAGGAGAAGGCCGAGGGTAGGGGACAGGCGGAGCATGCGGGCCTCGCGGATGGGCGGCAGGCCCGGATCATTCACCATCCGAGCCCGGGTTTCACCACGGCGAGGATCACGATCACGATCATCAGGAGCGTCGGCACCTCGTTGACGATCCGGTAGAAGCGGGGGGCGCGCCGGTTCCGGTCGGCGGCGAAGTCCTTGACCATCCGGGCGAACCAGCCGTGCAGGCCCGACATCGCCAGCACCAGGGCGAACTTCGCCTGCAGCCAGCCCGCGGCGTAGAAGCCGCTCATCCAGGCGAGCGTCAGCCCGAAGATCCAGGTCGCGATCATGGCCGGCGTCATGATCGCCTTGAGGAGGCGGCGCTCCATCACCTTGAAGGTCTCGGACTGCACGCCCGGGCCCGGCGGCAGCGACGCGTGGTAGACGAAGAGGCGGGGCAGGTAGAGCATCGCCGCCATCCAGGCGATCAGCGCCACGACGTGCCCGGCCTTGATCCAGTCGTAGAGCATCGGCTCAGGCGCCGCGCAGGCGGGCGAGCATCCGCTCCACGTTCTCGACCGGGGTCTGCGGCGTGATGCCGTGGCCGAGGTTGAAGATGTGGGGCAGCCCCCGCGTCGCCGCGAGGACGGCGTCGACCGCCGCGTCGAGGGCCGGCCCGCCCTCGATCAGGGTGTCGGGATGCAGGTTTCCCTGCGTCACGGTGCTCGCAGGCAGGCGTTCGCGCAGGGCCGCGAGGTCTACCGCCCAATCGACGCCGACGGCGTCCGCGCCCGTCTCCGGCACCACGCGGGCATGGCCGTCGAGCCCCGAGCCGCGGGCGAAGACGATGACCTTCGCGCCGGGCACCGCCGCGCGGATGCCCTGGATCATCCGGGCGATCGGCCGGAACGACCAGCGGGCGAGGGCGTCCGCGCCGTCGCCGGCGGGCAGGCCGGGGAGGGTGCCGGCGTGGGACTCGAAGATCTGCACCGCGTCGGCCCCGGCCCGGAGCTGGCGCACGAGGTACTCGGTCTGCACGGCGACGAGCCGGTCGATCAGGGCGTCGACGAGGGCCGTGTCGCTCTCCGCGAGCGCCCGGGCCGGGGCGAGGTCCGGCGTGCCGCGCCCGCCGATCATGTAGCTCGCCACCGTCCAGGGCGCGCCGCAGAAGCCGAGCAGCGTCGTCTCGGCCGGCAGGTCCCGGCGCAGGCGCCGCACCGTCTCGAAGACGGGCTCCAGATGGGCGAACACCGCCGGGTCGTCGGCCGCCCGCAGCCGCTCGAACGCAGCCCGCCCGTGCAACGGGTCGAGGCGCGGCCCCTCCCCCTCCACGAAGCGCACGTCCTGGCCGAGCGCGTGCGGTACCACGAGGATGTCCGAGAACAGGATCGACGCCTCGAAGCCGAAGCGGCGGATCGGCTGGAGCGTCACCTCCACGGCGAAGTCGGGGCTGTAGCAGAGGTCGAGGAAGGAGCCGGCCTCCGCCCGGGTCGCCCGGTACTCCGGCAGGTAGCGCCCGGCCTGCCGCATCATCCAGGCGGGCGGGGGCGAGAGCGCCTCGCCCGCCAGCACGCGCAGGACCTTCCGCTCCGCCTGACCGTCCCCGGCCGTGTTCGTCTGAGCCATGCCGCCTCCCCCGTGGCCCGCCCCGCCTGAGCGCGGGAGGCGCCGTCCCTCTCGAAAACCCGTGCGGTCGCCTCTCGCCGGAGCGCGCGCGTGCCGTCCCCACCCCGCCCCTCTTCAGAGAAGAGAGATTCTAGGACTCTGTTTTTTCTCTTGGCGGCTGGATCGCGGGACCGCAACCGCGTCCACAGGCCGTCCCCGCCGCCACGGCGTTAAGAGGGCTTTAACAGATCCGGTCTAATGTCGGCGATAGGACAGTCTCGCCAGCGGCTTGCGCCGCCGACCGGGCGGGTGCGCCGATCCGTGTCCCGGATTCTCCCAGGACCGCGACTCCCCGCGCGCCTTCGTGACGCGCTGTTGACGGCGGAGTCGATGGTTCGCGCAGCCCCCGCGCTGGACCCCCGCCGCGGGCCGCCTTATCCACATCCATCGACTCCCCGGCGCCCGGCGGTGGACAAGGCGCGATCCATGCCTCCTCGACCCACGTTTCCCCGACCCACGTTTCCCCGATCCACGTCTCCCCGATCCATGCCTCCGCGATCCCTGCCCCGTCGCGCCGCTTCTCTTCGCGCCACGCCTCTTCGATGCTTGCCCCCCGCACGGCCGGAGGAGACCCGGATCGGATGAGCCGCAGCTACTTCCATCTCCACCTCGTCTCGGACTCGACGGGCGAGACGCTGATCAATGTCGGGCGGGCGGCCGCCGCCCAGTACGAGGGCGTCTCGGCGATCGAGCACGTCTACCCCCTCGTGCGCTCGCGCGCGCAGCTCGAGCGGGTGATCTCCGAGATCGAGGCGGCGCCGGGCCTCGTCCTCTACACGCTGGTGGCGCACGACCTCGTCGACCGCCTGGAGGCCGCCTGCCGCGAGACCGGCTCGCCCTGCCTCTCGGTGCTGCAGCCGGTCCACGCCCTGCTGCAATCCTATCTCGGCGCGCAGACCACGGCCCGTCCGGGCGCCCAGCACATGCTGAACGCGGAGTACTTCAAGCGCATCGACGCGATGAACTTCACGCTCGCCCACGACGACGGCAACCTGCCGGACAACCTCGAGGAGGCCGACGTGGTGCTGATCGGGGTGAGCCGCACCTCGAAGACGCCGACCTCGATCTACCTCGCCAACCGCGGCCTCAAGACCACCAACATTCCCCTCGTGCCCGGCATGCCGCTGCCGCCGGCCCTCGAGCAGGTGAAGCGGCCCCTCGTGGTCGGCCTGATCGCCAGCCCCGAGCGCATCGTGCAGATCCGCCAGAACCGCCTCCTCAGCCTGAAGGCCGACGATTCCTCCCTCTACGTCGACCGCGACGCCGTGGCCGGCGAGGTGGCGACCTCGCGCCGGCTCTGCGCCAAGCACCGCTGGCCGACGATCGACGTGACCCGCCGCTCGATCGAGGAGACGGCGGCCGCGATCCTCGACCTCTACCGCGAGCACCGGCTGCGCTTCATCGCGAGCTGAGCGCGCCCCGTCAGAACCGGCCGGCGAGCGTCAGGCGCACGGCGGTCGGCTCGGCCGGGTGGACATGGCGGTCGGCCACGCCCTCCGCCTCTCCGGGCAGGCGCGACTCGTAGAAGTAGGTGATCTGGTCGGCCCGCGCGTTCGTCAGGTTGAGGACGTCGAGGGAGAGGCTGATCCCGCTCTCGAAGGCGTAGCCGAGCCGGCCGTTCAGCAGCGCGGTCGGGCGCGAGCGCACGGAGTTGTCCTCGATCAGGGGGCGCGGGCCGAAGTAGCGCAGGCGCAGCGACCCGAACCAGCCGGTCCCCTCCCCGAGCGTGATCCCGGCCGAAGCGATGGTGGTGGGCGCGTCCGGCACCCGGCGGCCCGCCGGGTCCCGGTCCGCGAAGCGGGCGTTCGTCACCGTCAGGTCGCCCTCCAGCCGCAGCCAGGGCGTCAGCGCGTAGCGGTTCGTCCACTCGAGCCCGAAGCGCCGCGTCGGGCGGCTCGGCTCCGTCGTGCCGCTGTCGCCCTGGAACAGGTTCTCGGAGGCGAAATCCAACCGGAACAGCGCCAGAGCCGTCTCCAGCCCCGCGATGCTGCGGTTGCGGATGCCGACCTCGTAGCCCGTCGAGGGCACCAGGAAGGGCGAGCGGGCGACGTCGAAGAGCGGGCTCGCCGGATCGACCCGGGCGACGACGCCCCGCACGTCGTTCGAGTGGAAGCCGCCGCCGTAGTTCAGGTAGAGCTCGGTCTCGGCCCAGGGCCCGAGCACGAGGCCGAGCTTCGGGTTGACGATGCCGTCCCGCGCCCGGCCGGAATTGGCCGGCGTGTCGGAGCGGACGTCGGCGTGGTAGCCGTCGGCCCGGACGCCGACGCTGGTGCGCAGCCAGTCGGTCCAGCGGATCCGGTTCTCGGCGTAGAGGGCCGCGCTCGCCTCCAGAACCCGGTCGTCGCGGACGGTGGAGCGGGTGAGGCGGTTCGTCGTGTTGAGGAGCCCGACGCGGGTGGAGTCGGTGCGGGTCTGCAGCCCGATCTCGGTCTCCATGGGCAGGCCGGCGAACTCGCCCTGGAAGACGTGGGAGACCTCGCCGCCGCCGAGCACCCGGTCGTCGCGCTGGCGGAACTGGTCGCCGTTGACCGGGTCGTTGAGAAAGTAGGTGAAGTCGTTCCAGAGGTTCATCCGGTAGCGGATGACGTAGGCGGAGGCCCGCGTGACGCCTGTCTCGTCCGTGCCGCTCCAGCGGCCCGACAGCGAGAAGCGGCCGGTGTCGCCCCCGTCGGTCGGGTCGAGCGTGCCGAAGCGGCCGATGATCCCCTGCGCCACCGCCCGCTCCGGGATCTGGTTGGTGGCGTTCCACTTGGCCCAGTAGGCCATGCCGGTGACGGAGAGGCCGTCGAGCGCCGTGCCCTGGCTGTAGCGGGCGACGCCGTTGAGCTTGGCGAGGCGGTCCGGGACGTCCCAGGGCCCGTCGTAGGTCTGCGCCTCGCCCGCCACCAGGAGGTTGCCCGCGCCCAGGGGCACGGAGGCCATGGCGAGCCCCCGCCTGTAGCCGAAGGAGCCGACCGAGGTGAGGGCGACCGTGCGGGCGAGCGTGTCGAGATAGTCGATCCGCACCGAGCCGGCCGAGGCGAAGTCGCCGTCGCGCACGAAGTAGGGGCCCTTGTGGAACTCGACCGCGCCGACGAGCTCCGGGATCAGGAAGTTCAGGTCGGCGTAGCCCTGGCCGTGGGCGTGGGTGCGCATGTTCACCGGCATCCCGTCGAGGTGGATGGCGATGTCGGTGCCGTGGTCGAGGTTGAACCCGCGCAGGAAGAACTGGTTGGCTTTGCCCTCGCCGGAATGCTGCGTGACGATGAGGCCGGGCACCGCCTCCAGCACCTCGCCGGGCCGGGTGACGGGCCGGCTGTTGACCTGCGCCCCGGTGATCACGCCGGCGCTCGCCGCCTCGACCGGCCGGAGCGCCCCGCCGATGCCGGTGAGGCCGCCGACGTAGCCCGCGCTCGCCGCGGCGGGCCCGGGTCCTAGTCCTGATCCTGGTGCGGCCGCGGGCGGCGCCTCGGCCGTCACGGCGATCTCCGAGAGGGCGACGTCGCCGCCCGCGGGCTGCGCGCGCGGGGCGGCCGGTGCGAGGCAGAGGGCGCAGGCCACGGCGGCCATCGGGCGCCGCAGCGCCGGGCTCCTGGGCGGCAGGATGTCAGGCGAGAAGATTTCGGGCGCGAGGATTTCGGGCGCGAAGATCCCCGGCGGGGGACTCTGGGAACGGGACACGGAGGGGGCCTCGGGCGACGGCAGTGGCACGTCACCGCGGACGAGGCCGGCCCGCGCGCCGTGGCGCGCGGCTCGACACCTGCCGGGACACCCCGCCCGGCACGCTCCGCGTGTGACCACGGCTGACGGCAGGTCTCCTGGCTCGCGGGTCGCTGCCCTCTCACCGTCTTCCCGGATGAGGCCCATCCAGTGACGCAGGTGGTGGAAGGCTCGCCGCTCACAGTTGCGGGGGCAGCCGCGGCCTCGGGGCGAGCCCCTCACCGCGTTCCCTTTTGATCCCTCAAGGGGAACCGTCGCCGTACGGTTAGCACGCCGCCCTCATCCGGCGTCAACGCGGCGGCCGCTCAATCCCCGCGCCTGTGCCCCATCCGGCACAGGTCGGCGGCGGGCCCGGCCCGCCCGGCTCACAAATGATGTGGCCGTGCGCGGCCGCACGCCCCTAACGGTGGGGCCGGCGGCCCCGGGACGTCAGCCACGGCGCGGCCATATTCGGCCCCGACCACGTCCCGGACCGACACGAGCAGGAGCCTCTCCGATGAGCCCGATCCTGAACGACGCGGCGTCAGGCCGCGACCTTCCCTTCCGGCAGGCGGTTCCCACCCACGGCTGCGGCGGCTTCCCGGCCGCGCTGCGCGACGTCACCGAGGCCCGCCGCGCGGTCGAGCGCGAGCGCCTGCCGCTGATCCGCTCGCACGCGGGCTGGCTCGCGGTCTACAACCGGCTCCTCCTGGCGCAGGCGAGCGGCGGCGCGGCCGACATCGAGGCGGCGCGCCAGGCGCTCGCGGCGGCTCTGGAGGCCGACGCGGGCCCGCACCGGGCCGCCTGAGCGCCTCGGGCTTGCGGGACCGGCCCGATCGGTGACACTCAAGGCGCGATGGATTCCGCCTCCACTGCCTGGATCGCCCCGGCCCCGCTCCTCCTCGCCTCGACGAGCCCGACGCGGCGCCTGCTTCTCGCGGCCGCCGCCCTGCCCGTCGAGACGCAGAGCCCCGGCGTCGACGAGCGCGCCGTCGAGGCGGAGGCCGCCGGCCTGCCGCCGCCCGACCTCGCCCGGCGCCTCGCCGCGGCGAAATGCGCCGCGGTCGCCGCCCGCCACCCGGACCGGGTCGTGGTCGGTGCCGACCAGGTGCTCGACCTCGACGGCGAGGTCTTCCACAAGCCGGCCGACGCCGCGGCCGCCCGCGCCCAGCTCGCGCGCCTCTCCGGCCGCACCCACGCGCTCCACGCCGCCGTGGCGATCGGCGCTCGCGGCGTCGTCGCCGAGAGCTTCGTCGAGACCGCCCGCCTGACGCTCCGGCCCCTCGATGCGGCGGCGATCGCGGCCTATGTGGAGCTGGCCGGCGAGCGCTGCGTGACCGCGAGCGTCGGCGCCTACCAGCTCGAGGGCCTCGGCATCCATCTGTTCGCGGAGATCGCGGGCGACCACAGCACGATCCTCGGCCTGCCGCTGCTGCCCCTGCTCGCGCGCCTGCGCGCGCGCGGCTGCCTCGGCCTGTGAGGTGAGGCCTATGAGGCTCGGCCTGTGAGGCGGCTCCCGAGGCCACGAGGACCGCGGACGTGACCGGACACCCGCACGACGCCCCGACTCCCGTGACGCGCGACCATCACGGTCCCGATGACGCGAATCGTGATCGCGATCACCACCATGATCGCGATCACGGCCACGATCACGGGCATGGGCACGGTCACGGCGGCCACGGCCACGGCCACGCGCCGAGAAGCTTCGGGCGGGCCTTCGCCATCGGCATCGGCCTCAACGCGGCCTTCGTCGTGGTGGAGGCGGGCTACGGTTTCGCGGCCAACGCCATGTCCCTGGTGGCCGATGCCGGGCACAACCTGTCGGACGTTCTCGGCCTCCTCGTCGCCTGGATCGCCTCCGTCCTGGTGAAGCGGCGGGCGAGCGCCCGCTACACCTACGGGTTGCGCGGCTCCTCGATCCTCGCGGCCCTGTTCAACGCCGTCTTCCTCCTCGTCGCCACGGGGGCGATCCTGTGGGAAGCGCTGGTGCGCCTCGTCCATCCCGAGCCCGTGGCGGGCGTCACCGTCATGGTGGTGGCGGGCATCGGCATCCTCGTGAACGGGCTCACCGCCTGGCTCTTCGCGGCCGGCGCCAAGGGCGACATCAACATCCGCGGCGCCTTCCTGCACATGGCCGCCGACGCCGCCGTCTCGGCCGGCGTCGTCGCCGCGGGCCTCCTGATCTGGCTCACCGGCCTCGTCTGGATCGACCCTCTCGTCAGCCTCGGCATCGCCGGCCTGATCGTCTGGGCGACCTGGGGCCTGCTCACCGAGAGCGTCGGCATGGCGCTGTCGGCGGTGCCCCCCGGCATCGAGCCGGAGCGGGTCTCGGCGTACCTGCGCGGGCAACCCGGGGTCGCGGGCCTGCACGACCTCCACATCTGGCCGATGAGCACCACCGAGGTGGCCCTGACCGCCCATCTCGTCATGGCGGAGGGCCACCCCGGCAACGGCTTCCTGCGCGAGGTCGCGGGCGAGCTCCGCGCCCGCTTCGGCATCGCCCACGCGACCCTGCAGATCGAGGAGGCGGGTGGCCCGCCCTGCCTGATCGCGCAGGATTGCGGGGTGTGATACCCCCTCGGACCTCTCCCCGCCCCTGCAACCTGCACGGTCCAGCATGAAGCGCGCGTTCGTCGTCGGCCACCCGATCGCCCACTCGCGCTCGCCGCTGATCCACAACCACTGGCTCGGCGTCCACGGCATCGCGGGCAGCTACGAGCGCCTCGACGTGGCCCCCGACGCCTTCGCCGATTTCGTGCGCGCCTTGCCCGGCTCCGGCTACGCCGGCGGCAACGTCACGATCCCCCACAAGGAGGCGGCCTTCCGCCTCGCCGACGTCCTGACGCCGCGGGCCGAGCGGATCGGCGCCGTCAACACCCTCGTGGTCGGCCCGGACGGCCGGGTTCTGGGCGACAACACCGACGCGCCGGGCTTCATCGCCCATCTCGACCAGAGCCTCGGGGCGGACTGGCCGGAGCGGACGGGCGGCAGCGCCCTGGTGCTCGGCGCGGGCGGCGCGGCGCGCGCCGTCGTGGTCGGCCTCGCCGAGCGGGGCCTCGGGCGCATCCTGATCGCCAACCGGACGCCGGAGCGCGCCGCCGCCCTCGTCGCGCTGGCGCCGGGCGTCGCCCGGGCCGTCGCCTGGGACGCGCTGCCGGACCTCCTGCCCGGGACGGGACTCCTCGTGAACACGACCTCGCTCGGCATGGCAGGCCACCCGCCGCTCGCGCTCGACCTCGGCCCCCTCCCCGGCCGGGCGGCCGTGGCCGACATCGTCTATGCGCCCCTGGAGACGCCGCTGCTGGCCGCCGCCCGCGCCCGGGGCCTCGCCGCGGTCGACGGCCTCGGCATGCTGCTCCACCAGGCGGTGCCGGGCTTCGCCGCCTGGTTCGGGCTGCGGCCCGCCGTCACCGAGGATCTGCGCGCCCGCATCGTCGCGGACCTGCGGCCGGCATGAGCGCGCAAGCCCCCCGCCCCCGGCCCTTCGTGCTCGGCCTCACCGGCTCGATCGGCATGGGCAAGTCCGCCACCGCCGCGATGTTCGCCGCGTGCGGCGTGCCGGTCCACGACGCGGACGCGGCGGTCCACGCGCTCTACGGAGCGGGCGGCGCGGCCGGCGCCCCGATCGCCGCGGCCTTCCCGGGCACGGTCGGGCCGGACGGCGCCGTCGACCGGGCGGCCCTGCGGGCGGCGGTGCTCGGGGATCCGCAGCGCCTCGCCCGCCTGGAGGGCATCGTGCACCCGCTGGTGCGGGAGGCCGAGGCCGCGTTCCTGCGCCGGAACGCCGGCGCGCCCCTCGTCCTCCTCGACATCCCCCTCCTCTACGAGACGGGCGCCGAGGCGCGCTGCGACGCCGTGCTCGTGGTCACCGCCCCGCCGGAGGTGCAGCGCGCCCGCGTCCTGGCCCGCCCCGGCCTGACCGAGGCGGATCTCGCAGCGATCCTGGCCAAGCAGATGCCCGACGCCGAGAAGCGGGCGCGGGCCCGGTTCGTGGTCGATACGAGCCTCGGCTTCGCGCACGCGCGGGCCGAGGTGGAGCGGATCGTCGCCCAGATCGCGCAGGGCACAACGTCGTGAACGCGGCGATCGAGGACCGGATCGAGCGTGCCCGGGCGAATGGGGATCCGATCCCCGAACCCTCGAGCCTGCTTGAGCGTGCCTTCGGTAAGGAGTTGGTTCTAAACCTGGAGGGACGGACCGAACCGGGATGACCTCAGGACCCCCCATGCTGCGCGAGATCGTCCTCGACACCGAGACCACCGGCACCGACGCCAAGGGCGGCGACCGGCTCATCGAGATCGGCTGCGTCGAGCTCGTGAACCACATCCAGACCGGCCGCACCTTCCACCAGTACATCAACCCGCAGCGGGCGGTGTCCGAGGGCGCCTTCGCGGTGCACGGCCTCTCCGACGCGTTCCTCGCCGACAAGCCCCTCTTCGCCGACGTGGTGGACGCGTTCCGCACCTTCTGCGGCGACGCGCGCCTCGTGATCCACAACGCGCCCTTCGACGTCGGCTTCCTCAACGCCGAGTTCGCGCGCCTCGGCGCAGCCGCCCCGCCGGCCATCGACCTCGAGGCTGTCGTCGACACCCTGATCATGGCCCGCCGCAAGCATCCGGGCGCGGCCAACAACCTCGACGCCCTGTGCAACCGCTACGGCATCGACACGACGCGGCGCACCAAGCACGGCGCGCTCCTCGACGCGCAGATCCTCGCCGAAGTCTACATCGAGCTCCTCGGCGGCAAGCAGACGAGCCTCGGCCTCGGCGTGGCGGAGGTGCAGGAGGCGGTGGCCGTCGCGGAGGAGGGCGGCGAGCCGGTGCCGGTCGGCGTGCGCACGATGCGCTCCCGCCTCACCCCGGAGGAGCGGAGCCGGCACGAGGCCTTCCTCGCGGGCCTCGGTGCCAACGCCATCTGGCGCGACTACGTTGGCGAGGAGGGCAGCGCCTGACCGCCGCGCGGCGATCGCGGATTTTGCGCCGCATCAAATAATCTATTGCATCGCACAAAATACCGACCATATACCATCCACACGGATGGTCGATGGATGGATTCGGTACAGCGATGCTCGATCTGATGCCCCGCCAGCGCCCGGTCGCGCGCACGGCCGAGAGCGAGAAGATCACGATCAACCTCGGCTGCGTCGATCTCGGCCACGTCGACCTCCTCGTGGCCGAGGGCGTCTACGGCAACCGGACCGACTTCATCCGCACGGCGATCCGCCGCGAGATCGACCGCCACGCCGAGATCACCCGCCAGTCCGTCGCCCGCAAGAAGGTCGAGCTCGGGCTGCGGTCGATCGACCGCGCCGAGCTGGAGGAGGCGCGCGCCACGGGTCGCGCCCTCGACATCCGCGTGCTCGGTCTCGTCAGCATCGCGTCCGATGTCACCCCCGATCTCGCCCGCGAGACCATCGCCTCCCTCGAAGTGCTGGGCAGCCTGCAGGCGAGCCCGGCCGTGAGGGCCGCCCTCGCCGACCGGCTGCGCTGAGCGCCGCCAGCACTCGCCCGGCGCGAGGCTCGACCCCCGCGCCGCCCTTCCCCGATCCCACGAAAGCCAGCCCATGACCGATCACGCAGCCCGGATGCAGGTGCGTCTCGCCGACATGCTGGAAGCCACACGGCTCACGGGCGCCGGCCGCCTCGACGAGGCGACGGCCCTGATCCAGCGCAGCCTGCGCGAGCGCCCGGCCCCGGCCCGACCGCCGCAGCCGGAGGCCATCGAGCCGCCGACGATCGACCTGATGGCCGAGCGCGTCGCCGACGCGCCCCGCGGGGACGAGGCGTCCCGCCCGGACGAGGGCCGGCCGGGCCGGCGCCCCGCCAACGATGCGGACCGTTGGGTCGATGCCGAGTTCCTCGGCGACGGCACCCATCCGGCGATCATACCGGAGCGCCTGCGCGAGGTCCTGCGCGGGCTCGGGCGCGGCGTCGCGCCCGTGCTGAAGGGGCTCAACGGCGTCGGGCTCAACGGCATCGGGCTCAACGGCCTGGGCCTCCACGGCGCGGGCAGCGGGCCCGGCCTGTCTCCGGGCCCGCTGCCCGGTGCCCGGCCAAGCCGTCCGCCGCAGGCCGGGGAGGGCCGGTTCGTGGCCCGCTCCTTCTCCGACCGGGCCGGCGCGCGCGACTACAAGCTCTTCATCCCGAGCCGGCCGGCGGCCGCGCCGTCGCTCGTCGTGATGCTGCACGGCTGCACGCAGTCGCCGGACGATTTTGCGGCCGGCACCAACATGAACGCGCTGGCCGAGGCCGACGGGATCTACGTCGCCTACCCGGCCCAGAGCGCGCGGGCGAACGGGCAGCGCTGCTGGAACTGGTTCCAGCCGGGCGACCAGGGCCGCGAGGCGGGCGAGGCGGCGATCATCGCCGGTCTGACCCGGGCGGTGGTGGCCGAGTTCGGGATCGACCCGAAGCGCGTCTACATCGCCGGTCTCTCGGCGGGCGGGGCCGCCGCGGCCAACATCGCGCTGGCCTACCCGGACCTCTACGCCGCGGTCGGCGTGCATTCGGGCCTCGCGGCGGGCTGCGCGCGGGATTTGTCCTCGGCGCTGATGGCGATGCAGGTCGGCGCGCCCGGACAGAGCCCGTCGACGGGCTTCGGCGCCCCGGCCGAGGGCGTGCGCGTGCCCACCATCGTGTTCCACGGCGACGAGGACGGCACGGTCAGCCCGCGCAACGCCGACCAGGTGCTGGCCCAGGCCGGTGCCGGCGCATTGCGCGCGGAGAGCCGCTCCTTCCGGGGCGACGGGCGCGGCTACGCCCGCACCCGATACACCGACGCCGCCGGCCGCGTCGTGGTGGAGGACTGGCGGGTGCGCGGCCTCGGCCACGCCTGGTCGGGCGGCTCGCCGGACGGAAGCTACACGGACCCGCAGGGCCCCGACGCCTCCCGCGCCATGCTCGATTTCTTCGCCGAGCACCCGCTCCGGTCCGCGGACGCCTGACTCACACCGGCACGTTGTCGATGAGCCGCGTGCGGCCGAGATAGGCCGCCGCGAGAACCCGCGCCGGCCGGTCCACCCGGGCGAGGGGGGCGAGGGACTCCGCGTCGCAGACCGCGAGGTACTGGACGGGCGAGAAGCCGGCCGCCTCGAGCGCGGCGCGGCCGCGCGCGACGAGCGGCTCCGTCTCGGCCCCGCCGCGGGCCGCCGCGGCGATCTCCGCCAGCACGGCGTGGAGCCGCGGAGCGCGCGCACGCTCCTCGGCGCCGAGGTAGCGGTTGCGGGAGGAGAGGGCGAGGCCGTCCGGCTCGCGCAGGGTCGGCACGCCGCGGATCTCCACCGGCAGGTCGAGGTCGCGCACCGCCCGGCGGATCACCTGAAGCTGCTGGAAATCCTTCTCGCCGAACAGCGCCACGTCCGGCCGGACCTGGTTCAGGAGCTTCGTCACCACGGTCGCCACGCCCGAGAAGTGGCCGGGCCGGAACACCCCGCACAAGCCCTCGGTGAGGCCCTCGACCTCGATCCGCGTCGAGAAGCCGGGCGGGTACATGGTCTCGACGGAGGGCGTCCAGGCGGCGTCGCAGCCGGCTTCCGCGAGCAGGCGGAGATCGGCCTCCGTGTCCCGCGGGTAGCGCGAGAAATCCTCGTTCGGGCCGAACTGGGTCGGGTTGACGAAGATGCTCGCCACCGCGCGGCGGCCGATCTCCCGGGCGCGGGCGACGAGCGCGAGGTGGCCCGCGTGGAGCGCCCCCATGGTCGGGACCAGCACGACGCTCTCGCCCGCCGCCCGCCACGCGGCCACCTCGGCGCGCAGGGGCGGGAGCTCCGTGAAGCGCCGCAGGGCGGAAGGAGAGGATGTCTCGGGCAAGGTTTCGGGACTCCGGCGAGGGCGTGCCGGCACGACTTAAGGGCCCGCCCGCGCGGGCGCCAGAGCACGCAGCGGGGCAGGGCGCCGGTGGCCGGACGCTCAGCGGCAGTAGGGCAGGAGGGGGCGGCCGTAGGGGTCGTCGATGCCGGGTGGCGGGGTCAGGCCGTAGTAGCTCGGGCGCGACAGGCCGTAGGCCGAGCCGACGTAGCTCGGATCGTCCGGGGCGTTGGTCGGCACCGGGACCCGGCGCGGCAGGCAGCCGACGGGGCGCGGGCCGGGCCGCACCAGCACGATCCGCTCCTCGGAGCCGTCCCCGCGCGGGAAGTAGCGCGCCACGGGCGGGCCCGGCGGCGCGTCCCCGAGCAGGTCGGCCGCGCCCGCGCCCGCACAGCCGAGGAGGAGAAGCCCGGCCGCGCGCGCAGCGCGCCGGGCCGCCGCGCGCCCTCGAACCGCCATGACACCCTCCCTCGAAGCCGCTCAACCCTGGCCGAGACAGGGTAAACGGATCGTCAACGGGCGCCTCAGGTCAGGGGCGCCGCCTGAGCGGACAGGAGGGCGACGAGGTCGGAGGGCTTCAGGCGGACCTGCAGGCCGCGTCCGCCGCCGTTCACGTAGATCTCGGCGTGGCCGGCGGCGAGGGCGGCCGCGTCGATCACGACGGGCAGGCGCCTCTTCTGCCCGAGGGGGCTGATGCCGCCCACGTGGTAGCCCGTGATCCGCTCGGCCTCGGCGGGTTTCAGCATCGCGGCCGTCTTCGCCCCGCAGGCGGCGGCGAGCCGCTTCAGGCTGATCTCCCGGTCGGAGGCCACGAGCACGCACACCGGCTTGCCGTCCGCCTCCGCCATCAGCGTCTTGAGGATCCGGTCCGGGGGGATGCCCAGCGCCTCGGCGGCCTGAAGGCCGATGCGCGGCGCCTCCGGGTCGTAGGCGTAGGCGTGCACGCTGTAGGCGATGCCCGCCCGGTCGAGGGCCTGGGTGGCGCGGGTGGCCTTGGACATCGGTAGGTTCCCTCAGAGCGCGGCCGCGACGAGCTGGCCGATCTCGGCGTGCGCGGCGTCCCGCTCCTCGGCCGTACAGCCCGAGCCCGTCATGTACACGGCGGCGACGAGGGGCGCGCGGCCCGGCGGGCGCAGGATCGCGACGACGTTGGCGGTGCCGTTGTCGCCCGTGCCCGTCTTGTCGCCGACCGCCCAGTCCGCCGGCAACCCGGCGCGCAGGCGCTTCAGCCCGGTCCGGGCCGCCACCATCCAGCCCTCGAGCCGCTCCCGGCTCGCGGCCGAGAGAACGTCGCCGATCAGAAGCCGCTCCAGGTCCTCGGCCAGGGCCACGGGAGCGGTGGTGTCGCGCAGGTCGCCGGGCAGGGCGGAGTTGAGGCTCGGCTCCGTCCGGTCGAGCCGGCTCGTCTGGTCGCCGATTCCGCGCAGCCACGCCGTGAGGGCAGGGGGGCCGCCGAGGGCCCGCAGCATCAGGTTCGCCGCGGTGTTGTCGCTCCACGTCACGGCCGCCGCGCAGAGGTCGGTGAGGCTCATGGCGCCGGCGTTCCGGCCGGCCTCCTTCAGGGCGCCCCCGGTGACCGGCGCGTAGCTGTCGAGGTCGGCGGCCGTGTAGGGCATCGTCCGCTCCAGGCGCTCGCCGCCCGCATCGACCCGCGCCAGGATGGCGGCGGCGGCCAGCACCTTGAAGGTGCTGCACATCGGGAAGCGCGCGTCCGCCCGGTAGAGCAGGGCGCGGCCGGAGCCCGTGTCGCGCACGGCCACGCCGAGGCGTCCGCCGAGCCGGTCCTCGATCGCCCGTAGGCGCGCGCGGGCGGCCCCGAGCCGGTCGGAGGCGACCGCGCCGCGGGGCGCGAGGCCGAGGGCGGCCGCGGCGAGGCCGGCCTGGAGGAGGGCGGTGCGGCGGGTCGGCGCGGGCAAGGATGCCTCCGGGGCTGAGCGCGGAGACGGGCAGGAGCGGGGTAAGCTTGGCCGAATCGTGGCGGCCCGCTCAGGGCGGCGCGGGGGCGCCGTCGAGGGGCTTCAGCGGATCGGCCTCCGGGGCGGCGCGCGGCTCCCGGACCGGGCGCGACAGCAGGGCGGCGAGGCGGCGCAGGTCGGGCGGCGCGGCCCCGCCGGGCGCGTAGACGGCCCGGTCGAGGGCGTCGAGACCCGCCGCGACCGTGGGATCGTCCCGCCAGATCCGGGCGAGGCCGGGCTCGGACTGGAGCGCCGGCCCGAGGGCGGCGCGGAAGGCGGTCGCGTCGCCCATATCCGCGGCACGCCGGAGCGCGCGCCGAACGGCGCGGTCGAGGCGCAGCCGTCCCCGGCCGCCGGCGCCGTAGCCGAGCAGCGCAAGCCCGATGCCGAAGGCGGCGAGCCCCGAGGCGGCGATCACGTAGGGCGAGGCGGAGACCTCCAGGGGCGCCTCGCCCTCGCGGTCGGGCAGGCCGCCCCCGATCTGGCGGGCCGGGATCTCGGCCTCCCGCATGGTCCGCGAGACCGTGTCGAACCAGGGGATCTTGATGGCGTCGAGGGGGATGACATCGGCGATGGCGGGCTTCACGTCCCACTGGTAGGTCGCCCGCGCCACCGGCCCCTGCGGGGTGATGATGGTCTCGCGCGAGACCGGGCCGGCGAAGGTGAGGATGCCGCGGGTGCGCATGACCGGGCGCGGCGGCAGGCCCTCGGCGACCATGCCCTGCGCCTCGACGGTGACGATGCGGCGGGTCGACTCGCCGATCTTCAGGGTCTCCGGGTCGGGGCTCCAGGAATCCGTGATCGCGACGTCGCGGGCGGGCAGCCACCAGGGTTCCTTGGCATCCGGCCCGCCCGCGCCCTTCCAGGCCGCCACCGGCAGGTGGATCGGGCCGGAGCGCACGTCGACCACCTTGCGCGTGCCCGCGTCGCTGACGGTCAGGCGGTGCACGAACGGATCGAGGGTGAAGTCGCCCGCGTGGTGGGGGAAGATCGCGATCACCCGGTCGAAGGCGATGGCGCTCTGGCCGTCGGGCAGCTTCGTGCGGGTCCAGGCGTCTCGGCCGAGCTGCGTCCAGCTGAAATTGGCGAGGGTGGGCTGCACCACCTCCTCCAGCAGGATCTGCTGCTTGTATACCCCGTGGATGCGCAGCAGCACCATCTCCCGGGCGAAGGGGTCGGCGTTGCCGTTGCGCTCGGGGGTGACGATGAGGGTCAGGTCGCCGGGCTCGATCTCGGCCCGGGCCGGCCCGGCGGCGAGGGCGCAGAGCAGGGCCAGCAGGGTCAGGCGACGGCTCACCACGGGTTGCTCCCCGCCGGCATGGCGGTGCCGGCCTCGATGCGGCGGGCCTGCTCGGCCTTCAGGCGCAGTTTCAGGTAGCGGCCCGGATCGTCCGGCAGCGTGCGCAGCCAGAGCCGGTCGGGCCGGATCTCGTGGGCCTCGAAGCTCTTGGTGACGCGGCGGGCCTCGCGCTCGGGCGCCGCGGCGACCATGGCCGACCCGCCCCCTTTGCGGCCGCGCCCGGCCGCGTCGCCCACCGAGCCGCGGGCCTGCCCCTCGCCGGACTCGATCGATTGCTGCTCGGCCTTGCCGCGGCGGGCCACCGCGCTGTTGCCGGGGATCGAGGCGCTGGAGCTCGCCTCCTTGTTGCCGGCCAGGCCCTCGCCGCTCGACGTGGCCTGGATGTCGTCGTTCTGGTCCTGGTTGGCGGTGTTGTTGTAGCGGGCGCCGTACTGGGCCGAGGCGTTGGCGATGCCTCCGCCCTTGCCGCGGTCGATCTCCTCGGCCACGAGGCGGGCGACGAGGGAGCGGTTCGCCTGCGCGTCGGCGTCGCGCGGGTTGAAGCGCAGGGCCTCGTCGTAGGCCTCGATCGCGCCCGGGAGGTCGCCCTGCCGGGCGAGCGCGTTGCCGAGATTGTAGGCGTTGCGCCGGCCGCCGTCGCGGAAGATCCGGGCGGCCTCCGCGTAGCGGCGGGCCTCGTAGAGGGCGGGCCCGCGCCAGGCCGGGTCGCTGATCACCCGGGCGGCGAGATCGGGCAGGCCGACGCCCATCAGCAGGCGCCCGAAGCCGGTGCGGGGCTCCGAGACGAGGGCGAGGGCGAGGATGCCGGCCCCCGCGAGCGCCAGCCCGCCGAGCCGCGCGAGGCGCCGCCAGCCCCGCGGGAGCGCGGCGAGGGCGGGGCGAAGGGGGAGGGCGGATCCGGCCATCGGGCGCTCCCTCTCAGGCGCTTCTGCGGAACAGGAGGAGGGCGGGCAGCAGCGCCGCCAGCAGCAGCCAGCGCCCGAGATCGGCATAGGCGAGGACGGTGTAGCCGCCCGCGGCGAGATGCTGGGCGGTGCTCGCGCCGACCGCGTCGAGGACGGCGTTCGGCGTCCCGACATCGGCCACGAGGCCGCCGCCCGCGCCGACGAGGGCGTCGAGGGCGGCCCGGTCCGGCTTCGGCGAGCCCGGCGGCAGGGTCTTCCCGGCCGGCACGAACAGGCCGTGCAGGCGCCAGCCCTTGGCGCGCAGCGCCCGCGCCTCGCGGGCGGCCGCCTCGCCGATGCCGTCGCCGTCCGTGACCAGCACCACGTCGGCCGCCACCACCGCGGCCTCGTCCAGGGTCCGCCGGGCGAGCGCGAGGCCCCGCTCCGGGTGGCTGCCCCGGTCGGGCACCGTGTCGGCGTCGAGGGCGAACAGGGTGGTGGCGAGGCTGTCGCGGTCCGTCGTGGGCGGGGCGGCCAGATAGGCGTCGCCCGCGTAGACCACCACGGCGACGGAGCGGGTGCCGGTGGCGTCCGCCACCCCCTGCGCCGCCTGCCGCACCGCCCGGAGGTCGCCGCCCTCCGCCACGGAGCGGGAGAGGTCGATCACGATCACGGTGGCGTCGAGGTTGCGGAACGTGGCCGAGTCGGCGCGCTCCACCGCCGGGCCGGTGAGAGCGAGGGCGATGAGCCCGGCCGCGACCGCCGCCGCGAGGTTCGCCTGCCGCCGGCCGCCGAGCACGGCGCCGCGCCGGGCCAGCGCCGCCATCAGGGGCGGGTCGACCACCCGGGTCCAGTCGCCGAGCGGCGCCGAGCGCCACGCGGCGCGCAGGGCCAGCAGCGCCACGAGGGGAATCGCGGCGAGCCACCAGGGCCGGAGGATCGCGAGGTCCACGAGGCTCATGCCGCCCTCCGGCTCGCGAGGAGCGCGGCGGCGCAGAGGAGCGCGAGGGCCGCCGGCCAGGGCCAGAGGTCGCGCCGCAGCGGCAGGGGCGGGGCCTTGGCGCGGCCGCCCTCGAGGGTGTCGATGGCGTCCGCGACGGCGATCAGGTCGTCCGTGGTCTTCACGCGGAACGCCTTGCCGCCGCTGATCGTGGCCATGTCGCGCAGGGTCTCGGCGTCGACCACGTCCTGCTCGCCGTCGGCGTTGGCGAGGTCGCGGGGGCCGAGGGCGATCGTGTAGACCTTGACGCCGAGGTCGCGGGCGAGCTCGGCCACGTCGCGGGGGGTGGTCTGGCCGGCGTTGTTGGTGCCGTCCGAGAGCAGGATCGCGACCTTTGCGGTGCGCGGCCCCTCCGCCTCGCCTTCCGGGCCCTGCGGCGCGAGCCGCTTGAGGGCGAGGCCGAGCCCGTCGCCGATACCGGTGGAGCGCCCGACGAGGCCGATCGTCGCCTCCTCCAGGGCGTGGGCGACGGTGGCGGTGTCGAAGCTCGGACTCGCGGCCACGTAGGATTCGTTGGCGAAGATCACGAGGCCGATCCGGTCGCCGGCCCGACGGCGGATGAAGTCGGCGCCGACGCGCTTGACCGCCTCCAGCCGGCTCACCGTCTGCCCGTCGAGGGCGAAGTCGCGCCGCTCCATCGAGCCCGACAGGTCCATCGCGATGACGATGTCGCGGCCCGAGGCCGGCAGCGCAGTGGCCGAGAGGACGAGGCGGGGCCCGGCGAGCGCCGCCACGAGGGCGGCCCAGAGGAGTGCGATCAGCACGAGCCGGGTGCGGCCCCGCGCGGCGATGCCGGCGCCCGCCCGCGCCTGCGCCACCACCGAGGCCGGCACGCGCAGGGCGCCGCTGCCGCCCGCCGCCTCGGCCGGCATCAGCCGGGCGGCGACGAGCGGCAGCGGCAGGAGCAGCAGCGCCAGCGGAGTCGCGAAGTCGAAGCCGGAGAGGAGGGCGGTGAGCCAGCCGGGCATGGGGTCAGGCCCTGATCCGCGCGAGGAGCCGGGTGATCTCGGCGTCGATGGCCTCGACGTCCGGGCTGGCGGCGCGGCGGCCGTAGAGCCCCTCGACGAGGATGCGGCCGGCGCCCTGCCCGAAGAAGTCGGTTGCGAAGATGCGGTCGAGACGGGCCGCCCACGCGGCCCCGCGCAGGTCCGCCACCGCGTCCCCGTCGAGCGTGCGGGCGGTGCGCCGCAGGAGCCGGGCCTGCGCCACGAGCCGCGCCTCGGGCTCGAGCCCGCGCGCCGCCTGCAGTTCGCGCAGGGCGGCGCGGCGCACCGTGCTGCGGCGGCGGGTGCGCCAGGCGCGGACGGCGCCGACGAGGAGGGCGGCCACGAAGCCGAGGATGATCGCGGCGACGACCTCGCCCTGGACGGCTCCGGCCGCGTTGGCGGGCAGGTGCAGGCCGCGCAGGTCCGCGAGGCTCGCCGCGAGGTCGGTGGAGGTCGCGGCCTGGGTCACGGGGCGCCTCTCTCACAGGACCGCATCGAGGCGCTCCATCAGGGGGGCGTAGACCTCCGGGCCCGCCTCGACGTCGAGGCGCAGGCCCTCGATGCCGCGGCGGGCATAGGCGGCGAGGCGCTCGTCGGTGCGGGCCTCCGCGCCCCGCGGGTCCCCCTGGATCGTGCCGCGGTGCCCGTCCGCGGTGGCGAAGGGATAGTGGCCGGGGGGCCGCTCGCGCTCGAAGGCGTCGCTGACGAGCAGGAGGCGGATCGAGAGGCGCTCGGCCAGCACCGTCAGGAGCCGGTCGAAATCGGGCCCCGGCGCGTCGAGCGCGCTCGCGATGACGAGGTGGCCGCCCGAGGGCAGGAGGCTCGCGGCGAGCGTCAGCAGGGGATCGAGGGGCGGATCGTCCCCCTCCGCCGCGAGGGCGCGCGAATGGGCGAGGGCGAGCGCGCCCGTCACCGCGGTCATCGCCCGCTCGCCGCCGGCCGGGCGAACGGCGGCGGGCTCGCCCGCGCTGCCGACCACGAGGCCGACGCGGCCGCCGTCGCCGACGATCCGCCAGCCGAGCAGCACCAGCGCCTCGGCCGCCGCCACAGAGCGGAGGGCCCGGCGGGTGCCGAACAGCATCGAGGGCCGGAAATCGGCCAGCAGCACCACGGCGCGGTCGCGCTCGTCGTGGTGGGTGCGCACGTGCAGGGTCCCGGTGCGGGCGGTGGCGTTGCGGTCGATGTGGCGCATGTCGTCGCCCTCCGACCACAGGCGCACGTCGTCGGGCTCGGAGCCGCGCCCGCGCCGCCGCGTGACGATGCCGCCGGGCAGCCCGGCGAGGGTGCGCGTCGCCGGCGAGACGCCGCGGCGGGCGAGGTGGCGCAGGCCCATCAGCGTCTCCCCCGAGAGGCGCACGCCCGGGTGGTCGTCGGGCTCACCCGCCAGGGTCGGCGCCGCGGCCACGCTCAGAGCGCCCGCACGCGCCGGACCAGCCCCTCGATGATGCCGCGCGCGGTCTGGCCCTCGGCGGCGGCCCGCCAGGTCAGGCCGATGCGGTGGCTCAGGGCGTCGACGGCGAGGTCGGCCACGTCCTCCGGAATGACGTGGTCGCGCCCGTGCAGGTATGCGCGCGCCTTTCCGGCGACCATCAGCGCCAGGGTCCCGCGCGGGGAGGCGGGGTGCTCGATCGAAGCCCTGAGGTCCGGCGCGGCGGCGTCCGTGCGGGTGCCGGCCACGAGGCGCACGAGGTAGTCCTTGAGGGCGGGCGAGACGTAGACGCCGAGCGCCGCCTCGCGGGCCGCGCGCACCTCCGCGAGGGTCAGCTTCACCGGCATCGCCTCGGCGTGGTGGTTCAGTTCGCCCTCGACGAGGTCGAGGATGCGCCGCTCGGACGCCTCGTCGGGCATGTCCACGACGACGTGCAGCAGGAAACGGTCGAGCTGCGCCTCGGGCAGGGGGAAGGTGCCCGCGTGCTCGATCGGGTTCTGGGTCGCCACCACCATGAAGGGGTCGGGCAGGGGGTGGGTGTGGCCCGCCACCGTGATCTGCCCCTCCGCCATCGCCTCGAGGAGGGCCGACTGCACCTTGGGGGGTGCGCGGTTCACCTCGTCGACGAGGATCAGCGAGTGGAACAGGGGGCCGGCCAGGAACTCGAAGGTGCCGCTGTCCTGGCGCCACACGGTGGTGCCGGTGAGGTCGGCCGGCATCAGGTCCGGCGTGCACTGGACGCGGGCGAAGGAGCCGTCGAGCCCGTCCGACAGGCGCTTGACCGCGCGCGTCTTGGCGAGGCCCGGCGCGCCCTCGATCAGCAGGTGGCCGCCGGTGAGGAGCCCGATCAGCAGGCGCTCCACGAGGCCCGTGCAGCCGATCAGGCCGTGCTCCAGCCCGTCGCGCAGGGCGAGGATGCGGGCGCGCAGGGCCTCGTCGGCGGCGACCGGGGCCGCGTCCCGGGCGGCGGGGCGCTCGGCCAGAGTGGCGCCGCTCATGAGCGCGCGCCCGCGGCAGGGACCGGAACCTGCATCCGACACATCTCCTTGCACGTCTCCCGACGGGCTCTTGGGCGGCCCGTAGACATCCGAAGGGTGTGCCCGCAGGGCGGGGCGGGCGTCAATCCCGCGCGCAATCGATTGGCGCGGCCCGGTCAATTTGCCCGAGGGCGGCGGCCGATCCCGCGGCTGTCACGGTTCCGTCATCCGGCGCCGACATGGAGGCTGGATGATGACGCTCCTGGCCGGGCCGTTCCCGGAATCCCTCAACTCCGCGGTCAGCCTGATCGTCGCCTTCGTGCTCGGCACCCTGATCGGGGCGGAGCGCCAGTACCGCCAGCGCACGGCGGGCCTGCGCACCAACGTGCTCGTGGCGCTGGGCGCCGCCGCCTTCGTCGATCTCGGCATGCGGCTCGAAGGGGCGCCGGGCGGCACCCGCACGGTGGCCTACGTGATCTCGGGCGTCGGCTTCCTCGGCGCGGGCGTGATCATGAAGGAGGGCATGAACGTGCGCGGCCTCAACACGGCCGCGACCCTCTGGTGCTCCGCCGCGGTCGGCGCCTTCGCCGGGGCCGACCTGCCGCTGGAGGCCCTGTTCGTCACCGTCGCGGTGCTCGCCGGCAACACGCTGCTGCGCCCCCTCGTCAACGCCATCAACCGGGCCCCCATCGACGAGAGCGCCACGGAGGCGACCTACGAGGTCCAGGTGACGACGGCGCCCGAGGAGGCGGGCCCCGCCCGCGACCTCCTCGTGGAGCGGCTGGAGGCGGCGAGCTACCCGGTCGGCGGCATCGAGGTGGTGGAGCGCGGCGAGGACGCCGTCGAGGTGGTGGCGACGCTCGTCGCCACAGCGGTGGAGGCGGACGAGCTCGACGCGGTCACGGCGGGACTCGCCCGCGCGCCCGGCATCCGCCACGCCACCTGGACGGTGCAGACAGCGGACTGAGCGCGGTTTCGGCGACGAGTGCGCGTTCCCGGCTTCCCGGCGGCGGCGCGCGCTCCACCTGCATCGCCATCGGGCCGCACCGCGCGGCATCAGGCCCCTGAGGAGATCCACACCATGCCCGAGAACCGGAAGAGCACGCTCATCGTCGGGGCCTCGCGCGGCCTCGGCCTCGGCCTCGCGGAGGCCCTCGCCCGGCGCGGCTGGCAGGTGACGGCGACGCAGCGCTCGCCGTCCCCGGGGCTCGCCGCGCTCGCCGCCGACGGCGTCCGCGTGGAGACCGTCGACATCGACGACGACGCGGCCGTGGCCTCGCTCCGCGAGCGGCTCGGCGGCGAGATTTTCGACTTGGTCTTCGTGGTGGCAGGCGTGGCCACCCAGGCCCACGAGCCGCTCCACGCCGTGACGCGGGAGGTCGCCGCCCAGGTCTATCTGACGAACGCCGTCAGCCCGATCCGCTTCGCGGACGCCTTCGCGGACGCGCTGCGCCCGGGCGGTACGCTCGCCCTGATGAGCTCGGTCCTCGGCAGCGTCTCCCTCAACGAGGACGGCGGCTGGGAGACCTACCGGGCGAGCAAGGCGGCGCTCAACACCTACGCACGCAGCTTCGAGATCCGCCACCGCGACGCGGGCTTCGGCGTCCTCGTGCTGCATCCGGGCTGGGTCCGCACCGAGATGGGCGGGGCGGAGGCCGATATCGACGTGGCGACCAGCGTCGCCGGCCTGGTCTCGGTGATCGAGGGCCGGCTCGGCCGCAAGGGCATCGCCTATCTCGACTACCGGGGCGAGACGCTCGCCTGGTAGCGCCTCGACCCGGGTCGGGCGCCTCAGCGCCGCCCGTCGAAGGGCGGGCGGCCGCGCCGCTCCACCACCACGGGAGCCCGGGTGCGGCGCTCCACGATGACGGTGCGCGGCGCGCGGGAGGGGGTGCCCGCGCTTAGCACGCGCTCCGGCGCGCGCTCGAACCGGGGCTCCGGCTTGCGCTCGGCGGAGAGCACGTGCGGGCGTACCTCGTCCGGCGGCAGGCCGATCAGGCCGGCGGCGATCTCCACCTGCTGATCCACGTCGTCGGCGAGATCCTGCGCGGCCGAGACCGCCTCGGCGATCGTCGGCGGCTCCCGGCGCACGCGGATCGGCGGAAGGTCGGCCTGGGATTTCGGGGTCTTCTTCACGGCTCGGCTCACACTCGTCACCCGCACGAACATAGTCCATCGCGGCGATTTGTGCACCGCATCAGAACGCGATCCTATCGCCCGTGCAGTGCAGCGGCCGAAGCCCTAGCAGGATGCGTTCCAGCCTGCCGGATTCGCCAGCGCATAGGTTAGGGTCCGGCGCCGCGGAGCCGCACCTGCGGCGCGAGGCCGCGGCCCGGCCGCCGCGCCTGTTGCGGATCGCGGCCGCGGCGGGATACGGCTAGGGCCATGACGCACCCCGCCCGCGACCCGCGCCTGACCCCGGCCCGGCCCGACCTCGCCGACATCGCGCTCGAGGGCCTCGTGGAGGCCGAGCGCTTCGTGGCGGGCGCGCCCGGGCGCGTGCGCGTGCCCTCGGCGCCGCTGCGGCGGACACCGCGCCTAAATTCCGGCATCGACACCGAGGCGGTGATGGGCGACGCGGTGAGCGTGTACGAGGTCAAGGACGGCTTCGCCTACGTCCAGCTCGCCCATGACGGCTACGTCGGCTACCTGCCGGCGGAGGCGGTCGGCGCGGCGGAGCCAGCGCCGACCCACCGGGTACGGGCGCTGCGCACCTTCCTCTACCCGGCGCCCGACCTGAAACGGCCGAACCGCGGCCATCTCGGCCTCGGCTCCGCCCTGGCGGCGGAGGGGCGGGAGGGCGACTACCTGCGGCTCGCGGACGGAAGTTTCGTCTTCGCGCCCCATTGCGAGCCGGTCGGCTGGCGGGAGCCCGACGCCGCCGGAACCGCCGAGCGGCTCGTCGGCACGCCCTATCTCTGGGGCGGCCGCACCAGCCTCGGCCTCGACTGCTCGGGCCTCGTGCAGCTCGCGCTGGAACTCGCCGGCCTCGCCTGCCCGCGCGACACCGACCAGCAGGAGCGCGCCCTCGGCCAGCCCCTTCCCCTCGACGATCTCGGGGGCCTGCGGCGGGGCGACCTCGTGTTCTGGCGCGGCCATGTCGGGATGATGCTCGACGCCGGGCGGCTGATCCACGCCAACGGGCACCACATGGCCGTGGCGGTGGAGCCCCTCGCGGCCGCCGTCGCGCGCATCCGGGAGAACAGCTACGGGCCCGTGACGTCCTTGCGCCGGATCAGCCCTTCAGCCGGCTCTTGATGCGGAAGATCAGGCCGTCGCGCACGTCCCGGTAGCCGTCGAGGCGCTGCTCGCGGCTGCCCTCCTGCAGGATGGTCGGGTCTGGCGTCGGCCAGTACTCCACGTCCGCCGCGAGCGTCCGGGTCAGCTCCAGCGCCGCGTGGTGGGCCTCGGGTGCGAGGGTGACGATGAGGTCGAAGTTCAGCCCCTCCCACTCCTCGAGCTGCGCGAGGGTGCGCGGCCTGTGGCGCGCGGCGTCGATGCCGATCTCGTCGAGGGCGGCGATCATGAAGGGGTCGGCCGGCTCGCCCGAGCGCACGCCCGCCGACTGGATGTAGACCGACTTGCCGAAGTAGTGGCGCGCGATCGCCTCCGCCGCGAGCGAGCGCACGGCGTTGTAGTTGCACATGAACAGGGCGGACTGCACCCGTTTCTTCTTCGGGCCGATCCCGTCCATCGCGGGCGCGGCCTCAGGTCCGGGCGGCGCGCGGATCGTGCCGGGGCTCCGGCGTCGTCACGCGGCTCAGCCCTTCCAGTGCAGGGCGAAGATGAGGGTGAAGAGGCGGCGCGCCGTGTCGTGGTCGAGCTCGACCTTGCCCTCGAGGCGCTGCTTCAGAGTCTCCGAGGCCTCGTTGTGCAGCCCGCGGCGGCCCATGTCGATCGCCTCGATCTGGGTCGGCGAGGCGGTGCGGATCGCGTTGTAGTAGCTCTCGCAGATCATCTCGTAGTCGCGGATCACGCGCCGGAACGGCGTCAGCGAGAGCAGGTGGGTGATCACGGGCTCGCCCGCGGGCGTCGAGATGGCGAAGGAGAGCTTGTTCTCGACGAGGCCGAGTTTGAGCGCGTAGGGCCCCTCGCGGCCGGGAATCGCGAAGTGGTTGTCCTCCAGGATGTCGAAGATCGCGATGGCGCGCTCGTGCTCCTGGTCGGGATTGCCCCGGCCGATCGAATCCTCGCAGAGTTTGACGGCCGTCAGCCGGTTCGCCCCCTTCGCTTCGCTGGCCATGCGGACGCTTCCCCCCTCCGCGCCGGTCGTCGTCCCGACGGCCCAGGACCTCGCCCGGACGTCGATCATCCCGTCGTCACGGTGCTCGCGCTCGCTGGTATCACAGGTTCAGGCGGATCGCGACGGAGCGGGCGTGGCCCTCCAGCCCCTCGGATCGGCCGAGCGCGACGGCGGCCGGCCCGATCGCCCGCAGCGCCTCGGCGTCGCAGCGCAGGATGGTGGTGCGCTTCATGAAGTCGAGCACGCCGAGGCCGGAGGAGAACCGGGCCGAGCGGGCGGTGGGCAGCACGTGGTTCGGGCCGCCGACATAGTCGCCGATCGCCTCCGGCGTGTGCGAGCCGAGGAAGATCGCGCCCGCATTGCGCACCTTGGCGGCGAGCGCCTCGGCGTCCGCGGTCTCGATCTCCAGGTGCTCCGGCGCCAGCCGGTCGACGAGGGGCACTGCCTCGTCGAAGTCGCGCACGCGGATGATCGCTCCGTAGTCGCGCCAGCTCGCCCGGGCGATCTCGGCCCGCGGCAGGGTCGCCAGCGCCCGCTCCACCGCGCCTTCCGCGGCCGCGGCGAACTCGGCGCTGTCGGTGATCAGGATCGCCTGGGCGGCGGTGTCGTGCTCGGCCTGCGCGAGGAGGTCGGCGGCGATCCAGTCCGGGTTGGCGTGGCCGTCCGCCAGGATCAGCACCTCCGAGGGGCCGGCGATCATGTCGATGCCGACCTGCCCGAACACCCGCCGCTTGGCCGCGGCCACCCAGGCGTTGCCGGGGCCGACGATCTTGGCCACCGGCGCGATCGTCTCGGTGCCGTAGGCGAGCGCCGCGACCGCCTGCGCGCCGCCGACGCGGTAGATCTCGTCGACGCCCGAGATGCGGGCGGCGGCGAGCACCAGGGGGTTGAGCTGCCCGTCCGGGGTCGGCACCACCATGACGAGGCGCGGCACCCCGGCGACGCGGGCGGGCACGGCGTTCATCAGCACCGAGGAGGGATAGCTCGCGGTGCCGCCCGGCACGTAGAGGCCGACCGATTCGAGGGATGTCCAGCGCCAGCCCGCGGTGACGCCGAGGGCGTCGGTGGCGAGGTGGTCGCCCGGCACCTGGGCCCGGTGGAAGGTCTCGATCCGCTCGGCGGCGAGCGTCAGGGCGTCGAGGGCCTCCCGCGGGCAGGCGTCGAGGGCCGCGTCGACCTCGGCCCGCGTCACCGCGAGGCGGTCGGCGGAGAAGTCCGCGCCGAGCCGGTCGAAGCGGCAGGTGTAGTCGACGAGTGCCGAATCGCCCCCGGCGATCACGCCCGCGATGATGCCGCGCACGGTCTCGTCGACGTCCTCCGAGATCTCGCGCTTGACGGTGAGGAGCCGCGCGAAGTCCTGCGCGAAATCGGGATGCGTGCTGTCGAGGCGGATCATCGGGCGTGCGGCCGTTCTGTCGGGGGGGTCGGGGCGCGCCTCAGGGCGCGGGCGCGTCGAGGGCGCGAACGCCGTCGGGGTCGTGGGCCGGCCGCGCTTCCGCCTCCCAGACCGGCCCGAGGTCCTTCAGCCGCACCTCGACGCACTCGACGTCGAGGCGGATGGCGGCGCCGCCCGCGAAGACCAGGGTGACGCAGCCGGAGGGGGCGTCACTCGGCTCGAAGGTGACGGCGAGGAGGCTCAGCACCGTGTCCGGAGCCTGCCCCGGCCGGAGGCCGCGGGTGCGCACGCCGAGCACCCGCTCGAAATGCACGCCCGCGAGGCGGCGGCGCGGCGGCTCGCCCGCCGGCGCCGACCAGTCGAAGCGGCGCACCGCCAGGACGAACCGGTGCTCGGCGGCCAGGTAGGTCAGGTCGCCCGCCCGCAGGACCGCGTCCTGCAGGTGGGCCGAGATGACGGTGAGATCCTCGGGATCGAGGGCGGCGAGCTTCAGGAGCTCCATGATGCGGCTGTGCTTCTCGGCGCGAGGGGCCCGCGCGGGGGACGAGGTTCGGCCGGTAGGTAGCGGCGCGTTCCCCGTCCGGCAACCGCCGCGGGCCCTCAGGCCCGCACGCGCCGGATCTCGGCGCCGCAGCGCCCGAGCTTGGCTTCCAGCGCCTCGAAGCCGCGGTCGAGGTGGTAGACCCGGTTGATCTGCGTCTCGCCCTCGGCGGCGAGGCCCGCGATCACGAGGGAGACGGAGGCGCGCAGATCCGTCGCCATCACCGGCGCGCCCTTGAGGCGCTCCACGCCCTCGACGACGGCAAGGTCGCCCTCGAGCCGGATCTTGGCGCCGAGGCGGGCCAGCTCCTGCACGTGCATGAAGCGGTTCTCGAAGATCGTCTCGCGGATGTGCGAGCGCCCCTTGGCCAGCGTCATCAGGGCCATGAACTGCGCCTGCAGGTCGGTGGGGAAGCCGGGGAAGGGGTCCGTCGTCACGTCGACCGCGGCGATCCCCGCGCCGTTGCGCCGGATGCGGATGCCCGACTCGGTCGAGGTCACCTCCGTGCCCGTCGTCGCGAGCACGTCGAGGGCCGAGTGCAGGAGGTCCGCCCGGGTGTCCTCCAGCGTCACGTCGCCGCCCGCCATCGCCACCGCCATGGCGTAGGTGCCGGTCTCGATCCGGTCGGGCAGCACCTCGTGGCGGGCACCGTGCAGGCGCGAGACGCCCTCGACCACGATGCGCGGCGTGCCCGCGCCCTCGATCCGGGCACCCATCTTGATCAGGCACTCGGCGAGGTCGACGACCTCGGGCTCGCGGGCGGCGTTCTCGATCACCGTGGTGCCGTAGGCCAGCGCCGCGGCCATCAGCGCGACGTGGGTGCCCCCCACCGTCACCTTGGGGAAGCGGATCTCGCCGCCGCGCAGGCCGTTCTTCGTCTTGGCGACGACGTAGCCGCCGTCGATCTCGATCTGCGCGCCGAGCTTCTCCAGGGCCATGATCAGCAGGTCGACCGGCCGCGTGCCGATGGCGCAGCCGCCCGGCAGCGAGACCTTGGCCTCGCCGAAGCGGGCGAGGAGCGGCGCCACCACCCAGAAGCTCGCCCGCATGGTCGAGACGAGCTCGTAGGGCGCCGTGGTGTCGATGACGTTCGAGGCGGTGAGCCGGACGGTCTGGCCGGTCTCGGCGGTCTGGCCCGGCCGCTTGCCCACCACCATGTGGTCGACGCCGTGGTTCCCGAGGATGCGCGAGAGCGAGGCGATGTCGGCGAGCCGCGGCACGTTGACGAGCTCCAGCGTCTCGCCCGTGAGCAGGCTCGCGATCATCAGGGGCAGGGCCGCGTTCTTGGCGCCGGAAATCGGGATCACGCCGTTGAGCGGCGTGCCGCCGGTGATGTGGATGCGGTCCATTCCAGTCCTCTCGCGCGCCCGCGGCCCGTCCTCGGGCTCCGTCACGTGCGCCGCTCATTCCCCTGAGAAGGGCGCCCGCTCTCCGGCGCGCCCCGTGCGTTACGGCCACGTATAGGCGAGTTTTGGCGGAATCGGGACGGGTTCGTTCGTTCCGCGCGGCCGCTCAGGAGCGCTCGCCCGGCTCCGTCCCCGCGTCCCGCCGGCCGCTCGGGCCGGTCCCTTCGGCCCCCGCCTGCGTCTCAGCCCGACCGCGCCCCTGCGCCTTGCGGCGCCGCAGGTTGTCCCGGAGCGCCGCCTTGAGGCGCTCGGTCCGCTCGCTGTCGTTTCGCGTGTTCATGCCGTCGATCCCGAAGCCGCGTCGAACCGGCCCATCATCGGACGACGGACGCGACCCATCGTCGCCAGAGCCGCGCCGCCCTTTGCCCCACCCTGCCGAAAGGTGCAAAGCAGGGATGCCGGAAGGCACCTTGAACCGATTCCAAATCCGCCTGTATCTTCCTCTGCGAGACGCCGCCCTCCAAGACGGTCGCTTAAGGAAACACCCTCACCCTGATGCGAGATCGGGCTGGGCCTTGAATCCCAAGGTCGCCCGCGCCGCGGGCTCGGACGAGCGGGCCCTCCTCGACGATACCGCCCCGGGCCGCCTTGGGACCAGCCGATGGGACCAGCCGTGCGGAACCCGGTCAGCCACGCGAAGGACGAGCCTTTGAACCGGATGCCCGCGCACACGACGCTCACCGCCACGACCCCCGCGCCAGGCAGCAGGACCGATTACGAGGGCCATTTCCGCGCCGCGCTCGACCGGCTCCACGGCGAGCGCCGCTACCGCGTCTTCGCCGACATCGAGCGCATCGCCGGCCGCTTCCCCACCGCGAACTGGCGCAAGCCCGACGGCTCGGTCCGCGAGATCACGGTCTGGTGCTCGAACGACTACCTCGGCATGGGCCAGCACCCCGAGGTGGTGGGCGCCATGACGCGCACGGCCGAGCGCTGCGGCGTCGGCGCGGGCGGCACCCGCAACATCGCGGGCAACACCTCGCCGCTGGTCGACCTCGAGCGCGAGCTCGCCGACCTCCACGGCAAGGAGGCGGGCCTCGTCTTCACCTCGGGCTACGTCTCGAACCAGGCCGGCATCTCGACGATCGCCAAGCTCATCCCGAACTGCCTGATCCTGTCGGACGCCTACAACCACAACTCGATGATCGAGGGCGTGCGCCACTCGGGATGCGAGAAGCGCGTCTTCCGTCACAACGACCTCGCGCATCTTGAGGAACTGCTGATCGCGGCCGGCGACCGGCCCAAGCTGATCGTCTTCGAGAGCGTCTACTCGATGGACGGCGACGTCGCGCCGATCGGGAAGATCTGCGACCTCGCCGACCGCTACGGCGCCATGACCTACCTCGACGAGGTGCACGCCGTGGGCCTCTACGGCGAGCGCGGCGCCGGCATCGCCGAGCGCGACGGCGTGATGCACCGGGTCGACGTGATCGAGGGCACGCTCGCCAAGGGCTTCGGCTGCGTCGGCGGCTACATCACGGGCTCGAGCCTGGTCTGCGACGCCGTGCGCAGCCACGCGGCGGGCTTCATCTTCACCACCGCCCTGCCGCCGGCCATCGCCGCGGCGGCGCGCGCCTCCGTGCGCTACCTGAAGCGCTCGCAGACCGAGCGCGCGGCGCACCAGCGCCAGGCCGCCCGCACCAAGGCGGCGCTGGAGGCCGCCGGCCTGCCCGTGCTGCATACCGAGACGCACATCGTGCCCGTGATGGTGGGCGACGCCGAGCTGTGCAAGGCGGCGGCCGACCACCTCCTGGAGCGGCACGCCATCTACATCCAGCCGATCAACTACCCGACCGTGCCGCGCGGCACCGAGCGCCTGCGCATCACCCCCTCGCCCTTCCACGACGAGGCGAGCATCGCCCGCCTCACCGCGGCGCTGGCCGAGACCTGGGACACCCTCGACCTGCCGCGGGCCGGCACCGTCTTCGTCGAGGCGGCGGAGTAGGGCTCAGATCTCCAGCACCATCCCGTCCTCGGCCGCCACGTAGCGGCCGGCGGGGTCGTGCGCGATCATCTCCGGGCTCATGTGCGTGAGCACGAGGCGCTTCGGCCGGATCTCGGGCAGGCGCGCGGCGAGCGTCGCCCAGTTCAGGTGAAACTTGACCGGCCGCTCCACCGTGTAGCCCTCCGCGATCATCAGGTCGGCCTCGCGCCCGAGCGGGATCAGATCCTCCACCCACTCGGTGTCGCCGGTGTAGCTCACGGTCCGGCCGCCGGCCTCGATCCGCAGGCCGAGCGAGGGCGCGCCGGACGGGTGGCTCATGGAGAACGGCGTCACGCCGGCACCGACGACCTCGGAACGCAGGCCCGCCGCGATCTCGACGATCTCCACCGGGAAGGCGCGCTGCGCCGTGCCGGAGCCCGGAAACAGCGCCTCCATCGCGGCGGCGAGCCGCGCGCCCGTGCCGCGCGGGCCGGCGATCACGAGCGGCTTCGTGCGCCGGCTCACGAGCTGAGCGTCGAGGATCAGCCAGGGCAGGCCGCCGAAATGGTCGCCGTGGAGATGGGTCAGGAACACCGCGTCGATCCCGTTCGGGTCGACGCCGAAGCGGCGCATGGCGATGAGGCTCGAGGCGCCGCAATCGATCAGGAAGGCGGATCTCCCGCCGCTCCCCTCCGGGCTCACGTGGAAGCAGGTGTTGAAGCGCCCGCCCGAGCCGAAGGCGTCCCCGCACCCGAGAATCTGCAGCCGCATCGGTCCGATCTCCAGAAAGCGTTGCCCGCGCCCGGCCGCGAGCTCTGCCGCATTGCCTCCGGGCCCCGGATAGGCTGTGACTCCGCCCCGACGAATCAACGGGGGCTCAGAGCATGTCGGGTGGTCACGGGGCGGTCGAGGGGTCCAACAAGCGCGTCGCGCTGCTCATCTCGGTCCTGGCGCTGTTCCTCGCCTTCAGCGAGACGCTGGGCAAGGCCGCGCAGACGGACGCGCTCGGCGCCAACATCGAGGCGTCGAACCTCTGGGCCTATTTCCAGGCCCGCACCATCCGCAGCACCACGGTGAAGACCGTCGACGAGATGGTGGCGCTGCTGCCGCCCGGCACCAATGCCGAGGCCGTGCAGGCCAAGCGCGCCGAGTGGGCGAAGACGCTCGCCCGCTGGGAATCGGAGCCCGCCACGGGCGAGGGCCGCAAGGAGCTGTCGGCCAAGGCGCAGGCCGCGCAGGAGAAGCGCGACCTCGCGCTCGAGCGCTACCACCATTACGAGCTGGCCTCGGCGGCCTTCCAGATCGGCATCGTGCTGGCCTCGGCGGAGGTGATCACGGGCGTGGTCGCGCTCGTCTTCGCGGGCGGTCTGCTCGGGCTCGTGGGCGCTGCCCTCCTCGGCTTCGGCTACTTCGCGCCGCACGCCCTCCACCTGTTCCACTGACGGTTCCGGCCGGCCTGCCCGATCACGCGAGAATTGATCGGCCGCGTCGCGCTGCCCCCGTCGCCGGGCGGCGCGGCGCGCTATCTCCCTCCTGATGGTCGCTGACCGGGGAGGACGGGCGATGGCCGAAGCTCCGCAGCACGAGGGCCGCCTGACGCGGGTCTCCGCCTTCGTCTTCCTGCACACCGAGCACGCGATCTACGCCGTGCTCGGCCTCCTGCTCGCGGTCACCGCGATCCTCGCCCTGGTCGACGCGACGGGCCTCACCTGGCACGCGATGCACGCGCTGGGCGGCGCGCCGCAACTCCTCGAAGTGGTCGACCGGCTGCTCTTCCTGCTGATGCTGGTCGAGATCCTGCACACGGTGCGGGTGTCGATGCGCTCGGGCAAGCTCACCTGCGAGCCCTTCCTGATCGTCGGGCTGATCGCCTCGATCCGGCGCGTCCTCGTCATCACGCTCCAATCCTCGGAGATCATGCACGCCAAGGAATGGTCGGCGGAGAAGGAGGCGCTGTTCCGCGCCTCGATGATCGAGCTCGGCGTGCTGGCCGTCCTGATCCTGACCATGGTGATCTCGATCTTCCTCCTTCACCGCGCCCGCGACGACGACAGGCCGGCGGGCGAGGAGGAGCCGGGGCCGGAGACGCGGATGTGAGACCATTCCCGCTCGGCCGGTTTCGGGGCGAACGACCGCGCGCCGCAGCCCCTAACGGTCGCGTCCCCCGGAGCCCCGGTTCCCCGCCGCCGCGCGCCGCAGCGCCTCGGCGAGGGCGCCTTCCGGCTCCGGCCGGGCCTGCGGGCTCGGTCCGCCGGCCCGGGATGCGGGCGGTTGGCCGCCCGCCGGCCGCTCCTCTCGCCGCCCCTCTTCCCGCCTTCCCGGGCGCGCCGCGCCGTCATCCGAGCGCATCGACAGCGCGATGCGCTTGCGCGCGACGTCGACCTCGAGGACGCGCACCTGCACCACGTCGCCGGGTTTGACCACCTCGCGCGGGTCCTTCACGAAGCGGTCGGCCAGCATCGAGATGTGGACGAGCCCGTCCTGGTGGACGCCGATATCCACGAAGGCGCCGAAGGCGGCGACGTTCGTCACCACCCCTTCGAGCCGCAGGCCGGGCTTCAGGTCCCGGATCGTCTCGACGCCCTCCTGGAAGGTGGCGGTGCGGAAGGCGGGGCGGGGGTCGCGGCCGGGCTTCTCCAGCTCGGCCAGGATATCGGTCACGGTCGGCAGGCCGAAGCTCGCGTCGGTGAAACGCTTGGGGTCGAGGCCGCGCAACAGGGCGCCGTTGCCGATCAGGGCCTCGATCGGCTGGCCCGTGGCGGAGAGGATCTTGCGCACCACCGGATAGGCTTCCGGGTGCACGCCGGAGGCGTCGAGGGGGTCGTCGCCCCCGCGGATGCGCAGGAAGCCGGCGGCGAGCTCGTAGGCTTTGGGGCCGAGGCCCGCCACCTTCTTCAGGCCCGAGCGGCTGCGGAAGGGGCCGTTCGCGTCCCGGTGGACCACGATGTTGCCGGCGACCCGCTCGGTGAGCCCCGAGACCCGGGCGAGGAGCGGCGGCGAGGCCGTGTTGACGTCGACGCCGACGCCGTTCACGCAATCCTCCACCACCGCGTCGAGGGAGCGGGCGAGCTTCCCCTCCGCGAGGTCGTGCTGGTACTGCCCGACGCCGATGGCGCGGGGCTCGATCTTCACGAGCTCGGCCAGCGGGTCCTGCAGGCGTCGGGCGATCGAGACGGCGCCGCGCAGCGTCACGTCGAGGCCGGGCAGCTCCGCCGAGGCGTAGGCGCTCGCCGAGTAGACCGAGGCGCCCGCCTCCGAGACCATCACCTTGGTCAGCCGCAGGTCCGGCTGCTTGGCGACGAGCTCGGCCGCCAGACGGTCGGTCTCGCGCGAGGCGGTGCCGTTGCCGATGGCGATCAGCTCCACCCGGTGCGTCCGGCAGAGCCTGGCCAGGGAGACGAGGGCGCCGTTCCAGTCGCGCCGCGGCTCGTGCGGGTAGATCGTGTCGGTGGCCACGACCTTGCCGGTGGCGTCCACCACCGCGACCTTCACGCCGGTGCGATAGCCGGGGTCGAGCCCGAGCGTCGGGCGCGGGCCGGCGGGCGCGGCGAGGAGCAGGTCGCGCAGGTTGCCCGCGAAGACCTTCACGGCCCCCGCCTCGGCCACCGCCCAGAGCCGGGCGCGCAGGTCGGTGTCGAGGGCGGGCTTCAGCTTGGTGCGCCACGCGCGCCGCACGGTCTCGGCGAGGAAGCGGTCGCCCGGCCGGCCCCGCTCGGCGATGCCGAAGGCCTTGGCGATGCGCAGCTCCTGCCAGCCCGGCTGGTTCGGGGCCGGCGCGTCCCCCGGCGCGTCGCCGATCGCGAGGTCGAGCACCTCCTCCTTCTCGCCGCGGAACAGGGCGAGGATGCGGTGCGAGGGCAGCTTCGTCAGCGCCTCCGAGAAATCGAAATAGTCGGCAAACTTCTCGCCTGCCGCCTCCTTGCCCTTGCGGACTGCGGCACCGAGCCGGCCGCGCTGCCACGTGGTCTCACGCAGCGAGCCGACGAGCTCCGCGTCCTCGCTGAAGCGCTCGATCAGGATGGCGCGCGCCCCCTCCAGGGCGGCCTCGGCGTCTGCGACGCCCTTGCCCGCATCGACGAAGGGTCGGGCGGCGGCCTCCGGCGCCTGCTCGGGCCGGGCGAGCAGCGTCTCGGCGAGCGGCCCGAGCCCGGCCTCGCGGGCGGTCTGCGCCTTGGTGCGCCGCTTCTGCCGGAAGGGCAGGTAGAGATCCTCGAGCCGCGCCTTGGTGTCGGCTTGGCGGATGCGGGCCTCGAGCCCTGCGTCGAGCTTGCCCTGCTCGCGCACGCTGTCGAGGATCGCGGTCCGGCGGGCCTCGAGCTCCCGCAGGTAGCCGAGACGCTCCTCCAGGCCGCGCAGCTGCGCGTCGTCGAGGGCGCCCGTCGCCTCCTTGCGGTAGCGGGCGATGAAGGGGACCGTGGCGCCGCCGTCGAGCAGCTCGACCGCCGCCCTGACCTGCCCCTCGCCGACCCCGAGTTCCGCGGCGATGCGCTGCGTGATGCTGGTCATGCGGTCCCTCCCTCGCGTCGGAGGGACCGTGTAGCGGCTCGGAGCGCGGCCTCCAACCGGCGTGACGTCAGGCCCGCGCGCTCCCGGCGCCGCATGCCTGTCTCACGTGAAAACCCTTCGTTTACTGCGACTCTCAGTTGAGGCGCAGGATCGCCGCGTTGAGCACCGTCGCGAAGGCGACCCAGGCGGCGTAGGGCACGAGCAGCCACGAGGCGAGCCTGTCGAACCGCCAGGACAGGCGGATCGTCCACAGCACCATCACGAGCATCATCACCACCACGACGAGGGCCGCGCCGATGGCGTGCTCCGCGAAGAAGACCGGGCTCCAGGCGGCGTTCAGGGCGAGCTGCACGAGGAAGGCGGCGAGCGCGAGCCACCAGCCCCGGCGCGAGGGGCCGGTGCGCGGCATCGCGCCGAGAAGCCGCCAGAGGGAGAGGGCGATCATGGAGTAGAGGATCGTCCAGGCCGCCGGGAACACCCAGTTCGGCGGGTTGAAGCTCGGCTTGTTCAGGCCCGCGTACCAGGTCGGGATGTTCTCCTGCGTGGCGGCCGAGCCGATCAGGGCGGTGGCGATGACGGGCAGGATCGCCGCGGCGAGCCGCAGCCAGGGCGACAGGGCGGGCGCGTCCGGAACGTGCGTGGCCGCGGGCATGCGTGCTCCTCGGGTCGGTGGAGCCGCCCCGCCGGGTTGCGGGGCCGCGCCACTTCGTGTCAGGCGGCAATATCCGCCCGAAAGCAAGTGCGGCCCGCGCCGCAGGAGATCGCGATGTCCTCCATCATCCCGCCGCAGGACGAGACCGGGACGGAGGCCGGCCCGAGCCGGGCGCCCGGGCCGTCGCGCCGCAGCCTCGCCGCCCAGGCGATGGGGCGGATCGACCCCGTGACGCGGGCCGTGGTGGCGCCCCTCCACGTCTCCACGACCTTCATCCGCGACCCGGACAACGCCTACAGCTCCGGCTTCTCCTACGCCCGGCCCGACAACGCGACGGTGCGCGAGGCCGAGTCGGTGATCGCGATGCTGGAGGGCGCGGAGGCCGGCGCCCTCCTGTTCGGTTCGGGCATGGCGGCCGCGACCGCCGTGTTCACGGCGCTGGAGCCCGGCGACCACGCGGTGGCGCCGCGGGTGATGTACTGGGCCCTGCGCCGCTGGCTGCGGGAGGAGGCGCCGCGGCGCACGCTCACGGTCGATTTCGTCGACACGGACGATCTCGACGCCCTGCGCGCCGCCATGCGCCCCGGACGGACCAAGCTCGTCTGGATCGAGACGCCGGGCAACCCGCTCTGGACCATCACCGACATCGCCGGCGCCGCCGACATCGCGCACGCCGCCGGGGCGCGGCTCGCGGTCGATTCCACGGCCGCCTCGCCGATCCACACGCGGCCCCTGACGCTCGGGGCCGACATCGTGATGCACTCGGCCACCAAGATCCTCAACGGCCACTCGGACGTGGTGGCGGGCGTCCTCGCCGCGGGCCGCGCCGACGCGTTCTGGGAGCGGATCGGTGCGATCCGGGCGAACGGCGGCGCGATCCTCGGGCCCTTCGAGGCCTACCTGCTGATGCGCTCGCTGCGCACCCTGCCGCTGCGGGCCGCCGCCCAGGCCGCGAGCGCGCTCGATCTCGCGCAGCGCCTGCGCCGCCACGCCTTCGTGGCTTCGGTCCTCTATCCCGGCCTGCCCGACGATCCCGGCCACGCGGTGGCGGCGCGCCAGATGGAGGGCGGCTTCGGCTACATGCTGTCGATCCGGGTGCGGGGCGGCGAGGCGGCAGCCGTCGGCACCGCGGCGCGGGTGCGCCTGTGGAAGCGGGCGACCTCGCTCGGCGGCGTCGAGAGCCTCGTCGAGCACCGCGCCTCCGTGGAGGGGCCGGGCTCGCCCTGCCCGCCGGACCTGCTGCGCCTCTCGACCGGCCTCGAGGATCCGGGCGACCTGTTCGCCGACCTCGACGCCGCACTCTGGGCCGCGCACGGGGGCGAGGATCCGCGGGCCTGAGGGAAACCTCGACATTTCGCGGTCCCGCCCTGCGTCGATCCGGCCTCCCGCGCGTTGTGCCCGCGTGCCGGCGACACCGCGCCGAGACCTGAGGACGCGTGATGAGAGACCTGAGATCCGCTCTGCGCGGCGCCGCCGCGCTCCTGTGCCTCGGCCTCGCCGCCGGCCCCGCCGCTGCGGCGGGCGGGCCGCCCAGCCTCGACATCGAGGCGACCTGCAAGTCGGCCGCCCGCGCCGAGGTCAGCGTCAGCGACAACGCGAGCGTCGAGGGCTGCCTGCGCTCCGAGCGCGACGCCCGCAAGGAGGCCGAGCGGCGCTGGGGCGACTACTCGTCGGCCGCCAAGCGCCAGTGCGAGCAGCAGTTCCAGGCGGGCGGCTACCCGTCCTACGTCGAGATGGTGACCTGCCTGGAGCTGGCGAGCGGCACGGTGCCGACCCAGTCCGGCGGGGGCGGGGCGGCGACGGCCGGTCCGGGCTCCCCGCAGAAGACCACGGGCAGCCGCGAGACGGGGGCGGGCGACGTCACCCGCGAGCCCTCGCCGAAGGACCGCACGAACCCGATCGACGTCCTCAACAAGCAGTAGGCCGTCACGCCTCCTCGGCGGCGAGGCGGACCGGCGCCTGCGCCTCGCGGGTGGCCGGCACCGCCGCGACGGGCGAGGCGCGGCTCTGTGCGAGCTCGGCGAGTTCGGGCGCCTGGTCCGTGTCGTCGGCGGTGAGGAACAGGCCGCGGGCCCGCGCGATGCGGCCGAGATCGGCCCGGCTCGTGAGCACGCTCTGAGCCGGGCTCGTGATCAGCGCGAAGGCCAGCGGCGCCATCCAGAGGGCGAGCCAGAGGTCGCCGGCCAGCGCCAGCCCGAGGGCGAGCGCGGCCCCGACCGCCACCGCGTCGGCCTGCAGCCGGAAGGCTTCCGACCAGGGCACGTGCCGGTCGTCGCGCACCTGCGCGTCCCAGCGCACCACGCGGCCCGCCAGGGTCGAGAGCACGGCGCCCGCGGTGAACAGCGTCATCACCGGCCAGAGCAGCACCCAGACGATCTGCTCCAGGGCCGCGCTCTTCAGGAGCGAGGCCGTGCCGCCGAAGGCCGCGCGCCGCTCGGGCGAGGCGAGGACGTGGCCGAGGCTCAGCACCTTCGGCAGCGCCAGCACGGCGATGCAGAGGGCGGCGAGCGCGTGCGCGGCGAGCCCCGAGCCGGTCAGGCCGTAGGCGAGGAGGCCGAGGTCGCCGGTCTTGGCGGCCAGCACCGTTCCGGCCGCCAGGAAGGCGATCCAGAGCGGCAGCACGCCGTAGGAGAGGATGCCGACGAGGAGGTGCCAGCGGCTCGCCGCGACGAGGCCCGGCATCGGCACGACGCGCATGTGCTGCAGGTTGCCCTGGCACCAGCGCCGCTCGCGGCCGAGCAGGTCGACGAGGTTCGTGGGCATCTCCTCCCAGGTGCCGCCCATCTCCGGCAGCAGGCGCACTTCCCAGCCGGCGCGGCGCAGGAACGCGCCCTCCACGATGTCGTGGCAGAGGATCTCGCCGCCGAGCGGCGCGCGGCCGGGCAGCACGGGGAGCTGCGCGTTGTCGGCGAAGGCCTCGATGCGCAGGATCGCGTTGTGGCCCCAGTAGCTGCCGTCCGGTCCCTGCCAGGTCTCCAGGCAGCGCAGCGCCAGCGGCGCGTAGAGGCGCACCGCGAATTGCTGGATGCGGGCGAACAGGGTGTCCCGGCCGGCCGCGTAGGAGACGGTCTGGATCAGGCCGACCCGGGGGCTCTCCTCCATCAGCCGCACGAGGCGGCGCATGGCCTGGCCGGTCATCAGGCTGTCGGCGTCGAGCACGATCATGAAGTCGTACTCGTGGCCGTAGGTGTCGCAGAACTCGGCGATGTTGCCGGCCTTGCGGCCGACGTTCTCGTGCCGCCGCCGGTAGCGGATCCGCGGCAGGCCCGGCCCGTTCGCCCGGCGCCACGCCTCGATGCGGGCGAACTCGTGCTCCTCCACCGCCGCGATGGCGCCGTCGCGGGTGTCGGAGAGGACGAAGATGTCGATGTCCGAGCCGTTGCCGCCCTCGCGGGCGAGCGAGCGCGCCATCACGCGCAAGGCCGCGAAGACCGCGACCGCGTCCTCGGCGTGGATCGCCACCACGGCCGCGGTGCGGCTGAGGCCGGTGGCGCGGGCGGGCACCACGTCCGAGCGGCGCTCCAGGGCCGACCGCGCCCGGTCGCCGAGCACGGCCGCGACGAGGCCGTAGAGGTACTGCCACGCCACGAAGGACTGCCATCCCATCACGAGGCAGAACAGCACCAGCACGGCGCCCGCGAGCCAGCCCGCCTGCGGCCCGTAGGCCGCGACCGCCAGCGCCGCGATGGCGAGCCCGGTCGCCAGCGAGGGCACGGCGAGGGCGAGGCGGCGCAGGAGGAGCGCGGAGCGCCGTCCGTCCGGGTGCCAGACCTCGCGGACCTCGCCCGGGGCCGCGGCCTCCGCCGTCAGCTCGGCCGGAAGCGGCTTCGTCCGGGAAGGCGTGGCCGCCAGCGGCCCGGCCGGCGAAACCGTGTCCGGCGGGATTTCGACCGCCGGGTCCTCGTGCGACAACGGTGTGGTGGACATGGGGGGCGTGAAACTCGAGCGAGGAGGGACACCGACCACCCGTCACCGGAGACCCGAGAGGCCGATGAGCGAGCGCACCGAGAGACGCGACGTCGAACCGGGACCGGCCGAGCCGGCCGACCCCAGCGCCGGCGAGCCCGCCGCGCTCTCCCGCCGCCGTCTCCTGCGATCGGGACTTCGGACAGGCTTGACCGCGGCTGCCGGCACGATCCTACCTAGCGCCTTCGACCTGAATGTCGCCAGAACGATGGCGGGCGATTCGGTTCAGGAGCCGGCGGGGCCGATGAGCTTCGAGGCGCTGGGCGCCCGGGCCGCGGCGCTCGCCGCCGCGCCCTACCGGTCGCAGGCGGACGACCTGCCCCCGCAACTCGCCTCCCTCAGCTACGACGGCTACCGCGCCATCGCCTTCCGGGCGGGAGAGAGCCTGCGCCTGAACGACCTGTTCTCGGCCCAGCTCTTCCACCGGGGCTTCCTGCAGCGCAAGCGCGTCGACCTGTTCGTCCAGCCGCGGCAGGGCCCGCCGCGGCCCGTGCCCTACGAGACGCGCCTGTTCGATCTCGGGCCGGGGCTCGCGGGAGCGCGCTTTCCCGCGAGCCTCGGCTTCGCGGGCTTCCGCCTGCACTACGCCTTCGACCGCTCGCGGCCGGAGGCGCAGGAGGAGTTCCTCGTCTTCCTCGGCGCCTCCTACTTCCGTCTGCGGGGCGCCGGCCAGGAATACGGGCTCTCGGCCCGCGGCGCGGCGATCGGGACCGGCCTGCCCGCGCCGGAGGAGTTTCCGGATTTCGTGGCCCACTGGATCTGCGAGCCGGAGGACGGCGCGCGGGCGATCACGGTCCTCTCGCTCCTCGACAGCCCGAGCCTCGCGGGCGCCTACCGCTTCGTCGTGGAGCCGGGCGCACCCTCGCGGATGCGGGTCGACGCCGCGCTCCACCCGCGCCGGCCGATCGAGCGGCTCGGCCTCGCCCCGCTCACCAGCATGTTCGTGCACGGGCAGAACGGGCCGGGCGCCCGCGGCGCGGAAGGGTTCGACGACTTCCGGCCCCAGGTCCACGATTCGGACGGGCTCGTGGTGGAGACGCCGGGCGACCGGCTCTGGCGGCCCCTCGTCAACGGGCGGCGCGCGCCGCAGGTCTCGGCCTTCCGCGCCGAGCCCCTGAAGGGGTTCGGCCTGCTCCAGCGGGAGCGGAGCTTCTCCGCCTACCTCGACGTGCAGGCCCGCCACGAGGCGCGGCCCGGCCTCTGGGTCGAGCCGGGCGGGCGAGAGCCGGGCGGCGAGGCGGGGCCGTTCGCGGCGGGCGAGGTCCAGCTCTTCGAGATCCCCTCGCGCGAGGAGTACATGGACAACATCGTGGCGGCCTTCGTGCCGCGCGGGTCCGTCGCGCCGGGCCGCCCGCTCGCCCTCGCCTACGGCCTCACCACGATCGGGGCGGAGCCGGCGCCGGGCATGCCCGGCGCCCTCGCCCGGGTCGTCTCGACGCGGGTCGGCTCGGCCGAGCGCCTGCGCCCGACGAACCCGCCGAGCCCCGAGCGCCGCCTCTACGTGGTGGATTTCGAGGGGCCCGGCCTCGCGGGCGCCTCCGGGATCACGGCCGACGTCTCCGCGAGCGCGGGCACGATGGTCGATCCCGTCACCGAGCCGGTGCCCCAGACCGGGGGCTGGCGCCTCTACGTGGAGTGGCGGCCG
>NZ_BJZU01000011.1 GCF_007992195.1 Methylobacterium oxalidis | reverse complement strand
GGCCGCCCGCCGAGATGCCGCCGGGCGACGTGATCCTGCGCGCCCACCTCGTGCGGGCGGGCGCCCGGATCAGCGAGACCTGGGACGCGGTGGCCTGATCCCCTCAGGCGCCGCGGCGCTCGCGCTCCAGGCGCTTGCGCAGGCGGCTCGCGCCGTAGGCTTCGGCGAGCCGGCGGCGCGCCGCGCTGACGGGAGGCGCCTGCCGCTCGGTGCAGGCGGCCGCGATGACGCGCAGCGTCGCGTCGACGGAGCGCTCCAGGCGGCCCACGGCCGCCGAGGCATCGGTGTCGCGCATCGGATGTTCAGCCCTTTGTGCGGGCACCCTCTGGCGGGGCGGCCCGGAGCCACTGTCGCGGGAAGCGGCGGCCGGAAGAAGGCAGCTTGGCCGTGGCCGGCTCACGATGCCGCGCGCCACGCGCCCCGGCCCGCCGCCGCGACGGCGAGCGTCAGGTCGAAGGCTTCCGCGACGCTCTCGTGCCAGAGCGAGACCGGGGTCGGGAGCGCGAGGTGCAGGGCGCCCTCCGTCTCCGGGCCGGCCGGGCGCAGGTTCGCGCCGAGCTTGGCCGCGAGGCCGCGCATCGGGCCGTTCCGGGTGAGGCAGCGGACGTGCAGGTCGCTGACGCCGCGGTTGCGGGCCGCGTCGGCGATCCGCGCGAACAGGGCCGAGCCGAGGCCCAGGCGGCGGAAGTCCCGCTCGACGGCGAAGGCGGCCTCGGCCTCCGGCCCGAGCAGCGGGCCGGGCGGGCAGGGGCCCATCGGCCGCAACTCGCCCAAGCCCCGCAGCGTCCCGTCGACGAAGGCGCCGAACACGAGGCCCTCCGCACTCACCGCCCGCTCGGCGTAGGCGCGCACGCCCGCCTCGCTGACCGCGCCCATGAAGCGCCCGGCGCGGGTCTCCGGGTCGAGCCGCAGGAAGTAGTCGACGATGGCCGGGCGGTCGCTCGGCCAGAGGCGCCGGATCTGACCCCGCCAGGGGGTCGGTCCGGTCTGGTTCAGTCTGGGCAGTGCCATGCCGGTCTCCGGTCGTGTTGCGCGTCGCGCGCAGCGAGTCCCGGACGAAACCTCCCGTCAGGCGCGCGCCGGCCGATCCCGGCCAAGCTGCATCTGGCGGGCGGCGATCTCGCACGGCCGGTTTTGTTGTGCAATGCAGCAAAAAGACGTACCCCGTCCCTGCCGGGTCGGCCATGCGCCGGCGTGATGGAACCGGAGGCCGGCTGTCACCGATCCTGGGGGAGGCGGGCTTGATCCGGGCGCTGCCGCGCGGCACAGCCCTGACGGCTCCCGTTCATCTCGCGCCCTCCATCGATCCGTGAGGTGAGGCACCGGCTCAGACGCGCGAGGTGACGGCCGAGGTGACAGGCTCCCATCCGACATCGGGCCCGGCCCGCTCCCCCGAGGCCCACGCGGGGGCTCAGCCCCTCGGCCCCGTCCACGCGCGCTACGAGGGGCTGGTGACCTCCGGCAGCATCGAGCGCGACCCGGCGCAGCTGCGCCTCGTGCGCGCCCTCGACGCGCTGGCGCAGGACCTCGACCGGCGCCGGCGAGCGAAGAAGGGGAGCGCGCTCGGCTGGCTGTTCGGCCGCAAGGACGATGCGGGCGGTCCACCGAAGGGGCTCTACATCTGGGGCTCGGTCGGGCGCGGCAAGACCATGCTGATGGACCTGTTCCACGAGGCCGCCCCGGCGCCCAAGCGGCGCGTCCACTTCCACGGCTTCCTCGCGGACGCGCACGAGCGCATCCACGCCTACCGGCAGGCCCTCAAGCGCGGCGAGGTGAAGGGCGACGACCCGATCCCGCCCGTCGCCGAGGCGCTGGCCGCGGAGGCGAAGCTCCTCTGCTTCGACGAGTTCACGGTGACGGACATCGCCGACGCGATGATCCTCGGCCGCCTGTTCGGCGCCCTGTTCCGCCAGGGCGTCACGGTGGTGGCGACTTCGAACGTCGAGCCCGACCGGCTCTACGAGGGCGGCCTCAACCGCGCGCTGTTCCTGCCCTTCGTGGCGGAGCTGAAGGAGCGCGTGACGGTGCTGCGCCTCGACTCGCGCACCGATTTCCGCCTGGAGAAGCTCGGCGGCGCCTCGGTCTACCACGTGCCCGCGGACGCGGCCGCCCGCGCCGCCCTCGACCGCGCCTTCAAGGGGCTGACCGGCAAGGCGAAGGGGCGGCCCGCCACGATCCGCGTGAAGGGCCGCGACGTCGCGGTGCCGGAGGAGGCGGCGGGCGTCGCCCGCTTCGCCTTCGCCGACCTCTGCGCGCAGCCCCTCGGCGCCTCGGACTACATGGCGCTGGCCGGCACCTTCCACACCCTGATCGTCGATGCCATCCCGGTGATGGGCGAGGCGCAGCGCAACGAGGCCAAGCGCTTCATCACCCTCGTCGACACCCTCTACGACGCGCACGTGAAGCTCGTGGCCTCCGCCGAGGCCGAGGCGCAGGACCTCTACCCGGTGAAGGAGGGCCGCGAGGCGTTCGAGTTCGACCGAACGGTCTCCCGCCTCATCGAGATGCGCTCCTCGGAGTATCTCGCCCTGCCGCACGGCCGCGGCGACTCCGAGGCGACGGGGGCGAGCACCGGCCTCGTGGAGACCTGAGCGGGCTTGATCACGACGATGTGAGGCGAGGACCGAGACGGGCGGGCACCCGGCGAGGGCTTGGCGGAGGGCTTGGCAACGCGGGCTTGGCCGAGGGCTTGGCCGAGGGCTTGGCCGAGGGCTTGGCAACGCGGGCCGGCGGCGCATTTACCCGTAACCGCGCGATGAGCCCGTCCCGGCCGGAACCCGAAAGTCCCCGATGAGCGTGTCGATCTCCGCGCTACGCCGCTGGAACTGGCGCGGGACGCCCGGCCGGAGCGGCCGGCTCGGGTCGCCCACGGCCTTCGGCCTGCTCGCGCTCGCCCTCGCCTCGGGCTTCTGGAACTATCTCGCCGGGGAGGCGCGCCGGGCCGAGGTCGCCCGCGACACCGGCATCATCGCGGGCGTCGAGCGCCTGCTCTCCTCCGTGAAGGACCTGGAGACCGGCGAGCGCGGCTACGTCATCGTCGGGGGTGAGCGCTACCTCGCCACCTACACGGACTCGCTTGGGGCCATCGACGCGCGCCTCGGCGCGCTCGGGGGCGTCGCGGCTGTGCCGGGGCGGGACGCGGCCACGGGCGGCAAGTCGCTCGCGACCCTGATCGCCGAGAAGCGCGACTTCGCCGCCCGGGTCGTGGCCGCGCGCCGCGAGCAGGGCTTCGAGGCCGCCACCGCCCTCGTGCGCACCGAGGAGGGCAAGCGGATCATGGACGCGATCCGGGCCGAGTCCGCCGCGATCCAGGCCGAGACCGGCCGCCGCATCGACGCGGTCCAGGCGCAGGACCGCGCCCGAGCCCTCATCCTCTCCCTGATCAGCGGCCTGTCGGCGCTGGCGGCGATCGTCCTGCTCGCCCGCCTCGCCCTGGTGCGCCGCCGCGAGTCCCTGCGCATGACGCGCCTCCTCGACGGGGTTCTGGCCAACGCCCCCGTCGGGCTCGGCTTCCTCGACCGCGACCTCAAGATCCGCCACATGAACCGGGCGCTCGCGACGATGAGCGAGCGCGGGTTCGGGGCCGATCTCGGGGCGCCGATCTGGGCGATGCTGCCGACGCTGCGGGAGGAACTCGCTCCGAAGCTCGCCGCCGCGCTCCGCGAGGGGCTCGTCACGCCGGACGTGCCGGTGGCGGTGCCGGCCCCGAGCGCGCCGGGCGGCGTGCGCCACTTCTCGATGAGCTTCTACCCCCTGCGCGGCGAGGCCGGGGAGCGCGACGTCGAGGGCGTCGGCCTCGTCGTCCTCGACGAGACGATCCGGCGGATGGCCCAGGACCGCCTCGCCCGCAGCGAGGAGCGCTTCCGCTCCCTGATCGAGGCCTCGGCCGCGATCGTCTGGACCGCCGACCCGGACGGCGCCCTGCACCCGCGCCAGAGTGCCTGGACCCGCTTCACGGGGCAGGAGGAGGGGGCCTACGCGGGCCTCGGCTTCCTCGACGCCGTCCACCCGGACGACCGCGGCCACACCCGCGCCGCCTGGGCCCACGCGGTGCGCACCCTGACCCCCTACGAGACCGAGCACCGGCTGCTGCGCCGGGACGGCGCCTACCGCTACATGGGCGTGCGCGCCGTGCCGCTCCTCGACGCGGACGGGCGCCTGCGCGAGTGGGTCGGCACCCACAGCGACATCACCGAGCGCAAGGAGGCCGAGGCGCAGATCGCCGCCGCCAAGGAGGCCGCCGAGGAGGCGAACCGGGCGAAAAGCCAGTTCCTGGCCAACATGAGCCACGAACTTCGCACGCCGCTCTCGGCGGTGATCGGCTATTCCGAGATGCTGCAGGAGGAACTGGAGGATCTCGGTGAGCCGGCGCTGACCGCCGACATGCGCAAGATCGAGTCGAACGCGCGCCACCTCCTCGGCCTCATCAACGACGTCCTCGACCTCTCGAAGATCGAGGCCGAGCGCGTCGAGATCTTCGCGGAGGATTTCCGCGTCTCGGAGGTGGTCGAGGAGGTCGCCGCCACCGTCGAGGGCCTCGTCGCCAAGAAGGGCAACGCGCTCGCCCTCGCGCTCGCCCCGGATCTCGGCTCGGCCCACACCGACGTGACGAAGCTGCGCCAGTGCCTCATCAACCTGCTCAGCAACGCTGCGAAATTCACCGAGAACGGCCGGATCACGCTCTGCGCCGCGCGGGAGCCGGACGGGACCCTGCGCTTCTCCGTCTCCGACACCGGCATCGGCATGAACCCCGAGCAGGTCGGGCGCCTGTTCGAGCGCTTCACCCAGGCCGACGCCTCGACGACGCGCCGCTTCGGCGGGACCGGGCTCGGCCTCTCCATCACCCGCGCCTTCGCGCACATGCTCGGCGGCGACATCGGGGTGGAGAGCCGGGAGGGGACCACCTTCACCCTGCGCCTGCCCGCCCGCTACCGCGCGCCCGCCGAGGAGCCGCCGCCCGCGCCGAGCCCCGCCGGGGAGGGGGAGGAGGGCGTCACCATCCTGGTCATCGACGACGACGCGGCGACCCGCGATCTCCTCGCCCGCTTCCTGGAGCGCGACGGCTTCCGGGTGGCGACGGCGAGCGACGGGCGGATCGGGCTGGAGCGGGCCAGGAGCCTGCGCCCGCGCGCCATCCTCCTCGACGTCACCATGCCTCACATGGACGGCTGGTCGGTGCTGCGGGCGCTGCGCGCCGACCCGGATCTCGGGGGAACGCCGATCGTGATGGTGACGGTGCTCGACGAGGAGACGCTCGCCTTCTCCCTCGGGGCGACCGACTACCTGCACAAGCCGATCGAGTGGGACCACCTGAAGGCGGTCACGGACCGGTTCCGGCCGGGACCGGGCGGGGGGCCGATCCTCGTCGTGGAGGACGACGCGGACGCCCGCGAGCGCCTCGCCGCCTATCTCGGGCGCGAGGGCCTGCCGGTGCGCACCGCCGAGCACGGGGGCGCCGCCCTCACCGCGGTGGCGGCGGAGCGGCCCGGCCTGATCCTCCTCGACCTGATGATGCCGGAGGTGGACGGCTTCACCTTCCTGCGCCGCCTGCGCGCCCGGACCGACTGGCGCGACATACCGGTGGTGGTGCTCACCGCCAAGGACATCACTGCCGAGGACCGCCGCCGCCTCGCGGGCCGGGCCGACCGGGTCATCGCCAAGGGCACGCTGAGCCTCGCGGACCTGGCGCGGGAGGTGCGGGAACTGGTGGGGGGCGAGGTGGCCGCGTAGCAGCCGCGGGCATCCTTCGTCTGGCGCGCCGACAGGCGGCATGGCAAAATATGACGGATGATGTCATAGTGAGATGGCGAGCGCGATCCTCCTCCTCCACGACAAGACCATCTTCGCGGACGGCGCCATCCTGGAGGTGAAGCTCTGGCGTCTCGCGGAGGGCGACGTCGTTCGCGGGTCGGTGCACCCGTTCAAGTACTCGCTGTTCTACGGCCGGGCCGGGCTGCGCCTGCTGGCCTACGACAACGAGGCCGGGAAGGGCGACCATGTTCACCGGGGCGAGGTCGAGATGCCCTACGCCTTCACAACCCCGGCCGACCTGATCGAGGCGTTCCTCGCGAAGGTCGCCAGCCTTCGGGAGAGCACGGGATGAAAGGGACGGTCGAGATCCGGGTCGGTGCCGATCTGCAGGGCGTCGCCGACGCCTTCCTCGACGCTTGGCGGCGCGGCGCGGGCGGCGACACGACCGCCCGCCGCATCCTGACGTTCGAGAGCTGGGACGCACTCGCCGCCACGCTCACGCCGGCACGCCTCAAGCTCCTGCGCGGTCTCCGCGCGGAGCCCGCCTCCTCGATCCAGGACCTCGCGCGCAAGCTCGACCGTCCCTACCGGCGCGTTCACGACGACGTGGTCGCTCTGGCCGACGCAGGGCTGATCGAGCGCAGACCGGACCGGTCCCTGGTGGTCGTCGCCGACCGCATCGAGGCGAGCGTCGAACTCGTCTGAGCGGCGAACCTTTCAGGATTCCCGGTCGAACCGGAAGGCGTTCGTCAGGCGCGGCATGCCGATGCGCTCGTAGAAGGCGTCGGCGCCGGGCGCCGCGGTGAGCATCACGGCGACCTCGGGGCCCGCCGTCTCGCGCACCACCTCGAGGAGGCGGCGGCCGACGCCGCGCCCCTGGAAATTGCGGTCGACCGCGAGGTCCGAGACGTAGGCGCACCACGCGAAGTCGGTGAGGACGCGGGCGACGCCGACGAGCGTGCGCTCCGGCACCAGGGCCCGGGCCGTCACGATCAGGTTCGCGCCGCGAAGCATCCGGGCGAGGCGCGCCGCGTCGCCGGGGCGCCGCGCGTCGAGCCCGGAGGCGGCGAGCACGCGGCGGAACTCCGCCGCGCTCAGGGCCGGCTCGACGCCGTAGGCGATACCGGGCGTCGGGGAGCCGGCCGTCACGGGCTCAGCCCGAGTAGCTGCCGTGGCAGTGCTTGTACTTCTTGCCCGAGCCGCAGGGGCAGGGCTCGTTGCGGCCGACCCGGCCCCAGGTCGTGGCGTCGGACGGGTCGCGCTCCAGCACGGCCGCGTCCGCCGAGAGGCCCTGCGCCGCGTAGCCGTAGGCCGGCCCCGCGCCGCCGGCGCTGCCCGTGCCGCGGCCGGCGTAGTCCATCTCGTTCTCGCCCGTCGCCGGGTCGAGGTGCTGGGCGAACATCGGCGGCAGTTCCGGGCTCTCCAGGCCGCCGAACGGCCCGGCGCCCTGGCCCTCCGGCTCCTGGTAGACGATCTCGATGCGGGCGAGCTGGGCGGTGACCTGCTCGCGCAGGTTCGCCACGAGGCCGTTGAAGAGGTCGAAGGCCTCCGACTTGTACTCGTTGAGCGGGTCGCGCTGGGCGAAGCCGCGCCAGCCGATCACCTGCCGCAGGTGGTCGAGGGTCACGAGGTGCTCGCGCCAGAGATGGTCGAGGGTCTGCAGGAGGACCTGCTTCTCGATGTAGGTCATCACCTCGGGCGTGTTCTTCTCCACGCGCTCGGCGTAGGCCTCGTCGGCGGCCTTGCGCAGGCGCTCGCGCATCTCCTCGTCGGCGATGCCCTCCTCCTTGGCCCACTCCTCCACCGGCACGTCGAGGTTGAGCACGCCCTGCACGCGCTCGCGCAGGCCCGCCACGTCCCACTGCTCGGCGTAGGCGTTCTCGGGGATGTGCACGGTCACGAGGTCGTCGATCACGCCGTGGCGCATCTCGTCCACCGTGTCGCGCACGCTCTCCTGGCCCATGAAGTCGCGGCGCTGCTCGAAGACGACCTTGCGCTGGTCGTTCATCACGTTGTCGTACTTGAGCACGTTCTTGCGCATGTCGAAGTTGCGCGCCTCGACCTTCTGCTGCGCCTTCTCGATGGCCTTGTTGATCCAGGGGTGGATGATCGCCTCGCCCTGCTCCAGGCCGAGCTTCTGCAGCATCCCGTCCATGCGGTCGGAGCCGAAGATGCGCATCAGGTCGTCCTGCAGCGACAGGTAGAACTTCGAGCGCCCCGGATCGCCCTGGCGGCCGGAGCGGCCGCGGAGCTGGTTGTCGATGCGCCGGGACTCGTGGCGCTCGGTGCCGATGATGTAGAGGCCCCCCGGCAGGTCTCGCTTGCGGCCGGCGGCCGGGTCGGCGGGCTCGCCCGCGGCGAGCACCTTGGCCCGATTCTCCTCGATCTCGGACTTGATCCGCTCGATCGCGGCGTCGCGCTCCGAACCTTCCTCCAGATGCGCGAGCTCCTTCTCGATGCGCATCTCCAGGTTGCCGCCGAGCTTGATGTCGGTGCCGCGGCCGGCCATGTTCGTGGCGATGGTGATGGCGCCGGGCACGCCGGCCTCGGCCACGATGTAGGCTTCCTGCTCGTGGAAGCGGGCGTTCAGCACCGCGAAGCGCTTCGTCACCCGGCCCTCGCGGGCGGCCTTGTAGACGTCGGTGAGCGCGTTCGGGTCCGAGTAGTCGAGGAGCGTGTAGCCGTGCTTCTTCAGGAGCTCGGCGAGGTACTCGGACTTCTCGATCGAGCCCGTGCCGACGAGGATCGGCTGGTGGCGGGCATGCGCCTTGTCGATCTCCGCGATGATCCCGGCGTACTTCTCCTCGACCGTGCGGTAGACCTCGTCGTCCTCGTCGACGCGCTCGACCTCCTTGTTGGTCGGGATCTCGACGACCTCGAGCTTGTAGATCTCGGCGAACTCGTCGGCCTCGGTGGCGGCCGTGCCGGTCATGCCGGCGAGCTTCTTGTAGAGGCGGAAGTAGTTCTGGAAGGTGATGGAGGCCAGCGTCTGGTTCTCCGGCTGGATGGTCACCCGCTCCTTGGCCTCGAGCGCCTGGTGCAGCCCTTCCGAGTAGCGCCGGCCCTGCATCATGCGGCCGGTGAACTCGTCGATGATCACCACCTCGTCGTTGCGGACGATGTAGTCCTTGTCCCGGGTGAACAGGGTGTGGGCCCGCAGCGCCTGGTTCACGTGGTGGACGAGGGTGACGTTGTGCGCGTCGTAGAGGTCGCCCTCCTTGAGGAGGCCCGCCTCGCGCATCGCCTCCTCGACGAACTCGTTGCCCTCCTCGGTGAGCGAGACGGTGCGCTGCTTCTCGTCGAGGTCGTAATGGGCCTTCACGAGGCGGGGCATGATCGCGTCGACGGCGACGTAGAGCTCGGAGCGATCGTCCACGGGGCCCGAGATGATGAGCGGCGTGCGCGCCTCGTCGATCAGGATCGAGTCCACCTCGTCGACGATGGCGAAGTTGTGCCCCCGCTGCGAGAGCTGGGACATCTCGTACTTCATGTTGTCGCGCAGGTAGTCGAAGCCGAACTCGTTGTTCGTGCCGTAGGTGATGTCGCAGGCGTAGCTCGCCTTGCGCTGCTCGTCGTCGAGCCCGTGCACGATGATGCCGACCGACATGCCGAGGAAGCGGTAGATCCGGCCCATCCACTCGGCGTCGCGCGAGGCGAGATAGTCGTTGACCGTGACGACGTGCACGCCCTTGCCCGAGAGGGCGTTGAGGTAGACGGGCAGCGTCGCCACGAGCGTCTTGCCCTCGCCGGTCTTCATCTCGGCGATGCCGCTCTCGTGCAGCACCATGCCGCCGATGAGCTGCACGTCGAAGTGGCGCTGCCCGAGCACGCGCTTGGCCGCCTCGCGGACCGTGGCGAAGGCGGGGACCAGGATGTCGTCGAGGCTCTTGCCGGCGGCGAGCTCGGCCTTCAGCGCGTCGGTGCGGGCGCGCAAGGCCTCGTCCGGGAGGGCCGCGATCTCCGGCTCCAGGGCATTGATCGCGGCGACACGCGGACGGTAGCCCTTGACGCGACGGTCGTTGGACGAGCCGAAAATCTTCTTGGCGAGGGCACCGAGCATCGTGAACCTGCGGTCGTGCGAGCCGTCAAAAGGCGAATTGGGCGGGCTTATAGAGGTAAATATCGGGGGGCGCATCTAAAAGAGGCCCCGCTTCGCGGCCTCCCGGGGGCGGCCGGCGAGCGATCCGCGAGAACGGCCGAGCTTGCCGAATCGTTCCTCACGATCGGGTGTGCCCGGGACCCCGGGCGGCGCGGCGGAGCTTGCGTTCGGGGCCGAGCCATTCCACCTGTGTCGCCGATTCCCGCGGCCGCCGCGCCGCTTCCGATGCCCCGCGACGAGACCGCGACGGTCCGCCCGCCGCGGTCCGGGGCCGAGTGCCCGAGGACGCCGACCCGATGCCGATCTCCCGAACCCTGCGCTGCGCCAGCGCCCTCGCGCTCGTCCTGAGCCTGCCGGCCGCCGCCTGGGCGCAGTCGACGGCGACGCCGGCCGCGCAGTCCGCCCCCGCCCCGGCCCCCGAGACGGTGGTGGCCAAGGTGAACGGCGCCCCGATCACGCAGGGCGACCTGAACGTGGCGGGCGAGGACCCGGCCCTCTCGCTGCCCGGCGTCGACGAGGCGCAGAAGAAGAACCTGCTCGTCGACTACATGATCGACCTCAAGGTCGGCGCGCAGGCGGCGGAGGCCGCCAAGATCGGCGAGATGCCGGAGTTCAAGCGCAAGCTCGCCTATTTCCGCGACAAGCTGCTCCTCGACGAGTACCTCGACCGCGAGGCCAAGAAGGCGGCGACCCCGGAGGCGGCCCGCGCCCTCTACGACCAGACCGTCAAGGCGATGAAGCCCGAGGAGGAGGTCCACGCCCGGCACATCCTCGTCGACAACGAGGGCGACGCCAAGAAGATCTCCGAGCGCATCAAGGGCGGCGAGGACTTCGCCAAGGTCGCCGCCGAGATGTCGAAGGACCCGGGCTCGAAGACCGAAGGGGGCGATCTCGGCTGGTTCACCAAGGAGCGCATGGTGGCGCCCTTCGCCGAGGCCGCCTTCAAGCTGCCGGTCGGCCAGGTCTCCGACCCGGTCAAGACGCAGTTCGGCTGGCACGTCATCAAGGTCGAGGAGAAGCGCACGAAGCCGATCCCGGGCTTCGAGGAGATGCGCGAGCAGGTCGACCAGTACCTGACCCGCAAGGCGCAGCAGGACCTCATCCTGAAGCTGCGCGAGGGGGCCAAGGTCGAGCGCACCGACGCCGCCCCGCCGGTGGCCCCGCCGCCGCCCGAGACGAAGAAGCCCTGAGGCGCGGGGCGCGCACCCCGCCCGATCGCCGGGAGGCTCGGCATGCTCGCCGGATTGGCAGCCCTCGCCGTCGCCGCGCTGTTCTCGGGCGCGGCGCTCTACATCAACGTCGCGGAGCAGCCCGCCCGGCTGAGGCTCGACGACCGGGCGCTGCTCGCGCAGTGGCAGGTCGCCTACCGGCGCGGCTTCGCCCTGCAGGCGACGCTCGCGATCGTCGGCTTCCTGTGCGCGGCCGCGGCGTGGTGGCAGACCGGCCGCCCCGCCTTCCTGCTCGGCGGCCTCGTGCTCCTCGCCAACTGGCCCTACACGCTCCTGGCCATCCTGCCGACGAACCGGCCTCTGATGGCCACGCGGCCGGCCGAGGCCGGCGCGGAGAGCCGGCGCCTGATCGGGCGCTGGGCGCGGCTGCACGCGGTGCGCACCGCCCTCGGCCTCGCGGCCACGCTCCTCCTCGCGGTCGCGCTCGCCTGAGGGCGGGCCCGCGCGGGCGGTCAGGCGACGTCGGGGGTCAGGTAGGAGGAGTGCGAGGCCGGCGTCGGCTCGACCGGGCTCAGTTCCCGCGCGCGCCGCTGCGACATCAGCTCGAGGATGGCGAGGACGAGCCAGGGGCCGCCGATTCCGATGAAGAAGCCCATCTGATCCCTCGTGAGCGATAAGCCTGACCGGCCCTGGCTGGAGAAGGATAGGTCGGTGCGCCGCCTCAGCAAGTCGGAAACGCCGTACCGGGGCACCTTCGGCGCGCGGAAACCGGCCTTAAGCCGCGGCTTGCCGGCAGAGCAGGAGCAGGAGGCCGCCCTGGCCCGTCGTCCCGGTCTTGGCGAAGATCGCCTTGAGGTGCGAGCGGGCGGTCGGCATCGACACGCCGAGGCCGGCCGCGCACTCCGCCACGCCGCGGCCCGAGAGCAGCGCCTCGCAGAACGCGATCTCGCGCGGCGTCAGGCCGTAGAGCGCCCTGAGGAGCCCGGCCTCCGGCAGCGCAGTCCCGTCGAGGTCGGTGATCGTCAGGATCGCCCGGGCGCCGTCGAAGTACTGGAAGCCCGCCTTGCGCAGGGGCTGGGCCCGCAGGAGGAGGGGCCGGCGGCCTGTCCGCTCCACCACCACCGGCGCCAGCGCCGGGCTGTCGGGCTTCAGCTCGGACCAGATCGCGGCTGCCACGTGCGCCTGCAGGGCGGCGCTCGCCCGCAGGTTCCCGGGCACGGTCAGGCGGCCCCGGCGCAGGTCGAGCGCGCCGCCGAGGAACCGCTCCGCGGCGCTGCCGGTGCGCAGCACGCAGCCCGTCCGGTCGAGGAGGAGGGCGGGCCGGCGCAGCGTCTCCAGGGTGTCGGCGATCCCGTCGAGGCGGGCCTCGCCGACGTCGCGGGCGAGCGCGGCCGCCCGCCCGAGCGGGGCGATCAGCCGGCGCAGGGCGGCCTGCTCGTCCGGCGTGAACGCTCCCTGCCCGATCGTCCGCTGCAGGGTGAAGCACCAGACGTCGTCGCCCACCGTGACGAGGAGGCCCGCGAACCACTGGAACCCGTAGGCGCGCAGGAAGTCGCTGTAGAACGGGTTTCCCCGCATCGCGTCGGGCGTGGTGATGTCCTGGTCGACGAGGAGGCCGGTGCGCATCAGCGTCGGGATGCCGTTCGCCCGGTAGTCGCGCTCGGCCCATCCGGTGCGGAAATAGGCCGCCATCAGCTCCTCGATCGAGTCGCTGGAGGGCACGCCGGGCACGCGGCCGAGGATGGGGATGGCCCCGGCGCCGCGTGCGCCCGTCGCCTCGACGATCCGGGAGACCGCCTCCGGCCACGCCTCGGGCCGGACGGCCGCCGAGACCAGCATCTCCTCGATGCCGCGCAGGCTGTCGTCGTCGAGGTGCATCGAACCTCCGGCGCGGACCGCGCGCCGTCGCGCGCGGAATCTTGTCCGCACCACTCTTAGTCGAGACTCCTCCGTCGCACTGCAACAGAAAAGTTGTCCCGACCGGTCATTCCCGCGCCCGACCGGGGCGGCCCAAGAAGAACCGGATCGGAATCTCAGACCCAGCCCTGAAGCTCACGGCGAACGACGTGCTCGATCACCTGCATGCCGAGATCCGAATCGTTGAGGCAGGGGATGTAGGCGAAGTGCTCCCCGCCGTTCTCCTCGAAATAGTGGCGGTTCTCGCCGTCGAGCTCCTCCAGGGTCTCCAGGCAGTCGGCGGTGAAGCCCGGCGCCACGATGGCCAGCCGCTTCACGCCGCTCCTGGCGAGGTCCTGCACCGTCTCGTCGGTGTAGGGCTTCAGCCACTCCTCGTTGCCGAAGCGGGACTGGAAGGTGACGCGCATCCGCTCGGGCGAGAAGCCCAGAGCCTCGCGGATGAGGCGGCCGGTCTTCACGCACTGGCAATGGTAGGGGTCGCCCTTGAGGAGGTAGCTCTTCGGCACGCCGTGGAACGAGGTGAGGATCACCTCCGGCTCGAAGTCGAGCCGGGAGAGCCCCTCGCGGATCGATTGGGCCACCGCCTCGATGTAGACGGGATCGTCGTGGTAGGGCGGCGAGACCCGCACGGTCGGCTGCCAGCGCATCTGCATCAGGGCCTTGAAGGCCTGGTCGCAGGCGGTGGCCGAGGTCGCGCCGGCGTACTGGGGGTAGAGCGGCACCAGCAGGATGCGGTCGCAGCCCCGGTCGAGCAGCGCCTGGATGCGCAGGGACACCTCCGGCTTGCCGTAGCGCATCGCCCAGTCGACCACGACCGAGTCGCCCATCGCCGCCTGCAGCTTCTCGCACTGGCCGCGGGTGATGGTCTTGAGCGGGCCCTCGTCGAGCTCCGTGTTCCAGACGCTGGCGTAGTCGCGCCCCTTCGGGCCCGGGCGCTTCGTCAGGATGACGAGGTTGAGGAGCGGCCACCAGATCAGGCGCGGCACCTCGATGACGCGCCGGTCGGAGAGGAACTCCTTCAGGTAGCGCCGCATCGGCCAGTAGCTCGTGCCCTCGGGCGTGCCGAGGTTCATCAGCAGCACGCCCACCCGGCCCCAGCGCACCGGCGGGTGCTCGGCGGGGAGCGGCGCGCCCTGGGGCGCCGCGCTCCCGGCCGCAGCCTGCGGCCGGACGGCCTGACCGGTCTGGAGCGAGGCGGGTTCGACGCGTTCGTTCATCGGCTTTCGGCCCCGGGGGCGCTTCCCGCCGTGGCCGCAACGACGGCCCGCGACGACGGTTTCGTGAGATGGAGGCGGACCTGCGGGCGAACACGCCGCGGTTGTCCGCGCGGACATATCTATCTAGAGCACGGAGCCGGCCAGCGAAGATTCGACAGGACAGACCGCGACATGCCGTCTCCCCGCTACTTCATCAACCACTTCATGCCCTTCACGGGCTACCCCTACACGGGGGCGCCCACGGCCTGCAATCTGTGCGGCTCGCAGGAGGCCGTCACGGTGGCGGAGACGGACCGTCGGCTCAAGACCCTGCGCTCCATCGCCTGCGCGGAGTGCGGCCTGATTCGCACCGACCCGATGCCGACGCCGGCCGAGCTCGCGGACTACTACGCCCACGCCTACCGCGCCGACTACCAGCTCGCCTTCGCGGGCGGCCCGCCGCGCCACCACCTCAACCGCTCCGCCCGGGAGGCGGCCCTGCGGGCGGACCTCCTCGCCCCGAAGCTCCGGCCCGGCGCCCGCGTCCTCGATTTCGGCTGCGGCTCCGGCGAGTTCCTCGCCGCGGCGCGGGCCCGGGGCTGCGAGGCGATCGGCGTCGAGCCCGGCCGCGACTACGCGGCCTACGCCCGGCGGACCCACGGGATCGAGGTGCTGGACGATGCGGGCGACGACCGCTTCGAGGCGGGTCACTTCGACGTCATCACGACGCACCACGTGCTGGAGCACCTGCGCGACCCCGCCGACGTGATGGAGCGCCTCGCCCGCTGGCTGAAGCCGGACGGGGTGCTGTACGCGGCGGTGCCCAACATGGCGGCCACCGCCAAGCCCCCGCACGAGCGCTTCCACTTCGCCCACGTCCACGGCTTCGTGCGCGAGACCTTCGACCTCATGGCGCGCCGGGCCGGCCTCGTGCCCGATACGGGCTACCGCCGGGAGGACACCACGGTGGTGTACCGCAAGACCGACCAGCCGGCCGGCCGCCTCGCGGTGCCGGGCCTCGCCCAGCGCCTCGCCGGGGAACTGAAGCCGATGGCGCCGGGCGCCTACCTCGCCTCCGGCGCCTGGATCTGGCCGATGGTGCGCCGGAACGCCAAGGCCGTGCGCGACACGTTCGTGTCGCGTTGAGGCGCTAGGGCGGATCACCTCCGGAGAGTCGAGCCCGATGCCCCGTCCCAGCCGCCGCCAGACCCTCGGCCTCGGCCTCGGCGCGGGGCTCGCCGCGAGCCTGCCGGCCGCCGCGGCGGAGGAGGGCGCCCCCGCCCCCGAGGCCACCTTCAGCCTGCTCCTCGTCAACGACGTCTACCAGATGGCCGAGGTGGACGGCTGGGGCGGCTTCGCGCGGCTCAACGCGGTGGTGAAGGCGGAGCGGGCGCGCGGCGTGCCGATGCTCTACGCCCACGCGGGCGACACCCTGTCCCCCTCGCTGATGTCGGGCATCGACCGGGGCGCGCACATCGTCGAGCTCCTCGACCGCGCGCCCCCCGACGTGTTCGTGCCGGGCAACCACGAGTTCGATTTCGGGCCGGCGGTGTTCCTGCAGCGGATGCGGGAGGCGGCCTTCCCGGTCTTCGCGGCCAATCTCCGGGACGGCGCGGGCAAGCCCCTGGAGGGCGTGCAGGACCGCACTCTGGTCACGCTCGGCGGCATCCGGATCGGCATCGTCGGCATCGCGCTCGCGAGCACGCCGGAGAAGTCCCAGAGCGGCGACCTCCGCTTCGGCCCCGAGATGGAGACGCTCGCCGACCAGGCCGAGGCCCTGCGCCGCGAGGGGGCGGACCTCGTCGTCGGCGTCGCCCACACCGCCCGCCCCACCGACCGGGCGATCGTGGCGGCGGGCCTCGTCGACATCCTGCTGTCCGGCCACGACCACGATCTCCTCGTCCACTACGACGGGCAGCGCGCTCTGGTGGAGTCGAGCGTCGACGCCCACTACGTCACCTCCGTCGACGTCACCGTGACGGTGACGGGCGAGGGGCAGGCCCGGCGCGTCGCCTGGCACCCGCGCTTCCGCATCCACGACACCGCCACCGTGACGCCGGACCCCGAGACGCTGGCGATCGTCCGGCGCCTGGAGGGCGAGCTCTCGCGCGAGCTCGACGCGGCGCTCGGCACGACGCGCACCGCCCTCGACAGCCGCGTCGCCACGGTGCGGGCGCGCGAATCGAGCTTCGGCGACCTCGTCGCGGACGCCCTGCGCGCCGCCACCGGCGCCGAGGCCGCGATCATGAACGGCGGCGGCATCCGGGGGAACCGCCTCTACCCGGCCGGCAGCGTGCTGACGCGGCGCGACATCCTGACCGAGCTGCCCTTCGGCAACACGACGGTGCTCGTGGCGATCTCGGGCGCGCAGCTGCGCGCCGCGATCGAGAACGGGCTCTCGGATTTCGGGCGCACGGCCGGCCGGATGCTGCAGGTCTCCGGGCTCACCGTGACGGTCGACCCCGCGGCGGCGCCGGGCTCCCGGGTCGCCTCGGTGCTGGTGGGGTCGGAGCCCCTCGACCCCGCCCGCACCTACCGGGTCGCCTCGAACAGCTTCCTGTACGACGGCGGCAACGGCTACGGGGTGCTCGCCAGGGGCCGCACGCTCATCGGCGCGACGGACGGCAAGCTCGTCGCCAACGAGGTGATGGCCTACATCCGGGCGAACGCCCCCCTCGACGTCGAGTCCGGGCGCCGCATCCTGGTCCGCTGATGACAGACACGCCCGTCGCCGCGGCGCTCGCCCGCTTCCGCGCCTCCGGCTCGCCCTGGGCCGAACTCCCCTTCTTCGCGGACGGCGGCGCGGACCGGGTGGCGGCGCGGGTCGACGCCCGCATCGCGGCGGGCGCCCGGGTGCTGCCCGAGCCGGAGAACATCTTCCGGGCGCTCGCCCTGACGCCGCCGGAGGCCGTCAAGGTCGTGATCCTCGGCCAGGACCCCTACCCGACCCCGGGCGACGCCCACGGGCTCGCCTTCTCCTACGTGGGCCCCGGCCGCCTGCCGGCCTCGCTCAGGGTGATCCTGGCGGAAGTGGCGCCCGGCCGCCCCGCGCGCGGCGACCTCACGCCCTGGGCGGAGCAGGGCGTGCTCCTCCTCAACAGCGCGCTGACGGTGGAGGCGGGCAAGGCCGGCGCGCACCTGCGCTACGGCTGGGCGCGGCTCACCGACGAGGCGGTGGCGGCGGTCTCCGAGCGGGACCGGCCCGCCGTGTTCCTGCTCTGGGGCGCGCAGGCCCGCTCACGGGCGGCCCTGATCGACCGCGCGCGCCACGGCGTCATCGAGACGGGCCATCCCTCGCCCCTGAACCGGGCCCGGGACTTTCCCGGTTCCGCCCCGTTCGCGCGGGCGAATGCCTGGCTCGAGGCGCGGGGCCTCGCGCCGGTCGCGTGGCAGACTTAGCCGCTCAGTCCTCGTCGCCGCCCGCGTACATCCGCTCGGCCATGCCCTCCTCCAGCATCAGCCGGGCGCGGGCACGCAGCTTCTCGGTCTCGCTCTTGAGCTGGCCGCAGGCGGCCAGGATGTCGCGGCCGCGCGGGGTGCGCACGGGCGACGCGTAGCCGGCGTTGAACACGATCTCGGAGAAGCGCTCGATCCGCTCCCAGTCCGAGCATTCGTAGCGGCTGCCGGGCCAGGGGTTGAACGGGATCAGGTTGATCTTGGCCGGGATCCCCTTGAGCAGCCGCACCAGCTCGCGGGCATCCGCGTCCGAGTCGTTGACGCCCTTCAGCATCACGTACTCGAAGGTGATGCGGCGCGCGTTATTGAGGCCCGGGTAGCGGCGGCAGGCGTCGAGGAGATCCGCGATCGGATACTTGCGGTTGAGGGGCACCAGCTCGTCCCGCAGGTCGTCCCGCACCGCGTGGAGCGAGATGGCGAGCATGGCGTGCGCCTCCTCGCCGAGGCGCCGCATCTGCGGCACCACGCCCGAGGTCGAGACCGTGATGCGGCGGCGCGACAGGCCGAGGCCCTCCTGGTCGGACATCACGCCGACCGCGTCGATCACGTTGTCGAGGTTGTAGAGGGGCTCGCCCATGCCCATGAACACGATGTTCGTGACGAGGCGGCCCGCCTCGCCGTTCGCGTCGCGCGAGGGCATCTGGCCGACGAAGTCGCCGAGCTCGTCGCGGGCCACGATCAGCTGGGAGACGATCTCCGCGGCCGAGAGGTTGCGCACGAGGCGCTGCGTGCCGGTGTGGCAGAACGAGCAGGTCAGCGTGCAGCCGACCTGCGAGGAGACGCAGAGCGTGCCCCGGTCCGGGCCCGGGATGTAGACGCACTCGATCTCGGCACCGCGGTTGTGGTCGTGGGCGCCGGTCGGCGCCATGCGCAGCAGCCACTTGCGGGTGCCGTCCCGGGAGACCTGCTGGCTCACCACCTCCGGCCGGTCGAGCGTGTAGTGCTCGGCGAGCAGGGCCTTGAGCCCCTTGCCGACGTTCGTCATCTCGTCGAAGGCGCGGGCGCCGCGGACGTTCAGCCAGTGCCAGATCTGGCCCGAGCGCATGCGGCCCTCGCGCTCCGGCACGCCGACCGCGAGGAGGCGGGCCTTCAGGTCCGCGCGGGTGAGCCCGACCAGGGAGGTGCGCCGCCCCGGCAGGGGGGCGTCCGCCTCGGGCCGGAACTCGGGCGTCTTCTCGATTGCGGGAACGGCGCTGCCTGCGCGCCGGGCGGTGTCGAACGACGCCGTCGCCATGATCGTCTCGGGGCCTTCGGAGAGGGGTTCCCGACGCATATACGGGAAGTGCGGCCGAAACGCGAACCTCGGCCGGATGGTCTCACCGGCCGCGCCTTCGGCCTCCCGCCGGATCGCCCGAAGTGCGCAGGGTTCCGGCCTCGCGCCGCAGGACGTCGTTGATCCGGGTCTGCCAGCCCGGGCCCGACGCCTTGAAAGCGGCGAGCACGTCCGGATCGAGGCGCAGGGCCGTGAGAACCTTGCGGTTCTCGGACCGGGGCCGGCCGCGGCGGCGGGCGGTACGCCGCGTGTCCGCTCAGCCCGGCGCGCCCAGCGCCTCGCAGCGGAAGGCGCCGTAATCGGCGCGGGCCAGGCGCTCGGCGAGCGCGGGCAGGAACAGGCCGGCCTCCTCGGCGAGCGTCCAGGGCGGATTGACGACGACGAGGCCGGTGCTGGTGAGGCGGGTCGGGTCCGGGCGGTCGATCATCAGGTCGAGGCGCAGCGCCGGCCGCTTCAGGGCGGCGTCGAGCCCCGCGACCATGCGGTCGACGGCCGCCACGTCCTTGATCGGGTACCAGGCGAGGAAGAGGCCGGTCGGCCACTTCGCCACCGCCCTGGCGAGGCGGCTGCCCAGGCGCTCGATCTCGCCCGGCACCTCGTAGGGCGGATCGATCAGGACGAGGCCGCGCCGCTCCGGGGGCGGGATCAGGCTGTTGAGGGCCGTCCAGCCGTCGAGATGCAGCACCTTGGTGCGCGGATCCTGGTTGTAGCGGTCGCGCAGCACCTCGGCGTCGGCCGGGTGCAGCTCCACGAACACGCCCTGGTCGGTCGGGCGCAGGGCCTCGCGGATGAGGGCCGGGGAGCCCGGGTAGACGCTCTCGCCGTGGCGCTCCCGCACGGCCGCCACCGCCGCGCGGTAGGGTTCGAGCAGGGCCTCGATCTCGGCCGGGAAGGGCTCGTCGAGGCGGCCCCAGCCGTCCTGCCACTCCGCCGTCCGTCCGGCCTCCTCCCCCGCCAGATCGTAGAAGCCGAGGCCCGCGAAGGCGTCGATCGCCCGGAAGGGGGCGGGCTTGCGCTGCAGGTGTGCGAGCACCCGCACGAGGACGAGGTGCTTCAGGACGTCGGCGAAGTTGCCGGCGTGGAAGGCGTGGCGGTAGTTCATCGACCCATCTAGCGGGCGGCCTCCAGGGTGACCTCGGGCGCGCGGCAGTTCTGGCGCGCCACCTCCGGACAGGCGGCGAAGCCGCGCAGGTCCTTGGTGAAGCAGATGCGCACCTCCTGCAAGCGGCCGCGGGCGCAGGCCACCGCCATCATGTCGGGCCGCAGCCCCTTGTTCGCCAGCACGAACTGCCGCGCGATCTCGATCGGCGCGAGGCGCCGGTCGCTGCCCGCGTTCCTGAGGTCGTCGGGGATCGTCACCGCCGCGCGCGCCTCGCGGGCGGCCCGGAAATAGGCGGCCGGGTCGAGCCCCGAGCAGGTGCCGTGCTTGCGCCACTCGTAGCGGGCGAGCCCCTCGCTCGAGAAGACCTCGCCGGCCACCTCCATGGCCTGGCGGGTGGGGGAACGCTCGAAGGCGGAGCAGTTCGTCGGGTAGCCGCGGGTGTATTGCGGCCAGAGCCCGTGCACCACGAAGCCGAGCCCGCGCCCGGGCGCGCACTGGCGCTCGTCGCGCCCGGCTCCCGCGCCCTCGCAATAGGTGGGCGACCAGGACAGGGCGAGCACGTAGAAGTCGAAGTCGCCGGGCCGCCCGCGCCCGAAGCCGCCCTCGTCCTGCGCGGACGCGGGCGCGGCCAGCAGCGCGCCGAGCGCCGCGATTCCCCAGAACACCTGCTTCATCACCCTCCCCCGAGGCAGAAGCGAGCCGGCGCCGTTCCTACGGGCGGGCCATCCGGCAGGCGGTGGCGTAGGCGTAGGCGAGGTTGCGGTCGAGCCCGTGCACGCAGAACTCGACGCCCCAGGTCGAGCCGATGATGCCGAGGCTCTCGCGCACCGAGTAGTCGACCTTCCGGCGGATGCCATCCGAGGTCGTGGCGGTCGCCGTGCAGTAGCGGCGCGGATAGTAGTCGAGGCCCCAGGGGCGCCACGCGGTGCGCTCGATCCGGTCGTAGGAGACGATCGTCAGCGACGAGTTCCAGAACTTCGCCTCCTTCTCGGCGAACTGGCTCGCGACCTTCTCCAGCACGTCCGGGTCCTGGCAGCCCGGGATGTTGGCGTCGAACGGGAAGGTCCGCTCCTCGGCGGGCTCGATCTCCTCGCGGGCGGACCGGGCGAGGGCGGGCTCGATGGCGCCCGCGAAGGCGAGGCCGAGGCACAGGGCGGCGAGGGTTCGGTTCGGGCGCATGCCGGCGTCTTCCGCTGGAAATACCTGAGCCTTCGACGCTTGAACGGCGGCCCCGCGGAGTCAACCCGGCACGCTCCCGCGGCCACGCTTTCCCGGGGCAGTGGGGTATGCGGGGCACACCTCGCCCCGCTCCCGCGCCCGTCAGTAGATCGGGCCGCTCCCGAGGCCGGGGGCGGTGAGGGCGAGGGGCTCGTCCTCGAAGGCCGGCTCCTCGTAGGCGGGGGCCGCCGCGAGGCGCGGGGCCGGGGCCTGCGGGCGATAGGTGCGGGGCGCGGGCGCGGCGGTGTAGGCCGAGGGCGGCGCGGCGGCAGGCGCGCGGGCGACCTTGGTCGGGCCGCCGCGCGCCGACATCGGGGTGAGGCCGTAGGGATCGTCCTCCTCGACGTCGATCGGAGCCTGCGGCGGCGCGGGCTGGCGGGCGGGCGGGCGCGGGTAGGAGGAGCGGGCGCCCTCCGCCCCGAGCTGGGGCTGGAACTTGATCAGCGGCTGGCAGATGCGCTTGAGCCCGCGCGGGTCGTGCCGGGCGAGGTCCACGTGGATGTGGTCGTAGTGGAACACGTTCGAGCCCGGCGCCAGCACCGTGGTGAAGCGCTGGCAGGCCCCGAGGAAGACCTCGCGCAGGAAGCCCTGCTCGGCCTCGGTGCCGCGCCAGCCGCCCTTCACGGTGATCACGGAGCCGTCCGCGAGCTTGAAGGACATGATGTCGACGGCGTTGCCGAAGGAATGCTCGGAGAGCTTGGCGCCGGCCTGGTTGTTGCGGCCGCGGCAGGCGTAGGAGCCCGCGTTGATCTCGGCCACGGGCTGGCCGAAATAGAGGTTCGCCGCCGGCTGGATCGTCTCGGCGAGCCACGCCTCCGCCTCGGAGAGCGCCGGGCAGGCCAGCGTCATGCGCTGCTTGAGCAGGACGGAGCCGTTGCCGAGCCGCGTCACCCGGAAGGGCTGCTGCATGCCGCAGGGGCCCGGCCCGTCGATCTCCTTGGCGGGGGTGACGAACTCGGTCTGCTGCACGAGCTTGCGCGAGAGGCAGACCTGCTCCGCCTGGTCGCGCCACGGCTCCCGCCGCTCGAACCTGTTGAGCGCACAGCCGGTGAGCCCCGCGCCGACGAGCGCCAGGGCGGATAACGCGAAGACGCTACGCCACATGACCCTAGGATGCGGTGGGTTGTGTAAAGGGTCCGTCAACGACGTTCGCCTGAGCGGGGTTGTGGGCGGGGCTGTGGACGGCCGCGTTGACAGAGAGGCGCCGTTCGGCCGAACTCCCGCCCCATGCTCTCCCTGGTCGATCTCCGCACCCGCATCGAAGCCGGCACGCTGACGCCCGAGGGCGCCGTGCGTCTCGTCGAGGAGCGGATCGCCGAGCGCGAGCCGGGCGTCGGGGCGCTCGCCGCCCGCGATCCGGCGCCGGCCGTGCCCGCGGACGGGGCGCTCGCCGGCATCGCGGTCGGCATCAAGGACATCATCGACACCGCCCACCTGCCGACGCAGATGGGCTCGCCCCTCTACGCGGACTGGCGGCCGAAAGCGGACGCCGCGATCGTGAGCCGGCTCAAGAGCCTCGGCGCGGTGCCGCTCGCCAAGACGACGACCTCGCCCTTCGCGAGCCTCGACCCCACCGCGACGCGGAACCCGCGCGCGCCCGGCCGCACGCCCGGCGGCTCATCGGCGGGCTCGGCCGCCGCGGTCGCGGCCGGGATGCTGCCGCTGGCGCTCGGCACGCAGACCGGCGGCTCGGTGATCCGGCCGGCCTCCTTCTGCGGGGTCGGGGCGATCAAGCCCTCCTTCCGGCTGCTGCCGATGGTGGGGGTCAAGACCTTCTCCTGGGCGCTCGACACGCTCGGCCTGTTCGGCGCCGGCGTCCGGGACGTCGCCCACGCGCTGGCGCTCGTCGCCGACCGGCCGGCGATCGACCTCGGCGCGTCCGAGGCGGGCACCCCGCGCATCGGCCTCGTCCGGCAGGATTTCGCGGGCGCCGCCGAGCCGGAGGCCGAGGCGGCCCTCGACCGGGCGGTCCGCGCCGCCGAGCGGGCGGGCGCCCGCCTGCGCGAGATCGCGCTGCCCGAGCCGCTGCCGGGCGCCTGGGCCCGCCACGGGATCATCCAGGATTTCGAGGCGCGCCAGGCGCTCGCCTGGGAGTATGCCGCGCACCGCGCCGCGCTCTCGGAGAAGCTCGGCGGCCAGCTCGACCGGGCGCAGGCGATCACGGCCGCGGCCTACGACGACGCCCGCCGCCACGCCCACCGGGCCCGGCGCGTCCTCAAGGACCTGTTCGGCGAGATCGACGTGCTGCTGACCTACGCGGCACCCGGCCCGGCGCCGGAGGGCCACGGCTCGACGGGGGACCCGCGCTTCAACAAGCTCTGGACGCTGATGGGCGTGCCTTGCGTGAACCTGCCGGTGCCGGGCGAGGGACCGCCCGTCGGCGTGCAGCTCATCGCCCGCTTCGGCGACGACGGCCGGGCGCTCGCCGCCGCCCGGATGATCGAGCGGGGCTTGGCGGAGATTTGATCCGGTCCGGCAACTCAATCTTTTGAGATTGCACGTAGACGACCGAGTCCGTGCCTCAAGGACAAGCGCTCGTGAACGGCCTCGGCACTCGGACCAAGAGCGCTCGGAACTTCGTGCTGGGGCTCCTGGCTATCTGGAGCTTCTCCGCTTGGCAGTTGTTCCGAGCGGCAGCATGGGGTGTTGTATTCTATCCGGGGCGTCACAGCGGCGACCGACTGCTCGCCGTCGACGCCTGGGATTTCTGGGCGGCAATCTACGTCTGGACGGTTCTGGGACCGATCTTCATGGTCGGTACGGCAACCTTCATGTGGATCCAGCGTCACGATCGTTTCTGATCTGCACCATACTCCTGATCACTCTCGCTGACGGGCCGCTCCCTGAAGGCGGCGCGGCTTGAGCGACGATAGGCTTCAGCTCGCTTCCTCGCCCAGCGTCTCCTCGACGTAGAGCTGCTCCAGGAGCACCTTCATCACGGCGAGCATCGGCAGCGCCAGGGCGATGCCCCAGAGCCCGAACAGGACGCCGAGGACGAGCTGGCCCGCGAAGATCGTGGCGGGCGGGATGTCGAGGGCCCGCTTCTGGATGACGGGGGTCAGCACGTAGCTCTCCAGCGTCTGCACCGCGAGGTAGACGCCGAGCGCGCCGAGCACGGCCGTGAGGCCCGAGGCGAGGCTCGCCAGGAGGATGACGAGGCCGGCCACCAGCGGCCCGATCGTCGGGATGAAGGCGAGGAGCCCCGCCTGCAGGCCGAGGATCAGCGAGCCGCCGACGCCGAGGAGCCAGAGGCCCGCCCAGGTGCACAGGAAGATCACCGCCATGGTCACGAGCTGGCCGAACAGCCAGTGGCGCAGGGTCTCGCCCATGCCGTCGAGCACCTTCGCTCCCCGCCCGCGGTGGCGCGGCGGCACGAAGCGCAGGGCGCCGTCCCGGTAGCTCGCCGGGTCGGCCGCGAAGGCGACGCCGAGGAACAGGATCACGAGCACGTTGCCGAGCGCGTTGAACAGGCCGAAGATCACCGAGGCCGCGGGGCCGAGCACGCTGCCCGCGTCCGACAGGAAGGTGCCGGGGCTCTTCAGCGCGCCGGAGGCGAGGCCCGCGAGCCCGCCGGGCTTGCGCGCCTCCTCGTCCTCCGGCCGATCCTTCTTCTCGGCGTGGCCGGCGGGGGCGCCGGGGCCCGGCTCGGCACTCTGCCCGGGACTCGGCCCGGACCCTTGCCCACTTCCTTGCCCGCCCGCTTGGCCGCCGCCCTGACCGCCCCCGCCCGTCCCCTCGACGGCGTTGAGGAGCGGCACGTCGAGCCCGCGCGCCTTCAGCCAGTCGCTGACCGTGCCCGATTGCTGGCGGATGGTCTGGCCGAGGTCGCGGCCCTGCTGCGCCACCGTGGCGCCGCCGAAGGCCACGAGGGCGACCGTGCAGGCGCCGAGGGCGAGGCTCGCGATCCCGAGCCGCACCGAGCGCGGCAGGGGCAGGACGTGCCCCAGCCCCCGCGTCAGCCCGTCGAGGAACACCCCGAACAGGGCGCCCGCGAAGATCAGGAGCAGGGTCGCCACCGAGATCCAGGCCAGCGCGAGGAGGGCCGCGAAGGCGACAACCGCGATGCCCGCGAGCGCGAGCGCGCGGGTGGTCCGGGGCTCGCCCGGCGGGGCGGGCGCGGGGCCCGGCGCGTGCTGGGGCATCCTAGCGGGGTTCCTGCGGCTCGGCCGTCTGTTCGGGAGAGGGGCGGGCGCGGCCGAAATCGGGCTCGGCCGTCTCCTGCCCCATCGCGACGATGCCGCGGCGGATCGCGCGGGTGCGGGTGAAGAGGTCGTGCAGAGCCTCGCCGTCGCCCCAGCGGATGGCGCGGGCGAGGGCCGCGAGGTCCTCGTTGAAGCGCCCGAGCATCTCCAGCACCGCGTCCTTGTTGTTCAGGAACACGTCGCGCCACATGGTCGGGTCGGAGGCGGCGATGCGGGTGAAGTCCCGGAAGCCGCCGGCCGAGAACTTGATCACCTCGGATTGCGTCACCGTCTCGAGGTCGGCGGCCGTGCCCACGATGTTGTAGGCGATCAGGTGCGGCACGTGGCTGGTGATGGCGAGCACGAGGTCGTGGTGCTCCGCGCTCATGGTCTCGACGATGGCGCCGAGCCCCTCCCAGAGCCCCCGCACCCGCGCCACCGCCGTCTCGTCGGCGCCCTCCGGCGGGGTGAGGATGCACCAGCGGCCCGAGAACAGGGTCGCGAAGCCGGCGTCCGGCCCCGAATACTCGGTGCCGGCTACGGGATGGGCCGGCACGAAGGTGACGCCCGCATCGAGGTGCGGCGTCACCGCCGCCACGACCGCGCCCTTCACCGAGCCGACGTCGGAGAGCACGGAGCCGGGCTTCATGTGTCCGCGGATCGCCTGCGCCACCGCGCCGGCGGCACCCACCGGCACGCACAGGATCACGAGGTCGGCGCCCGCCACGCCCTCGGCGGCGTCGGTCGTCGCCGCGTCGGCGAGCCCGAGCTCGCGCACCCGCGCGCAGACGGACTCGTCGGCGTCGACCGCGACGATCGTCCGGCACAGGCCGAACCGCCGGGCGCCGCGGGCGATCGAGGAGCCGATCAGCCCGAGCCCGACGATGGCGAGGCGGTCCACCACCGGCTCGGCCGCTCCGGCTTCAGCCATGGGCCGGCCCCCGCAGGAAGTCGCCGAGCGCGGCGAGGAAGGCCTCGTTCGCCTCCGCGCTGCCCACGGTGACGCGCAGCGCGTTCGGCAGGCCGTAGGAGGCGACGCGCCGGGTGATGACGCCGCGCCCCGTCAGGAAGGCGTCCGCGGCGGCGGCGTCGCGGCCCGCCTCGTCGGGGAAGTGCACGAGGATGAAGTTGCCGACGCTCGGCGTCACCGTGAGGCCGATCCCGCGCACGGCCTCGGTGAGCCGCGGCAGCCAGTCGGCGTTGTGCGCGGCCGCGGCCGCCACGTGCGCCTCATCGGCGATGGCCGCGGCCCCCGCCGCGATGCCGGCGGAGGACAGGTTGAAGGGTCCCCGGATGCGGTTGACCGCGTCGACCACCGCCGCCGGCCCGACCATCCAGCCGATCCGCAGCGCGGCGAGCCCGTGGATCTTCGAGAAGGTGCGGGTCATCACCACGTTCTCGGAGCCGAGCACGAGCTCGAGCCCCGCCGAGTAGTCGTTCGCGCGGACGTACTCGGCATAGGCGCCGTCGAGGACGAGGAGGACGTTTGCCGGCAAACCGGCATGGAGCCGGCGCACCTCCGGGAAGGGCAGGTAGGTGCCGGTCGGGTTGTTGGGGTTGGCGACGTAGACGATCCGCGTGCGCGGCGTGACCGCGGCGAGGATCGCGTCGACGTCCGCCGTGAGGTCGCGCTCGGGCGCCACCACGGGCGTGCCGCCCGCCGCCAGGATCGCGATCCGGTACACGAGGAAGCCGTGCTCGGCGTAGATGCCCTCGTCGCCGGGCCCGACATAGGCGTAGGCGAGAAGCGAGAGCAGCTCGTCCGAGCCCGCGCCGCAGACGATCCGCTCCGGGTCGAGGCCGAACTTGCGGGCGATGGCCGCGCGCAGGGCGGTGGAGCTGCCGTCCGGGTAGAGGGCGAGGCCGCCCGCCGTCTCGCGCAGGGCCGCCACCGCGGCCGGGCTCGGCCCGAGCGGGGTCTCGTTCGAGGAGAGCTTGTAGACCTTGCCGGCGCCCGGCGCCCCGCTCTTGCCCGGCACGTAGGCCTCGATGGCGAGCACGCCCGGGCGCGGCGTCGGGCGGGCGGGGTCCGGATCTCGGGGGGCGGCGGTCATGGCGGGACGGGAGGGCGCGAGAACGAGGGGTCGGGTCCGCCCTCTACAGCTTTCGCGCCGCCTTGGACACCGGTCGTCCGGAAAATGCGCCGCCCTAGACCCGGAAGCGGGCCGCGTGGCTGCCGGTCTCGTCGAGGGCGGCGACCGCCGCGCCCGCCCGCTCCAGGGCCTCCCGGAGCTGGCGCGTCCCCACGCCGCCCGGCACCGCGATGAGCAGGCGCGCCTCGCCCGCGAGCGCGCCCGCGCGGGCCACCACCTCGCCGTAGAGGTCCTGCAGGGCCCGCTCGGCCTCCGGGCTCCAGCCCGAGACGCGGGCGGCGTGCAGCACCCAGTCGCGCTGGGCGGCGGAGGGGTCGTCGAGGGGCTTGGCCACCACGAAGACCGGGGTGCCGGCCGGGTGCTGCGGGCGCTCGATGAAGGGCAGCCGGGCGATCACCTTGGGCCGGCCCTCGCCCACCAGCCCGTCCCACCACGCCTCGCCCGCCCGCGGCGCCTTGGCGCCGCGCGGGTCGAAGCGGAAGATGCCGAGGTCGCCGCGGGAAGCCGCCACCGCCTCGATCACCGCCGCGCAGGTGGGGTGGGGCCGGTAGGGCACCGTGAAGCCGAAATGGAAGCGGGCGGAGTCGCGCATCGCCGCGTCCCCGCCCGAGATGTCCGCGTGCACCGAGAAGGGCGCCTGCACGTAGGTGAAGGTCGCGATGATGACGCGCCAGATCCCCTCCACGGTGTCGAGCGGCAGGAGGCCGCGGTGGCGCTCGGCCACGCGCCGCATCATCGCCGCCTCGCGGCCGGGCCGGAAGGCGGAGCCCGAGGCGGAGGTGCCCTTGACGGCGATCAGCCGGTCGATGATCGAGCCGCGCTGGATCAGCAGGGCATGCATCTCGGCGTCGATCCGGTCGATCTCCGCGCGGAGGTCCGCGAGGTTGTCGAGCGGCGGCGCGGCTCGTTTCGGGAAGCGCATGCGGGGTCGGGATCGCGTGGGGCCGGGGAGACGTCCGCCCGTGTTTACGACCCGCCGGGCCGGAGGGCCAGCGCCTCCCCGCGGCGCGGGCGTGACAGACCGGGCCGGCCGGAACGCGCGGCCCGCCCTTCGTTGACGCTCGCGGGCGCAGATACTAACTGCACGGAGCGGGGGGCAGGCGTCGAGACGGTTCGCCTCGCGGGCCGCGGCGGGCCCGGCGCCGCGGGCTTCACGACGGCGACGGCATCCCTCAAGACGCGTCATGGACACTTCCCCCGACAGCTGCCTGGACACCCGCACGGATCCGGGCGTCCTCCGCGAGACGGCCCGCGAGCCCTCGCAGGCCCTCGACCCGAAGAGCCCGGTCGCCCGCTTCGGCGCGGACGCGCCGCTGCCGATGGATTCGGGCGTGATGCTCGCGCCCTTCCAGATCGCCTACCAGACGGCGGGCCGGCTGAACGCCGACCGCTCGAACGCGGTGCTGATCTGCCACGCGCTCACCGGCGACCAGCACTTCGCCCACACCCACCCCGTCACCGGCAAGCCGGGTTGGTGGGAGACGCTGGTCGGGCCCGGCAAGCCCGTCGACACCGACCGGTTCTTCGTCGTCTGCTCGAACGTGATCGGCTCCTGCATGGGCTCGACGGGCCCGGCCTCCCTCAACCCGGAGACCGGCCGGCCCTACGGGCTCGACTTCCCCCTGGTGACGATCCGCGACATGGTCCGGGCGCAGGCGATGCTGCTCGACCATCTCGGGATCGGCGACCTGTTCCTCTGCATCGGCGGCTCGATGGGCGGCATGCAGGTGCTGCAATGGGCCGCGCTCTACCCCGAGCGGGTCTTCGCGGCGATGCCGATCGCCACCGGCGCCCGGCACTCGGCCCAGAACATCGCCTTCCACGAGGTCGGCCGGCAGGCGATCATGGCCGACCCTGCCTGGGCGGACGGGCGCTACCTCGAGGCCGGCACGCGCCCCGCCAAGGGGCTCGGCGTCGCCCGCATGGGCGCGCACATCACCTACCTGTCGGAGGCCGCGCTCCACCGGAAGTTCGGCCGCCGCTTCCAGGCGGGCTCGGCGCCCACCTTCTCGTTCAACGCCGACTTCCAGATCGAGAGCTACCTGCGCCACCAGGGCCTCAGCTTCGTCGAGCGCTTCGACGCCAACGCCTACCTCTACCTCACCCGGGCGATGGACTATTTCGACCTCGCCGAGGACCATGGCGGCGTGCTCGCCAACGCCTTCCGCGGCACGAAGACCCGGTTCTGCGCGATGTCCTTCACCTCCGACTGGCTGTTCCCCACGGCCGATTCCCGCGCCATCGTGCACGCGCTGAACGCGGCCTCGGCGCCGGTCGCCTTCGTCGAGGTCGAGAGCGACAAGGGCCACGACGCCTTCCTCCTCGACGAGCCCGCCATGTTCTCGGCCGCCAAGGGCTTCATCGACGCCGCCGCGCGGGCCCGCGGCCTGTGAGCGCCCGGCCCGAGGCGATGGGGGATGCCGGCGCCCCCTGGGACGCGGCCGAGGCGCTGCCGCGCTCCGGCGAGGTCGGGGGCGCCCGCGTCGACCATCTCGTGGTGCTGGGCCTCGTCCAGCCGGGCGCGCGCGTCCTCGACATCGGCTGCGGCGACGGGACCCTGCTGGCGCTCCTGCGCGACCGGCGCGGGGTCGACGGGCGCGGCATTGAGCTGTCGCGCGAGGGCGTGAACGCCTGCCTCGCCCGCGGCCTCTCGGTGATCCAGGGGGACGCCGACACGGACCTCGCGAACTATCCCGACGGCGCCTTCGACGTGGTGGTCCTGTCCCAGACCATCCAGGCGACGCGCAACCCGCGCATCGTGCTGGAGCACCTGCTGCGCATCGGCCGGCAGGTGATCATCTCCTTCCCGAATTTCGGGCACTGGCGGGTGCGGGCCGAGCTCGCCTTCCGCGGGCGCATGCCCGTCACCGCCATGCTGCCGGAGGCGTGGTACGAGACCCCGAACATCCACCACTGCACGATCCGCGACTTCGTCGGCCTGTGCCGGCTCGTCGGCGCGCACATCGAGAAGGCCACGGCGCTCGACGCGCGGGGCCACCGCATGCGCTTCTCGATGCCGTGGTGGGTCTGGAACCTGATCGGCGCGCAGGGGGTGTTCCTGCTGCGCCGGGAGTAGGTCAGGCCGGCTGGATCGACAGGCGGCCGTTCGCGCTCTCCAGGCTGCGGGCGAGGAGCCGCAGCAGGGCGTAGACCGTGTCGATGTGCGGGGTCGCCGTGTCCGTCAGCCGGCCGAGCTCGATCACGGAGCCGACGAGGGCCTCGAGCTCGATCCCGCGGCCGTTCTCCACGTCCTGCAGCATCGAGGTCTTGTGCGCGCCGACCTTCTCGGCCCCCGCGATGCGCCGGTCGATGCCGACCCGGAAGCCGACGCCGAGCTTGTTCGCGATGGTCTCGGCCTCCTCCATCATCGCCCGCGCCAGCGCCCGCGTGTCGGCAAACTGGCAGATGTCGACGAGGGTCGCGTGCGTCAGCGCGGAGATCGGGTTGAAGCTGAGGTTGCCCCAGAGCTTCAGCCAGATCTCGGACCGGATGTCCTCGAAGACCGGCGCCTTGAAGCCCGCGCGGGTGAAGCGCTCGGCGAGGTCGAGCACCCGCGCGCTCTTCGAGCCGTCGAGCTCGCCGAGGCCGTAGCGCTGGCCCTCCACCACCTTGACGACTCCCGGCTCGGTCAGGATCGCGGCCGGGTAGACGACGGAGCCGATCACCTGGGCCGGGTCGAGGTTGCGGGCGATGAGGCCGCCCGGATCGGCGGACTCGATGTGCGTGCCCGCATAGTCGCCGCCGTGGCCGCCCGCGAAGTACCACCACGGGATGCCGTTCTGCAGGGTGACCACCACGGTGTCGGGGCCGATCATGTGGCGCAGCTCCCCGGCGATCGGGCCGACCTGGTGCGCCTTGACGGTCAGCAGCACGACCTCGTGGATGCCGGACTCCGCCATCGACTGCGTCGCCCGCACGTCGCGCGCGTGGATCTCGGTGCCGTCCTCGTCGATGAGGCGCATGCCGTTCTCCCGGATGGCCGCCAGATTGGCGCCGCGGGCGATGAAGGTGACCTTCTCGCCCGCCTGCGCGAGCTTCACACCGAGTTGGCCGCCGATGGCGCCGGCGCCGACGATCGCGATACTCATGGGATCTTCCTGACGGTCGTTGAAGCCGCGCGGCGGCGGCCTCGGGTGTCGGTGAGGAGGGCCGCCGCGGCGCCCCGCCCTCGCGGAGGGGGCCTCAGACGAAGCGGTTCGAGAGCACGCCGATCCCGGCGATCTCGACCTCGACGGTCGCGCCCCGCGGGATCGTGCCGGCCCCGACCGAGGTGCCGCAGGCGATCACGTCGCCGGGCTCCAGCGTCAGCCCCTGCGAGATCATCGCGACGATCTCGTTCGGGGGCATCAGCATGTCGGAGAGCGGGTAGTTCTGGCGCTCGCGCCCGTCGACGCGCACCACGACGCTGGCCTCGAGGGGCTCGATGCCGGTGGCGACGACCGGGCCGAAGGGCGCAAACCCGTCGAGACCCTTCGAGCGGGTCCATTGCAGGAAGCTCGGGTCGGCCCGCAGGATGTCGAGGGAGGTCACGTCGTTGAGGCAGGTGTAGCCGAAGATGTGGCCGGCCGCCGCCTCGGGGCTCAGGTCGCGCCCGCGCTTGCCGATGACGATGCCGAGCTCGCCCTCGTAGATCACGCGGCCGGCGACCGGCGGCATCGCGATCGTCTCGCCGTGCGCCGCGTAGGAGTTCTGCGGCTTGATGAAGAAGAGCGGCGTCTCCGGGTGGGACAGGCCCTGCTTCTCGGCCATCGCGCGGAAGTTGTTCCACAGGGCGATGAGCTTGGCGGGGCGGCAGGGCAGGTCCGGCGTGACCTCGGGAAGCGGCAGGGTCTGCCCCGTGGGGCGTGCCTCGCCGAACAGGTCGCCCGCGTGGACGTGCACCGTCTCGCCCTCGAGGCGTCCGAAGCCTTCCGTTCCCGCGTGTCGGTAGCGCAGCCAGCGTGCCATGATCGGGCTTCCTCTCCCGCCGCGGCCGCAGCGGCGCCGGCTCCCGCGCGAGCGGCAGCGGCGGCCGGATCCGGCCTCGGGGCGTCATCCTCGGGTCGCTTCGTGTCCGGCCGACCCTTCTGGTCGACCGCATTTTGCATTCCACAAGCATCGCCGAAGTCGGGCCCCGAAGTCGTGCGCAAAATTTTTGGGACGGCCGCAGGAAAAATTTGCGTCAACCGCCGAGACTTCGCGCCTGAGTTGTATTTCGGCGCGACAGATCCGTGCCGCGTCAGGGAGATGACCCGTGCGCTCGGGTTCGTGATGGAACATCCGGGAGCAGGGCCCGTTCTGACCCCCCGAGAGCCGGCGGTCACGCTTGCGGCCTCGGGCTTCGACCGGAGCCCGGGCCGCGCAGGCGGATCGCCGGCCCCGTAACGCGGACAAGGGAGCTTTCGCGATGAGCAGCACCACCGACAAGATCAAGGGCCTCGCCAACGAGGCGATCGGCAACGTGAAGCAGGGCGTCGGCAGCGTCACCGGCAACGAGAAGCTTCAGGCCGAGGGCAAGGCCCAGGAACTGAAGGGCGAGGCCCAGAAGACGGTGGGCGACGCCAAGGACGGCGTGAAGAGCGCGGCCCAGAGCGCCGCCGACGCCGTCAAGAAGATCTGACGGACGATGCGGGGCGGGCGCCGAGCCGCCCGCGCGACACGACCGGAGGGCCGGCTCGCCGGCCCTCGCCCCCATGAGACGAGGTTGACGACATGAACAGGGATCGGGTCGAGGGCGGCATCCGCCACCTGCGCGGCCGCGCGAAGACGGCCGTCGGCGCCGTGGCCGGGCGCCCTGTGCCGCAGGTCGAGGGCGCGATCGATCAGGTGGCCGGCGCCGCCCAGTACGCCTACGGCGAGGCCCGCGACACCGCCCAGGGCCTGCGCCGGGACGGCGAGCGCCTCGTGACGGAGGCCCGCACCCGCGGGCGCGATCTCGCGGAGGATCTCGGCTCCCGCGGGAGGCACTACCGGGACGAGGCCCTGCACCGCGGCCGCGCCGTCGCGCGCCGGGCCGAGGACAACAGGACGGCCACGCTCCTGCTCGTGGCGGCCGCCGCCTTCAGCCTCGGCTGGCTCACCCGCCGCGCGGGCTGAGGGTCCGGGCCGACAGGGCCGGCGGGGCCTCCCGGCGCGAGAGCGCTCTCTCGGGCGCCTTTTGTCAGGGGCGCCGATCCCTTAGAGGCGTCGGGAGCGGCGGGCGGAGCGTCCGCCGCCGGACCGGGGAGCCCGAGCCATGCCCTTCCGCCACTGGGGCGACCTGACGACGCAGGATTTCTCGGCCGCGACCGGGGGCCGGAGCATCGCCGTCCTGCCGGTCGCCGCGATCGAGCAGCACGGCCCCCACCTGCCGCTCGCCACCGACCTGATCATCGCGGAGGGCTACCTCGCCCGCGTCGCCGGCCTCGTGCCGGAGGACCTCGACGTGCTGGCCCTGCCGGTGCAGGCGGTGGGCAAGTCCGACGAGCACGACGCCTTCCCCGGCACCCTGACGCTGACGGCCGAGACGGCGCTGCGGGCCTGGACCGAGATCGGGCTGAGCCTGCACCGGGCGAGCATCGGCAAGCTCGTCCTCGTCACCTCGCACGGGGGCAACAGCGCGCTGATCGACCTCGTGGCGGGCGCGTTGCGCGGGCGCTGCGGCATGGTCGCCGTGACGACCTCCTGGAGCCGGCTCGGCTACCCGGCCGGGTTGTTCCCGGACGCCGAGATCCGCCACGGCATCCATGCCGGCGGCATCGAGACGGCGCTGATGCTGGCCCTGCGGCCGGACCTCGTGCGGCGGGAGGCAGTCGCGGATTTCACCCCCCGCACGGTGGCGATGGAGCGCGACTTCGCGCATCTGCGCGCCGGGCGCCCGGCCGCCTTCGCCTGGAAGGCGGGCGACCTCCACCCGTCCGGCGCCGTCGGCGACGCCCGCCTCGGCACGGAGGCGGCGGGGCGCGCAGCCCTCGACCACGGGGCGCGGGCCTTCGTCGCGCTGCTGCGCGACGTCGACCGTTTCGCGCTCTGAGCCCGCCTCACGGATGATCGCCGACCATCACCGGCGTAACCGTGATGGTCGCGATACGAAGGGGAGGCGTGCCCTCTCGTCCGGGAGCCATGCGCCATGCCCGCCCTGTCCCGCCTCGTCCTCCTCGCCGCCGCGCTCCTGCCCGCGCTCCTGCCCGCGCTGGTCGCGGCCGCGCCGCGGCCGGTCGTCGTCGAGCTCTTCACCTCGCAGAGCTGCTCGTCCTGCCCGCCCGCCGAGGCGCTCCTGGGCGAACTCGCCGGGGAGGGCCGAGACCTGCTGCCGCTCGCCTTCCACGTCACCTACTGGAACCGGCTGAACTGGCGCGACACCTTCTCCCTGCCGGAGGCGACCGAGCGCCAGCGGGCCTACGCCGAGCGCCTCGGCGACACGCCCTTCACGCCACAACTCGTGGTGGACGGGCGCCGCAGCGTCGTCGGCTCGCGCCGCGAGGCGGTCGCGGCGGCGATCGGGCAGGCCCGGGCCGAGCGCCAGGAGGGGGCGCCCGTGAGCGTGATCCGCGACGGTAGCCGGCTCGACATCCGCCTCGGCGCCGGCACCGGCGCCGGGCGCATCGTCCTCATCGAGTTCGATCCGCGGCACGAGACGGCCGTCGCCCGCGGCGAGAACGCGGGGCGTACGGTCGTGCAGGCCAACGTCGTGCGCTCCGTGCGCGACCTCGGCGCCTGGACCGGCGCCGCGCAGAGCCTCAGCGAGTCCCCGGCGGCGGGGTCGGAGGCGGCGGTCATCGTCCAGGCCGCGGACGGGCGCATCCTCGGGGCCGCCCGGCTCTGACCGCGCGGCCCCGGTCCGGGCGGCTCAGGCCGCCTTGCGGTTGACGTTGGCCTCCGCCAGCGCCGTCAGGGTCTTGTCGGTCGCCTTCTCCTCGCCGAGCGTCTGCTCCAGGAGGTTCACCACGTTGTTGTGGCCGAGCTGCTTGGCGTAGGCGATGAGGGTGCCGTAGCGGGTGATCTCGTAGTGCTCCACCGCCTGCGCGCCGGCGATCAGGGCGGCGTCGAGCACCTGCTGGTCGCCGACGTCGCTCATGATCTCCTTGGTCTCGGAGATGATGCCGTTGATCGCCGCGCACTCGACGCCCTTGGCCGGCTTGCCGAGCTGCTGGAACACCTGCTCCAGGCGCTGCACCTGCCCCTCGGTCTCGCGCAGGTGCTTCTCGAAGCCCTGCTTAAGCTGCGGCTCGCCCGCCTTCTCGATCATCTTCGGCAGAGCTTTGGTGATCTGCTGCTCGGCATAGTAGATGTCCTGCAGCATATGCGTGAACAGGTCATCCATCGTCTTGATCGGTGTCGTGAAGAGGCCCATCGCGCGTCTCCTGCATTGCTTGAGCTTGACGGGAGCTGATCTCAGCGTGCCCGCCAACTTGGCAGAGGAACGAAGGGCGGCCGGGCAGGTTCCTGAGCTTGACTTGAGTTCGACTTGACGCTCGGGCCGCGCTGTCGTCCCGCCCTCACTCCGTCTCCTCCTCCTCGCCCGGCCGCAGCCCGGGCCAGGCGACGATCCGCTCCGGGAACTCCTCCTCGCTGAACTCCTCCTCGTTGCCGGAGAGCCTCCCGCGCACCGAGATGCCGGCCTCGTGGACGCTCGCGGCCCGGCCCGAGACGAGGGGATGCCAGTCGTAGAGGTCGAGCCCGTCGCGCACGAGGCGGTAGGCGCAGGTCGGCGGCAGCCAGGGGATCGTGCGCACCGCCTCCGGCGTCAGGCGCACGCAGTCCGGCACCCGCTTCTGGCGCCGCGCGTAGTCGCGGCAGCGGCAGCCGATCCCGTCGAGGAGGGTGCAGCCGATGTCGGTGTGGTGCACGACGCCGGTGTCCTCGTCCTCCAGCTTGATCAGGCAGCAGCGCCCGCAGCCGTCGCACAGGCTCTCCCACTCGGCCTGCGTCATCGCGTCGAGGGACTTCCTGCGCCAGAACGGCTCTGCGGCGTCCGCGCGGACGCGGCGCGGGGCCCGGCTCTCCCCCATCGGGTTCGTCCTCGTGTCGGTCTGGAGGACCGCCCGCACCGCGCGGGCCGGCCCCTCGGGCTCCTCTGCCGCAAGCCTCCGGCCGGAGCAAGCGAGGCCGGAAGGCGCGGCGCCGGCTGCCACCGCGGCGCCCCAATCCGGCATCAAGGTTAACGCGACCCTTCAGGAGCGCCGCGTGCGGCGGTCCGGCCGCTCCGCGCGTTGAGGGCCTGCGGATATCAACCGACACGCGCCCTGAAGCCTCGCGGACGGGCGCGGGGCTTGGTAGAGAGAGTAGGGCGCTGCGGTGCCCGAGGAACCGGACCACGCCGTGCGCCTGCCGAATGCCAAGACGCTCCTGACGCGCGTGAAGCACGCGGCCCTCGCCTTCGACGCCTGGGTCAACGCGGGCCTCTACGACAGCGGCCGCTCCACGGGCGAGGCCTACGAGCGCTTCCAGGAGCGCATGAGCGTGTTCTCGGTGCGCGGCTGGAAGCGCGTCGCGCTCGACCTCACGAGCGAGGGCGTCACGATCGGCACCGCCGGCGCGGTGCTGATGCTGGCGCTCGCCCAGCCCGCCTTCAACCTGACGAGCGACAACTGGCTGAAGGCCCAGGACCTCGCGGTCACCTTCCTCGACCGCTACGGCACCGAGGTCGGGCGCCGCGGCATCAAGCACGACGATTCGCTCAAGCTCGACGACTTCCCCGACATCATGATCAAGGCGCTGGTCTCGACGGAGGACCGGCGCTTCTACGAGCACTGGGGCATCGACCCGATCGGCACGGCCCGCGCACTGGTCAACAACTCGCGCGGCGGCGGCGGCACGCAGGGCGGCTCCTCCATCACGCAGCAGCTCGCCAAGAACCTGTTCCTGACGAACGAGCGCTCGATCGAGCGCAAGGTCAACGAGGCGTTCCTGGCCCTGTGGCTCGAGAGCCACCTCACCAAGAACGAGATCCTGAAGCTCTATCTCGACCGCGCCTACATGGGCGGCGGCACGTTCGGCGCGGTGGCCGCGGCCGACTACTATTTCGGCAAGCCGCTGAAGGACATCAGCCTCGCCGAGGCGGCCATGCTGGCGGGCCTGTTCAAGGCGCCGACGAAGTACGCGCCCCACGTCAACCTGCCGGCCGCCCGCGCCCGCGCGGCGGACGTGCTGCACAACATGGTGGAGGCGGGCTTCGTCACGGAGGGGCAGATCCAGACGGCGCTTCGCAACCCCGCCACCCCGGTGACGCGCCAGCGCGACATCACCGCCGACTACTACCTCGACTGGGCCTTCAACGAGATCAAGGGCCTGGCGGATGCGGGCCGCCTGCGCAACGACCGCGTTCTGACCGTGAAGACGCCCCTCGACATCGGCATCCAGAAGCGGGCCGACCAGGTGGTCGAGAACGTGCTGCGCCAGTACGGCGACCAGTACGAGGTCGACGAGACCGCCATGGTGATCCTCGATCCCGACGGGGCGCTGCGCGCCATGGTGGGCGGTGCCGATTACGGCGAGAGCCAGTTCAACCGCGCCACCGACGCGCTGCGCCAGCCCGGCTCCTCGTTCAAGCCCTACGTCTACGCGGCGGCGCTCGCCTCGGGCCAGTACCGGCCGGAGACCAAGGTGGTGGACCGCGCCGTCTGCATCGGCAACTGGTGCCCGCAGAATTACGGGCGCTCCTTCGCGGGCGCCACGAACCTGACGGTCGCGGTGACGAAGTCGATCAACACGATCCCGATCCAGATCTCGATCGCGCTCGGCAAGGCGACGGGCATCACCCACGAGGCCCGGGCGGCGAAGGCGGGCCGCGCCAAGATCATCGAGACGGCGCACCGGATGGGCATCACCACGCCGCTCACCGACTCGGTCTCCCTGCCGATCGGCTCGGCCGAGGTCACCGTGATCGACCAGGCGGCGGCCTACGCGGTGTTCGCCAACGGCGGGCGGCGGGCCAAGCCCTACGCGGCCGTGGAGGTGCGGAACTCCGCCGGCGAGGTGATCTACCGCCACGACGACGAGAAGCCCGAGCAGGTGCTCTCGACCCAGGTCGTGGCCGACATGAACTTCATGCTCAACAAGGTGGTGGAGGAGGGCACGGCCCGGCGCGCCCAGATCGAGGGCGTCAAGGTGGCGGGCAAGACCGGCACCACCAACGCCTACCGCGACGCGTGGTTCGTCGGCTACACGGGCAACTACGTCGGGGCGGTCTGGGTCGGCAACGACGACCACAGCCCCTCCAACAAGATGACCGGCGGCTCGCTGCCCGCCATGCTCTGGCACGACGTGATGGAGAGCGCCCACCAGGGCATCGAGCTGAGGGTGATGCCCGGCCTCAAGGACGGCGGCCGCCCGGCCGCCCAGGCGACGAGCGGCCCGGCCGCTCCCGCGGGCGGCGGGGCCACGGCGGCGGGCAAGCTCTCGCGCCGCTCCTTCGAGGTGATCGGCGGCCTCAACGGCCTGTTCCGCTCGGTCGAGCCCGCGGTGGCGGGCCCCGGCCAGCCGAAGACCGGCTTCCGGCCCGCCGCGGCGGCGGAGCCGGCCGCCTCGGGCAGCCTCGCCGAGGGCAGCCGCCCCGCCGGCGGCCGCGTCGAGACCCGCTGAGGAACCGACGGTGACGAGCGTGGCGGAGACAGACGCGATTCGGGCGCCCGCGCGCCCGCCCCGGACGGGGACCCGGATGCCGGTCCCGGCCGCCGGGCTGGCGAGGCGCGTGCGCGCCTTCCTGCGCAAGACCTCGCGGGTCGGCCTCGTGGTCTACGCCCTCGGGCTCGGGGCCGGCCTCGGCCTCGTCAGCGCCGACTGGGCGACGCGGGGCCGCTACCCGTTCGGCGGCGTCACGGTGGGGCCGTGGACGGCTTGGCCGCGGGCCGGCGCCTCCAACGCCGACCCCTACGCCCGCGCCGTCAACGCCCGCCGGGGCGAGATCCCGCTGGCGGTCGGCGAGGGGCTGTTGCTCTCCGCGACGACCGACGACACCGGGCGCGGCCTCGAGGCCGGCTGCCGCTACAGCATCGCCGGCCACACCCCGCCGGCCCGGGCCTGGACGCTGACGGTCACCGGCCGCGGCGCGCCCGACCCTGCCCGGCCGAGCCTGCGCAGCGGCTTCACCTCGACCGAGATCCTGCGCGAGCGCGACGGCCGCTTCGCGATCCTGCTCGCGCCCGAGGCGCAGGCCGGCAACTGGCTGCCGAGCCCGGGCCGTTCGGGGGCGCTCCGTCTGGCGCTGCGCCTCTACGACACGCCGGTGGCCGCCGGCACCGGCTCGCTCGACCCCGAGACGCTTCCCGCCATCACCCGCCTGGGCTGCGGCGCATGAGACTCCGCTTCCTCTACGCGACCTTGTGCGGCCTCGTGCTCGCCGGCCTCGTCCACATCGTCACGGTGCTGGCGATCCCGCTCCTGTCGGAGGCGGACGCGCTCTCGCGGGCCCGCGGCAGCGAGACCCTCGACCACCCGCAGCGCCTCTACACGCTCTCGACGGCCGACGAGCCGGCGCCGGCCGAGGCGTGGCTGCCGACCCCCGACCCCGCCGTGGCGCTCGGCGTCTGCGCCTACGACCTCGACGACGGGCCGATGCGCGTCTCGGCCCGCACCGGCGCGCAGATGCTCTCGCTCGCCGCGCACGGGCGCCGGGGCGCCTTCTACGCGGTGACCGACCAGGCAGCCGTGCGCGGCGCCCTCGACCTCGTGATCCTGACCCGCACCCAGTACGACGAGGCGCTCGCCAACGAGGACGAGAACGAGCCGAGCCGCGATGTGCGCATCGTGGCGCCCGAGCGCCAGGGCTTCGTCACGGTGCGGGTGATCGCGGCGCTCCCGAGCCAGCGGGCGGCGGCGAACGAGGCGGTCCAGGCCGTCTCCTGCACGATCGACAGCCCGAGCGAGGAGCCGGGCAAGTAGGCCGGGCAAGTAGGCCGGCCGGACGCCGGCCCGCCCCCGCAGGGACGGTCCTGCCGTCAGTCCTTGGTCACGATGGGAAGCGCGGCCACCGGCCCCTCCGGCCCGGCGAGCCCGCAGCGCAGGGCCGCGTCGGGCGGCAGGAGCGGGTCGAGGAGGGCGCGGCGCCCGTCGAGGGCGGCGAGCGTCCGCTCGACGGGCAGCGCCTCGGGGCCGGGCACCTCGATCAGCAGGTGCTCCAGGGCGTAGCGGTAGCCCGCGGCGCGCGCCCCCGCCTCCAGGCGGACCCAGGCGATCAGGCAGCGGTTCTCGGCCACCCGCATCGCGGCGTGGCGCACGTCCGCGTCGTCGAGCACCTTCACGAAGGGCAGGCTGCGCAGGCGCAGGGCGTCGGCGTCGTTGACGCGGGCGGCCACCGCCGCGAAGGGCGGGATCAGGCGCGCGTCGGCCGTCGCGTCCTCGGACAGGCGGCGGTAGCGCGAGACCGGCGAGCGGAACGGCTCGGCGATGAGGGTGTCGTGGTAGGCCGCGACGTCCACCGGGCGCCAGGCGGGCGGCAGCACGCGGGCCCGGGTGAGGTTGGCGAGCGCGTCGAGGAAGGCGTCGCGGCCCGCCGCCGGCATCAGGAAGCGCCAGGCCCGGTCGCGCAGGGTGCGCTCCTCGTCGGTGAGGGGGTAGGCGGAGGCCGGCTCGCCGCGCTCGCGGGCGGCCAGCGTGCCGGTCGCGTCGACGAGGCTGTTCCAGGCACCGGCCCTGGGCCGCCCGAAATCGCCCTCCTGCGCGCAGGCGCCCAGCAGCGCGAGGGAGGCCGGCAGCGCGAGGCAGGCCAGCAGCGCGAGCGGGCGGGGGCGGGCGGGGGCCGGCAGCGGGCGTTCCCGCATCGGCGCGGGCGCGGATCTCGGGACTTTTCGCATCCGGCAACGGCTCTCGGCATCCGGGCGGGCCGGCATCCCGGCGCTCGGGGAAAACGGGAGGCTGCGGCCTCAGGAGCGGCGGCGGCGCGGGGCCGGGACCGCCTCGGGCTCGGGCAGGCGCTCGTAGCGCACGCCGAGGAAGAGCAGGATCTCGCCCCGCGCCTCGCCGGCCGTCTCCCGGCGGGCCCGCCGCGCGCCGGCGGGCGGGAAGGCCAGGATGTTGCCGACGCTCGGCGCGGTCTGCGTGGTGTCGGGCTTCATGGCTCGATTCCTGACGGGTGTCCCAAAACCTCGCGGCCTCCTCGACCGCGTGCCCGTTCCGCTGGATCCGGACGGGGCTCGGCCGCGCGGGGACAGATCAGCACGGCATGGTTAACGGTCCGTTTCACCCGCGCCCGGCGCCGCCCGACCGGAGGGCCGGGGCGGTGTGGCTCGTGACTTGCATCGCTCCTCATCGCCCATGGCGGGCGTTTCCTCCCTTGTACTCGGCCTCGCTCGCGCATCGAGCGAGGCCTTTTTGTTTCAGGTGCGGCCGCACGGAACCGCGGCCTCGGGCTGCGGCTTGCCTAGCCGACGGATTGCCCGATATGCCGTCCCCTCTATCCACAGCGAAGGACACCGCTGGATGCGACTGGACATGCCACGACTGATGCACTCCCGGACCCCCGTCCGAGACCGCCTCTCCGCGGGCCGTTCGGCCGCCCTCTGGGTCGCCCCGCTCGTCCTCGCGATGCTGGCGGCCGGCCCCGCCCAGGCGCAGCGCGAGGACCAGGGCCTGCAGCTCGGCTGCGCCAACGACTACTTCCGCCTCTGCGCGGGCGTCGACCCGAACAGCGACGACGCCGAGCGCTGCATGACGCGCAACCGCAAGCGCCTCTCCCCCGAGTGCCGCGCCGCCATCGGCGATTACGACCGGCGCACGGGTAGCAAATCGATGCCCGAGAACTGACATATCCCCGCGTCCCGGGGGACGTGGAGGGGGCGGTCCCCCGTGAGCCCGGCACCGCGGAGCATCGACGACGAACATGGCCCTCACCGTGGCGGTCCAGATGGACCCGATCCAGGCGATCCGCATCGCCGGGGACACCACCTTCGCGCTGCTCCTGGAGGCCCAGGCGCGCGGGCACAGGCTCCTCTACTACACGCCGGACCGGCTCTCCCTGCAGGGCCGCCTCGTGACGGCGCGGGTCGAGCCGCTCACCGTGCGCGACGTTGAGGGCGCGCACGCGAGCCTCGGGGACATCGAGCGGATCGACCTCGCCGAGGCCGACGTGGTGCTGATGCGCCAGGACCCGCCCTTCGACATGGCCTACATCACGGCCACCCACATCCTGGAGCGGCTGAACCCGCGCACCCTCGTGGTCAACAACCCGGCCGAGGTGCGCAACGCCCCCGAGAAGCTGTTCGTCCTCGACTTCCCCGAACTGATGCCGCCGACCCTGATCACCCGCGACAAGGCGGAGATCGAGGCGTTCCGGCGCGAGCACGGCACCGTCGCCATGAAGCCCCTGCACGGGCACGGGGGCGCGGCGGTGTTCCGGGTCTCGGAGACCGACCCGAACTTCGGCTCGATGTACGACCTCTTCGCCGCGACCTTCCGCGAGCAGTGGGTGGTGCAGCGCTTCCTGGAGAAGATCACCGAGGGCGACAAGCGCATCATCCTCGTCGACGGCGAGCCGATGGGCGCGATCAACCGGGTGCCGGCGCTGAACGACATCCGCTCCAACATGGTGCGGGGCGGGGCGGCGGCGGCCTCCGACCTGACCGAGCGGGAGCGCGAGATCTGCGCGACGATCGGCCCGGAGCTCCGGCGGCGCGGCCTGATCCTCGTCGGCATCGACGTGATCGACGGGCACCTGACCGAGATCAACGTGACCTCGCCCACCGGCCTGCGGGCGATCCGGCGGCTCGGCGGGCCCGACCTCGCGGTCGCGGTCTGGGACGCGATCGAGGCGCGCCTCGGGCGCTCGACCTGAGCTCCGCCTGGCTCTCCGAACTCCGCCTGGCTCTCGGGGCACGGCGCGACATTCACGGGCCGGGCGCGGGTCCCCTCTCCCGTTCGGGAGAGGGAC
>NZ_BJZU01000010.1 GCF_007992195.1 Methylobacterium oxalidis | reverse complement strand
GGGGCGCCGGCTCCGCCTGCGCCGGCCCGACACGACCGCGCGCGGGGTCTCCTCTCCCGAACAGGCGAGTGCCGCGCCTCACGTCTCCGCGCGGGGCGTGACGTTGAGCTCGGCCCAGTCGAACTCCTCCTCCAGCACGTAGTAGGCGTCGTCGCCGATGCCGCCCTCGCGGCGCAGCGCCAGCACCCGGTCGCGGGCGGCCGAGATGGCGCGGCGGCGGGCGTCGTCGGCGGGCAGGGTCTCGGGGGCGAGGCCCTCCTCGTGGGTTTTCGCCTCCTTGAGCGCGGCCACGAATTCCTGGCGCAGGGCCGCGGTCGATTCGCTCTCCTGCGGGTCGAGGCTGTCGAGGGCGGCGGCGTAGGCCTCCGCCCGGGCCCGCCCGACCTCGCGCCCGACCGGGTCGTCGTCCTCGAGGCCGAGGCGCGCCAGCAGCGGCCCGAGGGTCAGCCCCTGGATCACCAGCGTGCCGATCACCACGCAGAAGGCCGTGAACACGATGAGGTCGCGGTAGGGGAAGCCGCCGTTCTCGCCGCCCTGCGGCAGGGCCAGCGCCGCCGCGATGGTGACGATGCCGCGCATGCCCGACCACGACAGGGCGAGCGCCGCCTTGAGGCCGAGCGCCGCGTCCGAGGTGCCGGGCCGCGGCCGGCGGTGGCTCGCGAATTCGAGCCGGTCGAGGCCGCTCGCCGGCAGAACCCAGGCGATCCGCACCAGCACCACGGTGAGGAAGACCATGCCGGCGAGGATCAGCGCGGTGGTCTGCTCGGCCTCGTTCAGCCGGTCGAGGATCGGGCCGATCTGGATGCCGATCAGAACGAAGGCCAGCACGTTGAGCACGAACACCGCCGTGTCCCAGACCGCGTACGACAGGATGCGGGTGCGCGGCGGCGTGATGCCGGGGGAGAAGCGCGCGACCGTGATGGCGAAGCTGACGACCGTCAGGACGCCCGACATCTCGAGCCCCTCGGCCGCGATCCAGATGCCGAAGGCGGCGACGAACTGGAGCACGATGACGCTCGCCGCGTCCGCGAAAAGGCGCATCACCGCGACGTAGACGAAGGCGAGGACGGGCCCGGCCACGAGACTGCCGACGACGCCGAGCAGGAAGGTCGGCGCGATCTCGCCGGGGTGGAAGCTGCCGGTGATCGCCGCCGCCACGGCGAGGCGGTAGATCAGCAGGGAGCCCGCGTCGTTGAGCAGGCTCTCGCCGCGCAGGATCGTGGTGAGCCGGTGCGGCAGGGGCACGTGCCGCAGCACCGAGAGCGCCGCCACCGCGTCCGGCGGGGCCACCACGGCCCCGAGCACCACGCAGGCCGCGAAGGGCATCTCGGGCACCACGGCCTTGGCCACCACGGCGACCGCCACCGTCGTCACCGCCACCGCGCCGAGGGCGAGGCCGCCGATCGGCCGCCAGTTCGCCCTCAGGTCGCGCAGCGATGTGTCGTAGCCCGCATCGAGCAGGACGGGCGCGAGGAAGAGCGCGAGGGCGAGCTCCGGGTCGAGCTTCAGGTTCGGCACGCCCGGCACGAAGGCCAGGGCCACGCCACCGAGCGCCAGGAAGGCGGGATAGGGAGCGCCCACCCGCCTGGCGAGCGCCGCCAGCAACACCGCGCCCAGGAGGACGCCTACGACCCACTCGAAGATCACCATTCCGTGACGGGAGATAGGGCGGGGCCGCCCGGCGCGAAGGGCGGGCCGATGCGGTCTCGATCCGTGACAGGCCACGCGCCGCGGATACAACCTTCGATCCGGGTGCCTTCCCCCGGACGCTCCCGTCGCCTAATCCATCGGGTTCGAGCCTCGATCGGGTTCGAGCCTTGCAAACGGATCGCCATGCCCGAGACACTGAGCCCCCGGTTTGAGAGCCCCGAGACCCCGACCTTCGCCCACGGCGCGGTCGCCGCGCCCCACAGCCTCGCGGCCGAGGCCGGGCGCACCGTGCTGGCTCAGGGGGGCAACGCCGTCGAGGCGATGATCGCGATGGCGGCGGCGATCGCGGTGGTCTACCCGCACATGAACGGGATCGGCGGCGACGGCTTCTGGCTGGTGCGCGAGCCGGGGGGCCGGGTGCGCGGCATCGAGGCCTGCGGGCCGGCCGGGCGCCTCGCCACGATCGCGCGCTATCGCGACAGGGGGCTCGACGCGATCCCCGCCCGGGGGCCGGACGCCGCCGTCACCGTCGCCGGGGCGGTGGGCGGCTGGGGGATGGCCGAGGCCCTCGCCCGGGCGCTCGGCGGGCGCCTGCCCCGCGACGTGCTCCTGGCGGACGCGATCCGCCACGCGCGGGAGGGCTGCGCCGTCTCGGCCTCCGAGGCGCGCTACGTGCCCAAGGAACTCGACACGCTCCACGACGCGCCGAACTTCGCCCCGACCTTCCTGAAGGAGGGCAGGCCCTGGCCCGCGGGCGAGATCCGCCGCCTGCCGGCGCTCGCCGCCACGCTGGAGCAGCTCGCCCACGCGGGCCTCGACGACTTCTACCGGGGCGATATCGGCCGCGAGATCGCCGCCGACCTGGAGCGCCTCGGCGCGCCGGTGACCCGGGCCGACCTCGAAGCCTACGCCCCGCGCGAGCGTGCCGCCCTCTCGATCCGGCGCCGGGGCGCCACGATCTTCAATTTTCCGCCGCCGACGCAGGGGCTCGCGGCCCTCCTCATCCTCGGCATCTTCGACCGGCTCGACATCCGCGAGCCCGAGACGGCGGCCCATTACCACGGGCTGATCGAGGCGACGAAGCGGGCCTTCGCGATCCGCGACCGGGTCGTCACCGACTTCGACCGGCTGCGCGCCGACCCGGCGGCCTTCCTGACGCCGGATCGCCTCGCCCGCGAGGCGGCGGCGATCGACATGGGCCGGGCCGCCGCCGTGCCGCTTCGCAACCCCGGCGAGGGCGACACCGTCTGGATGGGCGCGATCGACCGCGACGGCGTGGCCGTCTCCTACATCCAGTCGATCTACTGGGAGTACGGCTCCGGCACGGTGCTGCCCGCCACCGGCATCCACTGGCAGAACCGGGGCATGTCGTTCTCCCTCGACCCGAATGCGGTGAACCCGCTGGAGCCGGGCCGGCGCCCGTTCCACACCCTGATCCCGGCGCTGGCCACCTTCGACGACGGCCGGGTCGTCGCCTACGGCAGCATGGGCGGCGACGGGCAGCCTCAATTTCAGGCACAGGTGTTCACGCGCTACGCGGATTACGGCATGAGCCCCGCCGCCGCGGTCGACGCGCCGCGCCTGCTGTATGGGCGGACCTGGGGCGCGGAGTCGCTGACCGTGAAGGTCGAGGACCGCTTCGATCCCGGCTGCATCGCCGCGCTGCGGCGCATGGGCCACGACATCGAGGAACTGGGCGGCGCCTACATCGACTCGCTCGGCCATGCGGGCATCCTCGTGCGGCACCCCGGCGACGGCCGCATCGAGGCGATGCACGATCCCCGCTCGGACGGCGGGGCGCTCGGCCTCTGAGGCGGGGCCTCACTCCGTGATCTGCGGCCGAAGGGCGAGCTGATCGAACAGGCGGGCGGGCGCCGCGTCGATGGCCGGGCCGTCGGAGGCTTGCGCGTACCGGCCGGGCGCGGCGCAGGCCCGCAGGCTGGGCGCGGTGCGGCCGACCTGGGGCCGCACCACGTGCGTGTCGCCGCGATCGAGCGCCCTCGAGCCGTCGGTCGTGCTGCCGGATCCCCGCGGCTTCCGCCACCCCGGCCGGGCCGGTTCGGGCCATCTCCAAGGGCGGCGCCCTGAGCCGGCTTGAAGACTCCACCCCTTGCTCCGCCGGCTTTCGAGCGGAAAAAGCCGATTTCCATTGGAATTTGGCGCGCCGCGAGCTCGGAAACCCCCGATTTGCGGAGAAATATCTTATCCTGCTCAGGGAATCGCCGCGCGGGCGATGCCCGCCCGCACCTCATCCCGCCCCGTGCAGGATCCCGGCGCCGGCATCGCCCGGGCTCGGTCCGGCAACGCCTCCGGGTGGCACGTCCGTTGCTAACGCTCTCGACCGCAAGGAGCGCATAATGGATACGACAAACCCGTCTCGCCGCTGGATACAACTTCTGCTTGGGCTGATCGTCATGATGACGATCTCGAGTCCCCAATACGTCTGGACCCTGTTCGTCAAACCCTTCCAGACGAGCACGGGCGCCTCGCTCGCGGCCGTCCAGGTCACGTTCACCCTGGTGATCGTGCTGCAGACCTTCTTCTCGCCGGTGCAGGGCTGGCTCATCGACCGGTTCAGCCCCAAGCTGATGATCGCGATCGGCGCCGCGCTGAGCGGCCTCGGCTGGGTCGCGGCCTCCTACGCCGAGAGCCTGTTCGCCCTCTACGCCACCTACGGCCTGCTCTGCGGCCTCGGCACCGGCATCGTCTACGTCGGCATCGTCGGGCTGATGGTGCGCTGGTTCCCGGATCGCCGCGGCTTCGCGGTGGGCGTCGTCGCCGCCGGCTACGGCATGGGCGCGATGATCACGACCTTCCCGATCACCAACCTGATGGCGGAGACCGACTTCCGGCACACGCTGCTCGTGTTCGGCCTCATCCTCGGCGCGGTCGGGCTCGTGGCCGCCCTCTTCCTGCGCGCGCCGGCCCCCGGCGAGATGCAGGCCCTGCCGGAGACGAAGCTGATCTCCGCGGCCCAGGACACCGCCCCCAAGGCGATGCTGCGCACGCCGCTCTTCTGGCTGATGTTCGGCATGATGGCGATGATGTCGACGGGCGGCCTGATGGTGGTGGCGAACTTCGCCAACTTCGCCCGCGAGTTCGGCGTGGCCGACGCCACCCTGGTCTTCTTCGGCTTCGCCTTCGCGGCCCTGCCCTTCGCGCTCACCTTCGACCGCATCACCAACGGCCTGACCCGGCCCTTCTTCGGCTGGGTCTCGGACAATATCGGCCGCGAGAACACGATGGCGATCGCCTTCGCGGGCGAGGCGCTGGCGATCTGCCTGCTGCTCTACTACCGCGAGAACGCCTACGCCTTCGCCCTGCTCTCGGGCCTGGTGTTCTTCGCCTGGGGCGAGATCTTCTCGCTGTTCCCCTCGATCCTCACCGATACGTTCGGCACCAAGCACGCCACCACGAACTACGGCTTCCTGTACATGGCCCAGGGCGTCGGCTCGCTGCTCGGCGGCCCGGTGGCGGCGCTCATCCACGACGCGGCGGGCAACTGGATCCCGGTCTTCAGCATCGCCATCGGCCTCGACCTGCTGACGGCGGTGCTCGCCTACTTCGTGCTGAAGCCGATGCGGCGGAACTGGCTCGGGGCTCCCCGGCCGGCCGAGAGCGCGCCGCTCGCCAATCCCGCGACGGTCTGAGGGCGCGGGCCGCTCGGAAGGACGAAGGGGGCGGGATGCACGGAATCCCGCCCCCTTCGCGTTCCACGATTCCGGCCGCTCAGGCCTTGGCGGCGCTCACCGCGAGCTCGGGCCGGTGGTTCAGGGTCTGGAAGACCACGCAGTAGCGCTCGGTCAGCTTGAGGAGCTGGTCGAGCTTCTCCTGGGGCGCGTCGGTGTCGAGCTGGAAGGCGAGGCGGATCGCCCGGAAGCCCACGGGCGCCTCCTTGTCGACGCCGAGCGTGCCCCGGAAGTCGAGGTCGCCCTCCGCCGAGACGGTGCCGGCGCGCAGCGGGATCTCCAGGGCGGTCGCCACCGCCTTGAGGGTCACGCCCGCGCAGGCGACGAGGGCCTCGAGCAGCATGTCGCCCGAGCACAGCTCCGCCCCCGAGCCGCCGGTGGCCGGGTGCAGCCCCGCCACGGCCAGCGCGCGGCCCGTCTCGACCTTGCAGGCGATGCTGGTGTCGTCGAGGGAGCCCTTGGCCTTCAGGGTGATGACGGCTGCGTCGGGCGTGCTGCGGTACTGGTCCTTGAGCGGGGCCTGAAGTGCGCGCAGGGCGGTGGCGTCCATGGGTGTTTCCTCGTTCGGGTGGATCGAGGGCGGTCTACCCTGCCGCGGAGCACTCGGCCAGCGGGGCGCTACCACCAGTTGGCGTTCTGCGGCGCCGCCTCGGCCGGGCGCAGCGAGCGGTCGAGGGCCGCGAGGATTCTTCGCGCCGCCGCCTCGCTCTGGGGGGCGGCGGGGTCGCGGGGGCGCGGCAGCGGCAGCGGCACCGTGTCGTCGAGGCGCCCGGGCTTCGGGCGCATCACCACCGCCCGGTCGGCAAGGGCCACCGCCTCGGCGACGTCGTGCGTGACGATGAGCACGGTCGGCCGCACCTCCTCCCACAGGGCGAGGAGGTGCCCATGCAGGTCGCGGCGGGTGAAGGCGTCGAGGGCCGAGAACGGCTCGTCGAGGAGGAGGACCCGCGGATTCGCCACGAAGGCGCGGGCGATCGAGACCCGCTGCTGCTGCCCGCCCGAGAGCTCCCGCGGCCAGCGGCCCGCATGCTCCGCGAGGCCCACCCGCTCCAGGGCGTGCGCCACCCGGGCGCGGCGCTCGGGGCCGGCGAGGTGCGCGAGGCCGAAGCCGACATTGTCGGCGACGCTGAGCCAGGGCAGCAGGCGCGGCTCCTGGAAGACGAGGCCGACGCCCGGGTGCGGGGCCGTGATCGCCTCGCCGTCGAGGCGGATCTGGCCCGCGCTCGCCCGGTCGAGGCCCGCCACGAGGCGCAGCAGGGTGGTCTTGCCGCAGCCCGAGCCGCCGATCAGCGCGACGATCTCGCCGGCCGGCACGGCGAGTCCGATGCGCGAGAGCGCCTGCGTGCCGTCGGCGTAGGTCTTGGACAAGTCCTCGATGCTGAGCAAGGGCGGCTCCGGCCGGTCGCGGGGCGCGGGAAAAATCCCGGCCCTGTGACATTCACATGAAACGAAACGTTTCTCGACGCATTGACCTGCTCGGACGGCAAGGGTCCGTGTCGGGCATCACCGAGAGCGGGCGGCTGCGAGAAAGGCGCGTCGCGGGAGACGAAGGCATCATGTACCGGAGCGATCTCAACCCACCCCATACGGGTCCGGCCTCGGACCCGATCCTGTACGGGATCGCCTCCGGGCTCGCCGAGCTGTTCCCGCCGGTGGAGGCGTCGCGCCCGACGCGCCGGGAGGCGGACACCGCGCCCGAGAGCGACGAGGAGCGCGACGAGACCGCTCCCTGAGGGCGCCCCCTACAGGCTGTCACGGGCCGTGTCCTGCCAGCGGATGAGCGGCCGGGTCAGCAGCACGAGCAGCGCGTCGGCGAGCTTGCCGAGGATCGCGAAGGCGATGATCGCGGCCAGGATCTGGTCCGGCTTGCTGAATTGCTGCCCGTCGACGAGGAGGTAGCCGAGGCCCTCCGACGCGCCCATCAGCTCCGCCGCCACCACGAACAGGAAGCCGAGGCCGAGGCCGGTGCGCAGGGAGACGAGGGTCGCCGGCAGCACGGCCGGCAGCAGGATCCGCCGCGCCAGCGCCGTCTTCGACAGGCGGAAGATCCGCCCCACCTCCACGAGCTTGCGGTCGACCGAGGCGATGGCGCCGGCCACGCCCACGTAGACGGGGAAGAACACGCCCACCGCGATCAGCGCCACCTTCGGCGTCTCCAAGATGCCGAGCCACAGGATGAACAGCGGCACCCAGGCGAGCGAGGGCACCGCCCGCAGGGCCTGCAGGCTCGGGTCGAGGAGGTGGCGGGCGATGGGCAGGGTGCCGGTGAGGGCCCCGGCCAGGATGCCGGCCGCCGAGCCGGCGGCGAAGCCGAGGAGGACGCGCAGGAGCGTCGCCGAGACGTGGGTCCAGAGCTCGCCCGAGGCGGCGAGATCGTAGAGCGCCGCGCCGATCCGGCTCGGCGGCGGCAGCAGGCGCCCCTGCGCCAGGCCGTAGCGCACCGCCAGTTCCCAGCCGAGCGCCAGCACCACCGGCAGCGCGAGGCCCGCGAGCGTGCGGGCCCCGTGCCCGAGAACGGAGGCGCCGCGGCGGCCCTCCGCCGCGGGGACGGGCGCCGCCGCGCCCTCGGATGCCAGGATCTGTGCCGTCATGCGGCTCGCCCTAGCACAGGCTGAGGCGAAAGATCAGGCGCTCAGGGCTTCGCGCCCGGGTTGAATTGCGGGTCGATCAGCCCGTCGACGGCCGCCGCGACGTTCGTGTCGGCCGGGATCACGCCGGCCTGCTGCAGGGCGAGGCCCGCCGCGCGGATCGCCTCGGCCTGGGCCGGGCCGACATTCGGCTGGCTCAGGTCCGTCCGCTCGAGCTGGCGGCTGACCACCGCCTCGGGCAGCTTCGTGGCCGCCACGAGCGCCGCCCGCAGGGCGGCCGGGTTCTCGATCGCGTAGGCGCGGGCCTTCTCGTAGGCCGATATCACGGTGCGCACGAGGTCCGGGTTCGCCTTGGCGAAGTCCTCGCGCACGTCGAGCACGCCCCAGGTGTTGGCGGCGGGGTCGCGGAAGAACAGGACGTCGTCGCTCTCGATCTCGGCCGCCGCCATCATCGGGTCGAGGCCGGCCCAGGCGTCGACGTCGCCCCGGTCGAGCGCCGTGCGCCCGTCCGGGTGCTGCAGCAGGACGAGCTTGGCGTCCTTCTCCGTCAGGCCGGCGCCCTGGAGGGCCCGGATCAGGAAGATGTGCGGGTCGGTCCCGCGGGTCACCGCGACGCGCTTGCCCTTGAGGTCGGCGACCTTGGTGATGCCCGTCTCCTTGCGGGTGACGAGGGCCGTCCATTCCGGCCGCGAGTAGGCGTAGACGACCTTGATCGGGTTGCCGTTGATGCGCGCGAGAAGCGCCGCGGCGCCCGCCGAGGAGCCGAAATCGATGGCGCCGCCGTTCAGGAACTCCAGCGCCTTGTTGGAGCCGAGCGACTGCGTCCAGCGCACCTTGATGCCCTGCGGCTTCAGGGCCTCCTCTAGGAAGCCCTTCTCCTTGAGGAGGAGGCTGACCGGGTTGTAGGTCGCCCAGTCGAGGCGGATCTCCTTGACGTCGGCCGCCCGCGCGGGTGCGGGCAGGATCGCGAGGCCGAGAGCGAGGGCGCCGAGGGCGCGCGAGACTGTCCTGCGATCGAGGCGCGGCATCGTGATCTCCCCTGCCGTTCGCGCCCGGCTGCGCGGGCGTCCGGTGAATGAGCTAGGCAATTCCGTTCGTTTCGTCAAACGAATTTTCCGGATCAGAGAACGCAGTGTGCGATGCGAAGGAGGCTCCGGCGACCGGCGCACCGCTCCGATGTTCCCGCCGTGTTCCGGCCCGCTGGCAGCCCCGGCGTAACGTGCTAACGGGATGGGCATGTTCGACGCTGCCGCCGCCCTGAGCAAAGTCCTGGACAACCTCGACCGCGAGGCCCGCGAGCCCACGAAGCTGCGGGCCGTGCTGGTGCCGGAGCTGCGCGCCGTGATCGAGCGGGGGCACCGGGAGGCGGAGAAGCAGCTCCTGCGCGACCGGGACGGCATCGCCTGCGCCCAGTCCCTGTCGAACCTCACCGACGCGGTGGTCCGGGCGATCCACGACGCGGTGGTCTGGCGCCTCTACCCGAACGACAATCCCTCCACGGGCGAGCAACTCGCGGTGGTGGCCACGGGCGGCTACGGCCGGGGCACGATGGCGCCGGGCTCGGACATCGATCTCCTGTTCCTGCTGCCCTACAAGCAGACCGCGTGGTCCGAGAGCGTCGTCGAGGCGATGCTCTACGTGCTCTGGGACCTGAAGCTGAAGGTCGGCCACGCCACCCGCTCGGTGGAGGAGTGCCTGCGCGAGGGGCGGGCCGACATGACGATCCGCACCGCGCTCCTCGAAGCCCGCTACCTGTTCGGGGCGCGCGGCCTCTACGAGGAGCTCGTCACCCGCTTCGACGCCGAGCTCGTGTTGGGCACGGCCCACGAGTTCGTGGAGGCGAAGCTGCGCGAGCGCGACGCCCGCGTCGCCAAGGCCGGCGCCTCGCGCTACCTCGTCGAGCCGAACGTGAAGGACGGCAAGGGGGGCCTGCGCGACCTCAACACCCTGTTCTGGATCGCGAAGTACACCTACCGGGTGCGCGACCAGGCCGAGCTCGTGAACGCGGGCCTGTTCACCCCCGAGGAGTACCGGCTGTTCGAGCGCTGCGACGAGTTCCTGTGGCGGGTGCGCTGCCACATGCACTTCGCCACGGGCCGGGCCGAGGAGCGCCTCTCCTTCGGCCTGCAGCCGCGCATCGCGGAGCGGATCGGCTACGGCGCGCGGGGCGGCCTCTCGGGCGTCGAGCGCTTCATGAAGGCCTACTTCCTGATCGCCAAGGACGTCGGCGACCTCACCGCCATCGTCTGCGCGGAACTGGAGGCGCGCCACGCCAAGCGCACGCCCGTCCTCGACCGCTGGATCGGCCGCTTCCGCGACCGGTTCCGGGCCACCGCCATCGAGGCTGAGGATTTCTGGATCGACCACGGCCGCGTGAACCTGCGCGCCGAGGACGCGTTCGAGCGCGACCCGGTCAACCTGATCCGGCTGTTCTGGCTCGCCGACCGGCACAACCTCGCGATCCACCCGGACGCGAAGCGGCTCGCCAACCGGTCCTTGCGCCTGATCAACCCGACGCTGCGGGCGGACGAGGAGGCGAACCGCCTGTTCCTCGAGATCCTGACCTCGAAGAACTCGCCCGAGACGATCCTGCGCCAGATGAACGAGGCCGGCGTGCTCGGCCGCTTCATCCCGGATTTCGGCCGCATCGTCGCGATGATGCAGTTCAACATGTACCACCACTTCACGGTGGACGAGCACCTGCTGCGCACGCTCGGCGTGCTCGCCGCCATCGATTCGGGCCGCGCCGAGGAGGACTTCCCCCTCGTCTCCCGCCTCATCGGCACGATCCACAACCGCACCGCCCTCTACGTCGCGATCCTGCTCCACGACATCGCCAAGGGCCGGCCGGAGGACCACTCGATCGCCGGCGCGGCGATCGCCCGGAAGCTCGGGCCGCGCTTCGGCCTCTCCCAGGCCGAGACCGAGATGGTGGCCTGGCTCGTCGAGCATCACCTCCTGATGTCGATGACGGCCCAGAGCCGCGACCTCTCGGACCCCAAGACCATCGAGAAGTTCGCGAGCGTGGTGCAGACGCTCGAGCGGCTGCGCCTCCTCACCATCCTGACGGTGGCCGACATCACGGCGGTGGGGCCCGGCGTCTGGACCGCCTGGAAGGGCACCCTGCTCCGCACCCTCTACGACGAGACCGAGGTGGTGCTCTCCGGCGGCCATTCCGAGATCGCCCGCACCGACCGGGTGCGCCTGATCCAGATGGCCCTGCGCGAGCAGCTCTCGGCCTGGTCGTCCGAGGCGTTCGACGCCTACGCCGCCCGCCACAACCAAGCCTACTGGCTCAAGGTCGAGGCGGTGCGCCAGTTCAAGAACGCGGGCTTCATCCGGCGCCTGACGGAGGAGGGCCGCACCGTCGCCACCGAGGTCGAGACCGACCCCGTGCGCGGCGTCACCGAGCTCACCGTCTACTCGCCCGACCACCCGCGGCTGCTGGCCATCGTCACGGGCGCCTGCGCGGCGGCCGGCGGCAACATCGTCGACGCGCAGATCTTCACGACGACGGACGGCTTCGCCCTCGACTCGATCTTCGTCTCCCGCGCCTTCGAGCGGGACGAGGACGAATTGCGCCGCGCCAAGCGCATCACGGCGGCGATCGAGCGGGCGCTCAAGGGCGAGATCAAGATCGCCGAACTCGTGGCCGACAAGCACCCCCCGTCGAGCGCGCGCGCCAAGACCTTCCCGGTGCCGCCGGACGTGTTCATCGACAACGCCCTGTCGAGCCGCGAGACGGTCGTCGAGATCACCGGCCTCGACCGGCCGGGCCTGCTCTACGAGCTGACGACGGCGCTGAGCCGGCTCTCGCTGAACATCACCTCGGCGCACGTGGCGACCTTCGGCGAGCGGGCGGTCGACGTCTTCTACGTCACCGACCTCACCGGCACCCGCGTCACCCAGCCCGACCGGCAGGCCGCGATCCGCAGCGCCGTCATGGAGGTGTTCGCGGGCGACGTGGCCGCGCTCAAGGCCGAGGGGCTGGAGGCGCTCGTCGCCGCGCCGCCGCCGCGGGAGGCGTGAGGCCGGCTCCGGGTTGATTTCGCGGGCGCGCCGCCTGATATCAGCGGCCATCCCCGAATCCCTGCCCCGAATCCTTTCCGACGACAAAACGCGATGATGATGAGCGACATGGAGCACGATGGCCGGCGCGAGGACGCGAGCCGGAGCGCCGGAGAGGCGCCCGAGACGGGCTTCGGCGAGGCAACACCGGAGGCGCAACCCGGCGCGGACGCGCTGGCGAGCCTGAGCGCGGAGCGCGACGAACTGAAGGACCGCGTCCTGCGCACCCTCGCCGAGATGGAGAACCTGCGCCGCCGGACCGAGCGCGAGGTCGCCGACGCCCGCACCTACGCGGTGACGAACTTCGCGCGCGACATGCTGAACGTCGCCGACAACGTGCGCCGGGCCATCGAGAGCGTGCCCGCCGAGGCGCGCGCGGGCGCGGACGGCGCCCTCAAGGGCCTCCTCGACGGCATCGAGCTGACCGAGCGCGACCTCGCCAAGACCCTGGAGCGGCACGGGGTGAAGCTCGTGGAGCCGCAGGGCCAGCGCTTCGACCCGAACCGCCACCAGGCGATGTTCGAGGTGCCGAACGCCGAGGTGCCGGCGGGCACGGTCGTCCAGGTCGTCCAGTCCGGCTACGTGATCGGCGACCGGGTGCTGCGTCCCGCCCTCGTCGGCGTCGCCAAGGGCGGCCCGAAGCCCCCGCCGGCTCCCGACGCGGTCTGAGGCCGCCGCGGCGGATCTTCCGCGCCTCGTCGGGGAGCGCCGCCCCTTCGGCCGCTCAGTCCAGGCAGGGCAGCAGCAGCGCGCCGTCCGAGATGAACTTCGCCTTGTCGCGGATCGATTGCGGCGTGGCCGGGTTGCGGGCCACCAGTCCGGCCTCCGCGTGCAGCCGGTCGTGGCAGGCGCAGTGCGGGATGTCGCCGGGTGGCGGCGTGCAGGCGTCGTGGTGCATGCAGGCGACGTCGAGGGCGTCGACCGGCGGGAAGGCCGGGCCGCGGTTGCCGGGCCCGCAATAGTTCCCGTGGATGAGGAGGGCGCCGCGGCCCGCGTCGAGCCGCGGCAGGTCCTGCGAGAGGGCCGGCGCGGAGAGCGTCAGGGCGAGGCCGAGCGTGAGGCCCGCGGGGATGGCGAGGATCCGCGATCCGCGCGGGCGGGTGAGCGTCGAGATGTGCAAGGCGGGTCCTTCCTTGACCGGGATTGCCCCTCCCGCCGCTCAACATGGGAGCCTGCCGCGCTGCGGCAAGGCTCAGCTTCGCGCCTGCGTTGCGCGAGCCTACCAGCGGTAGTTGAGGCCGGCGCGGACCACGGCGAAGCCCGGATCGGTCCGGCCGATGCCGTAATAGGCTGGCACCGCGGCGTCGTAGACGGTCGCCGTGCTCGCCCAGCCGCGGCGGAGATTGACGTAGAGCGCCTCGATCTTGGCCGACCAGCGGTCGGTGAGGGCGTATTCGAGGCCGCCGCCCACCGCGTAGCCGACCCGGCTCGAATCCGGCAGCGTGCTGGGATAGGCGGCCGCGTAGGTCGCGCGCCCGCCGCCCCCGTAGGCGAAGCCGCCCGTGCCGTAGACCAGCACCCGGTCGAAGGCGTAGCCGACGCGGGCCCGCACCGTGCCGAAATAGTCGAGGTTCGGCGCCACGCTGTCGTAGGGCGTCGTTCCGAGATAGGCCGCGTCGGCCTTGGCGAAGGCGGTGCCCTGGAAATCCGTCTCCAGGCCGAGCACGAGCCCCGAGCCCGGCGTCACCTGGTAAGCGTAGCCGGCCTGGACGCCGCCGAGAAAGCCGCCGCGGTCGCGGCTCGACTGCGCGACCGTGCCGTAGGTGACGTCCGTGAAGCCGGCGGGCGCGCCGCGGAAGCCGTAGCCGGCGTTCACGCCGAGGTAGAACCCCGTCCAGGTGAAGGCAGGCGGGACCGGCAGGGGCGGCGGCGGGGCCTGCCGGGCCGGCAGGTCGGCGGCGGCCGCCTCCCGGAGGAGGGGCAGGCTCGCGGGCAGGAGCGCGGCGAGCGTCAGGCAGGCGGCCGGAAGCGGTCTCGGCATCGGTTTGTCTCGTGTCGGGTCGGGAAGGCCCGCGCCACGGGGCGCGGGACAGGCGGCGCCGCGCCTTCAGAGCGCCAGCATCAGCAGGCCGACGATGGCGACCGCGAGGATCAGGCAGATCGCGAGGTCGAGCACCCGGGCGCCGCCGCAGGGGTCGGGGTCCTCGATCCGGCGCATGAGCGAGGCGGGGATGGAGGGGCCGGTCACGGGTGCCACCGGGTCTCGAGGGCGAGGCGGGTGGCCGCGCCGGGGCGGCCGGGGTCGGGAGCCGCCGCCCCGCGCGAGGGGGTGAGCGGGGCGGCGGCCTGCTGCGTCCCGGGTCGGGCGGCGCGGTGGACCTGATCCGCGAGGCCGGTTCCGAGGACGGGCAGGGCGAGGGCGGCCAGGCAGAACAGGCTGCGGCGAAGGGGTGCGAGGGCGAAGGCCGGTGCGGGCCGGGGTGCGGCCGCCGTCCGTAGCATGATCGGCGGCAGCTTTACGGCTGCGGGGAGGATCGGTCGTGTGCGCATCGGCGTTCGCCCGTGGGAAATTTGACCACGCAGCTGTGCTACGTGTGCAGAATTCCCACGTCAACGCGGAATTGACGTCTCACGGTGCGTTCGCGCACGTTGTGGGATTGCGTCCCACACTGCATCCCGTAAACCTGCCCGCATGAGCGAGCCCGCATCCACGCAGCCCGAAGGGGCGAGCCTGCACGCGCCGGTGGCGCGCCTGCTGCGCCCCCTGGTCCGGCTGTTCGTGGCACGCGGCATCACCTTCCCGGCGCTGACGAACCTGCTGCGCGAGCTCTACGTGAACGTCGCGGAGTACGACTTCACCCTGCCTGGCAAGGAGCAGACGGACAGCCGCGTCAGCCTGCTCACGGGCATCCACCGCAAGGAGGTGCGCCGCCTGCGCGGGGCGGGCGCGCCCGTGAGCGCGGTGCCGGTCGCGGTCTCGCGCACGAGCCGGATCATCGCGCGCTGGCTCGCCGACCCGCGCTTCACCGACCGCGCGGGCCGGCCGCTGCCGCTGCCGCGGGCGGGAGAGGGCGGGGAGGCGTCCTTCGAGAGCCTCGTCGCGGGCGTGACGCGGGACCTGCGGCCCCGCGCCGTCCTCGACGAGTGGCTCGACCGCGGCCTCGCCACGCTCGATCCCGAGGGCCGGATCGTGCTCGCGCAGAGCGCCTACGTGCCCAAGGGCGGGGGTGAGCCGCAGCTCTACTATTTCGGGCGCAACCTCCACGACCATATCGCGGCGAGCGTCGCCAACATCGTCGGCGAGGCGCCCCGGTTCCTGGAGCGGGCGGTGCATTACGACGGGCTCTCGGAGGATCTCGCCAAGCGCCTGGAGGCCCGCGCCCGCGAGATCGCCATGGAGGCCCTGCAGCAGGCCAACCGCGAGGCGCACGCCGCCTGTCAGACGGATCCCGGCGGCAGACACCGCTGGAATTTCGGCCTCTACGTCTACGCCGAGGACGTTCCCCCCGCCGCCTCGGGCGACCCGGCGTGACGGTGCCCCCGATGCGCCACCCGACCCGCCGCGGCCTGCTGCGTCTCCTCGCGGGCCTCGGCGCGGCCTGGCTGCCGGGGCCCGGCCTCGGGGCGCCCGACGCGCCCATCCGCGACCAGGGCATCGGCGGCACCGGCGCCCGTCTCGGGGAGGGGGAGGGCGGCGGCCCCGGGGAGGGCGACCGCGGCATCGGCGGCACCGGCGTCATCGGCACGATCCGCCGCTTCGGCTCGATCGTCGTCAACGACCTGCGCATCGCCTATCCGGCCGACGTCGCGGTGCGCATCGACGGGGCGGCGGCGACGGCCGCCGACCTCCGGATCGGCCAGGTGGTGCGGGTGGTCGCCCGCGAGGCCGGCGGCGGCCTCTCGACGGGGCGGATCGAGGTCGCGAGCGAGGTCGTCGGCCCGGTCGAGACCGTGGCCAAGGGCGGCCTCACCGTCCTGGGGCAGAGCGTCTCGACGGCGGGGCTCGGGCCCGACTGGCAGAAGCCCTGGGGCGGGCGCCTCAAGGCGGGCGAGCGCGTCGCCGTGAGCGGCCTGCGCCGGCCCGACGGCACCGTGGTGGCGAGCCTCGTCGAGCCGCGGGCGGGCGGGCCGGCCCGGGTGGCCGGCCCGGTCCGCGCGGGCAAGGACGGGGTGCCGATGATCGGGCGGCTGCGGCTCGCCGCGCTCGACCCCGCCCTCGTCGGCCGGCGGGCGCTCGTCACGGGGGAGGCCGGGCCGTCCGCCTTCACGCTCGCGGGCGCCGAGGAGGCGGGCGTCAACCTCGGACCCGGGCTGCGTCGGGTCTCGATCGAGGCCTATATCGGCCGGCGGGGCGACCGCCTCGCCCTCGGCTCCGGCATCGACGTCGCGGGCAACCCGAGCGCCGCGGTGCCGCGCCGCGGCAGCGTTCGGGCGGTGCTGACGACGGACGTCGCCCGCGACGGCCGCCTCACGGTGGAGCGCCTGCGCATCGACGAGCGCGCCGCGCCGGCTCCGCCCGAGCGGCAGCCGGGCGCGCCGAATGCGCCCGGCGCGCCCGGCCGCTTCGAGCGCCTGCCGGACCGGCTCGACCTGCGCGACGGGCTGCCGGGCGGCGCCGGACCGGACCGGAGCGGCCGCCCGGGCGGGTTCGGCGGCCCCGGCGGCAGGTCCGGACCGCGCGGGCTCGACATCGACACCCGGCCCTTCCAGGGCGACCGGCCCGGCGGTCTCGGAGGCTTCGGCGGTGGGCCGGGCGGAGGCGGGCTCGGTGGTGGCGGACCGGGAGGAGGCGGACTCGGCGGGCCGGGCGACGTCCTGCGCGGCGGAGGCCCGGGCGGGCTCGGCGGACCGGGCGGAGGCGGTCCCGGCGGGTTCGGCGGCCGCCGCTGAGGCTGGCCCGCCCCGTCTCGGAGGTCGGATCAGGTCAGCATGTAGGTGAGGAGCGAGCGAAGCTGCGCCGGCTTGATCGGCTTGTGCACCAGCTCGGCCCCGATGCCGGACACCGCGCTCTCGATCTCGGGCGAGTAATCGGCCGTGGTGACGATCACGGGGAGCGGCGCCTGGGCGATGTCGCGCAGGTAGGCCGCCACGTCGAGGCCGCAGGCGCCGTCGTCGAGATGGTAGTCGAGGATGAGGAGGTCCGGGGCGACGAGGCCCGCGGCCACGCCGGCCGCCACCCCGGCGAGATCCCGGTAGGCGCTGACCTCGGCGTCCCAGTTGCGCAGCAGGCGCTGGAGCGCGTCCGCCGTCGACTGGTCGTTCTCCACGATCAGGATGCGGGCGCCCGAGAGGCGCGTCGCGATGGGTGCCGCGCGGATCTCCTCGGCGGCCTCCTCCGTGCCGAGCGGCAGGGTCAGGGCCATGCGGGTGCCGTGGCCGGGGCGGGAGGCGAGGTCGAGCGGGTGGCCGAGGGCCTGCGCCATGCGCCGCACGATCGAGAGGCCGAGCCCGAGGCCCGGCTCCTCGCCGCGGCCCTCTCCGCCTTTGCCCCCGCCGCCGCGATAGAACTCCTCGAAGACGAGGTCGCGCTCGCCCTCGCCGATGCCGCGGCCGGTATCCACCACCTCGATCCGGCAGGTCTCGCCGCGGCGGCGGGCGGCGATCAGCACGCCGCCGCTCTCCGTGTAGCGGACGGCGTTCGAGACGAGGTTCTGCAGGATCCGCTGGAGGAGGACCACGTCGCTCGCCACCACGAGGTCGGGCCCCCGCACGCGCAGGCGCAGGCCCTTGCGCTCGGCGAAGGGCTTGAAGCTCGCCCCGAGGCCGCCGATGAGGTCGCGCAGCGCCACGGGCTTCACCACCGGGCGAACGATCCCGGCGTCGAGTTTCGAGATGTCGAGGAGCGTCTTGATCAGGTCCTCGATGGTCTGGAGCCCGCGCTCGACCTGGCTCGCGATGGCGACCGCGTCCGGCGTCAGGGGCAGGTCGGTGAGGGCCGAGACGGAGAGGCGCGCGGCGTTGAGGGGCTGGAGCAGATCGTGGCTCGCCGCCGCGAGGAAGCGCGTCTTCGAGCGGTTGGCGGTCTCGGCCTCCTCCTTGGCCGCCACCAGCGCCTCGTTCGAGCGCTCCAGGCGCCGCATCAGGCCGGTCAGCTCCTCGGTCCGGGAGCGCACGCGGCCTTCCAGCATGATGGCGGTCTGGAACAGGGCGTAGGCGCCGCCCTGCTGGTCCATGCTCCGCTCGACGCGGGCCATCAGCGCCGCGTTGATGCGCTCCAGCTTCTCGATGCGCCGCTGCAGGGTCTCGTCCGCGGCCTCGGACAGGGCGATCATGGGGTGAGGGCGGCGGGCGGCGCCGGGCGGCCGATGGCGATGCCCGTGAAGGTCTGGTTCAGGTGCATCGAGCGGTACTGCTCGCCGTAGGTCTCGAAGCCGACGACGTTGTAGCGCCGGTAGAGGTCGGCGATGCCGTGGCGCACCTGCCGGCTCTCGGCGTCGAGCCGGCGCAGGATGCACTCGAAGCCGATCACGAGGTCGATGCCGCCGAGCGCCTCGTCGAGGCGGGACAACTCGGCCCGGGTCGCCGCCACGATGTCGCGGGGCTGGGCGAGGGTGAGCACCACGCCCTCGTCGATGGCGCAGAAGAAGCTCAGCGAGCCGTCCGCGTTCATCCGCCGGATCGAACGGCAGAAATACTCGCCGCCGATCTTCACGGCGAGCGGGTAGGCGGCGAAGCTCATCGGCGAGAGCGTCTCCGGGTCGAGCCCCACCGCCATCGCGTATTCGCGGGCCGCCGGCTCGGCGTTGAGCTCGTGGACGATGCGCTGCTCGTCGTCCGAGGCCGTCACCACGAACTTGGTGCCGGTCGGCTCGAAATTGTCGCTCTTGAAGATCTGGACCGGGAACTCGGTCTCGACGAGGAGCACGACGGCGGCGTTGCGGTGGATGCCGCCCTCGTGCAGCAGCACCGTGTCCCGGAAGGTGAGGTCGTCGCCGGCCGAGCCGCCGACCAGGGGGATGCCGTCGAGCGCCCAGCCGATCGCGGAGACCACGGTCTCCTCCGCGTTGGCGAGCCCGTCGATCAGGGAGACCGCGAAGCGGTGCCCAGCCGCGTCGTCGGTGCTGCCCGCCTCGAGCGTGCGCCGCAGCGCCCGGACGGCGCCGGCCGTGCGCTCCACGTCGAGGTGGTCGATCGCGCCGATCAGCGTCGAGACGATGCGGAAACCCCGGCGCGGGAAGGCGATCGCCACGAGGCCGCGGTCGAGCCCGCCCGCGGGCGAGAAGCCGCCGGACATGGTGCAGCCCGTCACCGCCGCGCCGGGCAGGCGCTCGCGGAACGCCCGGTTCAGCTCGTCCGGATCGTATTCGGGAGAGAAGAACGCGACGACCTGCACGGGATCGGCGCCCGCGAAGGCGTCGGCGATCTCGGCCACCGCCTCGCCCGCCAGCCCCGCCTCGGTCCACGCCGTCCGGATCCCGCACAGATGCGCGCGCATCTGCGTGCCCTGTCCCACGTCCCGCTCCCATGGATGTGCCGGGCTCGCAGGCCCGTTTCTTTGAGACGCGAGTATGTCGGTCGCCAGGACTTGGCGCAACTGGCCCATGTGGGCGCAGGACAGCGGGCACCGGGCGCCGGAGCGGCCCGACGGGGGCGCGAATACTGGTGAGCGCGCCGGCCTCACGCCTTCGCGACGAAGCGCACCGCGCAGCCCGGATGGCGCCCCACGAGGTCACGGCCCGCCGCCTCGCCCAGCACCATCGCGGCGGTGGAGAGCCCGTCCGCCGCGAGGCCGCTCGGGGCCGTCACCGTCACCGAGGCGAGGCCGCGGGGCGAGCGCCCGGTCGCCGGGTCGAAGATGTGATGGTCGGAATGATCGGCCGAGAAGCTCGTCGCGTAGTCGCCCGAGGTCGATGCGAAGCCGGCAAAGGGCTCGATCACCGCGGCGATCCGGGCCGGCTCGCGGGGGTCGGCGAGGCCGAGGCGCCAGGGCGTGCCGTCCGGGTGCGCGCCGCGCGCGCCGAACTCGCCGGTGTCGACGAAGGCGTCGCGGATGCCGCGGGCCTCGAGGACCGCCATCACCCGGTCGGCGGCGAAGCCCTGGACGACGCCGTTCAGGGTGAGGGCCGTGCCGGGCTTGAGCCGGATCGCCTCCTCCGAGGCGGAGACGCGGTCCCAGCCGACCCGGGCCACCGCCTCCCGCAGCGCCGCGGCGCCGGGCCGCTCGCCGCGGGCGGCCGCCTCCGCCCACAGGGTCCAGAGGGGCTGCACCGTGGGGTCGAAGGCGCCCCCGCTCGCCGCGGCGAGGTCGAGCGCGTAGCGCAGGGGCGCGAGGAGGAGCGGGTCCGGCCGCTCCAGCACGCCCGCGCGGTTGAGGCGGGCGAGCGCGCTGTTCGCCCGGAACAGGCTCGCGGCGGCCTCGACCGCGCGGATCGCGCCGAACGCCTCGGTCAGCGCCGCCTCCACCGCGCCGGCCTCCGGGCCCGCGACGGTGAGCGAGACGGTGGTGCCGAGAGCGAGGCCCGCGCGGGTGCGGACGGCGAGCCCCTGCGCCCCGGCGAGGGGGCGGAAGGCGCCCGTGCCGAGGCTCGCGCAGGCGAGGGCGCCCGCCGCGCCGAGGAGCAGCCGGCGCCGGGGGAGGGATCGCCGCACCGTCATTCGGCCGCCACCGGCCGGGGCGCGATCGTGCGGCCGCGCTTGCGCGCCACGACCTGCGGCACGCACTGGCCGGGATCGTGGATGATCGTCACGCACTCCATGCACTGGAAGCACTCGGGATAGTCGATCCGGCCCGAGGGCGTGATGGCGCCGTAGCGGCAGCGCACCTTGCAGAGCTGGCAGGGGCTGCCGCACTCGGACCGGCGCGGGATCCAGTCGAGGAGGCGCAGGCGCCCGCCGAGGGCGAGAGCGGCGCCGAGGGGGCAGAGATAGCGGCAGAACGCCTTGTAGACGAAGAGGTTGAGGAGGATCAGGCCGGCCGCGTAGGCGACGAAGGGCCAGGAGCGCACGAAGAACAGGGTGATGGCGGTCTTGAAGGGCTCGATCTCGGCGAGGCTGTCGGCGAGTGGCGAGGCGAGGGCGGCCGCCCCGAGGATTGCGGCGAGCACGGCGTACTTCACGAGGCGCAGGGCGCGGTCGAGGGCCGGCGGCACCGCCACCTGCCGGAGGCCGAGGCGGCGCGCCGGCCAGGCGGCGAGTTCCTGGAGCGCGCCGAAGGGGCAGAGCCAGCCGCAGAAGGTGCCGCGGCCCCAGGCGACGAGGCTTGCCAGCACGAAGGCCCAGAGCAGGAGCGAGGGCGGGTCGTAGAGGAGGAAGTTCAGGCCCCCGCCGCCCAACGCCGCCCGCACGAGGCCGACGAGCGTCACGATCGAGAGCTGCGCCTGCGCGTACCAGCCGATGAACAGGAGCGTGAAGGCGAGGAAGGCGAGGCGAAAGGCCCCGAACCGGCGCTGATCCGCCACGAGGCCGCGCTGGCGCGACAGCACCGGCACGAGGAGGCCGAGGGCGGCGGCGATGGCGCCGAGTTCCCAGCCCCGCGCCGTCCAGGAATCGGTCCAGCTCGGCCCCGCCTCCGGCTTCTCGCGGACGAAGAGGCTCTCGGGCAGGGCGTAGTCCGCCGCGAAGTCCCGGGCGACCCGCTCGACGAGGATCTGGCCGCGCTCGCGCACGATCTTCTCCGAGAGCGACCAGTGCCGGCTCGGGTCGAACCCGGCCTGGGCCGCGATCCTCAGGATGGTCCAGGGGCCCTCCGGCAGGCCCGCCATCCCGCCGCCGCGCCGCTCGATCGCCATGTCGCGGGCGTTGACGACGAGGCCCTCCTGCTGGATCGCGATCCGGTCGGGGATCGAGCCCATCACGAAATCCTCGCCGAGCGGGTTGAGCGGCCCCGCGCTCACCACCAGCACCGCGTGGTCGCCCGGTCCGAGTTCCCGCGTCAGGGCGGCGAAGCGGGCCTCCCCCAGGAGGTTCCGGCCGATCGTGGGCACGTTCAGGTAGGCGAAGACGAGGTCGGTGAGGGGGACGTCGGCCGGCCCCTCGGCCCGCCCCTCGACGCCCGTGCCCCTGAAGGCGGCCTCGGCCTGCCCGTTCGTCACCACGAAGCGCTTGGCGTAGCCGCGGGCGAGGAGATCGGCGAAGGGCAGGGGCTCGAAGGCGTCCGTGCGCGCCTCGACCTTCAGGCCGAGATTGGCGGCCGCGCCGAAGCCGAGCCTGCGCCGGGCCACCGCCAGGGCGGCGTTGAGGATCGACTCGTTGATCACCCGGGTCGAGGCGGTGGCCATCGAGATTCCGTCGACCACGCCCTGCGGCGGCGCCCCGCTCGCCCGGGCGTTGGCGCGGCCTACCCGGATCGCGCGCCGGGCCGAGAGGCCGGCGTACTGCTCCACGAAGGCGAAGAGCGGCTCGGAGCCGAGCCCTTCGAGGAAGACGGGCTCGTGGTGGGAGAGCACCTTCACCTCGCGGAAGCTGCCGTCCGGCGCCAGCGCCACCAGGAGGTTCGGGGGCGTGCCCGCGAAGCCGGGGATGGGGGCGAGGTCGATCGACTCGAAGGCGTAGGCGAAGACCTCGTAGGAGCCGGCCTCCTGCTTGAGGATCGGCCAGACCGGCAGCGCGTCGTCGCGCTCGCCGACGACGAGGGGCGGGGGAAAGAACCGCTCGACGCCGGCCCGGTCGAGGGTTCCGGCGCCGGCCCGCAGGGAGAGGAGGAGCAGGATGCCGAGAAGGAGGATCCGCTGCAGGGCGCGCCGCGCCCCCTCTCCCGGACGGGCGAGGTGGGGCGCGGGCCCCCTCTCCCGTTCGGGAGAGGGTC
>NZ_BJZU01000009.1 GCF_007992195.1 Methylobacterium oxalidis | reverse complement strand
CGGGAGAGGTGGGGCGCCGGCTTCGTCTGCCCTCACGGCACCACGCCCGCGGACCGGCCTGCCCCGCCCGGGCGCACGGCGGCGCCCCAGGGGAAGCGGCCGACCTTGATCGATTTGACGGCCTTCCGGCTCGCCACGTCGATCACCGTCACGTCGCCCGAGACGCCGTTCGTGGTGAGGAGCCGGCTCTCGTCCGGCAGGAGGGCGAGGTGCCAGACCCGGCGCCCCACCAGGATGTAGCCGAGCACCTGGTAGGTCCGGGCGTCCACCACCGCGACCCGGTCGGAGGGACCGAGCGCCACGAATGCGAGGTTCCCGTCGCGCGTCAGCGCGACGCCGACCGGCTGGATGCGGTCGGCCGCGATGCCCTTGATCTCGAACCGGATCGTCTCGACGACCCGGCGGCTCGCCACGTCGATCACCGCGACGCTGCCGCCGATCTCGGAGGAGACCCAGAGCCGGGCGCCGTCGCGGCTGAACTCGGCGTGGCGCGGGCGCTGCTCGACGGGCGTGGCGTCGACAGCCTTCAGGCTCGGCACGTCGATCCAGTGGACCATGTTGGTGGTCTCGGAGGTGGTCACCGCGATCCGCCCGTCCGGGCTCACCGCCATGCCCTCGGGCTCGATGCCGACGTCGATCTGGGCCAGCACCTTGCGGGTCTCGGCGTCGACCACGGTCGTGGTGGCGTTCTCCTCGTTGGCGATGAAGAGCGTGCGGTCGTCGGGCGCCAGCGCGAACTGCTCCGGGTCCTCGCCGGAGGGCAGGTTGTGCAGGAGCTTCCCGCTGTCGGGGTCGATCACCTGCACGGCGTCCGAATCGCTCGCGCAGACGTAGAGGCGGCGCCCGTCGCGCGAGAAGGTGACGCCCCGCGGCCGGCGCCCGACCGCGAAGGTGCGGATCACCTCCAGGCTGCCGGTGTCGATCACCGAGACCGTGTTGTCGCGCTCGTTCGAGACGAACACCTCCTCGGCGCGGGCGGGCGCCGCCACGAGGGCGAGCGCGAGGAGGCAGGGTCGGAACATGCTGGGTCTCCGTCGCGTCATCACGCTCACCCGCCCGCCCGTCCGAAGGCGCGGCAGGCGCTCTCGGGCTCGTCGAGGCCGAGCGTGTCGAGCTCGGTGCGCTTGTGCAGGAAGCCCTCGACCGGCGCGGTGGCCACCACGGCGCCGGGCCAGAGCAGGAAGACCGGCTGGCGCAACTGCCCGTTCCAGGGACGGAAGCTCAGCGGGCGGCCCTTGAAGCCGCCGACCTCGAAGCGGGGCGAGAGCATCAGGGCCTGGATGGCGGCCGGGTCGAGGCTTTTCAGCTGCGCGGCGGCGGTGCCGACCGCGTGGACGGCGAGCCAGCCCGCGTAGTCGACCGGCCGCATCGCCCGCCCCGCGAGCTTGCGGAAGCGGCCCTGGAGCTGCGCGGCGGCCCAGGCCTCGACGGGCCGGCCCCAGGCGGCGGGCGAGAGCCCCTGCGTGCCGACGACGGGCCGCGGCGCGGCGGTGTTGTAGACGAGGTTCGTGCCGAACTCCCCCGCCTCGTCGGCCACCGCCACGACGTCGTGCTCGGGCCCCCGGGTCACGAGGGCGAACTCGCGCAGGGCCGAGTCGCGGATGTCGGCGCCGCGCACGTCGAAGCGGGTCTCGGCGACGATCCGCGCCCCGAACTTGCGGGCGCTGGCCTTCAGGGACTCGGCGAAGAGCAGGTCGGCGGGCCGGGGCCCGGAGACGAGGAGGATGCGCGTCCAGCGCTTGAAGACGAGGGCCTGCGCCAGCGCGTCGGTGAGCATGGCGCGGGAGGGCAGGACGTGCAGGAGGCGGGCCCGGCAATCCCGGTCGCGCAGCCGCGTGTCAGGGGCGCCGACGTTGAGGAAGAGCGTGCCCTTCGCCTCCGGCAGGTCCGCGAGCGCCAGCACGTCCTCGGCCGGCGCGTTCAGCGCGACGAAGCGGGGCGCACCGAGCCTGGCGAAGGCCAGGGCCAGATCCTCGCCCGGCTCGACGAGCGTCCGCGTGAGCGCGAAGGAGAGGCCGAGGAAGCGGCCCGTGGCGTTCGCGTCGCGCAGGCCGAGCTCCGCGCCCGCGCCGCCCTCGTCGTCGGGGACGGGATCCTCGTTGTTGAGAGGCGTCGGCCGCTCGACGCGCCGCTCCAGGTAGTGGATCGCCAGCGGCGCCTCGGCGGCGGCGGCGAGCCCCGGCAGCAGGAGCGCGGCGAGGAGCGCGAGGCCCATGGCGAGCCGCGCGGAAGCGGCCGCCCGCCCCGCCGCGCCGTCCCCGCGCTCACCGCCAGCCCGCATCGCGGCCGTTCCCGCTTCCACCCTGGATCGATTGTTGTGGGCCGACGATAGGGGCCAAGCACACCCGGCCGATATTGGACCAAGGTGCATAAGCGCCGCGACCTGAAGCTGTACCAAAGCACAATGGGTTCGGCCGGAGGGCCTTGCTACCGTCCTCATCAAGATCAGGAGGAAACGGTATGCGGACAGTCCCCCGGCTCGCGGGGAGCGCGGCGCTCGCGCTCGGCCTCGCCCTCTCGGCCCAGCCCGTGCTCGCCCACGGCGACGTCCAGCCCCAGCCCGTCGACACCACCGGCCTCGAGCCCCTCGGCGACGAATGGCGCAGCGAGAATCCCTACCGCGGCAACGCCACGGCCATCGCGATCGGCGATTCCGGCTACAACCAGAACTGCGCACGCTGCCACGGCCTCCAGGTGATCTCGGGCGGCCTCGCGCCGGACCTGCGCTACCTCGAGAAGGGCCAGGAGGGCGACACCTGGTTCCAGGAGCGCGTGCGCCACGGCGCCCTCATCAACGGCGTCACCAAGATGCCGGCCTTCGAGGGCGTGCTCTCGCAGGAGGCCCTCTGGGCGATCCGCAGCTATCTCGAAGCCAAGCACGAGGAGTAGGATGCGCCCCGCGCTCCGCGCCCCGTCCCGCGCGTCCTGCCGCAACCTCCTGCGGACGCTCGCGATCCCGGGGCTCGCCCTCCTCGCTGCGGGAGCGGCGCAGGCCCGGCCCCTCGACGAGGTCGTGGCCTCCGGAACCCTGCGCGTCGCCCTCTACGGCGACAACGCGCCCTTCTCCGAGGAGCGGGGCGGCAAGCCGCGCGGCATCGACGTGGACCTCGCGCGGGCCATCGCGGAGAAGCTGGGGCTTCGCCTCGACCTGCGGATCGTGGACGCGGGCGAGAACGTCGACGGGGACCTGCGCCTCAACCTGTGGAAGGGCGACCTCGCGGGCAGCCCGCTCGCGGACCTGATGCTGCACGTGCCCCACGACCGGATGCTCGCGACCCGCAACGAGCAGATCTTCCTGACGACCCCCTACTTCGACCAGCACCTCGCCCTCGCCTACCGCAAGGGCAAGGTGGAGGACCTGCGGGCGGTCGGCGACATCGCAGGCCACCTCGTGGCGGTGGAGGGGACGAGTGCCTCCGACCTCCAGTTGCTGATGGCCGAGGGCGGCCGCTACCGCGACGCGCTCCGGCACTTCCGGGATTTCGACGCGGCGGCCAGGGCCTACCTCGCGGGAGAGACGGCGATCCTCGCCGGGACCCGCGCCGGGATCGAGGCGGCCCTGCGCGCGGGCGGAGCCTCCCCGGAGGAGAACCCGGTCGTCGAGATCGCGATGCCCGGCCTCGTGAAGGCGCAGTGGGAGCTCGGGGGCGCCGTGCGCACCGATTCCCGCGACCTCGCCTACGCGGTCGGCGACGCGATCACGGCGCTGACCGCGGAGGGACGGCTCAAGGCGATCTGCGAGACCTACGGCGTCGGTTTCACAGCGCCGAAAGGTTACTAGCGCCCCGTGCGGGCGGGTGAACTGCAAGAGCAATCCCCGGCCCAGGTCATTGGGCCGGGCGGATCTGCTTTTGTTGCCGCTAAAACTGTCGAAACCTGAGAAAAATCTGAGAATATTCGACTAATGGCCAATAAGAGCCGGTCCCGGGCCGCTCTACGCTCGGCCACAAGGGGCTCCTTCGAATCGGGGAGCGAGGCCCCGACGGCACCCGCCAACGGGGCCGCGCGACCATAACGGAGGAAACGCCATGAGGGTACGGACGACATTCCTGAGCGCCGTGGGGGCGCTCGCGCTCGTCGCCGGCGGGCTGCCGGCGCAGGCCGAGGGCGTGAGCGAGCAGGACATCCTGAACGACGCCAAGACCACCGGCGACGTCGTCACCTACGGCCTCGGGCCCGAGGCCCAGCGCTACAGCCCGCTCAAGACGATCAACCGCGACACCATCAAGGGCCTCGTGCCGGCCTACTCGTTCTCCTTCGGCGGCGAGAAGCAGCGCGGCCAGGAGAGCCAGGCGCTCGTCAAGGACGGCGTCATCTACGTCACCGGCTCCTACTCGCGCCTCTACGCCCTCGATTCCCGCACCGGCGAGAAGAAGTGGGAGTACGCCGCCCGCCTGCCCGAGGGCATCCTGCCCTGCTGCGACGTCGTGAACCGGGGCGCCGCCCTCTACAAGGACAAGGTCATCTTCGGCACACTCGACGCCAAGCTCGTGGCGCTCGACCAGAAGACCGGCAAGGTCGTCTGGAAGAAGGACATCGACGACTTCAAGGCCGGCTACAGCTACACGGCCGCCCCGATCATCGTGAAGGGCAAGGTCATCACCGGGGTGTCGGGCGGCGAGTTCGGCATCGTCGGCCGGGTCGAGGCCCGCGACGCGGAGACGGGCGAGCTCGTCTGGCAGCGCCCGGTCATCGAGGGCCACATGGGCACCCTCAACGGCAAGCCCTCGACCATGACGGGCAAGGTCAACGAGACCTGGCCCGGCGACATGTGGAAGTTCGGCGGCGGCGCCACCTGGCTCGGCGGCACCTACGACCCCGAGACGAACCTGATCTACTTCGGCACCGGCAACCCGGGCCCGTGGAACTCGGCGCTGCGGCCGGGCGACAACAAGTGGTCGGCCTCGCGCATCGCGCTCAACCCGGAGAACGGCGAGATCGTCTGGGGCTTCCAGACCACGCCGCACGACGGCTGGGACTTCGACGGCGTGAACGAGTTCGTGCCCTTCGACATGCAGAAGGACGGCAAGACCGTGAAGGCCGGCGCCACCGCCGACCGCAACGGCTTCTTCTACGTGCTCGACCGGACGAACGGGAAATTCATCTCGGCCTCGCCGTTCGTGGCCAAGATCAACTGGGCCAAGGGCATCGATAAGGACGGCCGCCCGATCTACGACGACGCCTTCCGCCCCGGCGACCCGGCGAAGTCCGAGGACGGCAAGAAGGGCAAGACCGTGTTCGCGGTGCCGAGCTTCCTCGGCGGCAAGAACTGGATGCCGATCGGCTACAGCCCGGACACGAAGCTGTTCTACGTGCCCTCGAACGAGTGGGGCATGGACATCTGGAACGAGCCGGTGAACTACAAGAAGGGCGCCGCCTACCTGGGCGCCGGCTTCACCATCAAGCCGATCTTCGACACGCATATCGGCTCGCTCAAGGCCATCGACCCGACGAACGGCAAGGTGGTCTGGGAGTACAAGAACAAGGCCCCGCTCTGGGCCGGCGTGCTCACCACCGCGGGCAACCTCGTCTTCACGGGCACGCCCGAGGGCTTCCTCAAGGCCTTCGACGCCAAGACCGGCGAGGAGGTCTGGAAATTCCAGGTCGGCACCGGCGTGGTCGCCTCGCCGATCACCTGGGAGCAGGACGGCGAGCAGTGGGTCGGCGTCGCGGCGGGCTGGGGCGGGGCGGTGCCGCTCTGGGGCGGCGAGGTGGCGAAGTCCACCGCCGGCATCAACCAGGGCGGCAGCTTCTGGGCCTTCAAGCTGCCCAAGACCGTCGCCTCCCGCTGAGGTGAGTCCCCGCCGCCGGCTCCTCCGGCGGCGGGTCCACGGGGCCCCGGGGCCTGGGCGGATTCCTCAACGCCCATCCAGGCTGCCGGGGTCGCCGCCGTGCCCGGCCCAGGCCGGGCTCCGGATCCGGGCCCCATGTGCGAGGGAGGGCGTGTGTTGGACCGGGATGCGGGATCGTGGGACAACGGGCTTCCCGCCGAGGACGGTGCGGGAGACGCGCCCATGCAACTCTTGATCGTCGACGACCATCCGCTGTTCCGGGACGCGCTCGCGAGCGCGATCCGCCTCGCCTACCCGGACGCGATCCTCCACGAGGCCGACGGCATCGCGAGCGCCTGCGCCGTGCTCGCGGCCAACCGCGGCATCGACCTGACGCTGCTCGACCTCTCCATGCAGGGGGTCGCCGGCTTCGACGGCCTCGTCACCGTCCGCACCCGCTTCCCCCGCGTGCCGATCCTGATCGTCTCCGGCCACGAGGATCCGCGCATCATGCGCGAGGCGCTCCAGCACGGGGCGGCCGGCTACGTGCCGAAGGCGGTCGACAAGGCGACGCTGACCCGGGCGATCTCGGACGTCCTGAGCGGCGCGCTGGCGATCCCGCCCGAACTCGCGCAGGCGGGGAGCGCCCCGAGCCAGCAGGCCGGGCGCGGCAAGGCGCCCCTCGCCGAGCGGGTGGCGCGCCTCACCCCGCAGCAGTTGCGCGTCCTGATGATGATCCGCCAGGGCAAGCTGAACAAGCAGATCGCCCACGAATTGCAGGTCGGCGACTCGACCGTGAAGGCCCACGTCTCGGAGATCCTGCGCAAGCTCGAGGTGATCAGCCGGACGCAGATCGTGATCGAGACCGCGCTCCTCGATTTCGAGCAGATCCACAACACGCATCCGGGCTGACGGCGGGGCTCGCGGCGGGCCCGCGAAAAAAAGCGCGAGAAAATGCGTCGGCCGGTGAACCGATCGGCGGGATGGCGCGACCAACGGATGTCAGGGCCGCGATGGGCGGCCCGAGACGCCTCCGAAGGATCCCCGCCATGGCCCGCTCCGCCCTCCTCCCGATCGCCCTCTCCGCCCTCGTCCTCGCCGGCCTCGGCACCGGCGCGCGCGCCGAGAAGCTGAAGATCGCGCCCTGCGCCCTCTCCGGCACCTGCTTCGGCCCGAAGAAAGGCCCCACCATCAAGTACTTTCCCGGCCTCGGCGTGAAGAAGCCGGGCTACGGCTACGGGCCGGGCTGGGGCTACGGCGCGGCGGCGCTGGCGGGGGGCCTCGCACTCGGCGCCATCGCGGCGAGCGCGGCCGAGACCGACGCCTGCTTCATCGAGCGCCGCCGCATGGTGGACGAGGAGGGCAACGTCTACGTCCGCAAGGTCCGTGTCTGCGAGTGAGGCCGCCCGGCCTCCCCGCCCGCTCCCGGAGCCGTCGTGGACCTCGCCGGCGGGCTCATCTACAGTCGAGCTGACCCCCCGCCCTCCGCCGGGCGGCGGGCGCGCCGAGGGGATCGTCCTGCCATGCGGGAGCCGTTCGACACGCAGCCCTTCCGCGCGCGACCGACCCGCCGCCTCGCCGCGACCCTTCTCCTGCTGGCCGCCGGCCTCGCGCCCGCCGCGGCGCAGACCCGGCCCGGGGCCGGGTTCGAGCGCGGTTTGCCGGATCGCGGCTACCCCTCCCGCGGGGGCTACGGCGGCGGGCCGATGATCGGGCTGCCCGGCATCATCGGCATCGTGCCGCGCCTGATCCCGCAGCGCGAGACCGTCGAGGAGGAGGACGAGCCGCCGCCGCGGCGCCGGCCGGAGACGGCGCGCCCGCCCGAGGCCGAGCGGCCGCCCCGCCGGGCCGTGCAGTCGCGGCCCGCGCCCGAACCGCGCCGGCCGCCCCGGCGGCAGGCCGCGCCCGAGCCGGAGCGCGGGGTGCCGGAGCCCGCCCGCAAGCCCGCGAAGCTCGCCACGAAGCCGCCGCCGCCCGCGCGGCCCGCGCCGCTGCCCGCGGCGCAGCCCGCCCAGGCCCTGGCCGAGCCCGGCGAGGTTCCGGGCGAGGTGCTGTTCGCGCTGCGGCCCGGTGCCGGCCCGCGGGCGCTGCGGACCATCCTCGCCCGCGAGCGGCTCGACCTCGTCTCCGCCGACACCTTCACGCTGGTGCCCCTGACCCTCAACCGCGCCCGCATCCGGGGCGGGCGCTCCGTGGGGGCGGTGGTCGCCGCGCTGGCGCGGGACCCGCAGGTGGAATCCGCGCAGGCCAACCACGCCTACAGCCTCGTGGGGGCGGCCCCGACCTTCGCGAGCGTGCAGTACGCGGCCGCGAAGCTGCGGCTCGACGAGGCGCACCGCGCCGCGACCGGCCGGGACGTGACCGTCGCGGTGATCGATTCCGGGATCGACGAGGCTCACCCGGCCCTGCAGGGCGCGGTGTCCGAGCGCTACGACGCCCTCGGCGGCGCGCGCGGCCCGGAGCCGCACCCCCACGGCACGGCGGTCGCCGGCATCCTCGCGGCCCGCGCCCAGCTCGCGAGCGCCGCACCCGAGGCGCGCCTCCTCGCCGCGCGGGCCTTCTCCGGCGAGACGGCGGCGGGCGCGCAGGGCACGACGCTCCACGTCCTGCGCGCGGTCGACTGGGCGGCGCGCGCCCGGGCGCGGGTCGTCAACATGAGCTTCGCCGGACCGCAGGACGCGGCGCTCGCCCGCTTCCTCGAGGCCGGGACCCGGGCCGGCACGGTCTACGTGGCGGCGGCCGGCAATGCCGGGCCCGCCTCGCCGCCGCTCTTCCCCGCGGCCGACCCGAACGTGATCGCCGTCACCGCCACCGACGCCGAGGACCGGCTGTTCCCCGCCGCCAACCGGGGCGCCCATGTCTGCGTGGCCGCCCCCGGCGTCGAGGTGCTGGTGGCCGCGCCGTCCGCCGCCTACGGCTTCTCCTCCGGCACCTCGATGGCGGCCGCGCAGGTGAGCGGCATCGTCGCCCTGATGCTGCAGGCGCGGCCCGCCCTCTCGCCCGCCGAGATCCGCGCCGGCCTCGCCCGCGGCGCCCGCGACCTCGGCGCGCCGGGGCCCGACCCCGAGTTCGGCGCGGGCTTCGCGGACGCCGAGGGCATCCTGCGGGCGCTCGCCGCGCCGGAGCGCGCGCCCGCGCAGGTCTCGGGAGGATCGGTCTCGGGAGGACCGGTCTCGGGGGAGCAGGTCTCGGGAGGCATGAGCGCGGAGCCGGTCCTCACCGCGGCACCGGACGGCCGATGATGGCCCGCCGCCCCGCCCGGAAATCGGTTGGCCGCCGTGAACCGGAAGGCGCCCCCGCGCGACGAACCGGTGAGCACGGATGAGCGACCTGTCGGACGCGGATCTCGTCGCGCGGGTCGCCCGGGGTGATCGCGCCGCGATGCAGGCCCTCTACGGCCGCCACGCCACCGCCGTGTACCGGTTCCTGGTCCGCATCCTCCGGGATGCGAGCCGCGCGGAGGATCTCGTGAGCGACGTGTTCTTCGATGTCTGGCAGCAGGCCGGCCGCTACGAGGGCCGGGCCAGCGTCACGACCTGGCTCCTGTCGATCGCCCGCTTCAAGGCGCTCTCGGCGCTGCGCGCCAGGTCGCACGCGGAGCTGGAGCCGGAGGCCGCCGAGGCCGTGCCCGACGAGGCCGACACCCCCGAGACCGTGCTGCAGAAGGCCGGCAAGGCGGAGGCCCTGCGCCGCTGCATCGCCGGCCTCTCGGCCGAGCACCGGATGGTGGTCGATCTCGTCTACTATCACGAACGCTCCGTCGAGGAGGTGGCGCAGGTTCTCGCCATCCCGGCCGGGACCGTGAAGACGCGCCTGTTCCACGCGCGCAAGCGCCTGTCCGAGCTCCTGCTCGCCGCCGGCATCGACCGCGGCTGGCCGTGAGGTGAGCGCCATGACCCCTTCCGATCCGCCCCCTTCCGGCCCGCCCTCGCCGCCGAGAGGCCCGGCCGCGCCCGACGACCTCGACCTGCTCCTGCCCTGGCGGACGACCGGCCGCCTCGATCCGGCCGAGGCGGAGCGCGTTGCGGCCGCCCTGGCGCGCGACCCCGATCTCGGCCGCCGCCTCGCCCTGGCGGAGGCCGAGCGGGCCGAGACCGTCGCGGTCAACGAGGCCCTGGGGGCGCCCTCGCGCGGGGCCCGCGACGCGCTCTTCGCGCGGATCGACAGCGATCTCGCCCAGCGGGGCAGGCGCAGCACGGGCGGCCTTCTCGCGCGGCTCGGGGGGGCGCTCGCCGGGCTCTCGCCGCCGGCGCTGGCCGGGCTCGGCCTCGCCGCCTGTCTCGTGATCCTCGCCCAGGCCGGCCTGCTCGCCGGCGCGCTCCTGCGCGGGCCCGCGGGCCCCGGCTACGAGACCGCCTCGCACGGGGGCGATCCGGCGGCCGGCGCGGGCAGCTTCGCCCTCGTCGCCTTCGCGCCCGCGGCCACCGCCGGGCAGATCGCCGAGGCCCTGCGCGAGATCGGCGCCGTGATCGTCGACGGGCCGCGGCCGGGCGGCCTCTACCGCCTGCGCCTCGCGGCCGAGCCCCTCGCGCCCGCGGCGGCCGAGGCCGCCCTCGGCAGGCTGCGGGCGCGGCCCGGTCTCGTGCAGTTCGCGAGCCTAGAGGCCGCCGCCGGGCGCTGAGCGCGGGGCCCGGAACACCCGTACGGGTTACACACAGCGTTAACCCAATCTTAACCGCCCGATTGCCGGCGGAGCCCGGCCGTGAGACGTTCGTTAACGAAAGCTTAACGAGTTGGGCGCGGCGATGCGGTTCGCAGGTTCGAAGCGGGTTTCGGTGTCGGCCCGGCGCGCGCTGGGGCGCCTCGCGCTCGGGGGGCTCGCCCTCGCGGCCCTCGCCGCGCCGGCGGCGGCCCAGACCTACGCGGCGCTGCCCGCGGTGCCGAGCGCGGCGAGCGTGTCCGGCGAGGCCCGGCCGATCTCCGCCTGGGTCACCTTCTGCCAGAGCTACGCGGCCGAGTGCGCCGTCGACCGCAGCGAGCCCGCGTCGATCGCGCTGACGCCCGCCACCTGGAACACGATCGTCTCGGTCAACCGCCGGGTGAACAAGGCCGTGCGGGCGATGACCGACATGGACCACCTCAGCGTCCCCGACCGCTGGGACATGGCCGAGGACGGGATCGGCGACTGCGAGGACTTCCAACTCCTCAAGCGCCACATGCTGGCGGAGGCCGGGCTTCCGCGCCGCGCCATGCGCATGACGGTGGTGATCGACGAGAAGGGCGAGGGCCACGCGGTCCTGACGCTCATCACCGACCGGGGCGACTTCATCCTCGACAACAAGACCAGCACGGTCCTGCCCTGGCGGCAGACGGGCTACGCCTTCATCAAGCGCGAGAGCCAGGACGCGGTGGGCTGGGTCTCCCTCGGCCGCGCGCCCTCGCCGACCACGACCGCCAACCGCTAGAGCCGTCCCGGAAGGGGACGGCGCGCACCGGGCGTCTTCAGGGTTCGTCAAGCACGGCGCGCGAGGGTGAGGCTCGACCCGGAGCCGCCCCGCCGTGACCACGCCATGACGATGCGCCCGCCGAGACGCCTCGCGCTCTGCATGCTGGCGGCCGCTCTCCTCGGCCCGGCGCCCCGCGCGCTCGCCGGCGAGGCCGCGGACCGGCACCAAGTCTGGCACGGCTGCCTCCAGCGCAGCTTCACCCTGCAGGCCGCCCTCTCGAGCCGCAGCCTCGCTGCCGACTCGGCGCTGCGCGCCTGCCGCGACGAAGAGGCGGCCTACCTGTCGGCCCTGAGCGGCTCACCGCTCCTCGACGCCGACGACATCTCCCGCGTGCGTCCCGCCCTCATCCTGCGGGCCAGAGGCTGGCTCCTTCGCCGGAACGGCGCGCGGTCCCTCTGATCCGTCCCGCTCAGGCCACCGCCACGGCGGACTTGCGGCTCGCGCGGCCCTTGCCCCCCGCCGGGCGACGCCGATCCTCGCTCGCGGCAGCCTGCGGCTCGGCCGGCGGCTCCGAAACGTCCGCCCCGAGGCGGCCCGGCTGGCCGAGACCCAGGCTCTTGGCGAGGGCGGAGCGCTGCGCCGAGTAGTTCGCGGATGTGGTGGGATAATCGTTGGGCAGGCCGTAGCGCTCGCGGTAGGTGTGCGGGTCGAGCCCGTGCTTCGTCAGGTGCCGCTTCAGGGTCTTGTAGGACTTGCCGTCGATGAAGCTCACCAGTCCGTCCGGGCGGATCGACTTGCGGATCTGAGCCGCCGTCGGCCGCTCGACCACATCCGCCTCGGTCTGGAGCGGGCCGTTGGCGAGGCTCTTCAGTGCCTCGTGGACGCTCACGATGAGCGCCGGAAGATCGGCGGTGGGAAGCGAATTGTTCGAGATGTAGGCGGAGACCACATCGACTGTGCGTTCGATATCGACACTTTGCGGTGCTTGTGCAACCTCGGACATTTTCATGATCCTCAACGCTGAATCCCCTCCGGAGCGCAAGTTATGACGATGCGCGCGGAACGCAAGGTCAAATGTGTAGCTATTTTCGCAACAAACACCGAAAGAGGATGAATTCAGACCGCGTCTGGTCGAAGGAGCTCGGCCGATTTTTCAAGGCGAGCTAGCAACATGAGCAGAATTATCCGTGAATGTTGTACTTCGTACAATTGGAAGTCGGCGCCTTTGGCGGAATAGTGAGCAGGAGCGGTCAAACACGAGCCCACCGGCTCCGGAAGCCGTGTTCGACGCGTCGGCGAGGCACGACCCGGCGCGGACACTGGCTCTCGTCGGGCGGAGCGCGCCCGTCCCGATCCGATTCGCGGTGCCGCTGCAGATGGGAGTGATCGGGATCCGGAAAACTCTCCGCGGGTGAAGGTCAGCCGAGGGTGAGAACAACTTTGGGATGCATTTTGAACACATTCAACTCGGCAAATCTGCTCACTTTTTCGTGATCAGCATCCGATTAACGTCTTGTTAGCCAATCCGGACGAAATCCTCTTCCCGTTCGCATCGGCACCGGGTGGAAGATCATGCGATTCGGTGAATTCCTGCAATCGGCCACACTGAATGCCCTCGATCGATCGCAGGGCCGGGTCGAACTCGATCTCGACGGAACGATCACCTTCGTGAATCCGAACATGCTCGCCGTCCTCGGCTACACGCTCGCCGAGTTGAAGGGGCAACACCACAGCATGCTCGTGCCGGAGGACGAGCGGAGCGGCGAGGAGTACCGCACGTTCTGGGCGGCGCTGCGGGCCGGCCGCCATCAGGCGCGCGAGTTCAAGCGGATCTCCAAGTCCGGCCGGCCGGTCTGGATCCAGGCCGCGTACAACCCGGTGCTCGACCGGCGCGGCCGCCCCGTGAAGATCGTGAAGCTCGCCACCGACGTCACCGAGCGCAAGACGCATGATGCGGCGACGGCGGCCCAGATCGCGGCCCTCGACCGGTCGCAGGCCGTCATCCACTTCACGCTCGACGGCACGATCACCGACGCCAACGCGAACTTCCTGGCGACGATGGGCTACGCCCTCGAGGAGGTGCGCGGGCGCCACCACAGCCTGTTCGTCTGCGACGCCGAGCGCGGCTCGGCCGCCTTCTGGCAGGCGCTGGCGGCGGGGCGCTACCAGGCGGGCGAGTTCCAGCGCGTCGCCAAGGGCGGGCGCGCGGTCTGGATCTTCGGGGCCTACAACCCGATCCTCGACGCCGACGGCAAGCCCTGCGCGGTCGTCAAGTTCGCCACCGACGTGACGCAGCAGGTGACGGACCGGAACCGCCGCATGGACGGGCAGAAGGCCATCGAGGCCGATATCGGGGCGATCATGCAGGCGATGTCCGACGTCGCGCGCCAGACCCGCGCCACCACCGAGACCGCGGGCCACACCTCGGGCAACGTCCAGGCCGTCGCCGCCGGCACAGAGGAGTTCGCCGCCTCGATCAACGAGCTGAGCCGCCACGCCAGCGAGTCGAAGACGATCTCCGACGAGGCGGTGCAGCGGGCGGGCGAGGCGGGCCACATCATCTCGGGCCTGACCTCGGCCGCCGACCGGATCGGAGAGGCGGTCACGCTGATCCGCTCGATCGCCGACCAGACGAACCTGCTCGCGCTCAACGCCACCATCGAGGCGGCCCGCGCCGGCGAGGCGGGGCGCGGCTTCGCGGTCGTCGCGGCCGAGGTGAAGGCCCTGGCCAACCAGTCCTCGCGGGCCACCGAGGAGATCGCCCAGCAGATCGGCGCCGTGCAGAGCGCGACCGCCCAGGCGGTGGGCGCGATCGAGAGCGTGACCCGGACGATCGGCGCGCTGAGCGAGATCGCGCTGAGCGTCTCCTCGGCGGTGACCGAGCAGTCGGCGGTGACCCGCGACATGGCCGCCAACATGCAGAACGCCGCCGACAGCGTCAGCACCGTGCGGGGCAGCATGGCGAGCATCGCGCAGGCCGCCGACGCGGTCGACGCCTCGGTGCGCAAGGTCGCCGCCGCGGCGCGGGCGCTCGCCTGAGGCTCGCGGGCGGGCCCCGGCCCGCCCTCGTCCGGGGCGGCGACGACGCAACCAAGAATTAAATCACTGGTTGTGTTCGCGCGTCCTCCCACCGGTCCCGCGCTCCCGCGCGGGCGGGGGCGCCCCGAGGAAGACTCCATGAGGAAATCCGTCGCCGCCGGCGTGCTCGCCCTTCTGGTCGCCGCGCCGGTGCTCGTCACGCCCGCCCTGTCGCAGGGCCGCGACCCGAAGAGCTCGTCCGCCGCCTCCGGCAACGCGGAGGAGAACAACAAGCCGACCTCGAACAGCGCTGGCGGCGGCGGCGGCAGCGGCCGCTGAGGTCCGGGAGGGGGACTGCCCAGGCTCTACCCGTGCCGCGGCCGGTCCGCGGCACGGCGGGATCCCCGGGAGGGTCCCCTACGAGAACGTCTTGCTACGAGAACGTCTTGCGCGGGTCGAAGGCGTCGCGGACCGCCTCGCCCGCGAAGATCAGCAGGCTCAGCATCGTGGCGACGACCGCGAAGCCCGTGAGGCCGAGCCAGGGCGCCTGGATGTTGTCCTTGCCCTGGGCGAGCAGCTCCCCGAGCGAGGGCGAGCCGGGCGGCAGGCCGAAGCCGAGGAAGTCGAGCGAGGTCAGGGTTGTGATCGAGCCGTTCAGGATGAACGGCAGGAAGGTCAGGGTCGCCACCATGGCGTTCGGCAGCAGGTGCACGGCCATGATGCGCAGGTTCGAGAGCCCGAGCGCGCGGGCCGCCCGCACGTACTCGAAATTGCGGGCGCGCAGGAACTCGGCCCGCACCACGCCGACGAGCGCCACCCACGAGAACAGCAGCAGGATGCCGAGCAGCACGAAGAAGCCCGGCGCGATGAAGGCCGAGATGATGATGATGAGGTAGAGGGTGGGGATGCCGCTCCAGACCTCGATGAAGCGCTGGAAGGCGAGGTCCACCCAGCCGCCGAAATAGCCCTGCACGGCGCCCGCCACGACGCCGATCACCGACGAGACCAGGGCGAGGATCAGCCCGAACAGCACCGAGATGCGGAAGCCGTAGATGATGCGCGCGAGCACGTCCCGCGTGGTGTTGTCGGTGCCGAGCCAGTGCCACTCGATGTCCTTGCAGCCCGTGCCGCCGGTGCGCTCGGCGACGGGGCGGCACTGCTCGTCCGTGAGCATCCAGGTCGGCGGCGAGGGCGAGGGCGTCGGCAGCCCGGTCAGGATCGTGTCGTAGGAGTAAGGGATCGGCGGCCAGATCGCCCAGCCGTTCTCGGCGATCTCCCTGCGGGTCTCCGCGGAGCGGTAGTCGGTGCGTGCCAGGAAGCCGCCGAACTTCTCGTCCGGGTAGTCGATGACGACGGGGAACAGGATCTCGCCCTTGTAGGAGGCGATGATCGGCTTGTCGTTGGCGATGAACTCCGCGAACAAGCTGAGGACGAACAGCCCGAGGAAGATCACGAACGACCAGAAGCCGAGGCGGTTGCGCCGGAAATTGGCGAGGCGCCGCCGGTTGAGGGGCGACAGGCCGCGACGGGTCGCGGGCGCGGCGACGATCGCCTGCGCGCCGGGAATGGCCGGCGCCACGGCCTCGCCGGCGGTGAGAGGGGCGTGCTCGTTCACCGGCCCGCCTCCCGCGGCCCGCGGGGCGTCGGGCCCCGCATCAGTCGAGGCGCGTCGCCGTTCCGTCGATCTCGTTCGGGCGCACGGCCCCGCTGCGCTCCAGGTGGCGGCGCAGCAGGCGCACGTTGCGCCGGTTGGCCTTGAAGGCCGCGTCGAACAGGTCGCCCGCCAGGGGCACCACGCCCACCGCACCGTCGAAGGCGACGTTCAGCGCCATCCGGGCGAGAAGCCAGCGCGGCACGCCGAGGCGCTTGGCCTCGTAGAGGATGTAGGAGGAGAGCGCCACGCCCGCGATGTCGCCGATCACCGGCACCAGCCCGATCACCGCCTCGAGCCCGACGCGCCGGTTGGTGCCCGGGATCAGGAAGGCCGAGTCGAGCAGGAAGGCGAGCTTCTCGAGGCGCGCGAGGCTGGCCTCCCGGCTCGTGTCCGTGAAGCGGAAGGGCGGGTTGGCGCCCGGGCTCTGGCCGTAGGCCGTCGCGGGGTCCCGCGGGATGGCGCGGAAGGGCTCGGAAGCGGTCATGGAGCCTGATGTGGCCCCGCTCCGGGGCGGCGACAAGACTCACCCGGGCGACGAGGCTCCCCCGGGCGCGCACCCGCGCGAGCGCCGTCCGGGCCGGCCTCACGCCGCCCTCCGGGCGAGATCGCCGAGCCGGTCGAGGGCCGTGTCGAGCGTCGCGTCGCTCTTGGCGAAGCACAGGCGCACGAGATGCCGCACGGGATCCTCCGCGTAGAAGGCGCTCACCGGGATGGCCGCGACCCCGTGCCGCCGCACCAGCGTCTCGCAGAAGGCCGCGTCGTCGCGAACCCCGAGGGGCGCCACGTCGACGTTGAGGAAGTAGGTCGCCGCGCTCGGCAGCACGCTCAGCCCGAGGCCGCGCAGGCCCGCGGCGAGGCGGTCGCGCGAGCGCGCGAAATCCCGCCGCATCCCCTCGAAATAGGCGTCCTCCTTGCCGAGCCCGTAGGCCACCGCCTCCTGCAGGTTCGGGGGCGTCGTGAAGGTGAGGTACTGGTGCGCCTTGGCGAGCACCCGCATCAGGGGCGGGGCCGCCATCACGAAGCCGACCTTCCAGCCGGTGAGGCTGAAGATCTTGCCCGCTGAGCCGATCTTGACCGTCCGCTCCCGCATGCCCGGAAGGCCGATGAGCGGGATGTGGGCGCGCCCGTCGAAGACGACGTGCTCCCAGACTTCGTCGCACACGGCCGTCACGTCGAAGCGGCGGCAGAAGCCCGCGAGGAGCTCGAGATCGGCGCGGGAGACCATCGTCGCGCTCGGGTTGAGCGGGTTGTTCAGGAGGACGACCTTCGTGCGCGGGCCGAAGGCGGCGGCGAGCGCCGCCTCGTCGAGGCCGAAGCCGGGCGGGCGCAGGGTCACGATCCGCGGCACGCCGCCGGCCCGGCGGACCAGCGGCAGATAGGCGTCGTAGAGGGGCGCGAACAGCACGACCTCGTCGCCCGGCTCGATCAGGGCGAGGAGCGCGCCGGCCAGCGCCTCGGTGGCGCCCGAGGTCACCATCACCTCCGTCGTGGGGTCGAGGTCGAGCCCCTGGTGATGGGCGTAGTGCGCGGCGACCGCCTCGCGCAGAACCGGCAGGCCCATCATCGGCGGGTACTGGTTGAAGCCCTCGGCGAGCGCCTGCGCGCCCCGCGCGCGGATGTCGGCCGGGCCGGGATCGTCGGGGAAGCCCTGCCCGAGATTGATCGCCCCGGTTTCGCGGGCGAGGCGCGACATCGTCTCGAAGACGGAGGTCGGCAGATCGGCGAAGACGGGATTCATGCCATCCTGGTCGGGCCGTCGGTCGGGGATGCGGGGCGGCTCCCGAGAGGGCAAGCTGCCGGGCCGGGCTGCTCTAGCACGGGCGCGAGCGACCGCGAAACGTGCGAAACGGCACGTCGAAAGCCGGGTGCCGGCCGGGCGGGAGGATTTGGCGACTGACGATTATTGACATTCATCACCCGTGAGCTACCTCTCGGACACACGGCTGGAGCGGTGGCTGCGGGGACGAAACTCCGCCCCCTCGTTTCGCTCCTGCGACGCACCGCTCCGGTCGTGGATCGGGCCGCCAAGACCTTGGCGGCCCGCTTCGTGCGGCTCCGCGGGCGCCCCTCCCGCCTCGCGGGCCGCCGAATGCGCTCCCGGCGCCCGCACGCTCCCCGATCCACACCGATCCTCGACCGGCCCCGCGCTCTCGCGCGCCCATGCCCGCGCGGCACTCCGTGGCCGGCGACACCGCGGACCAGCAACACGGCGGAAACCTGCACGCCTTACGGGTGGCGTATTGGCCCTGCACCGGTTGCGGACGGTTCCGGCGTCCGAAAGTGCCGCACCGGGACCATCTGCCGAAATCTTGTACACTCGGGCATTCGCGACGACGTCTATCGGGGGAGAGCGAGAGGGGTGTGCCCCTCACCCGGGCCGGGGTAAGGCCGCAGGGCGGGGCCGCCCTCCGGATCAGGCCCGAGGATCGCAGCAGCAAGCACGCACCGCATGAACGAGAGCTCACCCATCCGCACGGAGACGGCGCGCGAGTACCCCGGGGTGCCCGCCCCCGCGCGCACGCGCCGGCGCAGCCGCCTCATCCGCTGGCTCCTGGTGCTGCTCGTCCTCGGCGGGGCGGGGGCGGTCGCGCATCGCTGGTACGACAAGTCGCGCACCGAGACGGCGGGCGAGCCCTCCGCGACGCGGGGCAAGGGCGGGCCCGGCCGCGGCGGGCGCGGCCACGACCAGCCCCAGGCCGTCGGCATCGCCGCCGTCACGAAGGGCGACATGCCGGTCGTGCTGCAGGGGCTCGGCACCGTGACGCCGCTGGCGACCGTCACCGTGCGCTCGCAGATCAGCGGCTACCTCACCGAGATCGGCTACCGCGAGGGCCAGATGGTCAAGAAGGGCGACTTCCTCGCCCAGATCGACCCGCGCCCCTACGAGGCCCTGCTGGCGCAGTACCAGGGCCAGCTCGCCCGCGACCAGGCGCTGCTGCAGAACGCGAAGCTCGACCTCGCCCGCTTCCAGCGCCTCTCGCAGCAGGATTCGATCTCGAAGCAGAACGTCGACACGCAGGCGGCGCTCGTGAAGCAGAACGAGGGCACGGTGGCGGCCGACCAGGCGCTCGTCGACCAGCAGAAGCTCAACATCGCCTACACCCGCATCATCTCGCCGGTCGACGGGCGCGTCGGCCTGCGGCAGGTGGACCAGGGCAACTACATCACCGCCGGCAACACGGCGATCGTCGTCGTCACCCAGCTCCACCCGATCTCGGTGGTCTTCACCCTGCCCGAGGACGACGTCGCCCGGGTGATGCGGCGGGTGCGCTCGGGCGCCAAGCTCGCGGTGCGCGCCTACGACCGCGGCGACGCCCACGAGGTCGCCACCGGCACGCTCGACACGGTCGACAACCAGATCGACACGACCACCGGCACCGTGAAGCTGCGCGCCCTCTTCCAGAACGACGACGAGGCGCTGTTCCCGAACCAGTTCGTCAACGCCAAGCTGACCGTGGACACGGTGCGGGACGCGGCCATCGTGCCGACCGGCGCGATCCTGCGGGGCACGCCCGGCACCTACGTCTACCTGATGGAGGGCGACGACAAGGTCGTGGTCCGGCCGATCAAGACCGGCGAGACGGACGGGCCGCGCACCGTGGTGACCGAGGGGCTGTCGGTCGGCGACCGGGTGGTCGTCGACGGCACCGACCGCCTGCGCGACGGCGCCGGCGTGCGCATCACCGGCGGCCCGGCCTCGGGTACCGAGGCGGACGGCAAGGCCCCGGCGAGCGCCGCCGCCGCGGGCGAGGCGCCCCCGGCGGAATCCGGCCGTCGCCAGCGCCGCCAGCGGCCCGCGCCGTGAGCGCGGCGGCCCGCCCCGCGGAGCGCATCGCCCGCCTCTCCCG
>NZ_BJZU01000008.1 GCF_007992195.1 Methylobacterium oxalidis | reverse complement strand
GGTGAGGGGTGCGACCTCTCCGGATACGGCGAACCTCTCACCCCGGCCCTCTCCCGAACGCGAGAGGGGGCGGGGTCGCGGATCCGGTGACGGTGCGCGCGCCGCCTCTGCGGACGTGTCCCGATGAACCCGTCCCGCATCTTCATCCTGAGGCCGGTCGCGACGACGCTCCTGATGCTGGCGATCCTGATCGTCGGCCTCGTCTCGTACCTGAACCTGCCGGTCTCGGCGCTGCCCTCGGTCGACTACCCGACGATCCAGGTCCAGACCTTCTATCCCGGCGCGAGCCCGGAGGTGATGACCTCGTCCGTGACGGCGCCGCTGGAGCGGCAGTTCGGGCAGCTCGCCAACCTCAACCAGATGACCTCGCAGAGCTCGGCGGGCGCCTCGGTCATCACCCTGCAGTTCAGCCTCGACCTGCCCCTCGACATCGCCGAGCAGCAGGTCCAGGCCGCGATCAACGCGGCCGGCAACCTCCTGCCCTCCGACCTGCCGGCACCCCCGATCTACGCCAAGGTGAACCCGGCCGACGCACCGATCCTGACGCTGGCGCTCACCTCGAAGACGATGGCGCTGACGCAGGTGCGCGACCTCGCCGAGACGCGGCTCGCCCAGAAGATCTCCCAGGTCGCGGGCGTCGGCCTCGTCAGCATGGGCGGCGGCCAGCGCCCGGCCGTGCGGGTGCGCTTCAACGCCCGCGCGCTCGCCGCCTACGGCCTCAACATCGACGACCTGCGCACCACCATCACCAACCTCAACGTCAACACGCCGAAGGGCACGATCGACGGGCCGACCCAGTCCTACGCGATCAACGCCAACGACCAGATCCGCGACCCGAAGACCTACCAGGACGCGATCATCGCCTACCGCAACGGCGCCCCGGTGCGCCTGTCGGACGTGGCCGACGTGGTGGACGGGCCCGAGAACACCAAGCTCGGCGCCTGGATGGACGAGACGCCGGCGGTCATCCTCAACATCCAGCGCCAGCCCGGCGCCAACGTCATCGCCACGGTCGACAAGATCAAGGCGCTGCTGCCCCAGCTTCAGGCGACGCTGCCCGCCGCCATCACGGTGACGCCGCTCACCGACCGCACGGTCACGATCCGCGCCTCCGTCGAGGACGTGCAGTTCGAGCTGGGGCTCGCCATCGCCCTGGTCGTGATGGTGATCTTCCTGTTCCTCAGGAGCCTCTCGGCCACCCTGATCCCGAGCCTGTCGGTGCCGCTCTCGCTCGTCGGCGCGCTCGCGGTCATGGACCTCTACGGCTTCTCCCTCGACAACCTGTCGCTGATGGCGCTCACCATCGCCACGGGCTTCGTAGTGGACGACGCCATCGTCGTCATCGAGAACATCGCCCGACACGTGGAGGACGGCGACTCGCCGCTGGAGGCCGCGCTCAAGGGCTCGCGCGAGATCGGCTTCACCATCATCTCGCTCACCGTCTCGCTGATCGCGGTGCTGATCCCGCTCCTGTTCATGGGCGACGTGGTCGGGCGGCTGTTCCACGAGTTCGCGATCACGCTGGCCGCCACCATCGTGATCTCGGGCGTCGTCTCGCTCACCCTGGTGCCGATGCTGTGCGCGCGCCTCCTCAAGCACGCGCCGGAGGGGCACGCCGCCCGCCGCGAGGGCCTCCTGTCGCGGATGGGCCGGGGCGCCCTGGACCGCACCATCGCGGCCTACGGGCGGGCGCTGCGGGTGGTGCTGCGCCACCAGGGCCTGACGCTGCTCGTCACCCTCGGCACGGTGGCGCTGACCGGCTACCTGTTCGTGGTGATCCCGAAGGGCTTCTTCCCCGTGCAGGACACGGGCGTGATCCAGGGCATCACCCAGGCCGACCAGACGGTGTCCTACGCGGCCATGGCCGAGCGCCAGCAGCGGCTGGCGAGCCTGATCCTGAAGGACCCTGCGGTGGCGAGCCTGTCCTCCTTCATCGGGGTCGACGGCCAGAACGTCACGCTGAATTCCGGCCGCTTCCTGATCAACCTGAAGCCCCGCGACGAGCGGACGGCCTCGGCCAGCGCCGTCATCGACCGGCTGAAGCGGATCTCGGGCGCGGTGCCGGGCGTGCGCCTCTACATGCAGCCGGTGCAGGACCTCACCATCGACACCGCGGTCTCGGCCACCCAGTACCAGGTGATCCTGGAAAACCCGAACCTCGACGAGTTCGAGACCTGGGTGCCCCGCTTCGTGGCGGCGCTGCAGCGCTCCCCCCTCCTGTCGGACGTGGCGAGCGACCTCCAGGGCAGCGGGCTCTCCGCCTACATCACGATCGACCGGCCGACCGCGGGCCGCTACGGCATCACCCCGGCCACCATCGACAACGCCCTCTACGACGCCTTCGGCCAGCGCATCATCTCGACGATCTTCACCCAGTCGAACCAGTACCGGGTGATCCTGGAGGCGGACCCGGACCTGCACAAGACGCTGGAGAGCCTCAACACGATCTACCTGCCGTCCTCGACCGCGACCTCGGGCCAGGTGCCGCTCTCGGCGGTGGCCCGCGTCAGCGAGCGGCGGGCGCCCCTCCTCATCAGCCATCTCGGACAGTTCCCGGCCACCACCGTCTCGTTCAACCTCGCCCCCGGCGCGGCGCTCGGCCAGGCGGTCGAGGCGATCGAGCAGGTGCGCCGCGAGATCGACCTGCCCCCGAGCTTCCGCATCGTGCCGCAGGGCTCGGTCTTCGCCTTCCAGGCGGCCCTCGGCAACGAGCTGTTCCTCGTGCTGGCGGCCATCGTCACGGTCTACATCGTGCTCGGCGTCCTCTACGAGAGCTTCATCCACCCGATCACGATTCTCTCGACGCTGCCGTCGGCCGGCATCGGGGCGCTTCTCGGGCTGATGCTGTTCGGCCTCTCCCTCGACGTGATCGCGATCATCGGCATCGTGCTCCTGATCGGCATCGTGAAGAAGAACGCGATCATGATGATCGACTTCGCGCTCCAGGCGGAGCGCGAGGAGGGGATGAGCCCGCCCGACGCGATCTTCGAGGCCTGCCTGCTGCGCTTCCGCCCGATCCTGATGACGACGCTCGCGGCCCTCTTCGCGGCGGTGCCGCTCATCCTCGGCACGGGCGTCGGCTCGGAGCTGCGCCAGCCCCTCGGCATCTGCATCGCCGGCGGCCTCATCGTCAGCCAGGTGCTGACGCTCTTCACCACCCCGGTGATCTACCTCGCCTTCGACCGCCTGGAGCGGCGCGTCACGGGCCGGCGCGAGGGGGGCGTGCCGACCGGCGGGGCGCTGCCGTGAGCGCGCCTCTGCAAGATCCGCGCGGCACCCCCTCTCCCGTCCGGGAGAGGGTCGGGGTGAGGGGTGCGCGCTTTCCGGGAAGACCTGATCCCTCGCCCGGTCCGCTCGCGCGGACTCGACCTCTCCCGCACGGGAGAGGTGAGCGGCGCCCGATCCTGCGACGCCTTGCCGTTCGTAGGCCTCGAAGTGCGAACCGCCAAGCCGGCACGGGAGCGGCGAGGCGCGCAAGGTCCAGGCCGCTCATCCCGGGAGCGCGTCCGTGAACGTCTCGGAGCCCTTCATCCGGCGCCCGGTCGCCACCACGCTCCTGACGATCGGGGTGCTGCTCGCGGGGCTGTTCGCCTTCCTGAAGCTGCCAGTGGCGCCGCTGCCGCAGGTCGACTTCCCCGTCATCCTCGTCCAGGCGCAGATGGCCGGCGCCTCGCCCGAGACCATGGCGACGACGGTGGCGGCCCCGCTCGAGCGCCGCCTCGGCGCCATCGCCGACGTCAACGAGATGACCTCGACGAGCTCCACCGGCACGGTGCGCATCGTCCTGCTGTTCGGCCTCAACCGGAACATCGACGGGGCGGCGCGCGACGTGCAGGCGGCGATCAACGCCGCCCGCGCCGACCTGCCGACGGCCCTGCGCACCAACCCGACCTACCGCAAGTTCAACCCGGCCGACGCGCCGATCCTGATCCTCGGCCTGACCTCCGACACCCTGACGCCGGGCCAGCTCTACGATTCCGCCGCCACCGTCGTGCAGCAGAAGATGTCCCAGCTCCCGGGCGTCGGGAACGTCGACATCGGAGGCTCCTCGCTGCCGGCGGTGCGCGTCGAGCTCGATCCGACGGCGCTGTTCCACTACGGCATCGGGCTCGAGGGCATCCGCGCGGCGCTCGCCTCCGCCAACGCCAACTCGCCGAAGGGCGCCATCGAGACGGAGGCGCGCCGCTACCAGCTCTACGCCAACGACCAGGGCCGCACCGCCGCCGACTACCGCGACATCGTCGTGGCCTACCGCAACGGGGCGGGGGTGCGCCTCACCGATGTCGGCCAGGTCGTCGACGGGGTCGAGGACCGGCGCAACCTCGGCCTCATCAACGGCAAGCCCGGCGTCATCCTGTTCATCTACAAGCAGCCGGGCTCGAACGTCGTCGAGACCATCAAGGGCGTGAAGGCGGCGATCCCGCAGGTGCAGGCGGCGCTGCCCGGCGACATCGACCTGACCATCACGGGCGACCGCAGCGCCACGATCCGCGCCTCGCTGGCCGAGACCGAGGAGACGCTGCTCATCGCGGTCGGGCTCGTCGTGTTCGTGGTCTTCGTCTTCCTGCGCTCCTGGCGGGCGACGCTGATCCCGGCGGTCGCGGTGCCGATCTCCATCGTCGGCACCTTCTCGGCGATGTACCTGTTCGACTACTCCCTCGACATCCTGTCGCTGATGGCGCTCATCATCGCCACGGGCTTCGTGGTCGACGACGCCATCGTCGTCCTGGAGAACATCCAGCGCCACATCGAGCAGGGCAGGCCGCGCATCGAGGCGGCCCTGCTCGGCGCCCGGGAGGTCGGCTTCACCGTCATCTCTATGAGCCTGTCGCTCGTCGCGGTGTTCCTGCCGATCCTGCTGATGGGCGGGCTCGTCGGGCGATTGTTCCAGGAATTCGCCGTGACGCTGTCGCTCGCGATCCTGATCTCGCTCGTGCTCTCGCTCACCACCACGCCGATGATGTGCGCGCGCCTCCTCAAGCCGGAGCCGCACGGGGCCGCGGCGCGGCGCCCGAACCTGCTCTTCCGCATCCTGGAGGGCGGCTTCGAGCGGATGCTGCGGGCCTACGAGCGCACCTTGAGCACGGCGCTTCGCCACCGCCGCCTCGTGCTGCTGTCGCTCTTCGCCACGATCGGGCTCAACGTCTACCTCTACGTCATCGTGCCGAAGGGCTTCTTCCCGGAGCAGGACACGGGGCAGATGATGGGCGGCATCCAGGCCGACCAGCGCATCTCCTTCCAGTCGATGGAGCAGAAGCTGCGGCAGGCCACCGCCATCGTGCAGGCGGACCCGGCCGTCGACAACGTGGTCGGCTTCACGGGCGGGCGCGGCACCAACTCGGCCAACGTCTTCGTGAGCCTGAAGCCGCGCGGGGAGCGCGCCTCGATCACCGAGGTCATGAACCGCCTGCGCCCGAAGCTCGCGCAGGTGGCGGGCGCGCGCCTGTTCCTGTTCCCGCGCCAGGACCTGCGCATGGGCGGCCGCCAGAGCTTCGCGCAGTACCAGTACACGCTCCAGGGCGACACGGCGGAGGAACTCTACGCGGCGGCCCCCCAACTGCTCGCGGCGCTCCAGAAGAACCCGATCTTCGCCGACGTCACCTCGGACCAGCAGGAGGGCGGCCTGGAGAGCCGGCTCGTGATCGACCGCGCCACGGCCTTCCGCTACGGCATCACGCCCGACAAGATCGACAACACCCTCTACGACGCCTTCGGCCAGCGGCAGGTCTCGACGATCTACAACCCGCTCAACCAGTACCACGTCGTGATGGAGATCGCGCCGCGCTACCTGCAATCGCCCGAGACGCTCAAGATGATCTACGTCTCGACCTCGGGCGGAAAGGCGCGGGGCTCGGCCACGACGAACGCGGTCGCCGGCACGGTGGCGGCGAACGGCACCGCCAACACCAACGGCACGGGGGCCGCCGCGACGGTCGACACCAGCGCCACCGACCCCTCGGCGACGGCCGCCGCCATCGCGAGCGACTCGGCCCGCAACGCCGCCTCGAACGCCATCGCGGCGAGCAAGGGGGGCGCCTCCTCGAGCGCGCCGGTGTCGAGCGCCAAGGAGACGATGATCCCGCTCTCGGCCTTCGCGCGGCTGGAGACCGGCAACGCCCCGGTGCAGGTGAGCCACCAGGGCCTGTTCGTGGCCACCACGATCTCGTTCAATCTCGCCACGGGCAAGAGCCTGTCGGACGCCACCGCCGCGATCGAGGAGGCGATGGCCTCCCTCAGGCTGCCCGCCACCATCCACGGCGAGTTCGCGGGCGCGGCCAAGAACTACCAGGCCTCCGCCTCGCGCCAGCCGCTCCTGATCCTCGCCGCGATCCTCGCCGTCTACACGATCCTCGGGATCCTCTACGAGAGCTTCGTGCACCCGATCACGATCCTCTCGACGCTGCCCTCGGCCGGCATCGGGGCGCTCCTCGCGCTTCTCGTCTCGGGGACCGAGTTCACGGTGATCGCGCTCATCGCCGTGTTCCTGCTCATCGGCATCGTGAAGAAGAACGCCATCATGATGATCGACTTCGCCCTCGACGCGGAGCGCAGCCGCGGCGCCTCCCCGCGCGACGCGATCTTCGAGGCCTGCCTCTTGCGCTTCCGGCCGATCATGATGACAACGCTGGCCGCGCTGCTCGGCGCGGCGCCCCTGATCCTCGCCGGCGGCGAGGGCTCGGAACTGCGCCGGCCCCTGGGCATCGCGATCGTCGGCGGCCTGATCGTGAGCCAGATCCTGACCCTCTACACGACCCCCGTCGTCTACCTGTACCTCGACCGGATGCGGCACCGGGTTCTCGCCCGCCGCCGCCGTCCGGGCACCGCCCCGCTGCCGGCCGCCGAGTGATGCGCGTCCTCCCGCAGGAATCAGGTCCCGCCCGCGCGGGGCGGCGCGCCGCGCAGCGCCCGGACCGGGCGCCGCCCCGCCTCTCCCGTCCGGGAGAGGTCGAGTCGGCGTCAGCAGACCGGGTGAGGGGTGCGACCTCTTTGGAAACGGCGAACCCCTCACCCT
>NZ_BJZU01000007.1 GCF_007992195.1 Methylobacterium oxalidis | reverse complement strand
GACCCTCTCCCGCACGGGAGAGGAGGCCCGTCGCGGCCTTCGAGAAATTCCGTCCCTCGCGGTGCGCGGCCGTCATCCTCCTCGCCGCCTCCCTCGGCGGCTGCATGGTCGGGCCCGACTACGCGCGGCCCTCCGTCGAGACGCCGCTCGCGTTCAAGGAGGGTGGGCAGCGCGAGGACAGCGCCGCGCACGTCGCCTCGAAGAAGGGCTGGCGCCTCGCCCAGCCGAACGACGGGGCCGAGCGCGGCGACTGGTGGCGGGTCTTCAACGACCCGACCCTCGACCGGCTCGTGCGCCTCGTGGACGTGGACAGCCAGACCCTGCGCCAGGCCGTGGCGGGCTACCGGCAGGCCCGCGCCCTCGTGGAGCAGGCCCGCGCCGCCCTCTACCCGACCGTGATCGGCGCCCCCTCGATCACGCGCGTGCGGACCGCGGGCGTCGAGCGCACCAACGTCTCGCTCCAGGGGCAGGCGAGCTGGGAACTCGACCTGTTCGGCGGCGTCCGCCGCAACATCGAGGCCGAGGTCTCCGCGGCGCAGGCCGACGCCGCCCAGATCGGCGCCGTGCGCCTCGCCGTCCAGGCCGAGCTCGTCACGAACTACCTGCAGCTCCGCTACAACGACGCCCTGCAGCGGGTGCTCAACGAGAACGTCGAGAACTTCAAGAAGACGCTCGCGATCACCGAGAACCAGTACAATGCGGGCGTCGCCGCCCGCTCGGACGTGATCACGGCGCAGACGCAGGTGCAGACGACGCAGGCCTCGGCCATCGCGGTCGGGCTCCAGCGGGCGACCTTCGAGCACGCCATCGCGATCCTCGTCGGGCGCCCGCCCTCCGAGGTCTCGATCCCCGTGGCCTCCCTCGCCGTCCGGCCGCCGGCGGTGCCGGTCGGCATCCCGTCCGACCTCCTGGAGCGGCGCCCCGACATCGCCCAGGCCGAGCGGGCCGTGCAGCAGCAGAGCGAGCTGATCGGCGTCGCGGTCGCGGCCTTCTATCCCACGGTGACCCTCTCGGCGTCCGGCGGCATCTCGGGCGACCCGCGCAACGGCCTGTTCTCGGCGGCGAACCAGGTCTGGTCGGTGGCCGCGTCGGGCACCGAGGTGCTGTTCGACGGCGGCGCCCGCGCCGCCGCCCTCCAGGGCGCGCGCGCGGCCTACGACGGGGCGGTCGCCAATTACCGCCAGGTGGTGCTCACCGCCTTCGGCGAGGTCGAGAACGGGCTCGCGGGCGTGCGCATCCTCGCCCGCCAGCAGGTGGCTCAGGACGCGGCCCTCGCCTCGGCCCGCCGCGCCGTCGAGATCACCCTCAACGAGTACCGCGCCGGCACCCAGAACTTCACCACCGTCGTGACCGCCCAGGGGCTCGCCCTCAACAACGAGGTCGCCGCCCTCCAGGTGCGGCTCAGCCGCTTCACCACCGCCGTGTCGCTGATCCGGGCGCTCGGCGGCGGCTGGGACGTGCGCAGCCTGCCCGGCGGCCCGGAGCTGAAGGGCCCGCGCCTGCCGATCGACCGGGGCGGCCAGGCCGTGCGCACCGACGAGTAGCGCCGTACACGGCTCCGCGAGCCCGGAACGGGCGCCGTCATCGCTCGTTTGACGTGCGAAACCCGCCGGCCGAGCTTCCGGCGGGGCGCGCACCCGGAGCCTGCCGATGGAACCCACCGTCACCCCGAGCGGGCGCGCCGCCTGCGGCACGCAGGCCGCGCCGCCCTGCACACTCGTGATCTTCGGCGCGGCCGGCGACCTGACGAAGCGCCTGCTGATGCCCGCCCTCTACAACCTGTCCGGCGCGGGCCTCCTCGCCGAGGGGTTCAGGATCCTCGGCGTCGACCACAACGACAACACCGACGAGGGCCTGCGCGCGGACCTCACGCAGACGATGGAATCCTTCACGAAGGACAAGACCTCGGAGTTCCACGCCGACCGCATCGATCCGGCGGCCTGGGGCTTCGTGCGCGAGCGCATCCACTTCCTGAAGGGCGACTTCGAGGATCCGGCTTCCTACGCGGCGCTGAAGGACCGGATCGGGGGCAGCGTCGTCTTCTACCTCGCGGTGGCGGCCCGCTTCTTCGGGTCGATCGTCGAGCAGCTCGGGCAGGCCGGCCTCCTCGCCCAGTCGGAGGGCGCCTTCCGCCGGGTCGTCATCGAGAAGCCGTTCGGCTCCGACCTCGCCTCGGCGCAGGCGCTGAACGCCCGCATCCTCAGGCAGGCCGACGAGAGCCAGTTCTTCCGCATCGACCACTTCCTCGGCAAGGAGACGGTGCAGAGCCTGATGGCGCTGCGCTTCGCCAACGGCATGCTGGAGCCGGTCTGGCGGCGGGAATACGTCGACCACGTCCAGATCACGGCGGCCGAGACGATCGGCGTCGAGGAGCGCGGGGCCTTCTACGAGCCGACCGGGGCGCTGCGCGACATGGTGCCGAACCACCTGTTCCAGCTCCTCTGCATGGTGGCGATGGAGCCGCCGAACTCCTTCGAGGCCGAGGCGGTGCGCACCGAGAAGGCGAAGCTCGCCGAGGCCGTGCGCCCGATCGAGCCGGGCGACGCGGTGCGCGGCCAGTACACGGCCGGGACCGAGGGCGGCCAGGCGGTCGTCGGCTACCGGGACGAGCCGCACGTCGCCGCGGATTCGCGCACCGAGACCTACGTCGCCCTCAAGCTGCAGATCGAGAACTGGCGCTGGGCCGGCGTGCCCTTCTACCTGCGCACCGGCAAGCGCATGACGGACCGCCTCACCGAGATCGCGATCCACTTCAAGCCGCCGCCCTTCCGCCTCTTCCGGGAGACCGGCGTGACGGAGCTCGCGCCGAACGTGATGCGCCTGACCATCGACCCCGAGCAGGGATCGAGCACCGTGCTCAACGTGAAGCGGCCGGGGCCCAAGATGGCGCTCGGCAGCGTCGCCACCCGCTTCCGCTACGCCGACTTCTTCCCCGAGAAGCCGAATGTCGGCTACGAGACCCTGCTCTACGACTGCATGGTCGGCGACGCGACCCTGTTCCAGCGGGCCGACAACATCGAGGCCGGCTGGGCCGCGGTCGACCCGCTCCTCAAGGCGTGGAAGGGGGCCGACGTCGCCTTCTACGCCGCCGGCACGGACGGGCCGACGGAGGCGGACGACCTCCTCGCCCGCGACGGACGGCGTTGGCTGCCCCTCGGCGGGGAGGGCTGATCAGCCGGCGCGGGCCCCGCCGCGGACCTGTCGGACCGGGTGCAGGTCCGCGAGGTCATCGTGGTGGAGGAGGAGCACTCCGGTCGCGGCGGCGAGCTTGCGGGCGGCCGGCGTGAAGCCCGCGTTCGTGACCACGGCCGCCATGTCGCCCGACCAGTAGCGGGCGGCCGCCGCCGCCTCCTGCACGGCGGCGTTGCCGACGGGCTTGCCGTAGCGCTTGCACTGGACGACGAGGCGCACCCGGTCGCGCTCGGCCACGATGTCGGCGCCCTGGTCGCCGCTCCCGCCCGTCGCGTGCGCCCGCCAGCCCGCCGCGGCGAGGCGCGCGGCGCAGAACTGCTCGTAGCCGGTGCCGTCGTCGGGCGCCTCGGTCTCGTCGGGCAGGTCCACGGCGGCCGCGACCGACTCGACGATCTCGACCATCGCCTCGAACCGGTCCTCGGCGTAGTCGGAGAAGCCGCGAGCCTCGATCTCGGGCAGGACCGTGCGCTCGACGAAGTACTCCCGCTCGCGCAGCCAGCCGTCGCGGACGAGGTTGCCGTAGGCGTCGATGAAGCTCTCCTGGCGCTGGCGCAGGGCAAGCGTGCGGGCGTGGCGGCGCGCCACCCGGCGCACCAGCCGGCGGAACCGGGCCGGGCGGTCGAGCGCCCTGAGCAGGATGAGCACGACGGCGATGCCGGTCGCGACGAGCGCCGGGCGCCCGAGCCAGAGGGCCGCCGTGCCGCCGACGACGCAGGTCCAGAACAGAGGTGCCGCGAGCCTTCCCCGGCCGGCCATGATCCCGTCTCCGCGGCCACGACCCTGGGCGGCCGCGGGGACGAGCCTTGCCGCCGGCAGCTTGCCCGATCTCTAACGGGCCGGCGCCCGCGCGACCGCGGGATCATCGGCTTGTGGATATCCCGGGCCTGCGGATATCCCGGGCCCGGGATGCCCCGGCCGCCGCGAGGGCGGGAGCCCTACGACCCCGCCTCGGCTGGAGCGGCCTTGGCGCGGCGGGCGCGCGGGGCGGCGGGGGCCTTGCCGTCCCCGGTCCGGGCGTCGGCCGCCTTCGAGCGGGACTTCCGGCGCTGCTGGCCGAGGCCCATGCTCTTGGCGAGTTCCGAGCGGGCCGCCGCGTAGTTCGGCGCCACCATCGGGTAGTCCACGGGGAGATTCCACTTCTGCCGGTACTCGTCCGGCGTCATGTCGTAGCGCGTGCGCAGGTGGCGCTTGAGCGACTTGAACTTCTTGCCGTCCTCCAGGCAGACGATGAAGTCGGGCGTGATCGAGCGCTTCACCGACACGGCGGGCTGAGGCGGCTCCACCTTCTCCTCGGCCGGGCCGTTCGAGAGGCGGCCCAGCGTCGAGTGGACGGACGCGATGAGGGCCGGCAGATCCGCGACGGGCACGGAATTGTTGCTCACGAAAGCCGAAACGATGTCCGCGGCGAGCTCGATATAGTCCGGCAAACCGCTGTTCTCCGCCGTCATTAGCGTCCCCTGTGGTGGAAGAAGGATCCCGGCCGGCCGGCCTCAGGCTTACGCCTGTCCAGGCTGACCCGGATAAGGTGGTGATCTGGAAGCGACTTCGATGTCCGAAATTTTTTCGGCCTGCGCAAGATCAATGACGAGAATTACGGAAAAATTCAACTGTCAAATAGGCGACCAGATCGGCAGAGACGGAAGTACATGCCCGGTGGTGAAATGGAGGGGCAATCCCCTTCCTTTCCCCGACGCGATCGAAAGCGGACGTTGCATGCTCGGAGGCCGCACGCCGGGGAGTTCGACGTGAGGCTGTTGCGGGGCAGCTATCGCTCAACTTTAGCAACTCTGAGTTGAGGTGTCCCCTCGACGCCGGGGATGACGGGCGGACGTGCTCGGAACCGAGCGTTGCGTTCGCCGATGCGCTGCGGCAGACCCGAGCAACGTTCTTCATCGCGTCAGAAGACGCTCCGGAGAAGCAAAGGTCAGATCACATTCTCGCGATGTTTCGATGAGCTGTGGAGAAGCCAGGTCTCCGTTGCCTGCACTATTCTGCGGCTTGCCTAAAACCTAGCATGTGTGGCTCTACATCAACACATTTAACTTTTGATAAGCACCTGATACAAAACTACTAATGTCGATCTCGCGCGGCGTCAGCCCTCTACGTCGACGCTCCGATCGGAAGCCGCGGCCACCTTTCGCGGGCCGTAGGACTTGAACCGCTCCACTGTGCGCGCGATCTCGGCATCGTCGAGCACCACCGGCGTGCCGACCTGCAGCGCGATCGCGTACTGCCGGCAGAGCGCCTCGACCTCGACGGCGAGCCACAGGGCTCTGGCAAGATCGGGCCCCGTGGCGATCATGCCGTGGTTGGCGAGCAGGCAGCAGCTCCGCCCGTCGAGGGCGGCGAGCGCCGCCTCGGACAGGGCCTCGGTGCCGTAGGGCGCGTAGGGCGCGCAGCGGATGCTCGGGCCCCCCGCCATCGCGATCATGTAGTGAACCGCCGGGATCTCCCGCCCGCAGATCGCAAACCCGGTCGCGTAGGGCGGGTGGGCGTGGACGACGGCGCCGATCTCCGGCCGCGTCGCCAGGATGTCGCGGTGGAAGCGCCACTCCGAGGAGGGCGCGAGCGGGTGGTCGTGGCGCCCGGAGAGATCCATCGGCACGATGTGGCCGGGCGCGAGATCCTCGGCCGGGATCCCGGAAGGCGTGACCAGGAAGCCGTCCCCGAACCGCACCGAGACGTTCCCGGAGGTGCCCTGGCTGAGCCCGAGGGCGATGATCCGGTTGGACGCCTCGACGACGGCGCGGCGCAGGGCGGATTCGGAGGAGGTCTCGGCTTCCATCACCGCCTCGTAGAGCAACGCGCGCACGAGGGAAATCCGGGCGCTCGGAACCATCCTGCCGGCCGCGCCGTGCCCTCCGGCGCCGGCCCTCGCCGGTGCCCCGTTGACGCGCGCGCCGAATTCGCGTCCCCAGGCCGCGGAGCCCGGAACGGCCGGGCGCGGTATCGGGGGCTGGCCATGAGCACCTACCGCTTCGAGGCGCTGCTGCGCCCGCGCTCGGTCGCGCTCGCCGGGGCGGGCGACCGGGAGGGCTCGCTCGGCCGCGCCGTCCTGGAGAACCTGCGCCGGGCCGGCTTCGCCGGGCCGGTCTTCCCCGTGAACCCGCGCCACGCCAAGGTCGACGGGACGCCCTGCTTCGGCCGGGTCTCCGACCTCCCCGAGGCGCCCGACCTCGTGGTCGTCGCGGCCCCGCCCGCGGTCGTGCCCGGCATCGTCGAGGACGCGGCCCTGCGCGGGGCGGGGGCGGCCGCCATCCTCACGGCCGATCTCGGCGAGGCGCCGGAAGATCCCGGGCCGCGCACCCGGGCGCTGGCGCGGGCCCACGGCCTGCGCCTCCTCGGGCCGAACAGCATCGGGCTCGCGGTGCCGGGCCAACGCCTCAACGCCAGCCTCCTCGCCCACATGCCGGCCCGCGGGGACCTCGCCCTCGTTTCCCAGTCCGGCACGGTCGCCTCGGGCATCGTCGAGTGGGCGGCGCGGCGCTCGGTCGGGTTCTCGGCGGTTCTGTCCCTCGGCCGCTCGGTCGACATCGACGTGGCGGACTGCCTCGACCATTTCGCGGGCGACCTCGGTACCCGGGCGATCCTGCTCTGCCTCAAGACGGTGCCGGACGCGCGCAAGTTCATGTCGGCCGCCCGCGCCGCCGCCCGCGCCAAGCCCGTCGTGGTGCTGCGGATCGGCCGGCGCGACGCGGACCGGCCCTCGCCCGAGACCCATACGGGCGCCCTCGCCCGGCCCGACGCGGTCTACCAGGCGGCCTTCCGGCGGGCGGGCCTGCTCGCCGTGCGCGACCTCGACGAGATGTTCTCCGCCGTCGAGACGCTGGGGCGCCAGCGCCCCTTTCCCGGCAAGCGCCTCGCGATCCTGGCGAACGGCCGCGGCATCGGCGCGCTGGCCGCCGACCGGCTCGCCGATCTCGGCGGCAGCCTCGCCGAGATCACCCCGGCCGACGGGTTCTCGGCGCGCAACCCCGTCGATCTCGGCGTCGATGCGGACGCCGCCGCCTACCGGGCGGCGCTGGCACCGCTCCTGGCCGACCGGGCGAACGACGCGGTGCTGGCGATCCACGTCCCCACCGCCCGCTCGGACGGCACCGCGGTGGCCGCCTGCATCGCCGAGTCCGTGAAGGCGGCCCGCGCCGGCGGAGGGCGCCGGAAGCCGGTCTTCGCCGTGTCGCTCGGCGAGGGCGAGGCCGCGACCACCCACCTCGCGGAGGCCGGCATCCCGCGCTTCGCCACGGATTCCGACGCGGTCGAGGGCTTCCTGCACCTCGTCCGCTACCGCGAGGCGCAGGACGACCTGATGCGCACGCCGGATTCCCTGCCGCGGGACTTCGCGCCGCGGGCGGACGAGGCCCGCGCCATCGTCGCCCGGGCGCTGGCGCAGGGGGCGACCTGGCTCGATCCGGTGAGCGTCGCGGCGCTCCTGTCGGCCTACGACATCCCGACCGTGCCCCTGACGCTGGCCCCCGACATCGACGCGGCCGCCGAGGCCGCCTGGCCGATCCTGGCGCGGGGCGGGACCGTGGCGCTCAAGGTCGTCTCGCCGGACATCGTCCACAAGTCCGACATCGGCGGCGTGCGCCTCGACCTGACGAGCGAGGCCGACGTGCGCACGGCCGCCCGCGAGATCCTGGCCCGCGCCCGGCGCGAGCGGCCGCAGGCGCGCGTCCAGGGCTTCGCGGTGCAGCCGATGCTGCGGCGGGGCCGGCGGCGCGAGCTGATCGCGGGGCTCGCCGAAGACCCCGCCTTCGGGCCCGTGGTGGTGTTCGGGCGCGGCGGCACGGCGGTGGAGGTCATCGACGACCGGGCGCTGGCGCTGCCGCCCCTCGATCTGGCGCTGGCGAGCGAGCTGATCTCGCGCACCCGCGTGGCGCGGCGGCTCGCCGCCTACCGGGACGTGCCCGCCGTCGACATGCGGGCGCTCAGCCTCGTCCTCGTGAAGCTCGCCCAGCTCGCCGCCGACCTGCCGCAGGTGCGCGAGCTCGACCTCAACCCGCTGCTGGCCGACGACACCGGCGCCGTGGCGCTCGATGCCCGGGTGCGCGTCTCCCGCGCGGTGGCGATGCCGGGCCGCACCGCCCGCGGTGCCGGCCATCCGCGCTTCGCGATCCGGCCCTACCCGGCCGAGTGGGAGCGCACCATGACGCTGCGGGGCCGCCCGATCCGCGTGCGCCCGGTCCGCCCCGAGGACGAGGGCCTGTTCGCGACCTTCTTCCACAGCGTCAGCGAGGAGGATCTGCGCCTGCGCTTCTTCTCGCCGGTGCGCGACTTCAGCCACGCCTTCCTGGCACGGCTGACGCAGCTCGACTACGCGCGCGCCATCGCGTTCGTGGCCACGGACGTCGAGAGCGGCGCGATGCTCGGCGCCGTGCGCCTCCACGCCGACGCCAACCACGAGAGCGGCGAGTACGCGATCCTGATCCGCTCGGACCGCAAGGGCACCGGGCTCGGCTTCGCCCTCATGCGCCTGATGATCGACTGGGCCCGGGCGGAGGGGCTGAAGCGCGTCGAGGGCTCGGTGCTGCCGGAGAACCGGCCGATGCTCGCCGTCTGCCGCCGCCTCGGCTTCTCGGTGCATCCGGACCGGGAGGATCCGGGGGTGATGAAGGTGGGGCTGGAACTGTAGGGCTCGGAAACGCGAGGAGCCCCGCACCGATGTGCGGGGCTCCGCGGGCGGGCCGGTGCCGGACCGCTGCGGCGGTCAGTGACCGCCTTCGGTGGCGTTGCGGGTCGACTCGTAGAGGAACCACGTGCGCTCCTCGGACTGGTCGATCCACTCCTCGAGCTGGCTCGTGGTCGAGACGTCGTTCGCCTCGTCGGTGACCTCGTGCAACTCGCGCATGTGGGCGGTCAGCGCCTTGTTGTCGTCCCGGAGCTCGATCAGCATGTCGAGCGGGCTGACATACTCGGCATCGTTGTCCTGGACGCGCTTCAGCTGGCTCGCCTGGCCGATCGACCGCAGCGTGGTGCCGCCGATCTTGCGGGCGCGCTCGCCGACCGCGTCGATGATCGCGAAGATCTGCTGCGACTGCTCGTCGAGGAGCAGGTGATAGTCGCGGAAATTCGGGCCGCTGACGTGCCAGTGGAAGTTCTTCGTCTTGATGTAGAGGGCGAAGAGATCGGAGAGCAGGACCGTGAGCCCTTCGGCGATCTTCTTGGCGTCGGCCGGGTCGAGGTCGGTCGGGGTGTTCAGGCGGTCGCTCTCGACACGCGCGGGCTTGGCCTTGGCCATGGTCTCGGTCTCCATCGATAGTGCCGGTGAATGATTTCGCGGGCGCCTGCACAATCTGCGCGGCGCCTCTCGATCGGCAGAATGAACGGTGAAGCCGAATGTTCCGCCGCGCGGGCCAGCGTTGCCCGGAGCGGGTAGCTTGGAGCGATTCCAGGAAGCGCGCGGTGAAGCGCGCGGTCGGGGGCGCGCGGCATGCCGCGGCTTTCCCGCGAGGATCCCGCTTCGGGAACGCCGCCCGGATGCGTCGGCATCCCGGCGTTTCGGTCAATCGGCGACCTGCCAGCCTGCGATCGGATGCAGCGTCGCGCAAGCCGGACTGCCGTCCCCGGCCTTTCCCGGGAGCCGGGCCTCGAGAACCTTTCCCGCCAGAGCCTTCTCCAGCAGCCCGGCGGGCAGCAGGTGGATGTCGATCTTGGCACGCCGGCTCCATGCGGACGGACGTTGCCCGGCCTGCTCGCCGATCGCGAGGTAGAGGAAGCGCCTGCTCGCCCCTTCGCTGCGGACGAAATCCCCGAGAAATCTCGGCCCCGGCGCGACCCGCACCGGAACATCGAACGAGATCGGCCCGGCGCCGGCGATGACCGGTCCCACCGGTACGCTCTTCCTGTCCTGCAGGCTGTAGGCCACGCCGGGGACCGGATCCTGGATCGTGAGCCTCAGGGTGATGACCTGACCCGCCGCCATGTCCGATCCTCGCGTCGCACGTGCCGGCTTACCCGCGACCGGGCGTGGCCAGGGCTGGTCGCGGGTTCGAAGCGATGCCGCGCCACGGGTACCACGCGTGCGGACCGGACCACTAGGCGCGCGGGCCGACGAGGCCCGGCGGCAGCATCACGGGCTCGCGGGCGATCGCCCGGGGCGCCGCGGCGGGTGGGGCGGCCCTGCGCGCCTCGGGCTTCGGCGCCGCAGGGGGCGCCGCGGCGGGCGCCGGCTCGGGGCGCGGCGGCCTCGGCGCGGCGGGGCGGGGGCCGATCGCGCCCGTCGTCTGGGGCTCCGGCGCGGCAGCGGACGGGGCCGGGGCCGGGCTCGGCGTGTCGAGCCCGTAGATGTCGTCGCGGAAATGCGCGCGCCCGTCCGGCGTGGCGTAGCCCGTCAGGTACACGAAGGCGACCGGGACCGGCTTCGTGAGCTTGATATCCCGCCTCTCGCCCATGGCGATCCCGGTCTCGATCTCCATTGGTCCCCAGACGGTGCCCGGCCCGTTCGGGCCCGGCGTCCCTTCGAGCAGCCAGCCCGCGAACTCCTTCACCTGCCCGACCCGGACGCAGCCGTGCGAGTGGAAGCGCACCGAGCGGGCGAAGAGAGACTTCGAGGGCGTGTCGTGCATGTAGACTGCGTGGCGGTTCGGCATGTCGATGCGCACTTGGCCCAGCGAGTTGTCGAGGCCGGAATCCTGCCGCAGCGTGTAGTTCACCGCCCGCTCGGTCTTCCAGTCGATGGCCGTCGGGTCCACCTCCGCGCCGCCCGCGCCCAGGATGCGGATCCGGTTCCTGGCGAGCCAGGTCGGATCCTTGCGCATCTTTGGGATGATCTCGTTCCTCACCACCGAGACCGGGACCGTCCAGGTCGGGTTGAGGTTGATGTCGGTGATGCGCGTCTCGACGCCCGGCGTCGGCTTGTCGGTGGAGCCGACCACGGCGACGTAGCGGCGGGCGACCGCCCCCTTCGCCACCGCCTCGACCGTGGCCGAGGGGATGTTCACGGTGACGTAGCGCTCGCCGAAGGGGAAGTTCGAGCCCATCAGTCTGGCCGCGGAGGCCGCGAGCTGGCGCTGGCGCACGCCGGCCGGCACATTCAGCGCCGCCACCGTCTGGCGGGCGACGATACCCGTCTCGGGCAGGCCGTGGCGGGCCTGGAAGGATTTCACCGCCGCCACCAGGGCCGCGTCGTGCCGGTCGCTCGGGCGCGCGTCGGCGGGCAGGTCGCCGGTCAGCGTCAGGTGGTGGCGCAGGCTCGGCACGGTGGGGCTCTGGGCGCCGGGCTTCAGCACGAGATCCGCTGGCAGGCTCTCCCAGCCTCCGGCCTCGGCATAGGTCTGGTAGCGCTCGGCCATGCGGAGCGTGTCGAGGAAGGTCGAGGGGGCGAGCGTCGGCACCGGATCCTCGGAGACCCGGGCGTAGACGAGGGGGGCCGGCTCGCGGGACTTCTTCGCCGCGGGCGGCGTCGGTGCCGGCGCCTCGACCAGGGGCTGCGCGGGCGGCTGCGGCGCGGGAGCCGGGGCGGCCGGGATCGCCGGTGCGGGGGCGGGGGGAGCCGGCTCGGTGACCGCCTGCGGCGGCTGGGCTGCCGGCGTCTCGGCGGACGCCGTGCCGAGGGCGGCGATCAGCGCCAGCGGCGAGAGGCCCGCGCGCAGGCGGGCGTAACACGGGAACAGACGCGAGCGCATCGCGGGCCTTTCGCAGGAGCGTGCGCGGGATCATGCGGGCGGATGGTTACCAATCCCCTGAGCGGGGGTGGAGCCGGCCCGTCCGCCCCCGGCGGCGGGTGCGCGGTCTCACCCCGGATCCGGTGGCCGCTCCGGAGCGCCCATTCCGCACGCGCCAGGGCGCGGGCTCAGGCCCGCCGCAGGCGGTCCCGCGCCGCTCGGTGGTCCGGCGCGTCGGCGAAGGCCTTGCGCATCGCGTGCCAGAGCGGCTTGCGGCGCCACGCCCCGTCGAAGGGCAGCGCCCGCTGGGGCAGCCCGTCCGGGCGGCGCCGGTCGGGGTGGCCGTTGAGCCAGGTGGCGGGATCGTAGAAGTCCCAGGTCAGGACGTTCAGGACGGCCGGCTCGTCGAGCACCACGTCGAGGTAGCGGCGGGCGTAGTCCGCCACCATCCGGTCCCGGGTCGGGATGTCGGCGGGGAAGGCGCGGTCGTCGAAGTCCAGCTCCGTGATCTCGATGCCGAGCCCCATCTGGCCGAGCTCGCGCAGGAATCGGCGGAGCTGGCGCTCGTCGATCGGGATCGGGCTCGCGAGGTGCGATTGCAGGCCGAAGCGGTGGATCGGCACGCCGCGCGCCCGCATGCCCTCGATCCGGCGCAGCACCAGCGTGCGGCGGGCCTCCATCCAGGGCACGCCCTGCTCCACGGCGTCCTCGTTCCAGGTGCCCGCCGCCTTGGGGTCGACCTCGTGCAGGATGCGGAAGGCGAGGTCGATGTAGTCGGGGCCGAGCGCCGCGAGCCACGGCGTCTCGCGCAGGCCGTCGGCGCGGCGGATCTCGCCCTGCGCCAGCACCTCGTTGACGACGTCCCACGCCTCGATCCGGCCGCGGCAATGGCCCGCCACGGCGCCGATCCAGCGCCGCAGGAAGCTCTCCGCCTGATAGGCGCCGGCGCGGGCGAGAAGCGGCTGCGCCCAGGCGGGGATGCCGTCGTGCCAGACCAGGGTGTGGCCGCGCAGGCGCTGCCCGTTGGCGCGGGCGAGCCGCAGCACCTTGTCGGTCTCGGAGAAATCCTCGACGCCGGGGGCGGTCAGGATGCTCAGCATCTTCGTCTGGGTGTTGGGGACGAGGATGCCGCACTCGCGGGCGACCGCGGCGAGATAGGCCCGGTCCTCCATGCGCTCGACCGGCACGGCAGTGCCGTAGGCGAGGCCCGTCCGGGCGGCGGCCGCGTGCAGGCTGTCGGCCGACCACGAGCCCTCACGCGCGTGCGCCGCGGCGGCGCGGCCGGCGGGGACGAGACCGGCCAGTCCGGCGAGCACCGCGCGGCGGCTCGGATCGGGTTTACTCACGGGCGGGGCGGGGGTGATCTCGGGACGGGGAGGTCCATTCAAGCACGCGGCCGGCGCGCGCGCGAGCCCTCGACAATCCGCCCCTCCGCCCCACCCTCCGGACACCCGGCCACCGCGGCCTTAGGATTCGGAAGGCGACCCGCATGTCCCAGCACCCCGCCCTTGCCCCGGGCCGCTGCGCCCTCGTGACGGGGGCGGCGAGCGGCCTCGGCCTCGCCGCCGCCCGGGCCTTCGCGGGCCTCGGCATGAACGTCTGGCTCGCGGATCTCCCCGGCGAGGCGCTGGAGGCCGCCCGCGCCGAGGTCGCGGCGGTCGCCGCCGTCGAGGTGCGCGCGGTGCCGACCGATGTCGGCGACCGGGCGGCGGTGGACGCGCTCCGCGACGCCGTGCTGGCGCATGGGGGACCGCCCGCGGTGCTGATGCTCAACGCCGGGATCGAGGCCGGCGGCCGGCTCTTCTCCGACCTCGACCTCTGGCACCGCATCCTCGACACCAACCTCTGGGGCGTCGTGAACGGGATCGGCACCTTCGTGCCGGGCATGATCGAGGCGGGCCGGCCCGGCGCGGTGATCGTCACCGGCTCGAAGCAGGGCATCACCACGCCGCCGGGCAACACGCCCTACAACGTCTCGAAGGCGGGGGTGAAGGTGGTGACGGAGGCGCTCGCCCACGACCTCGCCGGGCGCGCGGGCTGCCCGGTCACCGCCCACCTCTTTATCCCCGGCTTCGTCTATACCGGCCTCACCCGGGCGCGCGGCGCCGCCGAGAAGCCGGAGGGCGCCTGGACGCCGGAGGAGACGGTCGCCTTCCTGCTGGAGCGTCTCGGGCGGGGCGACTTCTACATCCTCTGCCCCGACAACGAGACGACGCGGGCCCAGGACGAGCGCCGCATCGCCTGGGCGGCGGGCGACATCATCGAGAACCGGCCCGCGCTCTCCCGCTGGCACCCGGACTTCGCCGAGGCCTTTCGGCGGCACATGGAGGGATAAGCCGACCCTGCTCCGGTGCGTCAATCCATAATAGGAAAGTATTAACATTTTCTGCTCGATGTCCTACGCCGATCGGAAGATCAGTGGCGGGCAGCTATGACAAACAGACGCTTCACCCTCGATGCTCACCCGATCCGATGGGAGCTTGCGGGCCTTGCCGTCGAGTTGGCGCTCCTGCGGCTGCACCTTGCGTTCGAACGCTTCAATCCACTCCAGCCACGTGTGCCTGCAGGACATGACGGGGGTGGTCAGTGGACCAGCGATGACTCTTTCATCCAGCCCGCAGCGGGCCGCGAACGTGACCGGCCGTCCGGACAGGAACTCGCGAAGGATCCCTATCTCAACCGCCATATCGTAGACGGACACGTCGGGAAGACGGATCAAGAGTTGATTGCGCGCCTGGCGGCGATGCAGGAGTGCATTCTTTTTGGCTTACTACCCAATCAACACCGAGGAAAAGCGTCGGATCTTTCGATAGCATAGAGGCTGCGATAAGTTACATATCGGACACTTTGAAGAATCATATAGACGAAGTAGATAGGGTCGCCGCCGGGGCTCAAAAGGACGCGTTTCTGCAGACGTGGTTTGGTTATTCGACAGGACGCGAAGCTGTCAGTATTTCGATGGGCACGCCAATCCGAATCAGGACCACCTACGGCGTCGCTATATTCATGGTTCACGATCCAGATGCTGAACGAGGATTTCGCATCATCACTGCATATCCCGAAAATGCCGACGAGGATTGAACCGGATTTTGGAAATGAGAGAAATATTCCTAGAATATTCCCGATTCTTCCATCAGGATTGCGAGGTGTATGGGCCCAATTTAGAGGATGCGATTGCAACGCCGCTAAGGATGCTTGGTAAGGAAAAATCGAAAATCCTCGAGATCTATCTGAAATCTGTTTTAGACGACGGTACCGACGATAATAACCTTGCAGAGATGTGGTATCATTCCAAAGCGTCGATATATTTCACTGACAAGACCGTCTACAGGCCGTTCCTGCAGGCGATATGCGATACGGCTGGGACATACGCGCAGAGCCCGGATTGGGCAGGCCGACAGCCGTCCCAGCCCGCTCCGGTTGCAACCTCTGCCGCGACGGAGCCTGACAGGCCGCGATGTGCCGCGCTCGTGAGGGGCCCCGTCTGGCTAAGCCCTTGCGAGGGGTATAATCGGATCGGCGAAGCAGCCGGTGCGTTCGGAGCGCCCGCCTTCGAGGCCGCACGAACCCGGGAGCCGCCCTTGGCCACCATCATCCCCGTCGCCTCCTTCGACTGCGTCGTGTTCGGCGCCACCGGCGACCTCACCACCCGCAAGCTCCTGCCGGCCCTCTACTACCGCTACAAGGACGGGCAGATCCCGCCGACGAGCCGCATCATCGGCGCGTCGCGCTCCGAGATCACGGGTGACCAGTTCCGCGAGCGGGCGCGGGACGCCCTCAAGCGCTTCGTGCCGGGCCACGACCTCACCGAGGAGGCGCTGTCGGCCTTCGTCGACCATCTCGGCTACGTCGCGGTGGACGGCGCGGGCGAGGACGGCTGGGAGGCCCTCGCGGAGAAGCTCGCCGAGCGGCCGGACCAGGTGCGTCCCTACTACCTGGCCACCTCGCCCGACCTCTACGGCGCGATCTGCCGGAACCTCGCGCGCCACGGGCTCATCGGCGAGAAGAGCCGCGTCGTGCTGGAGAAGCCGATCGGCAAGGACCTGAAATCGGCCCGCGCCATCAACGACGCGGTCGGCGAGGTCTTCCCCGAGGAGCAGATCTTCCGGATCGACCACTATCTGGGCAAGGAGACGGTCCAGAACCTGCTGGCGCTGCGCTTCGCCAACACCATCTTCGAGCGGCTCTGGACCGCCGACGTGATCGACCACGTGCAGATCACGGTGGGCGAGACGGTGGGCGTCGAGGGCCGGGCCGGCTACTACGACACCTCGGGCGCCCTGCGGGACATGGTGCAGAACCACCTCCTGCAGCTCCTCTGCCTCACCGCCATGGAGAGCCCGCTCAACCTCGACGCGAACTCCGTGCGCGACGAGAAGCTGAAGGTGCTCCGCGCCCTGAAGCCCATCACGGTGAACGACGTCCAGCACGTCACCGTGCGCGGCCAGTACGCGGCGGGCGCCGTCGAGGGCAAGCCGGTGGAAGGCTACCTCACCGATCTCGGTCCCGGGTCGCAGAGCCGGACCGAGACCTTCGTGGCGCTCAAGCTCGAGGTGCAGTCCTGGCGCTGGGCGGGCGTGCCCTTCTACCTGCGCACGGGCAAGCGCCTGCCGCAGAAGATGTCCGAGATCGTGGTGCAGTTCCGCGCCTCGCCCTTCTCGATCTTCCCCGAGGAATCCTTCGGGCGGGAGCCGAACCGGCTCGTCATCCGCCTGCAGCCGCAGGAGGGCATGAAGCTCGAGGTGATGACCAAGGATCCGGGCCCCGGCGGCATGCGCCTGCGGCCGACCGGCCTCGACATCTCCTTCGAGGAGACCTTCAAGCAGCGCTACCCCGACGCCTACGAGCGCCTGCTGATGGATGTGGTGCGCGGCAACCCGACGCTGTTCATGCGCCGCGACGAGGTCGAGGTCGCCTGGGCCTGGGCGGACTCGCTCCTGAAGGCCTGGGCCGACCGGCCCGAGGCGCCCCGCCCCTACGCCGCGGGCTCCTGGGGGCCGACCGCCGCGATTGCCCTGATCGAGCGCGACGGGCGCACGTGGCATGAGGACCTGCGCTGACGCGCACCTGTCTCGAAGACCCGCGCCGACGCAACAAGAGCCCGGACCTCGCGCGGTCCGGGCTCCGCCCCCGCCCTCCGGCGGACCGGAGGGCATCCGGTCGGGCGATCGGCCGGTGTTTAGCGGCCCGTCGTCGTGGTCGACTTCACCGGCTTCTCGCCGGGCTCGTGCGACATCGTCTTCGTCCGCGATTCCACCGACTCGCCGTCGCGCACCTTGGTCTTGGTCTGCGATTTCGAGAAGGTGCCGCCGTCGTGGGCCATCGCCTTGGACTGTCCGTTGAGGCCCTGCCCGGTCTCGTTCACGTTCGAGCGGCTCTTGGCCTTGTCGCCTGCGGCGGCGCCCCCGGTGGCGAGGGAGGAGCCGGTTCGCCCGTCCGCGCCCGTCGAGGTGCCGCCGGTGCCGACCGTCGAGGCCGAGGTGCCGCCAGCGGCCGCCGAGCCGGCGCTGCCGCCGGTGGCGCTCGTCTGCGCGAGGGCGGAGCCCGCGAGGAAGGTGGCGCAGAGCGCCAGGGGAAGGATCAGGCGGAGCATCGAGCCTCTCACTTCTTGTCGGGGTTGCGGGTGACGACGCAGTCGCCGGAGCCCGCGACCACGGCCGAGCCGTTGCCGCTGGTGCTCACCGACGAGCTGGTGCGGCCGTCGCCGGAGCGGACGGTGACCGAGTTCGGGCCGGTGCTGGAGCTCGTGGCGCCTCCCGGACCGGCCGTGACGGAACTCGTCACGCCGCCGTCGCCCTTCGAGCGCTCCTCCACCACGCGGCAGGGCTTGCCCTCGCTGTTGGTGGCGGTGGTGCCGCCCGACACGCCTCCGGGTCCGGCCGTGACGGTGCTGGTCTGCGCGTAGCCCGCCGCCACCGCGCCCGTGAGGGCCGCGGCGCCGAAGGCCGGCAGCAGGAGGCTGGGGAAGCTGAAGCGCGACATGGAGGTCTCCCTGAGCGTCTGCCTGGATGGCGTCCCGGGCGCCGCCTCGCGGCGTGCCCGGGCGCGGGAGCTGGGCGGCACCGGGGCCGCCCGCACGGGATCGGGCTCAGCGCTTGTCGAGACCCTTGTGCTGGCCGTGCTCGCCGGCCTTGCCGTGCTCGCCCGACTTGCCGGGGCCGTCCTTCATGCCGCTGTCCTTCGAGCCGGCCGACGAGCCGCCCGTGCCCACCGTCGAGCCGGTGGTGTTGCCCGCCGAGGAGCCGCCGGTGCCCACCGTGGACGAGCTGGTGCCGCTGCCGGCCGAGGAGCCGCCCGTGCCGAGCGTCGAGGAGGAGCCCGAGCCGCTGCCGGAGCCGGCGGACGAGCCGCCCGTGCCCACGGTCGAGGAGCTGGTGCCGCCGCCGGCCGAGGAACCGCCGGTGCCGACGGTCGAGCTCGACTGGGCGAGGGCCAGCGCGGCACCGCCCACGACGAAGGTGGTCGCCAGCGCGGCGACGCGAATCTGCTTCAGCAACATGGTTTTCCTCCGAATTGGCATTCGATATCTGGCTGATGCCTCGATATTCGCGGCCAGAAATGCACGACCGTCAGATACCGTTCCGAAGTTTTTCTTATGGTTTTTCGGAAATCGGGCGCTGAATTTGTTGCACGCACGGCAATTCGGGCGCAGTCCTCGCGAGATAGACTGCCGTTATGGTGCGGGTAGGCGCGCTTCTACGGGTCGGAACCCCGTGAGCCGGCGTGCCGATCCGGGAGCGGACGGGCCGAGAAACGGGGATGCGGCCGATCCGTTCCGTCGCGGCGACGGCGACCGTCCGGTCCCCGTCAGAGCGGGTCCTGCGCGACGAGGGCGAAGGTGAGGAGGTCGACGGAGGCGGCCCCGCCCCGCAGCAGGGCGCGCGCCGCGGCGTTCGCCGTGGCTCCCGTCGTGGCGACGTCGTCCACGAGGAGGACCCGCCGGCCCTGCAGCCGGGCGCGGCCGGCCTCCGGCACCCGGAAGGCGCCCTGGAGGTTGGCGGCGCGGCCGGCCCGGCTGAGGCCCACCTGCTGGCGCGTCGCCCGCACCCGCTTCAGCGCGCCGGGCTCGAAGGGTAGGCTCGCCGCGTGCGCGACCGGGCGGGCGAGCAGCGCGGCCTGGTTGAAGCGGCGCCGGAACAGGCGCCAGCGGTGCAGCGGCACCGGCACGACGCAATCCGCCTCGGCCAGGAGTTCCCGGCCGCGCGCCGCCATCATCCGGGCCATCGGTACGGCGAGGTCGAGACGATCCTCGTACTTGAGGCGGTGGACGAGGTCGCGCGCCGTCCCGTCGTAGAGGGCGACCGCTCGCGCCCGGCCGAAGACGGGCGGCTCCGCGATGGCGCGGGGCGAGAGGAGCGGGCCGATGCCGAGATCGAGGGCGAAGGGCGTGCCGTAGCGCGGGCACAGCGGCGCCTCGATCAGGCGCAGGGAAGCCCAGCAGGCGGGGCAGAGCGCGCCGGGATCGGCGGTGGCGGCACCGCAGGCGGCACAACTCGGCGGGTAGACGAGGCCGAGCGCGCCGCGCAGCAGCGCCCGGAGGGCGGGCGCCGCGCGGGGGAGCGGCGCCCGCAAGCGGCCCCTACTGCGCCGTCTGGCCGGGCTGCTGGCCCGCGTTGTTCCGGCGGTCCGCCTTGTTGGCGCGGTGCCGGCCGATGGCGCAGCCCGCAGCCGCACCGGCGACGCCGTGCCCGGCCATGTGGCCGGCGACGCCGCCGACGACGGCGCCCTTGATGCAGCCCTTGGCCTCGGCCGTGCTGCTGAGTGACAGGGCCGAGAGGACCATCGCGGCTCCGAGGACGATGCGCTTCATGGCTGGATACTCCGATTGCGGTGGAGCGAGAACGGCTCCACCCCCGCGCCGTTCCGACCTCGCGCAAGCGTGATTGCGGCGGCTGGATTAAACCTCCGGCAGCGCGAATGGGTCCGGAGCGTCCCGCTGCGTGCATGCCGCCGCCGGCCCGGGGCGCTGGCATCCGTCCGGGCACCGCCCCATTCTCTGCCCGATGGATGCCCCGATTCCCCTGTTCGACACCGGGCTCGCCCGCCGCCGCCTCGCCCGGGCCCGGACGGTCGGCTACGCCGACTTCCTGCTCGCGCGCGCGGTCGAGGATCTGGAGGACAGGCTCGGCGCGGTGCTGCGGCGCTTCGCCGACGCCCTCGACCTCGCCACGCCGACACCGGCCGCCGCGCTGAGCCTCGCCGCCGGCGGGCGCTCGGGAAGCGTGCTGCGCCTCTCGCCCGTGCCCGAGGCGCCGGACGGGCTCGCGCGCGCGGTCGGCGATCCGGAGGCGCTGCCTTTCGCCCCTGGAAGCTTCGACCTCGCGGTCTCCCTGCTCGCGCTCCAGCACGTCAACGACCTGCCCGGCACCCTCGTCCAGCTCCGCCGCGCCCTGCGGCCGGACGGCCTCTTCGTCGGCTGCCTCCTCGGCGGCCGCAGCCTGACGGAGCTGCGCCAGGCCTTCGCGGCGGCCGAGAGCGAGGTCGAGGACGGGATCAGCCCGCGCGTCGCGCCCTTCGCCGAGGTGCGCGACCTCGGCGGCCTGATGCAGCGGGCGGGCTTCGCCCTGCCGGTCACCGACACCGAGACCCTGACCGTGCGCTACGCCGACCCCTTCGCCCTGATGCGGGACCTGCGCGCGATGGGCCTCACCAACGTCCTGACCGAGCGCCGCCGCACCCCCTTGCGCCGGGCGACGCTGGTGCGCGCGGCCGAGATCTACGCCGACCGCTTCGCCGACCCGGACGGGCGCCTGCGGGCGAGCTTCGAGATCCTCTGGGTCTCGGGCTGGGCGCCGCACGAGAGCCAGCAGAAGCCGCTCAAGCCCGGCAGCGCCCGGGCGCGCCTCGCGGACGCGCTCAACACGCGCGAGATCGATCCCGACAGCATCCCCGCCGAGAGGAGCCCGCGATGAGAGAACCCGGCCCCGACCACCCGATCACGATCGCGCCGCACGCCAACCGGGTGCGGGTGAGCGTGGGGAGCGTCGCCGTCGCCGACACGCGGGCCGCCCTGCGGCTCAGCGAGGCGAGCTACCTGCCCGTCCTCTACATCCCCCGCACGGACGCGACGTTCGTGCTGTTCCGCAGGAGCGCCCGCACCAGCCACTGCCCCTACAAGGGGGCGGCGAGCTACTACGACATCGTGGTCAACGGCGCGGTGCGCCCGAACGCGGTCTGGAGCTACGAGGATCCGTTCCCGGCGGTCGAGGCGATCCGCGGCCACCTCGCCTTCTACCCGGACAAGGTCGACGCCATCGAGGAAGGTTAGGGACCGCCCGTCGTCCCGGATCGGCCCGCGGGCGACCCGGGACGACGGTCCCGCCGAACGGGCGAGGGCTGCCCCTACTTGTCGAGGTCCTGCGCCATCTTCAGGTGATGGTCGAGATGCGGCTGGGTCTTGGTGGCCCAGGTCTTCAGCTCGGCATTGTCGCCGCTCTTCGCGTAGCGGCCGAACAGGTCCACGGCGTCCTTGTGCGCCTTCACCTGGTCGCTGTGGTACTGCTTGTTGAAGTCGTTGCCCTGCAGGCCCTTCAGCTTGTCGAGCTTGCTCTGGTGCGCGCTGTCGAGCTCCGTCGGCAGCGTCGCCTGCACCTTGCCGCCCTGGACGAGGCCCTTCAGCTCGCTGGTGGTCTTCTGGTGCTCCTCGATCATCTGCTTGGCGTAGGTCTTCGTGGCGTCGTCGCCCCGCTCGGTGGCGAGCTGGCTCGACTGGATCTCGAACATGTCGCTGATCGCGGCCTCCTTCACGAAGTCGGCGGTCGAGGGCGCCGCGCCGACGAGCGAGTTCAGGCCGCTCTTCTCGCTGAGCGACTGGGCGAGGCTGGGCGTCGCCGCGGGAACCGCGAGGGCGGCCACGCAGGCAGCAACTAGAAGATGTTTTTTCATGTCAGTTTCCCTCCAGAATTGAATGCAGGGGGAAGATTCAGCGGCCCCTCGGAGTTCCGTCCGCGTCCGCCTGCCGCTGCCCTCAGCGGCCGCCGACGAGACTCCAGAAGGCGTGCTTGCGGCCGTGGTCACGCCGCAGGCGCTCGCGAAAGGCGCCGTATTCCGGATCGATCGGCTCGAGCTGGGCGAGGTAGCGCGCCGCGTGGGCGTAGGCCTGGCTGCGGCCGCGGTCGAGGATGTCGTCGATCAGGCGGCGGTAGAGCAGGGCGGCGGCCTCCGGGCGGGCCTGCTCCAGGGCCTCGGCGGCCGGTGCCAGCACCTCGTAGCGCTCGCCCTCCCAGGTCCCGGCCCGGTCGAGCACGAGGCGACCGGCCCGGTCGAGATCCGGCCAGTTGATGAGGAAGGTCAGCGCCCGGTAGGGCTGCGGGAAGGCCGTCGCCCGGTCGAAGGCGGCGCGCAGCGCCTCGTCGTCCTCGAAATCCGGCAGTTTGGCGAGGTAGTCGCGCAGCATCCCGGCGTCGAGGCTGTCGTGGAAGCGCTGCCAGCGCAGGGCCTGCGCCTCCTCGCCCCGGCCGAGCGCGTCGAGGATGCGGATCTCGGCGGCCGCGCGGGCCCGCACCGGGGCCTCGGCGTCGACGCGCCCGGTGATCAGCGCCTCGCGCGTCACGGGCGCCGCACCCCGCTGCCGAGGCCGGCGGACCCGCTCCAGAGCCTCCTCGGGTCGGCCGGCGGCGAGGAGGCGCTCCGCGATCGCGACGTTGTCCGCGGCCTCGCCGGCCACCGCCTCCTCCAGCGCGACGAAGGCGTCGACGTCGCCGCGCCGGTCGGCGATGTCCTGGCGCGCCCGCAGGAGGCGGCCGCGCGCGCGGCCCGCGCGCCAGTCGCCGGGCTCCTCGGGGATCGAGGCGAGGGCCTGCGCGAGCTCCGCGTCGAGGGCGGGAAGCGCGCCGTCCGGCAGGCGGGGGATCAGGTCGAGGAAGAGCATCCCGAGCGGCCCGTCGGGATCGCCCGCGACGAGGGGCAGGATCCGGGCCGCGAAGCCGGCCGCCTCGCCTTCCGACAGGGCGCCGACGATCTCGACCGCCGCCTCCGCCGCGCGCTCGTAGACGCCCTCGGTGATGCCGAGGCTGTCGTCGACCCGCGCGAGCACGCCCGAGGCGCCGTCGAGGAAGCGCACCAGCCGGTCGAGGGCGGCCACCGCGTCGAGGGGCCGGAGCTCGTCGACGATCACCGAAACGGTGGCGTTCAGGTCCGCCGTGAAGGCGCGCCGCCGCTGCCAGTCGATGAAGCCCCGCGCGCCCTCCAGCGCCGAGAGACGCCGGTCGACGATGGCCGCGACCGCCTCCGGTCCCTGCAGGGCTGCGAGCGCCGCACTGACGATCTTCTTGAAGGCGGGGTTGCGCGCGGTCTCGCCGAGGATCAGGCCGATCAGCCGCTCGGGCGGCAATCCGGACAGGGTCTCGACGGAGGGCGTGGTGCGGCGCCCGCCCTTGCGTCTCGGCGCGTCCGCGCGCCCCGCGGTGGCCTCGGGCTCGGCCGCCGCAGCCTTCGGCCTGCGCGCCATCGCGTCCGCCGGCCGGCCTCCGGCCGCTCGCCCCGGCGCCTACTCGACGACCCGGGCGATCGGCCGGTCGTGGCCGTCGGACGTCTCGTCGTGCCAGGCGCCCTGGCCGTCCTGGTAGCGGATGCCCTCGGTTGAGCCCGGGATCTGCTGCTCGGCCGCGGCGCGCTGGGCGGCCTGGAGCGCCTCCTCCCGGCTCCGGAAGGTCTCGGAGAACACGTCGCCGACCTTGTAGGCGAAGCCGCCGTCGTGCTCGACGATCCGGTAGGTGATCTCGCTCATGGCCGCTCCTCATCGGTTGGGTTGGCTGTGCGCGAACCCGCGGAGGGCGCGGCCGGTTCCTCCGCGCCCCCGCCTTCGCGCTCAGTGGCGCGTCGGGGCAGGGGCTGCCAGGCGCGCCACCGCCGCCTCGCAGCCCGCGATCAGCGAGCCGCGCAGGTCGTCCTCGGCGTAGCCCGCGCCGTCCGGGAAGGCGACGGTCTGGACCCGCCCGTCGCCGGTGCGGCGGATATGGGCGAGCCAGCCTGTATCGGCCCGCTCGAACCGCGCCTCGTAGGTCTCGCCGTCCTGCTCGAACCGATGCGGCTCCATGCCCGCTCCCCGTCTCTTCTCGCCCCGCCCGCGCCCCGCGCTATCTCAGCCGGCGAGCGACGCCGAATACCCTGAAGGACCTGCGCACGAGACCCGCCGAGACACGCCATGCGAATCCGCGCCGCCCTGCCCCTGCTGCTCGCCCTCGCCGCCGGCCCGGCCGCCGCCCAGGTGGGCCCCGGCTTCCCCGGCAGCACGGTCGGCCTGCCGGCCTCGGGCGTGCCCGCGAACCCGTTCGCCTCGAACTATCCCTCGGGCCCGCCCCCGGCCGTCATCGTGGAGCGGGCGGGGCCGCGCGTCTACCATCCGCGCCGCGCCCTTGGCTCGCGGAGCGCGGTGCGGGAGCGCCTGCCGCCGGGCCGGGCGAGGCGGTGACGCCCCGCCGGCTCAGGCCGCGTCGAGGGCGGCCGCGATCGCGCTGATCAGGCGCGGGTCGGTCGGCTCGACCTGCGTGGCGAAGGCCCCCGCCAGCGAGCCGTCCCGGGCGACGAGGTATTTGTGGAAGTTCCAGCGCGGCGTCTCGCCCGGCTTCTCGGCGGCGGCCCATTGGTAGAACGGGTGCGCGTTCGGCATCCGCACCCGGGTCTTGGCCGTCATCGGGAAGGTGACGCCGTGGTTCCTGCGCGCCGCCTCGACGATCGCCGCGCCGTCGAGGGGCTCCTGGTTTCCGAAATCGGGCGAGGGCACGCCGATCACCGTCAGGCCCCGGTCCTGGAAGCGCGTCCACACCGTCTGCAACCCCGCCAGTTGCCCGGCGAAGCCGCAGGCGGTGGCCGTGTTGACGACGAGGATCGGCTTGCCCGCGAGGTCGCTCAGGGGAAAGGGGCCTCCCTCGGTCCGGTCGAAGGCGAAGGCGCCCGCCCGCGCGCCGGTCCGCTCCGTCGCGGATACGGAGGTGGCGCCGGCGAGCGCGCCGCCGATGAGGAGGATGGCTTCGCGGCGCAACAGGCTCATGGCGCTCTCCGGCAGACGGTATCGCACAATCTAGTGACCGCGCGGGCTCCGTCCAGCAAGTCTCGCGGCAGCGGGAACCTTCCGGCGGGGCGTCGCTTGTGCGGGTGCACAATCGATCATTGGAAGAGACCCTCTCCATGCGCAGCCTGCTCGCCGCCACGGCCCTTCTCCTGACGGGCGCGACCGCCGTCCTCGCCCAGGCGCCGGATGCGGGCCAGCCGGCCGCCCCCGCCGCTCAGCCGGACACCCCGCGCCCCGAGGCCCCGAAGCCCGACGCGGCCAAGGTCGACGCAGCTAAGCCCGAGGCAGCCAAGCCCGTCGAGCCGGTGCCGGGCCAGCCCGCCACGCTCACCGGCGATCTGCGCCCGACCTTCGTCGCGCAGGCGCCCAGCGACATGGTGGCCTCGAAGCTCGTCGGGCTGACGATCCAGAACGCCAGCAACGAGACGATCGGCGAGATCGCCGACGTGGTGCTCGACGAGGGCGCCCGGGTGAAATCCTGGATCGTCGGCGTCGGCGGCTTCCTCGGCATCGGGACCAAGTACGTCGCCGTCGATCCGAGCGCGATGCGCCTCGTCCGCGCCGAGGGCAACAAGCTCAAGGCGACGATCAACACGGACAAGGATCAGCTGCGCGCCGCGCCCGAATACGTCTATCTGGGGCAGCAGAAGAAGGACGAGCCCAAGAAGTAGGGTTCAGCCGAAGGAGGCTCAGCCCCGGTTCGCGAGGGCCTCGCGCACGGTGCTCGCCACCGAGCCGTCGCGCAGGTGGCGCGCGACGAGGAGCGCGTCCGGCATCAGGTCGGACGCCGCCGCGTCGAGGGCGGCGACGTCGCTCGCCAGCACGATGCGCAGGCCGGGGCGGAGCGCCCGGGCCTCCAGGGCGAGCTGGGAGCAGCAGAGCTCGCCGTCCAGCGAGACGTCGGCCACGAGCACGTCGACGGGGAGCCCGAGGGCGAGCACCGTGAGGGCGTCGACGCCGCAATCGCAGGCCGTGGCGCCGTAGCCCGCCCGCCGGATCTGCCCCGCGATCTCGTCGCGCCACTGCTTCTGGCGACCTGCAATGAGAACCTGAACCCCGTAGACGCCCGCCCGCAGGGCGGCGCTCATGGCAGCGGATCCGACGTCAGGACGTGCCATCGCGCCCTCGATCTCGTGTTCGCGTTGCATCGCACCATGCTATGCCGACCGGCCGCGCGCGCACAAGACCCCTGCCGCATTTGCGCCGCAAGCCTGAACGGAGTGCCCGCCGGCTGCGCAGGCAAGCATAGCCGGCATGCGGTTGACGCAGGAGGGCAGGGCGGGCAACAGGGCCGCGCCCTCGTGACGGAGCCCGCCGGACCGATGTCCTCCGCCAAGCAGCCCCCCGTATCGCCGCTCGCCCCCGAATCAGTACCGGACCTGCCGCCGGTGCCCGGCGTCCGGCTCGCCACCGCGCAGGCCGGCATTCGCTACTCGGGCCGCACCGACGTGCTCTACGTCGGGCTGGAGCCCGGTACCCGGGCGGCCGGCGTCTTCACGCGCTCGAAATGCCCCTCCGCGCCGGTCGACTGGTGCCGCGAGGCCCTTCGCGGCGCGGCGGCCCGCGCCCTCGTGGTCAACTCGGGCAACGCGAACGCCTTCACCGGCCTGAAAGGACGCGAGGCCGTGGCGCTGACCGCGAAGATCGCGGCCGCCGCCGCCGGCTGCCCGGAGGACGCGATCTTCATCGCCTCGACGGGGGTGATCGGCGAGCCGCTCGACGCCACGAAGTTCGAGGGCGTGCTCGCCGACTGCGCCGCCCGCGCCGAGGACGGCCCGTCCGCCTGGAACGCTGCCGCCCGCGCCATCATGACGACCGACACGTTCCCGAAGCTCGCGACCCGCACGGCCGAGATCGCGGGCACGCGCGTCACCCTCAACGGGATCGCCAAGGGCGCCGGCATGATCGCCCCCGACATGGCGACGATGCTGTCCTTCGTGTTCACGGATGCGGGGCTGCCGCAGCCCGTGCTGCAGGCGCTCCTCGCCGCGGGCACGGACAGGAGCTTCAACTGCGTCACGGTCGACGGCGACACCTCGACCTCCGACACCCTGCTGCTGTTCGCGACGGGCCGGGCCAGCAATCCCGAGGTCACCGACGCGGCCGACCCGCGCCTCGAGGGCTTCCGGGCGGCCCTGGACGACCTCCTGGTCGAGCTCGCGCAGCTCGTCGCCAAGGACGGGGAGGGCGCGCGCAAGTTCGTCACCGTCGAGGTCGGCGGCGCCGAGAGCGACGCCTCGGCCCACCGCATCGCCCTCTCCATCGCCAACTCGCCGCTGGTGAAGACGGCGGTGGCGGGCGAGGACGCGAACTGGGGCCGCGTGGTGATGGCGGTCGGCAAGGCGGGCGAGCCCGCCGACCGGGACCGCCTCGCGATCTGGTTCGGCGACGTGCGCGTGGCGGTCTCCGGTGCCCGCGATCCCGAGTACAGCGAGGCGGCCGCGAGCGCCGTGATGCGGGAGGCCGCCGTCACCATCCGGGTCGATCTCGGCCTCGGCGCGGGCCAGGCCCGCGTCTGGACCTGCGACCTGACCAAGGGCTACATCGAGATCAACGGGGATTACCGCTCGTGAGGGCGGCCCCTCTCGCCGCCCTCGGCCTCCTCGCGCTCGCCCTCGCCGCGCCCGCCCGTGCCGAAGAGGGGCGGGAGGACGGGCGCCTCGGCGACGGCCTGATCAGCGTGATCGGCCGGGCGCGCACCGAGACGCCCCCGGATTTCGCGAGCGTGGAGATCGGCGTCGAGGTGCGCGGCGCCACGCCGGCCGCCGCCCTCGACGGCACCAGCGAGGCCGCTCGCCGCATCGTGGCGCTGGCCGCCGAGTTCGGCGTGCCGGAGAGCGACGTCGGCACCACCGCCGTCACGCTCCAGCCCGTCACCCGCCAGATCCGCCAGCCGGACGGCACCTTCGTGGACAAGGCGGACGGCTACCGGGCCGCGAACCAAGTGCGCCTGCGGCTCGCCGACATGGGCCGCCTCGGCGACCTGATGCGGCGCTCGCTGGAGGCGGGGGCGAACCGCATCGACGGCGTCGCCTTCGGGCTCAAGGATCCCGAGGCGGCCGAGGCCGCGGTCCGGGTCGCGGCCATGAAGGACGCGGCCGCCCAGGCCGCCCGGCTCGCCGAGGCGGCCGGGGTGAAGCTCGGCCGCGTGGTCTCGATCCAGGCGCCGCCCCGCACCGGCGCCCCGCCGCCGATCCTGATGGCCGCGCCCGCGCCGATGCGGGCGAAGGGCCGCGGCGGCGTGGCCGTGCCGCTCGTCGCGGGCACCATCGAGGCGAGCGCCGAGGTCGCCGCCGCCTTCGCGATCCTGCCATGACCGGACCGGGGCCGCTGCGCCTCCTCCTCGTCGTCGCGGTCGCGCTCGTCGACGCGGACGGGCGGGTGCTCCTCGCGCAGCGTCCGCCGGGCAAGCAGCTCGCGGGCCTCTGGGAGTTCCCGGGCGGCAAGGTCGAGGCCGGCGAGCGGCCCGAGGCGACGCTGATCCGCGAGCTCGCGGAGGAGCTCGGCATCACGGTCGTGGAGCCGTGCCTCGCGCCGCTCACCTTCGCGAGCCACGCCTATCCGGACTTCCACCTGCTGATGCCGCTCTACGTCTGCCGCCGCTGGGAGGGCACCCCGCGCTCGCTCGAGGGCCAGGCCCTGCGCTGGGTGCGGCCGCGGGCCCTGCGCGACCTGCCGATGCCGCCGGCCGACGCGCCGCTGATCCCGTTCCTGATCGACCTCTTGGGACCGTAGGGGCCGGCCTCAGGCCCCGTTGCGCCCGAGCCCCGGTATGTCCCGCGCCTCGATCACCCGGACCAGGCCGCCCTGCCTGCCCAGCCGGAGCATGGCGCGGGCGAGCTCGCCGGTGTCGGTGACGTAGGCCGGCAAGACCCGCTGGATCAGGGGCAGGGCGGGTGCGAGCGCGCGGTAGAGCGCGTCGACGTAGGGCGTGCGCGAGCGGATGCCGTCGAGGGGGCGGATGCCGGCCGGGCGCACCGCGTAGACGCGCTTGAAGGGCAGCCGGAACAGGGCGTTCTCGGTCCGCCCGCGCACCCGGGCCCACATCACCCGGCCGCGCTCGCTCGCGTCGCTGCCCGCGGCCGAGACGTAGACGAAGGTCAGGCCGGGATCGAGCCGCGCGAGGGTGCCCGCCACCCGCAGGGTGAGGTGCTCCGTCACCGCGGCGTACTGCGCCTCGCTCAGGCCCACCGACGAGATGCCGAGGCAGAACAGGCAGGCGTCGTGCCCCTTCAGCTCCGCCTCGAGGCCCGACAGGTCGCCGGGATCCGCGCGGACGATCTCGCGCAGCTTCGGGTGGCTCTGGCCGCCGGGCCTGCGGGAGATCGAGAGGACGGATTCGACATCGCGATCGCGAAGCGCCTCCCGAAGGACCCCCTGGCCGATCATGCCGGTCGCGCCGAACAGGATCAGTCTCATCGCGGCCCCTTTCGTCTGCGCCTACTCGGCCGCCTCCATATGGGGCTCGGGCTCGACGAGCGGGAAGGTGCAGGTCACCTGGGTGCCCGCGCCGGGCGCGGTCTCCAGCGAGACGCGGCCGCCGTGCAGCTCCACGAAGGAGCGCACGATCGAGAGGCCGAGGCCGACGCCGCGGTGGCGGGTGCCGAAGGTGTGGCTCTCGAACCGGTCGAACACCCGCGCGGCGACGTCCGGCGGCATGCCGCGGCCCTCGTCGCGCACCGCGAGGACGAGCTCGCTCGGGGTGCGCCGCGCCGTGACCGCGACCCGCTGGCCGGGGCTGGAGAAGCCGACCGCGTTCGAGAGCAGGTTGAACAGGATCTGGCGGACGCGCTTGCCGTCGGCCACCACGCTGCCGATGTCGGCCGGCACGTCGAGGTCGAGGCTCACCTCGGATTCCGCGAGCCGGTCCTCGATGCCGCGCACCGCCGCCTCGATGGTGGAGCGCACGTCGACGCTCTCGCGCTGCAGCTCCAGCGAGCCGGCGTCGATCGAGGCGAGATCGAGGATGTCGTTGATGATGACGAGGAGCGAGCCCGACGAGCGCAGGATGTGGTCGGAATACTCCCGCTGGCGCTCGTTGAGCGCCCCCACCGTCTCGTCGCCGAGGAGCTGCGTGAAGCCGATGATGTTGGTGAGGGGCGAGCGCAGCTCGTAGGAGACGTGGTGCACGAAGGTGTCGCGCAGCTGCGCCGCCTTCTCCAGCGCCTCGTTCTTCTCGGTGAGCGCCCGCTCGACGTTCACGCTCGCCGTGACGTCGATGAGGGTGATCAGCGTCGCGCCCTCGGGCAGCGGCTGGGCGGCGCAGTCGAGCACGGTGCCGTCCACCACCTCGAGGCGGCAGGCGAGGCCGGAGCGGGATTCGAGGCCGGTCACCGCGTCGCGGATGTCCATCCACGGCTCCTCGGCCGGGGCCAGCGTCCGGCAGGCGGCGATCACCGCGTCGATGCGCGGGCGGGATTCGAGGGTCGCGGGGTCGAGGCGCCAGACCGTGGCGAAGGCGCGGTTGGCGAAGGTCAGGCGCCCGTCCGCGCCGAACACGGCGACCGGCTCCTTCAGGGTGTCGAGGGTCTCCGCCTGCACCCGCATCAGGGCGTTGTAGCGGGATTCGAGCTTCATCCGGTCCGAGACGTCGTCGAACAGGTAGGTGAGCCCCCCCTGCGGGTTCGGGTCGGCCACCACCCGGAAGGTGCGCCCGTCCGGCAGGTACCACCAGGTCTCGTTGGCCTCCACCGCCCGGTAGGCGGCGAGCACGCCCTGCTTCCAGGACTTGAAATCGGCCTGCTCGGGCAGCTTCCGCTGGGAGCGGAGATGATCGAGGATCTCGCCGTCGAGGGGGCGGCCCTCGAGGAAGGCGGGGTCGAGGTCCCAGAGCTGCCGGTAGGCGGCGTTGTGGAAGATCAGGCGCTGGCGGGCGTCGAAGATCGCCACCGCGGTCGGGAGCTGGTCGAGGGTGCGGACGTTCGCGTCCATCTGGCGCTGGAGGTCGGCGCGCACGCTCTCCAGCTCCGAGACGTCCACGGCGATGCCGACGCGCCCGTTCTCCAGCGCCGTCTCGGTGACGTCGAGGATGCGGCGCCCGCCCACCACCACGGCCGAGAGCCGGAGCGCCTGCCGGGGTCCGATCCCGGGGCGGCGGCCCGCCTCGTCGCGGGCGATCAGCTCGCGGGCCGGCCGGTCGAGCAGCTCGACGCCCGCCTCCAGCGCCGCCTCGCGGCTCGGCGCCTCGACGGCGGCGACGTAGGCGGTGTTCACCCAGGCGAGGCCGCCGTCGCGGTTGCGCTGCCAGACGGGCTGCGGGATCGCGTCGAGGAGGCCGGAGAGCGCGGCGAGGCCGCGGCGGGCCTCGTCGAGGGTGCCGCGCAACTCCATCAGCTCGCGCCGCTCGTCGGTGGTCTCGCGCAGGCGCAGCAGCGCGCGGCCCGCCACCGCCTGGCCCTGCGCCTCGACGCTGCGGCCGGACTGGCTGTGCAGGCTGAGGCGGAAGCCCGTGCCCCGGAGCCGCAGGGCCTCGACCCCGGCCTCGAGCGCCGCCGCGTCGGCGGGGACGAGCCACGTGCCGAAGGCGAGGATGCGCCGCGCCGCGGTCGCCGCAGGCCGGGCGCCGTCGAAGGCCAGGCCGACATCCCCCTCGATGACCGGCTCGCCCAGGCCCTCCCAGGTGATGATGACCTGGCGCTCGGCGTTGAGCAGCATCTCGGCCCGGTCGTGCGCGCCGCGCAGCGCCCCGAGCGCGGCCGCCTGCTCGCGCTCGCGGCGCGTCCAGCGGGAGCGCTCGTGCAGGTGGAGCAGGGACAGGATGGTGGCGAAGACCGTGAGCCCGATCAGGATCGAGAGCCCGGCGAGGTTGTGGGTGTGAAGGCCCGCGAGGGCGAGCCCGTCCGACTGCGGGGCCGCCAGGGCGCTCCCGGCGAACCCGGCCGCAGCGACGATGAGAGCGCCGGCGCAGGCCGCGAGGCGCGCCGCTCGTTCGACCCTCATGATCCGCACCGCCTCCACGAATCTTCGATGAGGCCCGCCTGCGCGGCCCCGCGGCGCGAACCGCGCCGTTCCCGCGTGGCGGCCGCTCGGGCCGTCCCGCGGGGCACCTCATCTGAGGAATCGGTCCACACTACCCCGGTGCGGAATCGCGCCGGAAGGGGGTCGGGCGGAACAATGAACCCTGGGCTGCATGTCGGGCCGACCCCGACACACGAAAGACACACTTTCGCACGGGACGCGCCGCAATCGGTGCGGGTGCACGCTGCGTCCACACGTATTCGAAGGGGTCGGAAACGCGCGAGAGCCCGGCTTGGCGGCCGGGCTCTCGTCGGGATTCGGGGCCGGCGCGGGCGCCGGCCGGGTCGCCGATCAGTAGCGGTAATGGTCCGGCTTGAACGGGCCGGCCTCCGGCACGCCGATATAGGACGCCTGATCGGGGCGCAGCTTGGAGAGCTTGGCGCCGATCTTCTCGAGATGCAGCAGGGCGACCTTCTCGTCGAGCGTCTTCGGCAGGGTGTAGACCTGCCGCTCGTACTTGCCCGGGTTCGTCCAGAGCTCGATCTGGGCGAGGGTCTGGTTCGTGAACGAGGCCGACATCACGAAGGACGGGTGGCCGGTCGCGTTGCCGAGGTTCACGAGGCGGCCCTCCGACAGGAGGATGATGCGGTGACCGTCCGCGAACTCGATCTCGTCGACCTGCGGCTTGATGTTCGTCCACTTGAGGTTCTTCAGGCCGGCGACCTGGATCTCGTTGTCGAAGTGGCCGATGTTGCAGACGATGGCCCGGTCCTTCATCACCCGCATGTGGTCGATGGTGATGATGTCCTTGTTGCCGGTGGCCGTCACGAAGATGTCGGCGCGCGGCGCGGCCTCCTCCATGGTGACGACCTCGTAGCCCTCCATCGCCGCCTGCAGCGCGCAGATCGGATCGATCTCGGAGACGAGCACCCGGCAGCCGGCGTGGCGGAGCGAGGAGGCCGAGCCCTTGCCCACGTCGCCGAAGCCCGCGACCATGGCGACCTTGCCGGCCATCATCACGTCGGTGCCGCGGCGGATGCCGTCGACGAGCGACTCGCGGCAGCCGTAGAGGTTGTCGAACTTCGACTTGGTGACCGAATCGTTCACGTTGATCGCCGGGAAGAGCAGCTTGCCCTCCTTGGCGAGGATGTAGAGGCGGTGCACGCCCGTGGTGGTCTCCTCGGAGACGCCCTTGATCGAGTCGGCGAGGCCGGCGAACCAGCCCTTCGGCTTCTCGGCGAGCTTCTTCTTGAGGAGCGCGAAGAAGATCTCCTCCTCCTCGGAGCCCGGCTTGTCGAGGAAGGCGGTGTCGCCCTGCTCGGCGCGCAGGCCGAGATGCACGAACATCGTGGCGTCGCCGCCGTCGTCGAGGATCATGTTCGGCATGCCGCCGTCATGCCAGTCGAACAGGCGCGAGGTGTAGTCCCAGTACTCCTCGAGCGTCTCGCCCTTCACGGCGAAGACCGGGATGCCGGCAGCCGCGATGGCGGCCGCGGCGTGGTCCTGCGTCGAGTAGATGTTGCAGGAGACCCAGCGGATGTCGGCGCCGAGCGCCTTCAGGGTCTCGATCAGCACGGCCGTCTGGATCGTCATGTGCAGCGAGCCGGCGATCTTGGCGCCCTTGAGGGGCTGGCGCGCGGCGTACTCCTCGCGCACGGCCATCAGGCCCGGCATCTCGCTCTCGGCGATGGAGATCTCCTTGCGGCCGTAATCGGCCAGCCCGATGTCCCTGACGATGTAGTCCTTGGCCATGTGCCCGATGCTCCGTTGGCTGTTCGGCGTGCCTATACCAGGGCACGAGCTATGAGGCAATCAAGACATAAAGATGTCTTTATGCGCGCTGTGGGGATGCGCTCCGGCGCCACTCCTACGAACGTGATGTCCAGCTTTCGAGGAGACAGGATTAAAAGCGTACGTGCTTTGACGAAGCGACTGAGGCTTGAGAATGCGTCGCGCGGTGCTTGCCGGAACCCTGACCCTCGCGATCGCGGGCTCCGCCTCCGCCCTGCCGGGCCGGATCCCCACCTTCGAGAAGGTGGCTTTCGCGGGTCGCACCCTCCGGGTCGCTTCGCTGAGCGCGCTCGATCAGGCCTGCCAATCCCTCGGACCGCTGGCGATCAGCCTGATCGACGTACCCCATGCGGGCAGGGTCACGGTCGAGCACGGCCGCGACTATCCGAACTTTTCCGCGCTGAACACGCGGTCGCGCTGCAACACCCGCAAGGTGCCGTCGACGGTCATCCTCTACACCCCGGCGCCGGGATATACGGGCTCGGACGAGTTCGCGATCGAGATCGTTGGTCCTCACGGCAATGTCGGCCGGGCCCGCTACGAGATCTCGGTCAGATAGCCGCGGCGGAGGGCGCTGAAGCAGGTCCGATGCCGTCCGAGCCGGACCCTACCCCTCCTCCCGGAGCTGCCGGCGGATGATCTTGCCGGTCGTCGTCATCGGCAGCTCGGCCCGGAACGCCAGCTCCCGCGGCACCTCGTGCGCCGAGAGCCGGGCGCGGGCGAAGGCCAGGATCTCGTCGCGCAGGGCGTCGGAGGCGGACAGGCCCGCCCGCAGCACCACGAAGGCCTTCACGATCTCGGTGCGCAGCGGGTCCGGCTTGCCCACCGCCGCGGCGAGCGCGACCGCCGGGTGGCGCAGGAGGCAGTCCTCGATCTCGGTCGGGCCGATCCGGTAGGCGGCCGAGGTGATCAGGTCGTCGTCGCGCCCGACGAAGTGGATGTAGCCGTCCGCGTCGCGGCGCGCCTGATCGCCCGTCAGCATCCAGTCGCCGCGGAACTTCCTCGCGGTGGCCTCCGGCTGGTTCCAGTAGCCGAGGAACATCACGGGGTCCGGCCGGGCGACGCAGATCTCGCCGGGCTCGTCCACCGCCGCCTCGCTGCCGTCCGGCCGCAGGATCGCGACGCGGTGGCCGGGAACCGGCTTGCCCGTCGAGCCCGGCCGCGCCACCCCGGCCGCGCGGCAGGCGGCGAGCACGAGGTTGCACTCGGTCTGCCCGTAGGCCTCGCCGATGGTGAGGCCGAGGGCGTCCCGCGCCCAGGCGAAGGTCTCGGGCCCGAGGGCCTCGCCCGCCGAGGCGATGTTGCGCAGGCGCGAGAGGTCGAAGCGGGTCCGCGGATCCGCGACGCCGCGCAGCATGCGCAGCGCGGTCGGCGGCAGGAACACGTTGGTGATGCCGAGCCGCGCGATCAGGCCGAGCGCGTCCTCGGCCTCGAAGCGGCCGGGGCGGGCGACCACCGGCATGCCGAGATAAAGGCTCGGCATCAGCACGTTGAGGAGACCGCCGGCCCAGGCCCAGTCGGAGGGCGTCCACATCAGGTCGCCGCCGTGGGGCGCGAAATCGTGCATCATCCGCCAGCCCGGCAGGTGGCCGAGCAGGACCCGGTGGCCGTGCAGCGCCCCCTTGGGCGCGCCCGTCGTGCCGGAAGTGTAGATCATCAGGGCCGGGTCGTCGGGGCCGGTCTCGACGGCGGCGAAATCCTCCGGCCCCTCGGCGAGGAGGTCGGGAAGGCCGAGCGCCCCCGCGAGCGCCCCCTCGCGGCAGACGACGAGGTCGAGGCCCGGCAGGCCGGCGCGCAGGGGCCCGAGCTTGGCGAGGCCGGCGGCGTCGGTGAGGATCGCCCGCGCGCCCGAATCCGCGAGCCGGTAGGCCAGCGCGTCCGGCCCGAACAGGCCGGCGAGCGGCAGGGCGACGGCCCCGAGCTTGTAGGCGGCGGCGTGGGCCACCACCACGGCGGCCGATTGCGGCAGCAGGACCGCCACCCGGTCGCCCGGCCCGATCCCGTGCGCCCGCAGAGCGCCCGCGAGGCGGTTCGACTCGGCCCGCAGCCGCCCGAAGCCCACCGTCCCGGCCGCGCCGTCCGGGCCGACCTCCACGATCGCCGGCCGCTCCGGCTCGCGCGTCCCGAACCCGTCGCAGACGGCGACGCCCATGTTGAAGCGCTCGGGGATCTCCCAGCGGAAGCCGGCCCGGAGCGCGTCGTAATCGGGGGCGGGGCTCAGCACCGGCGCCTCACGCGTCCCGGTCGGGGAAGCCGCCGGCGAAGACGAAGTCGGTGATCGGCCGGCGCCCGTTCGGCGTCTCGCGGGTGCGCTGCTCGTCGGAGAGCTCGGCCGGCGCGACGGCGCGCCCCACCGCGTAGGCCGCCTCGACCCGGTGGTGCTCCGGCACGTTGAGCACGCCGACCGCGCGCTCCTTGTCGAACCCGGTCATGCCATGCGCGTGCCAGCCCTGGCGGATCGCCTGGAGCTGAAAGGCGAGGGAGGCCGCGCCCGCGTCGAGCGAGTGGCTCCACGAGGGCTGCAGGTTCTCGCCCACCTTCATGCGGGTGCTGGAGACCAGGATGACGAGGGCGCCCGTGTTCGTCACCCATTTCTGGTTGCCGGGGGAGATCAGGTCGAACAGCCGGTCCCAGTTGGTGTCGCCGCGCAGGGCGTAGACGAAGCGCCAGGGCTGCGAGTTGTAGGAGGAGGGCGCCCAGCGCGCCGCCTCGAACATCCGCATCAGCTCCGCTTCCGGCAGGGCCTCGCCCGTGAAGGCGCGCGGCGAGCGGCGCTCGACGAAGAGCGGGTCGATCGCGTGGTCGGGCTGACGCGGCGTCGGATTCGTCACGGTGGCGGGTCTCCGGGCGGAACGGGCTTCTCGGCCGGGCAGCGCGGGCCGCCCGCCGCTCCGCATGCACGAGGACGGGAATCCGCGCAAATACGACCTTCGGCCGAGGGCCGCCCAACGCGGAGCGCCGCCTCCGCTCAGACCACTGCCTCAGCGCAGGGCGCCGCCGAGCCCCGTGGCTGCCCCGAGGCCCGTCGCGCCGCCGAGGCCCGCGCCGCCGCGCCCGGCCGCTCCCCCGCCTTCCAGCCCGTCGGGACCGCCTCCGCCGCCCCCGGCGCCGACGCTGCCCGGCAGGACGATGGAGCCCGGGCTCACGTTCATCGACCCGAGGGATTGCGGGCAGATGCGCGCGCAGACCGGCGCGAGCTCGACCGGGCTCGTGCAGAGGGAGCGCGCCTCGCCGCCGACGCAGACGCAGGAGCAGGTGGCCGAGGCCGGCTGAGGCCGGAGCGCGATCAGCGCTCCCGACAGGGGCGCGAGCGCGACGAGCGCTCCCAGCAGAATCAGGCGCATGCACTCCTCCCCGGCGCGGGTTCCCGCACGGCCCATCCCGTCGCCGGACGGCGCGCAGCATAGCTCATCGCGGGCCCTGTGTCCGGTGCAAGGCGGCGTGGAGCCGGGCGAGGCCCGCCTCGACCGCCTCGAGCGTCCCGACGAGGGTGTAGCAGGTGAAGGGGTAGGGGCCGGGACGGCCGGGGCCGTGGCGGTAGACGCAGTTCCACTTCACCGTGGCGTTGCCCTCAGGGCCCCGCGGCGCCGGGAAGCGGAAGCGGCCGTAGCCCGCGTCCGGATGCTCGGTCTGGGGCAGGCCGGGACTGTAGACGCCCATGGCGTAGGCCCCGTCCTCGGTGGCGAGGATCACCGGCAGCGGCTGCTCGCCGGGCCCGTCCGAGAGCGGCGCGCGCCGGCCGCTGCCCGGATCGAAGCTCCAGAACCGGGCGAAGTCCGGCGGCATGTAGCCGGTCAGCACCTCGAAGTTCGCCCGCTCGAAGGCCCGCCCCACCGCGAAGGTGGCCTTGTAGGCGATGGCGTTCGGAACCCCGTGCGCGCCGATCTCCACCTCCTTGGTCAGGACGGTGTCCGAGACGGGCGAGGCGTAGGGGCCGGGTCCTCTCGGGCATTCCCGCGAGGTCTGTCCGGGAGCCATCCACCAGGCCATCCGGGTGCGGGTGCGCAGCCGTCCGCCCCCGGCGCGCAGGCTCAGGAGCAGGCTGGTGCTCTCGGGCCCCCGCCCGTCGTGGCCGGAGCCGGCTTCGGTCGGGTTGAGGCACTCGCCGAAGCCGTCGAAGGAGGCGGCCGATTGCAACTCGCGGCCATGGTCGAAGCTGTTGAGGAACTCGCGCCCGTTCCAGGTCAGGCTGTCGATGGCGCCGGCCGTGCGGACGGAGGCAGAGATGACGATCTCGGAGCCCGCGAAGGGCTTGGTGGGCGCGGCACGGCCCTCGGGTAACGGCCAGCGCACGCCCGGTCCGTCCTCGGCGAGTGCCGGCGACAACAGGGCGAGAAGGAGGAGAAAGGGAAGATACATCGAAGGCTTCCGGCTGGGATGAGGGAGCCGAATCTTCCCATGCTTAGAGCCTTGAGCTCCTATGCGAGACAGTTTTCAGGACAAGCTCTGCGCGGATCGAGCCGCTGGACGACCGAAGGGCCGGTATCGATGTGCCGCACTGGTCTACGTCTCGAGGAGCATTTGGGCGCCGGCTGAGATGCACACATCGAGCTCGGCCTCCCGCGATTCAACACGGTCTCGGCTAGGAGCCCGTCCGAGTAACGGAGGTTGAGGGTTGAGGCCGGGTAGAGGGGCGAGACCTGCGCAGAGGCTGCGGCTTGGGGGGCTCAGCGGCCGGCCTGTGCCAGCTTGAGGAGGTTGTGGGCGGTGCAGATCATCGCCCACTCGCCCCGGACCTGATCGAGTCCTCTCATCAGGAACTGTCGGAAACCTCGGGCCTGCTTGATCTGCCCGAACACCGGCTCAACCACCTGCTTCCTGAGGCGATAGCGGCTGCGGCGGCCAGCCCGTTTCAGGCGGGCAGCCATCGCGCTCATCAGGGGCATCTTGGTCAGCCTCCGGCGGCCGGCCGCGTCCGCCTCGCCGTGACGCGCCCGGCCCGGAGCAAGGTAGCCCATGATGCCCCGTTCCTTGAGCGCGAGGAGGTTCGCCTCGTTGGCAAAGCCGGCATCACCCGAGACCTCCCGCGGCTTGCGCCCGAGATGAGCCCGGACCCCGTCCACAAGCGGCACGAGGGCGCGGTAGTCGGCCGAGTTGGTCACGAGCCGATGCGCGACGATCACCTGATGGGCTGCATCGACCGCGATCTGACCGTTGTAGCCCTGTACGAAGCCATCACGCGTGGGCAGGATCCGGCTGTCCGGGTCGGTGAAGTTGCGCTGCGCCCGGTCGGGCGGACTGCCGTCGTCACCGCGCAGTGGCCGACCCTGCCAACGCATGCCCGACGAGGCACCCGGCCCGTTCTCGTCCTCCGGATCGGGCGGATCTGTCGCCTCCGCTTCCAGCGCGGCCTTGGCGGCGCGGATTGCTTCCAGCCGTCGCTGCTTGTCGGCCATCCAGTCCGGCGTCTCGTCGCCCCGACGGCCGGCACCATGAGCCTGATCCTCCGCCGCGTCAGCCTCGCGCGCTCGCTCCAGCCAAGCGTCCACCTCAGCGGCCAGGGCCGGCTCGGCCGTCTTCATCCGGCTGTAGCTCATCGCTTTGTGACGCGAGGCATTGGCCTTCAGCTTGGTGCCATCTACCGCCACGTGAGCGAACTCGACCAGACCGGCCGCCCGACACAGGCGCAGCACCTGCACGAACAGGTCGGATAAGGCCACTCGGGTGAGACCGACATCCAGGGCAAGGTCAGCCGCTGCGGCGACGAACTGGCCCGCACAGTGCTCTACGAGGCGGCCCATTGCCCGCTTACGAGTAGCCGCAAATGGTCGAGCTTGCGCGCTTGGGGCATGCAGATCGCCAGGCATCGTGGCATGGCGCGGGCCCGCGTGGCCGTCCCGCGCAAGCTTTCCGTCGTCCTGCACCGGATGTGGAGCGACAAGAGCGAGTTCCGCTTTGGCCAGGAGCCGGCAGCAACCGTCGCCGCCTGACACAAGACACGCCTGCCGAGTTGAACGGAGCGACAGGAGGTTAGACTTCACCCACAAGGGTGACCCGGATCGTTCCCGTGGGGACGATGGGTGCCGCGATCTCGTTGAGAGTCCAGAGCCGATCCGGGTCAGCAGATCAGGTCGTGAAACAAAGTTGAGACGCCTCGCTCTCCTGACCCCATCCTGCGGCGGCCTCGCGCCGATCGCGAAGGGAAGCGCGTGACCCGCAGGAGCGACACAACGGGAGCAGGAAACGTCGATCAGGAGACACTTGCTTCACATACCGCAATCAGAGCGGACTCTAAGATGACGGCCGACGCGCGTGGATGGATACGCCTGCGGCTAAAATCTCTCGACCAACCGGACCAAGCGCCTCGTCAAGTTCGTCGCTTCGGTCGCCCAATTCGCGCACGAAACCGTCTAACGTCGCTGCCCACCCGTTCGCGTCATCAACGAATGGCCGGACCGCTTGCAACTGCATCAGCAAGCCTTGGGATGGCCAATGGTGCCGCTGCAGGGGCTCACTTAAGATTTCGAATCCGGCAAATATTTTGCGCAGCCCGTACTTCGTCATATTGAAGTAGTGGCTCGGATCTCCGTGCAGGGGCTGCATAAATGCGGTGTCGACCAGGACTTCGCCGCCCGGCTTTAGGATTCGGAAGATCTCCGATGCCATTCCATGTGGGTCGGGCAGATGTTCAAAAACGGCAGAGCTGACCACCAGATCAAAGGTCCGGTCTTTGAACGGAAGTTGCGACCGCGTGTTGACGATCTCGACGCTCTGGAAGTGTACCGCATCTAGGCGGACGACGTTGTCAAAGCAGAGATGGGCGGGCCGCATGCCAGAGCCGAGGTCGAGGGCGAGTTGCCCGGACTCAAGTCGATCAATTAGACCGCGCATCCGACTGGAATACGGATGCGTGCGGTCTAGTGGCTCGATCAACCTGAACAGAGGAACCACGCCGTTGTCATGCACATGCAATGCATCGGCGACGGCTTTCGGATTGAGGTTCGGCAGGAGAACGTCCCGGAGGTCGAACGGCTTGGGCGGGTAAGTCCGGAGGGGGTATGGCTGCTGGTACAGCACGTCCACGGTCCCAACCGAGTACTGCTCTGCTCCGAAATGCGCGACAACCTCCAGCGTCGTTAGCACTCCGGCCCGACCCTCGTCGAGAACCACGTCTCCGTAGAACCCGCAAGAGGCTGCGAAGTCGATCGCTGGGTAAAGGCGAGCTACATCGGTTCGATAGCAGTTGGTTAGCTCGGCCGCGGGCACAGCATCGACTAAAACCACAATTGACGTGGGCAGGACGCCGTCTTCGCGTATGCACCAACCAGAAACTCGTAGGATCGACTGGCAATCCGCATGGCGTTGGGGCGCATCGATCGCGCCGAGCAGCTCCGACATAGCAATCCCTTTGTTCGTGCGGGAGCGGGTCTCCCACAAATTGCAACCTGAGCGCAATGGCGCCGCCATGCCTTCGATATGCCCTGGCGCCACCGATCATTCGAAAACGCTTCGGGCAACGCCAGGAAGTGGATCGAAGATAAAGCCTGCCGCGGCTGGCCGGGCGGGATGATGTGGATGGACATGCTGGAAGAACCGGAGCGGGCGGACGGTTCAACCGCGCCCCAGATCCGGAGGATCACTCGGCACCGCCCTCATCTTCCGCCAGTTGCAGATGTACCAAACGACGCGCGCATCCACCGAAGGTCATCTCACATTTGCACCCCGCTATAAAAACCTATTTGCAGCGTGCAAATTCGGGCACCCTTGCCGAAGATACCAAGCGAAGCGTGGTGCGCTGCACAGGCCTCACGAAGTCAAGACGGACGATAGGATGCCTGCATGTTGCACCAAGCCCGTTAGGTGACCGGCAGCGCATGTTGAACACGCGGTGGCGAAGCCAACTCGCATTAGTAGACTTGCCGTCGATACAGGCCATAGCGAATCTAAGAAACAGGCCCAAACTAACTTATTCCTAAATGACAGAGGAGGGAGGCAATGGTGGGGAAGGCCGGACCACGGCGATCGCGTTGTCAACGCAATTCGTCTGATGCGGAAGCCGCATTAAAAAAGCAGGCCAGCCACGTGCGTTCAAGTATCGGTCGAATTTGCAGAGGTTATGAATGTTCATTGAGATGTCTTCGATAATGTAAAGGCCGCCAGGAAGCAACCTCAGATAAGTTGCATCAAGTAATGTGGAATTCGCCTCGTAGGTGTGACAACCGTCATCAATCACTAAGTCAAACCTAAGGTGGGGCATAATCGACCATGCTAAATTAATAGAAGATTGATCAAGCTGATCGAGATAGAACGTTCTAATATTTCTTTCATCAAAAAGACAGTTTGCATCATAATCTGCGCCATAGATCATCGCATCGGGAAACATTTCGCGCCATGCACGGAGCGATGCACCAGGCGTACCCAGCGCCCCCATATTTCCAACGATCTCTAAATCGTTAGTCCCAATTCCTACTTCGAAGATCGTTTGAGGCGATCTCGGCAGGAGACCGAAAAGAATCTCATAAAACAGGCAGTAGTTGTGCCAGGTCGCCTTATCGCTGCCATGCCGCGTCATGATTTCACCGAGACGCGAGGCAGATCCCCCGCTTACCGCAGTATGATAGTCTGAGATAAGCTGCCCAAAAATACCCTCGCCATCACCGTAGAAGGCCAAAAAATCTTTAATTTGCACGCACCTCTCCATCGTCGGTGTAACGAGAGCGGAACCAGCTCACAAATTCTGAGATACCCACCTCAAGCGAAGTTTTGGGAGTGTAACCTGTTAACCCATTAATCGCAGAAACGTCCGCCCAAGTGCAAGAAACATCTCCAGGTTGCATCTGTAAGATCGATTTCTTTAAAGGTCGTCCGCATGCAGCCTCGATGATACTCACGAAGTCACTTAGAGATCGCGGCTGGTTGTTGCCAATGTTCAATATGCGATGCCCGCCATTTAGAGGGGGGCGGTCTAGCACCCCCACGATACCGTCGACAATGTCGTCAATATAAGTGAAATCACGCTGTAAACGGCCTTCACCAAATATCGCAACCGGTTCGCCACGAAGAGCCTTCCGAGTGAAGGAGAAATAGGCCATGTCAGGCCGCCCCCACGGCCCATATACAGTAAAAAATCTCAGTCCCGTTTGAGGAATATTGAAAAGATGCGAGTAGGTGTCGCTCATGAGTTCTCCAGCCCGCTTGCTCGCAGCATAGAGAGAGATAGGGTGATCCACAGGATCAGTCTCTTTAAATGCTTGCCCGGAAGACGGGCGGTCTCCATAAACAGAACTCGACGAAGCGTACACTAAATGATTCAATTTCGGGGTATGGCGGCAGGCTTCAAGCACTGAAAGGTGACCAGCCATGTTCGATCGTTCATAGGCGAAAGGATGATCCAACGAATACCTCACACCCGCCTGCGCAGCGAGATGAATAACCCTGTCTACATCCTCCACGGCCATCAGATCTCGAATTGCAGATGGATTAGCAACGTCCACTCGTCTGATGTCCACATGAGCATCTCGGCTCAGCCGTCCAGCGCGTGCAATTTTCAATTCCTGTTCGTAGTAATCGTTGAAGTCGTCGACGCCCAAGACCCTTTCTCCACGTGCAGACAGCCTCATAGCAACATGGAAACCAATGAAGCCAGCCGCACCAGTGACAAGGATAGTGCTCATGAGTTCTTCCCAGGTGGCTTACGGCGAATTTGGAAAAAAGAAATAAGCGGGTGCATTCGCAGAGTTTCCGCGAAAATCTCCGCCCAATCTGGGCCAGCAATGCGCACCGGAACTGCGGTGCGCACCCCCAATGAGCCTCGGCATGTGCTACCTCGGCTGTGCAGACCAACCTACCTAATGACGTCAGGCGAGCAAGATCCTCACACGCCGCAACGCCGTAGTACGCGTACTGAATAAAGTTCCCCAGTTTCTACAAATTTCCGACAGCCAGGCTGGCGAAATTGCCTCATTATGGAACTTTATGGACAGCCTGCTGCGCTGGGTGACCTCCGAGGATGTCACGAAAGTCAAACACATTGGCTAGGCAAGCTTTGAGCTAAGTGGGCTTCGGGCCGCAGTTACGTCGCGGTTGAATGAGGTCCACCATTCAATCAACGCGATGAGGGCGAACCATAGCCGTTCCCGGCTGTGATTGCCGGGCGCCCTATGAATTTCCGTAAGAGCAACCGGGTCAAGACCAAGGCCTATACCCTGACGTACATATGCAGAGAAGCCACCATTTAATCTGAACCAATCTTGTACCCAATCCGCCATAGGGAGCACGAATCCGTGTTTCTTACGATCAATGATATCTCGGGGCAAAAGGCTCCGCGCTAACTCACGCAGTAAAACTTTGCTTTCCTGACCAAGGTATTTTTGGTGCGGAGGAAGACTGAGCGCGCGCTCAACAATTTTCCGCGATAAAAACGGCGCACGACCCTCAATACTGGCGGCCATAGTCATCCGATCCGCTTTAATCAAAAGATCATCAGGCAACCAGCTCGCAAGATCAGCAGCTCCCATTCGCTGGACGGGATCATGCGCAGAAGTAAGCCATTCTACGAGATCTCGTTCAAATTTATCAGGCTCTGAACCCGCGTGGGGCACTGCCGATTCACGTTCATGCAAATAGGTAAGGAGCGGAAATCCAGACTGTGTCTCTCCAGCTGATTCCACCAGAAGCCCAGGAGCCATGCTGCGGACATCATGAGCCGCGGAGTATGCCGCTGAGAAGTCACCAATTAACTGGCGAGCGCGGCTGGCGTAATAGCTGTATCCACCGAATATCTCATCAGCTCCCTCACCTGAGAGCACAACCTTCACTTTTGACGCTGCTGCGTGTGCTAACCAGTGAACAGGAAGCAGCGCTTGATCTCCGATAGGCTCGTCAAGTGCCGCACAGACAACTGGGAGAAGTTCACTGAACCGCCGAGAGTCGAAGTGAAAGGTGTTTAATTTAATGCCAAGATGACGTGCTACAGACTCGGCATGAGAACTTTCGTCCGCAGTAGGATCATCGAACCCGATACAAAACGCCTCCACGTCCGAGTGCCGACGGGCTGCGAGTGCTGCAATAAGGGAGCTATCAATTCCCCCTGATAGAAACAACCCGACGGGCACATCGGAGACTAATCGACTCTCAACCGCTTCCTCAAGCAGAGATCGGATTTCATCTACTGAAGCCTCGCGCGAAGGTTCAAGCTGCGGCCGATAGTAGCGGTACAAGCGGGGTTCATGAGCAGCATCAAAATTAATTTCCAGACGTTCGCCGGGTAGCACCTTGGAAACGTCAGACAACAACGTTTGCCGTCCGCTAACGAAGTGGCTGGCAAGATAGCGGTGAACTGCCCAAGCGTTCACCTCGCCTCTGATCCAAGGCGTTATTGCAACGGATTTCAGCGAGGAACCATAAACGAAATGTCCTGGTTTGAATGCGAAGTACAGCGGCTTCTCACCGAACCGGTCACGAGCAAGATGTAGAACTCGCCGGTCTAAGTCAGCTATTGCGAGGGCGAACATGCCATCCACGCGATCTAAAAGGCCCTCGATTCCCCAGGCATCATATCCGTGGGCCAGAACCTCGGTATCACTATGTGAAACAAATGAGTAACCGCGGGCTTCCAGAGCGTTCCGTAGCGCTTTGAAGTTGTAGATCTCGCCGTTTTGGAAGGCGACAACTTGACCTTCACGGCTGTAAAGCGGTTGCCAACCGCCTGCTAGGTCAATGATGGAGAGGCGGCGCATTCCTAGATGAAGTGCACCTGCTTCGTAACGGCCTTCTCCGTCAGGCCCCCGATGCATGATGCAGCCAAGTTGGCGGTCGAGCAGACCAAGCGGAGCGTTCGGATCGATGTAGCCCGCGATTCCACACATGATTACATTTAACTCCTGATTCAGCAGTAGAGCCCGAGCTCGCCAATGTAACGCGCATTTTCAAAATCAAAGCAGATTATCAAAATTCATTACTATTACATCACAGATCCCACCGACTGAGAGTTTCGGTAACACTAGGCCACCTCGAACGAGCACGTAGCTTAGGCGTCGACTTTAAGGTCCCCCCGATGATTGCGGGTGGGACCCTTTAGCGACAGTCTTCTCTAATGCTTCTCTGAGCCAAGGCGGGACACGAGAAAAAAATTCTGCGTTATCTAGTTCCGACTGCTTCGCTTATAATTACTCTGTAGCTGTCACGCATGAAAGCGAAATCCGGCAGACTTTGGAACACCGGTTTAGAACGAGAAGCGAACAACGTCCGCATTTCAGGCTCGTTGATCATATTTTTCATGTGCGTCGCCAATGCGCCTGTGTCCCCGGGCTCGTAGAGAAAAGCATTATAGTCTTTGCGAACTTGCTCGCGGATACCCCACACTCCAGTTGAGATTAATGGGAGACCGGCGGCCATAGCCTCGAGCGTTACTCTCGGATAGCTCTCCACACGGGAACTGCAAACGAAGACATCCGATCCTACCAGATAGCTTCGAGCAGCAGGTGTCTCTGGAATAACATGTATGCGACTGCTCAACTCCTCGGGGAGGTCTCGGATTATGTTGTGCAACTGACTGCTGTAATCGCCTGGCCTGTCGCCGACGAGGAAAATAGCCGCCCTCCTCGCCAGTTCTGGGTTCAGTGCTGTATACGCTTCAATGAGATCAATCTGGCCCTTCCGGCTTGAGATTGTGCCAACGCATGTGAATACACAAACGTCATCTGCAACTCCCATCATTTCTCTGCATTTATTGCGATCAAGACCCTCGAAGGATTGAACAAGCTTCTCAGTGTCGAGGCCATTCCTGATTAGGCTAAAGGAATGCCGGCTGTCGAGGGGACGCCAAGCATCCATTGTTGAGCGAGCAACGAAGACAGTCTTGTAGGGATAATCGAATGCATTGTACGCCGCATTGGAAATGTGGGTAGGGAAGTGCGAGAAGTAGGTCTGCCATGGTTCACTTTCGCGAATAATCCAAATACAGGGTAAGTTTGCAACTCGTGCAACCTCTACGGCCCAAAAGCTGTCGGCGGTATTAGCGACAACGACTTGGATTCCTGCGTACAGAAAGGACTGCGCCATGCGCTTGATTTCTGCGTTCCAAGCTTCCTCGGCTGGCCAATCGGTCAGTGGAGTGCGTGTGATGTGAACTGGTATTCCCGCCGCTCCGTAACGGTCCTTCAGCGGTCCATCATACGGTGATATGACGACTGGATCGACGGCCTGGATAGTTTTCAGCCCGTTCGAGAGTTCGAAGAGGCTGTTTGGGGCTCCTTCATGATTGAGATTGTGACTAACGAACAGAACTCGTGGTGTTTCATCGGAGGGAACGTGCAGATGGTGCCTCGCTACCTCGAACTGCTCATTTTTTAAGGAAAGATTTGGATTGTACCATTTATCAACCCGCGCGGAATACTTTTTCCTCATGGCGAGTTCCTCGAGGGGATTGTCGCTAAAACCGCGCGTTTTGCCTTCGTAGTGATACAATTCAGCGGATGCGCACTGGACGCAGAAATAGCCCGCGTCGACCAACCTGTAGCAATAATCAACGTCGTTGTATGCAACATTGAAGTTGTTTGCGTCCAGTCCACCCATGCGTATGAACAAGTGGCGCGGCGTCAGCATACAGGCAGCAGTCACACCTGCAGTTTCTCGGCTCACTTTCGCAAGAGACATGTACCCATGGTCGTAATTCGCAAGTAGTTTGAAGGAGTGACCTGCCATTCCTTCGTGCAGGCCGTGTGTAATCCCGCCGTGCTGTAGCCGGCTGTCTTCATACATAAGCCGTGCGCCGACGGCGCCAACCTGCTCCATTTGAGCGTACCCGACCATCTGTGAAAGCCACCCTGGGCTAATAACCTCAGTGTCATTATTGAGTAAGAGTACATACTCTCCCGCGGCTGCTGCCACGCCAGCATTTATAAGGTGAGAGAAGCTAAAACCGGTTTCTGGAGACGCAATTCGCAGAATTTCGGCGTCACAGTTCGCCAAGTAGGTCAATGTTTCCGGTTCGGAACTTTCATTGTCAACTATCAGAATGTCGTAATTTTTGTATTTCGTGAGTCTGATTGAGTCGACGCATCTGCGAAGAAGCTCCACTTTGTCTCTGGTTGGTATGATTATTGTAACCTTCGGCCCGTCGTCCGGGAAGATTGGTTCAAATATGCCGAGGCGCGCCGCTTTGGCGAACGACGGTTGTGCTACTTTAGCTTTTATCCCACGGCGATCGAACGCCTCTTGTACAGCACGCTGACCTCGTGCGAATGCTTCCGGCTTGGTGTCCGCGCTCAGTGCGGTAGACCCCTCAGCCGCTCGCCAATGATAAAGTACTTGAGGAATACGCTCGACAGTTCGTGCAATCTCGCTCATGCGTAATGCCAAGTCGAAATCCTGACAACCCTCAAAACCGAGTCGGAATCCGCCAACTTTATCGAATAGGTTTCTTCGGAACGTAAAAAGATGGCTCATGTACATGAAGCTAAGCAGTAGTATCGGGCTCCAGCCTGGCTTAAACTGGGGCGCGTACCTCTTGTTTTCCAAATTAATCTTGTCGTCATCGCTATATACGATATCGACATTGGGATTATTGCTGTAGCAAAGTGCGATTTCCCCGAGCGCCGCCGGGTGAAGAAGATCGTCGTGGTCAAGCAAGGCGACTATTTCGCCGGTTGCAAGCGACATTGCTCTATTTGTTGCTGCACTGATGTTCTCGTTTGTGGGGGACGTCGTGAATTTTATTCGACTGTCCATCCCCGAATATCTCTTAAGGAGATGCGTAATTCCTTCGTCGTTGCTGGCGTCGTCGCAGATGCAAAGTTCCCAGTTAGAGTATATTTGATCGATTACGCTTTCAATTGCAGATATCAAGTGAGATTTGTTTGACTTGAATACCGGCATTACAACTGAAATCAGCGGAAGCTGTGATTGGCTTACATCCAGTCGCTTCACCAACGACATACGGTCTCGGCTTGAGAACGGATTTACTTCGAGCCACGAGTCGTAAGTGCTAATGGTGGTTGCAGGCGGTCTTTCAACAAGTGATACATTTTGTTGACTCTTCGGGGGAACGATAAGCAGGTCGGCGAGTTCAGGATGAGGCTTGGTGCCGTTCGCTCGTCCGATGCGGAAGTAGTACGCGAAGACACCCCACGCGTAGGATGCACTTTCTGGATACGCACCCTTATACCACCGAGTGCTAAATCTCGGATGTGGGTCACGGCCCTCAGCTTCTCCGTGTCTTATGAAGTGCTGAAGAGGATCGACTCTCTCCCGTCTGATGTCGGGATAGGCGTTCAAATACCAATCGATATCGAAAAGAGGATTGGGTCGTCGGCTCTCGAGGTAGCCGGCGGATTGATAGTGAACGAGTGGGTTCATTCCTGCCGCGGCCACATCTTTGTGTGCTGCAAGATACCAATCGGTATCGAATAGAGGGTTTGGATCTCTGCCTTCCAACCAGCCAATCTTCAGATAGTGGTGGAGCGCGTCCTCCAGGTTGATAGAGAGATCTGGTGACGAGGCGAGATACCAGGCAGCGTTAAATAGTGGTTGGGAATGCCACAATGGCTTATCGGGCGACTGCCATCGGTAGGACCCATGAAGACGGAGGCAGCTAGCGGCAGCATCATTGCCACTTTTGGGAAGATCGGGATGATGAAGTAGGAATAGTTCCCGGTCGAAGGATAGACTTGGAAGCCGCCCTTCGCTCGAGCCATGTTGAAGATAATGGACTAGCGGATTTTCTGCGCTTTGACGTACGTCAGTGTACCTGTCGAGATAGAAACTGGTGTCAAAGTGTTCCGATGGATTGAGGCGGAGATCCGCTCCGACGGTGATATAATGTACAGCTGGGTCTACGTCAGTCGAAATGCCGGATATTTTTGCGTAGTAATGCTTGTCGAAGTAAATGCTTCTCGAGATTTCTCGTGCTTGCGCGATCAATTTCTTCCGGGCTGAGATTGTCGAAGGTTGCGGAAAACGGAAAGCTAATTTCGCCACGGGAATTATCTCCAATGGTTCGGAGTCAAACTTCTGAGAAGCTGGTCCGCCCGTATTGTGTTCGTCTTGTTGTGGATAAGTCGATGTTGCTTAGGGGCGCGTCATCTCTCACGCGCGCCGGTATGTTATTGCGTCAGAATGACTGAGCTTGTATTCGGTGATTTGAGCTGTTTTACATTTGGCGTCCGACGCTGGTGTATCTGAGACCTCGGCGGCCCATGTCCTCGGGGCGGTAGACGTTGCGCAGGTCGACAACCACAGGTTCGGCCATGACCGCCTTCAGCCGATCGAAGTCGAGCGCCCGGAACGCGTCCCACTCGGTCACCAGGACCAGCGCGTCCGCCCCTTCGGCGCAGTCGTAGGGGTCGGCCGCGTACCCGATG
>NZ_BJZU01000006.1 GCF_007992195.1 Methylobacterium oxalidis | reverse complement strand
CGGGCGCGTTTTGGGCCGGTTCGACATGTGATCCATCCTTACAGATGGGCGCTCCTCGTTGGGGAGGAGTGTCCCGCCGACCGGGATGCTGGAACTTCGTTGCGAAAGCAAGCTGCGAACGCGTGAAAGCCGCGCGATCACCCGGATGTGTCACAAATCGGCAATCTGTCCGTGAGGCGGGTCACGCCCGGTCGAGCAGGTCCGGCCGCCGCTCGCGGGTCAGCCGTAGTGCCTCGTCCGCGCGCCAGCGGGCGATGGCCGCGTGGTTGCCGCCGGTGAGCACCTCCGGGATGGCACGGCCCTCCCAGTCGCGGGGGCGCGTGTAGTGCGGGTACTCGAGCCGGCCGTTCTCGAAGCTCTCCTCGACGCCGGATGCCTCCTTACCCATCACGCCGGGCAGCAGCCGCACGCAGGCGTCGATGAGCACCATCGCGGCGATCTCGCCGCCCGAGAGCACGTAGTCGCCGATCGAGACCTCCTCAAGCCCGCGGCCCGCGATGACGCGCTCGTCCACGCCCTCGAAGCGCCCGCAGACCACGACGAGGCCGGGGCCGGCGGCGAGCGCCCGCACGCGCTCCTGCGTCAGCGGGCGGCCGCGGGGCGACATCAGGAGGCGCGGGCGCGGGTCGCCGGGGCCCGAGGCCGCGTCGATGGCTGCGGCGAGCACGTCGCAGCGCAGCACCATCCCGGCGCCGCCGCCCGCGGGCGTGTCGTCCACGCTGCGGTGACGGCCGAGCCCGTGACCGCGGATGTTGCGGGCGGTGAGCGCCCAGGCGCCGCGGTCGAGCGCGTCCCCCGACAGGGAGACGCCGAGCGGGCCCGGGAACATCTCGGGGTAGAGGGTGAGCACGGTGGCCTGCCAGGGGGCGCTGGCGTCGTTCGTGGACATGCGAGCGGTCATGGCGCGTGCGGCCGTCCAGGGTCAATGGCCGGAGGCGCCGGAAGCCGCGGCGTCATGCCGGGCCTCGCACAGCGCGGATCCGGGATCCAGAACCGCCGCCGCTGCCTTATCCTGCCTCACGCCGGCGGATCCGGGAGACGGACCCGCCAATCCTCGGGACCCGCATGTCGCGAAACGGCCTCCTCCCTCTCGCGCTCCTGGCGGCGCTGGCAACTCCGGCTTCCGCCGCGGAGCCGCTCGGGCCGCCGGGCGCGCCGGCCTCCGCCTTCCCGAAGCCCGACCGTCCCGTCGCCGAGATCGTCGCCGCGCAGTGGGCGCTGGAGAAGGAGCGCGAGAAGGCGGACGAGGTCGGGCAGGTTGCGCGCCTGATGGGCATTGCTCCGGGGCAGACCGTCGCCGATATCGGCGCGGGCAGCGGCTACTACACCCTGCGGCTTTCCGAGCGCGTCGGGCCGCAGGGCCGCGTGCTCGCCGAGGACGTGACGCCGCGCTACCTCGCCGACCTTCAGAAGCGGGTGCAGAAAGCGGGCCTGCGCAACATCACGGTGGTGCGGGGCGAGCCCCACGACCCAAGGCTGAAGCCAGCCTCCGTCGACGCGGCCGTTCTGGTCCACATGTACCACGAGATCAGCCAGCCCTTCGGGCTCCTGCACAACCTCGCCGCCGCGATGAAGCCGGGTGGCCGGGTCGGCATCGTGGACGCCGACGACATCCCCTCGCGCCACGGCACACCGCCCGCACTCCTGCGCTGCGAGCTCGCAGCCGCGGGCTACCGCGAGACCGGCTTCACGGTTCTCGAAGGGGACGTCGGCTATCTCGCGATCTTCGAGGCGCCCGCACCGGAGACGCGCCCGGACCCGCGCACGATCCGCCCCTGCCGGGACGAGGCGAGCCGGGGCGCGAAGTAGCGCCTCAGGCCGGCTCGTTCGGCGGCTTCGGGCCGGCGGGCGCGAACAGATCCTCGGGTGGGTCGACCGTGACACGGCCGTCCGGGAGGTCGAGGCTCGGCACGAACGCCTTGGTGAAGGGCAGGAGCGCAGTCGGGCCGCCGCCCTCGGGACGGATCTCCAGGAGGTCACCGCCGCCGTAGTTCGGCACCGCGACGATGCTGCCGAGCGTCTGGCCCACCACGTCGACAACGGTCAGGCCGACGAGGTCGGCGGTGAAGAACTCGTCCTCCGCATCCGCCTCGCCGAGACGCTCGCGCGGCACGTAGAGGGCGAGGCGGTTCAATGCCTCGGCGCCGTTCCGGTCGGCGACGCCCTTCACCCGCGCGACGAGGAGGTCCGGCGCGGAGCCGGGCGCCGGGCGGGCGCTCGCGATCTCGATGCTGCGGCCGTCGAGGGTGCTGAGCGGGCCGTAGGCCGCGATCGCCACGGGATCGGCCGTGTAGGATTTCAGGCGGACCTCGCCGTTGAGCCCGTGCGCCCGCCCGAACTCGCCCATCAGGACGAGGTCCGGGTCGGGTGCGGCGGGGGCCGGACTCGCCCCGGCGGCCGAGGGCCGCGGCGAAGTCTCGGAATCGGGCGCGAGGCGCGGCGGCCTCGCGCGGCGGGCGCCGTCCCCGCGGGGTGGATGTCCGCCGGGACGGCGCGCCATCGTCCGGGCCTCAGGCCGCGGCGTCCTCGGCCGGGGCGGCGGCCGCCTCGGCGCGCTTGGCCGCGCGCTCCTTGGACTTCTCGCCGGGCTCGGCCTTCTTCGGGTTGTTGCGGGCCGGGCGCTTGGCGAGGCCGGCGGCGTCGAGGAAGCGCAGGACGCGGTCGGTCGGCTGGGCGCCCTTGGTGAGCCACGCCTGGATCTTGTCGGTCTCGAGCTGAACGCGGGCCGGATCGTCCTTGGCCTTCATGGGGTCGTAGACGCCGACCTTCTCGATGAAGCGGCCGTCGCGCGGGGCGCGGGAATCGGCCACGACGATGCGGTAGTAGGGGCGCTTCTTGGCGCCGCCGCGGGTGAGGCGGATCTTGAGGGACATGCTTCGAACTCCTGACTGTGCGTTGTGAGATGGAGGCGAGGGGAGCGTCGCCAGCCTACTTCTTCTTCCCGAACGGGAACCCGCCGAGGCCGGGCAGACCCGGCACCTTCGGCCCGCCGAGCCCCGGAAGGCCCGGCATCTTGCCGCCGCCCGGACCTCCGAGGCCCGACGGCATCGGCGGCAGCTTGCCGCCGAACTGCTTCTCGATCTGCGCGATCTGCTCCGGCGTCGGCTCCGGCATGCCCGGGGGCAGGGCCGGCATGCCGCCCGGCATCCCACCGCCGCCGAGGCCGAACATCGAGCCGAGCGCCTGACCGATCCCGCGCTTGCCCGAGCCCATCGCCTTCATCATGTCGGCCATGGTCCGGTGCATCTTGAGGAGCTTGTTGATCTCCTCGACCTTCACGCCCGCGCCCGCCGCGATGCGCTTCTTGCGCGAGTTCTTGAGGAGGTCGGGGTTCTTGCGCTCCTGCGGGGTCATCGAGGAGATGATCGCCCGCTGGCGCTTGAACATCTTCTCGTCGAGGTTCGCGCCCTCGACCTGCTTCTTGATCTGGCCCATGCCCGGCAGCATGCCCATGAGGCCGCCGATGCCGCCCATCTTCTCCATCTGGGCGAGCTGCATCGAGAGATCCTCGAGGTCGAACTTGCCCTTGCGCATCTTCTCGGCGGTGCGCATCGCCTGCTCGGCGTCGATCGTCTCCGCCGCCTTCTCGACCAGGGAGACGATGTCGCCCATGCCGAGGATGCGGTTGGCCACGCGCGCCGGGTGGAACTCCTCCAGCGCGTCGACCTTCTCGCCGGTGCCGACGAGCTTGATCGGCTTGCCGGTGACAGCGCGCATGGAGAGCGCCGCGCCGCCGCGGGAATCGCCGTCCATGCGGGTCAGCACGATGCCGGTGACGCCGAGGCGCCCGTCGAAGGCGCGGGCGGTGTTGACCGCGTCCTGGCCGGTGAGCGCGTCGGCGACGAGCAGCACTTCGTGGGGCTTGGCCGCCGCCTTCACCTCGGCGGCCTCGGTCATCAGGGCCTCGTCGACCGTGGTGCGGCCGGCGGTGTCGAGCATCACCACGTCGAAGCCGCCGAGGCGGGCCGCGTCCATGGCGCGCTTGGCGATCTGCACCGCCGACTGGCCGGGGATGATCGGCAGGCTCTCGACGCCGACCTGGCCGGCCAGCACGGCGAGCTGCTCCATGGCGGCCGGGCGGCGGGTGTCGAGGGAGGCGAGGAGCACGCGGCGGCGCTCGCGCTCGGTCAGGCGGCGGGCGATCTTGGCGGTGGTCGTCGTCTTGCCCGAGCCCTGGAGGCCGACCATCAGGATGGCGACGGGGGCGGGCGCGTTGAGGTCGATCACCTCGGCCTGCTCGCCCAGCATCGCCACGAGCTCGTCGTTGACGATCTTGACGACCATCTGCCCGGGCGTGACCGACTTGAGGACGGTGGCACCCACCGCCTTCTCGCGGACCCGGTCGGTGAAGCCGCGCACCACCTCCAGAGCCACGTCGGCCTCGAGGAGGGCGCGGCGCACCTCGCGCATGGCGGCGGTGACGTCGGCCTCGGTCAGGGCGCCGCGGCGCGTCAGCCCGGAGAGGATTCCGGAGAGGCGGTCGGACAGGCCTTCGAACATGGTCAGGCGATTCCGTGGGTCACTGGTGGAGCCCCGCCTTCTCGACCCGGCGGGCCTGGAGCGCGGCCTCGAAGCTCTGCACGGCGCGGGCGAACTTGTCCCGGCACTCCGGGTTGCAGAACCCGACGACGGCGCCGTTGTAGAGCGTCAGCGAATCCGCCGCGACCGGCTTGCCGGACCACGGGCAGGTCTCGTTGATCGCATCCTCGATGCGCAGGGCGGTCTCGTGTGCTGGCGTCATGGCTTCGACACACCGGGGCAGGACGCGCTTCGTCCAACGCAGAACACGCCCGAGGGCGCGGACGCGCTGTCGGGCGTTGACCTCCGGCCTCTCGGGCCGGTCGGCGTTCGGGTTGACGTCGATGCGTCGGATTGGGAGCGCGGGCCTTAGGCGCGTGTGGCCGAAAAGTCAAATTCCCGCATCGGATCAGAAGGGCCCCGTTAAGCTTTACGCTTCATTAAGCATGATCTGGTCGGATGGCTTCGAGATCGCAAGGACGCCCGTCGATGTCGGAACCCGCCCGTCAGTACAGCTCGCACGAGAGCGGCCGCCCGGCTCCGGGCCCCTTGCGCGACTGGCTCGCCGCCATGAAGGCCCATACGCCGGCCGCCGCCGAGAAGCCGGCCGCCCGTCCGGAGGCGCCGCGCGCCGCCGAGCCTCCGAGCTGGGCCCCGCGCCTCGTGCCGCCGAACGCGTCCCAGACCGAGCGCAACCCTGCGGAGCGCCCGCTGGCGGAGCCCGCCCGCGCCCTGGCCGAGGCCGAGGACGTGTCCGAACTGATGGCCGAGAACCTGATGCTCAAGGCGAAGCTGCGGGTCGAGACCGACCGCTACGCCCAGCTCCAGGCGATGCTCGCCCAGGAGATCCGCGACCTTCGCGCGCACGTTCAGGAGGAGATGAGCGCCCTGGACTCCGTCCGCGAGGAGCGTGACCTCTGGCGTGCCCGCGCCGAGGCCCTGGCGCAGCCGCTGTTCCAGAAGCGCTGAGACGCGCACTCACACTGCCGGAAAAGCCGAAGGGCCGCCCGATGGGGCGGCCCTTCCATTGCCGAACCGCGGTCCGGCCGAAACTGTCTCGCTCGGATCTCTGACGCTCTACGCGAGGGCGCCGGAGGCGACGAACCAGGTCCGGAAAGCCGACGACCGCGGCTGATGACAATGAGACACTGGATCACCTCCTTTCGTTGGTTGCGGGAAGCCCGAAGGTAGGAAACCGCACACGGGATGAAAAGAGGCCGGACCGGGAGGGCACCTGCGCCCTCTCGCCGCTGCCGGGCCGCGGCTGGCCAGCGCCGTCGCGGCGGCCTAAAGAGGGCCGGCGCGGACCGGCCGGCCGCGCGAGGGCCGCGCCCCGCGGCCGCCCGGGCCTTGGTCACTCGTGTCGAACGCCTCCCTCCAGACCCTCCGCGCCGCGGACGAGGCCGCCCTCGATCCCGACGCCATGCGCCAGCCGCTGCCGGACGCGTGGTACTGCGTCGGGCGGTCGGAAGCGCTGACGGCCGGCAAGCTCCGCTCCGTCCCCCTCAACGGTGAGCTGATCGTGATGGGGCGCGACGCCGCGGGCACGCCGTTCGCCCTGCGCGACCGCTGCCCGCATCGCGGCATGGCGCTCTCCAAGGGGCGCTTCGACGGGGCTTCCCTGACCTGCCCGTTCCACGGCTGGCGCTTCGGCACGGACGGGCGCTGCCGCGACGTGCCGACCCTCTCGGCCTCCGACGCGGCCGATTTCTCGCGCATCGTCGTGCAGCGCTTCCCCGTGCGGGAGAGCGCCGGCTTCGCCTGGGTCAACCCGAACCTTGGACCCGCGAGCGCCGACGTGCCGGCCGTGCCGGAGCTCAACTTCGAGCCCGCGGGCCGCGTCGTGGTGGAGCTCGAGGTCGAGGCCTCCTTCGATCTCACGACGCTCAGCCTCGTCGATCCGGGCCATGTCGCCTTCGTGCACGATTCCTGGTGGTTCCGGCCCTCGAAGGAGCTGCGCGAGAAGGTGAAGTCCTTCAGGCCGACGCCGCACGGCTTCACGATGACGAGCCACGCCACCACCAAGAGTTCGCCCGTCTACCGGCTGCTGGGCGGCGTGCCCGACGTCGAGATCGAGTTCCGGTTGCCGGGCGTGCGCCTGGAGCGGATCCGGGCCGGCTCGAAGCGGGTGGCGAACTACACCTTCGCGACGCCGCTGACCCAGAACCGGACGCTGCTGACGAACGCCCTCTACTTCAGCATGCCGGCCCTCAAGCCGTTGCAGCCGCTCGCCAAGCTGCTGATGCGCCAGTTCCTGACCCAGGACCAGCAGGTTCTCCAGCACGCCCAGGCCGGCCTTGACCGGAAGCCCACCATGGTCCTGTTCGGCCAGGGGGACCTGCCCTCGCAATGGTACTTCCGCCTGAAGCGCGAGGCGCTGCAGGCCGCCCGCGAGGGGCGTGCCTTCGCGAACCCGCTGCAGCCGCAGGAGCTGCGCTGGCGCTCCTGAGATGCCGGCGGCTGCGGCACGCAGGCCCGGCGCCTTGACGGGACGCAGGCCCCCGCCATCTCACCGCCGATGAAACGGCGAAGCCTCCTCGCGGCCGCCAGCGCCGCCACGGTGATGACCCTCGGCGGCGTCGGCTACGCCGCCCACCGGCGCAGCCGCAATCCCTATTACCAGGGCCCGAAGAGCGACCATTTCGACGGGGTCCGCTTCCACAGCCCCGAGCAGGCGGCCGACAAGGATCTCGCCGAGGTCATCCGCTGGCAGCTCGCGCGCCAGGGCGAGGCATGGCCGAAGAGCTTCCCGAGCCCCTTCGCCGCCGACAAGCCGCCCGAGCGCTCGGATGCCCTGCGCGTCGCGCTGATCGGCCACGCGAGCTACCTGTTCCAGGTGGCGGGCCGCAACATCCTGGTCGACCCGGTCTTCGCCAAGCGTGCGAGCCCGGTCGCCTTCGCTGGGCCGAAGCGCGTCAACCCGCCCGGGGTCGCCTTCGCCGACCTGCCGCCGATCGACGCTGTGCTGATCACTCACAATCACTACGACCACCTCGACGGGCCAGCCGTCGCACGGCTCTGGCAGGCGCACCAGCCCCTGATCGTGGCGCCCCTCGGCAACGACGCGATCCTGCGATCCTACGACGAGACGATGCACGTGGAGCCGCGGGACTGGGGCGAGAGCGTCGATCTCGGCGGCGGCCTCTCGGTCCACCTCGTGCCGGCGAACCACTGGTCGGCGCGGGGCCTCAACGACAGGCGCATGGCGCTCTGGTGCGCCTACGTGATCACCGGGCCTCACGGCGTCCACTACCACGTCGGCGACAGTGGGCTCGGCGACGGCGGGATCTTCCGCGCGGTGCGCGAGCGTTTCGGCGCCCCGCGCCTCGCCACGCTGCCGATCGGCGCCTACGAGCCGCGCTGGTTCATGCAGCCGCAGCACATGAACCCGCATGACGCGGTCGCGGCGGTGGGTCTTCTCGGCGCGGAGCAGGCCCTCGGCCACCATTGGGGAACCTTTCGCCTGACCGACGAGGGCGTCGAGCGACCGCCGGAAGCCCTCGCCGCGGCGCTGCGAGAAGCCGGGCACCCGGAGGAGCGCTTCCTGCCGATGCGGCCCGGTCAGGTGTGGACGGCCTGAGGAGCCGCGCGGTCGGCGAACTGCGGCGGACTTAAAGGAGACGTAAGGCACGGCTGGTAGAACAAGTGTCCATTGAAGACCTTCCGCCGCAAGAGTTCGCCATGCACCGGCTTCGAAGCCTCACCACCAAGATCATTCTCCTAGCCGGTGCCGCGATTGTCTTGACGGTCGGCATTCTGCTCGCCGCAACGAGCCATCAGATCTGGTCACAGATCGAGGAAAAGCAGCGTGCCGAGGCCGAGACCCACATCCGGACGCTGGCCCTCGTCTTCGCCGGCAAGGTCGCGGGCGCGTCGGTCGGGCTCGACGGATCCCGGGTCGCGCGCGTCACGACCCCGGATCTCGGCACGCTCGGCGACCTCTCGGTGGTCGACGACGCGACGGGCTACATCGGCGGCAACGCCACGGTGTTCGCCCGCGAGGCCGGTGCCGACCGCTACGTCCGCCGCATCACGAACGTGAAGAAGGAGAACGGCGAGCGCGCCGTCGGGACGGCTCTCGCCGCCGACCATCCGGCGCAGGCCGCGATCCGGGCGGGACAGGCCTATTCGGGCAGCGTCGTCCTGTTCGGGCGGCCCTTCTACACGGTCTACCACCCGACTTTCGACAAAGCCGGCAGCGTCAACGGCATCCTCTACGTCGGCATCCCGCTGGAGCGGTACCACGCCGACTACAGCGCCACGATGTGGACCATGGCGCTCGTCAGCCTCGCGGTGGCCGTGCTCGCCTGCCTCGTCATGATACCGGTCGCGGTGCGTATGTTCCGGCCCCTCAACGAGATCGCGGCGCGCACGACCCGCCTCGCCGAGGGTGACCTCGACGCGCCGATCCCCTCGCAGGATCGCCGCGACGAGATCGGCGCAGTGGCCCGCGCCCTCGGCTCCCTGCGCGACACCAGCCGGCGCGCCCGCAGCCTCGAATCCGATCAGCGCAGCGCGAGCGAGTGCGAGCGTCAGCGCCGCGAATTGCTCGACGGCGAGGTCGAGCGCTTCCGGGTCCGGGTGCAGCAGTCGATCGCGACCTTCAACGCGCGCACCGGCGAGATGCGCGAGCGCGCGGCGGCGATGAGCGCCGTCTCGGCGCAGGCCAACGCGGCGATCGACGGCGCATCGGCCGGCTCGCGGGAGACCTCGGCCAACGTGCAGACCGTCGCGAGCGCGGCCGAGGAGCTCGCTGCCTCGATCGCCGAGATCCAGGGCCGGATCGGGCGGGCGAAGGGCGAGGTCGAAGGCGCCCTCGGCGTGGCCGAGGCGATGAACGCGCAGGTCGGCGACCTGACCGCCTCCGCCCAGCGCATCGGCGACGTGGTCGGCCTGATCCGGGCGGTGGCCGAGCAGACTAACCTGCTCGCGCTCAACGCCACCATCGAGGCGGCGCGTGCCGGCGAGGCGGGCCGCGGCTTCGCGGTGGTCGCCGCCGAGGTCAAGCAGCTCGCCGGCCAGACAGCGCGCGCCACCGACGAGATCGCCGCGCAGGTCGCGCGGGTGCAGGACGCCACCGGCGTCGCCGTCGACGCGATCGGCCGCATGACGAGCCGGATGGGCTCGATCAGCGCCACGACCGCCGACATCTCGGAGGCCGTCGCCGCGCAAGGGGCGGCCACGGAGGAGATCTCCCGCAACGTCGGCGAGACCGCAGCGACGAGCGTCGCCATCGCCCGAGACCTCGGCACCGTGTCGAGCGCCGCGCAGCGCACGTCCGAGATGGCGGCGACGGTCGAATCCGCCGCCTCCTCGGTGGAGGACGTGGCGGCGGGCCTCGAGGCCGAGATCGGCCGCTTCCTCAAGGCCGTCGCGGCCTGACGGCGCGACCCGGCGCCCCCGGCGGGGCGCCGGGCGCTACAGGATGAAGCGGCTCAGGTCCGCGTTCGCCGCCAGGCTCTCGACCCGGTCGCGGACGTAGGTCGCGTCGATCGTGACCGTCTCGCCCGACCGGTCGGTCGCCGTGAAGGAGATGTCGTCGATCACCCGCTCCAGAACCGTCTGCAGGCGGCGGGCACCGATATTCTCGACCGAGCCGTTCACCTCGACGGCGACGCGGGCCAGCGCGTCGACCGCGTCCTCCGTGAAGACCAGATCGACGCCCTCGGTCTCCATCAGCGCGACCGTCTGCTTCAGCAGGCTCGCTTCCGTGGAGGTGAGGATCTGCCGAAAATCGTCGACGGTGAGAGGGTTGAGCTCGACGCGGATCGGAAGCCGGCCCTGGAGTTCGGGCAGGAGGTCGGCGGGCTTCGAGACATGGAAGGCGCCCGAGGCGATGAAGAGGACGTGGTCGGTCTTCACCGGCCCGTGCTTGGTCGCAACCGTCGTGCCCTCGATGAGCGGAAGCAGGTCGCGCTGCACGCCCTCGCGGGAGACGTCGGCGCCCGCGCGGCCCTCGCGGGCGCAGATCTTGTCGATCTCGTCGAGGAAGACGATGCCGTTGTCCTCGACCTCGCGGACCGCCTCCTGGATCAGGGCGTCGTTGTCGACGAGCTTGTCGGATTCCTCCGCCAGCAGCGGCGCGTAGGCGTCGCGCACGGTGATGCGGCGCGGTTTGCCCTTCCCGCCGCCGAGCGCCTTGCCCAGCATGTCGCCGATGTTGATCGCGCCCATCGAGGCGCCGGGCACGCCGGGGATCTCGAACATCGGCAGGCCGGCCGGCGCACCGGAGGCGAGTTCCAGCTCGACCTCCTTGTCGTCGAGCTCGCTGTTCCGGAGCTTCTTGCGGAAGCTGTCGCGGGTGGCCTGGCTCGCGGTGGGGCCGACGAGCGCGTCGAGGATGCGGTTCTCGGCGGCGGCCTCGGCCTTCGCCTTGACCTCGCGGCGCTTCTCCTCGCGACGCAGGCCGATTCCGACCTCCACGAGGTCGCGCACGATCTGCTCGACGTCGCGGCCGACATAGCCGACCTCGGTGAATTTCGTCGCCTCGACCTTCAGGAAGGGCGCGCCCGCGAGCCGGGCGAGGCGCCGGGCGATCTCAGTCTTGCCGCAGCCGGTGGGGCCGATCATCAGGATGTTCTTCGGCGCCACTTCCTCGCGCAGCGGACCCTTGAGCTGCTGGCGGCGCCAGCGGTTGCGCAGGGCGATCGCGACGGCGCGCTTGGCATCGTGCTGACCGACGATGAAGCGATCGAGTTCGGAGACGATCTCGCGGGGTGAGAAGGTGGTCATCGGGCTCCTATCGGATGCGGCAGGCGGGCCGCGAACGAGGGGGGAAGGCGGTTCAGCACGAGGCGCCGCAAGTCCTTCCAGGCGATGCTCAGGCCCAGCACGAACAGCCCCAGCACGAGCAGGCTGTAGGCGATGGCCCAGTTCTCGAACCCCGCCTCGCTGATCAGGGTCCCGAGCGCGACACCGGCATAGATCAGGCCTGAGACGAGGATCGCGCGGCGGTCCGTCGCAAGGGCGACCACGGCGAGGCCGAGCACGATCGCAAGCACCAGGGAGGCGGTGGCAGGCCCCGATCCGTCCGCCTGGATAAACCCCAGCACGGGGTGGACGATGAGCGGCGCCGCCAGAAGATGCAACCAGAAGGCGAGGTCAGTGCGCCGCGTCACCCGCTCCGGATCCGAGAGGTCGAAGCGCATGGCGAGCGCGAACACGGCGAGGCCGAGACCGGCGGCGAGGCCGGAGCGGAGAAAAGGCATCTCGGCCGGCAGCAGAGCGTCGAGCAGGCCGAAAGCGCCCACGACGAGCACCGCGACGCCCGCCGCGACGGTGATGGGCACGCGGAAGCGCCGGTAGTGCAGGGCCGCGAGAACGCCCGAGACCGCCGCGGCGGCGATCTGGGCGAGGATGCCCGCCTCGGAGGGGGCCGCGCGGCCCTCGACGATGGACCAGAAGCGCAGGTCGGCGGAGATCGCGCTGCCCACCGCCGCGAAGGCCGCGCAGACGAAGCTTGCCAGGAGGACGATGCTCGGCAGCGCCATCCGGCGCCGGCGGGAGAACACCTCCGCGAGCCCCCAGGACAGCGCCGCGACGAGGGCGGCCGCGGCCGGGGTGCCCAGAGCGCTGGACGCGAGCACGCCGGTCGTGCCGAGGACGAGGATGAGGCCGATCGTGACGAAGATGTCGGCGAAGCCGGTGACGAAGCGGACGCGCTCGTCGTCGTCCGTGAGATCGGTGGAGATCGGCGGCGCCTCCTCGCGGCGCAGTGCGGCGAGCGCGGTGGCCTGCGCCTCGCTCACGATGCCGCGGGCCACCGCGCGCTGAAGGAAGTCCCTGTCGTCCACCGGCCACGCCCCTGCCGGCCGGCCCGCGTTCACGCGGGCACTGACGGCCGTCATGGCGGGGATTTAGGCGTCCGCGGCCGCCCCCGAAAGGCGCGGCCGCGCTTTTCGCGGGCTCAGGCCGCGCGCACGCCGCTGACGAAGCCGTCGACCTCGCGGCCGAGCGTCTCCGACTGGCGGTTGAGGTCGCCCGCGGCGGCCAGCACCTGCGTGGCGCCGCTGCCGGCCTGGAGCGCCGCGCGCTGGACCTGCGCCATCGTCTCGGTGACGGCCTGGGTGCCGCGGGCGGCGTCGTTGACGCTGCGGGCGATCTCCTGGGTCGCGACCTGCTGCTCCTCGACCGCCGCGGCCACGCCGAGGGCGATCTGGTGCACAGTGCCGATCGTGTCGCTGATCTCGCCGATGGCGCCCACCGTGTCGCGGGTGGCGTCCTGGATGGTCGCGATCTGCGCCGTGATCTCGTCGGTGGCGCGGGCCGTCTGGGAGGCCAACTCCTTCACCTCGCTCGCCACCACGGCGAAGCCGCGCCCCGCCTCGCCGGCGCGCGCCGCCTCGATCGTCGCGTTGAGCGCGAGCAGGTTCGTCTGCCCGGCGATGTTCGAGATCAGCGCCACGACCTCGCCGATGCTGGAGGCGCTGCGGGCGAGCATCTGCACCCGCTCGTTGGTGCGGCGCGCGCTCTCGACGGCGCCGGCCGCGGCCTGCGAGGTCTGGGTGACCTGCATGCCGATCTCGTTGGCGGTGGCGGCGAGTTCCTCCGTCGCGGTGGCGACAGCCTGGACGTTCATCGAGGTCTCGTTGGCCGCCGCCATCACGGCGCTCGACTGGCGGTTCGTCTGCTCGGCGTTGGCCGCCATGGTGCGGGCGGTCTGCTCCAGTTCGGAGGCGGCGCCCGCGAGGTTGCGCACGAGGCCGCCGACGCTGCCCTGGAAGCGATCGGCGAGACCGTTCATCTCCGCGCGCTTGCGCGTGCCGGCCTCGACGCTCGCGAGATCCTGGTTGCGGCGCAGGTCGGCCGCTTCCTGCATCGAGGCGGCGAAGACCTGCATGCTGCGCCAGATCGCGCCGATCTCGTCGCGGGTCGGGCGTATCGCCGGCAGGTTGTGGTCGCCCTCCGAGAGCCTGCGGATCGCCGCCGAGACGGCGCCGAGGGGCCGCGAGATCTGACGATAGCCGACGAAGCCGCCGAGCGCGGCGCAGGCCAGGGCCCCGCCGAGCGCGATCAGGAGGAGCAACTTCAGGCGCTCGGCGTAGAGATCGTCGGTCGCCCTGTCGATCGCCTCGACCTGGGCGCGGCTGCGCTGCACCAGGGAGTCGACGCCGGCCTGGAAGGCCTTGCGGTTCGCCCGGTTCTCGTCGTTGAAGCCGAGTTCGGCCGCGGCCTTCGGCGAGACCTCGACGCCGCGCTTGGCGAGCTCGCCGCGAAGCGTGGTGAAGGCAGCGGCATCCTTCAGCATCTGCTCGAAGACCGGGCGGTCGGCGGCGGAGACCAGGGGGGCCCACTCCTTGAGCAGGGCGTTCATCGCCGCGAGGCTCTTCACGAGGCCCTCGGCGTACTTCTTCGCCTCGGTCGTGTCGACGGAGGCGTAGATGCCGCGGGATTCCACGACCACCTCGGTGACGAGGCGGTTGAGGTTCGCCCCGTTCAGCGCGTGCGTCGAGGCGCGCTTCACGTCCGTGATCGCATCGTTGAACGTGTGCAGGGTGCTGATGCTCACGGCCGCGCCGGTGAGCGTGACGAGCGTGCAGGCTCCGACGAACCCGAGGATCTTTGTCTTGATCTGCATTTTACAACCTGGGGGCGAGTTTCCGCCGGCCAGACACTGCAGGAAACTGCTCAAGGCACGGTTAACGTGCCGCAAAATCAGGCGGAGCCGGCCTCCAGCGTCTCGATGACGAGGTTGCCGTTCGTGTAGACGCAGATCTCGGCAGCGATTCCGAGTGCCCGGCGCACGATGTCCTCGGCATCGTGCGCGCTGTCCTCAAGAGCACGGGCCGCGGCGAGCGCGAAGTTGCCGCCCGAGCCGATCGCCATCACGCCGCCCTCGGGCTCGAGCACGTCGCCGCTGCCCGACAGGAGGAGCCCGACATCTTTGTCGGCCACGAGCATCATCGCTTCGAGGCGCCGCAGGTAACGATCGGTCCGCCAATCCTTGGTCAGCTCGACGCACGCACGCGTCAGTTGTCCCGGGTATTGCTCAAGCTTCGCCTCCAGCCGCTCGAACAGGGTGAAGGCGTCGGCGGTCGCACCCGCGAAGCCGCCGATCACCGCGCCCTTGGCGAGGCGCCGGACCTTGCGGGCGTTTCCCTTCACGATGGTCTGCCCGAGGCTCACCTGCCCGTCGCCGCCGATGACGACGCGCCCGTTCTTGCGCACCATCAGGATGGTGGTGGCGTGCATCTGCGGCAGGCCGCCGGATTCGGGTTGGGGCACGGGACGCTCCGGTCTGGGGTTCGATACCGCACTCAGGTAGGCGCTCCGGCGCGGCGCTCCAAGGCACCGGAGCCGCGAACCCGCTCCGGAGCCGAGCCGGCCTAGCCCGGGAAGCGCTCGAAGCGCGGCAGCGCGTCGAACCCTGCGAACCAGGCGGGCGCGTCCGCGGTCTGGATGCGGGCCTGAGGGGGCAGGGCGTCCGGGTCGTCGAGGGTCGCGGTCTGGACGTCGATCTGGCCGGGGAAGATGGACTCGTTGCGGTAGAATAGGCCCGTGCCGCAGGTGGCGCAGAACTGCCGCAGCGTGCCGGGCGAGGATACGTAGGTCGCCGGCGTGCCGGTGATCGTGAAGCGCTCCTGCGGGAACAACGCCCAGCCGACCACCGGCGCTCCCGCCGAGCGGCGGCAATCGGCGCAGTGGCAGAGGGAATTGTGGGCGGGCTCGCCCTCGGCCGCGTAGCGGATCGCGCCGCAGCGGCATCCTCCCGTCAGAGCCATCCTCGTTCCTCCGTTCCGGCGCCCCGGTGTGGCATAACCGGCCGAAGGCCGGCAACCCGCCTCAGACCACCACGGTGATCGCCTGCGCGGCCCGGGTCAGGCCGGTGTAGAGCCAGCGCGCCCGGTGCTCGCGGAAGGCGAACGACTCGTCGAAGAGCACGACCTTGTCCCACTGCGACCCCTGCGCCTTGTGGACGGTGAGGGCGTAGCCGTAGGTGAACTCGTCGGTCTCGCGCCGCAGGAAGGCGGGAATCTCCTCCTCCGAGCCCTCCATCACCGCCCGCAGCACCTTGATGTCCGTGGGGCGGCGGCGCAGGGCCGGGTCGTCCTCCGGCACCACGTCGAGGCGGATCGTGTCGGGCCGCGGCGGGGCGCGCAGCGCGTGCACCGTCCAGGTCGAGCCGTTGAGGAGGCCCTTGGTGCGGTCGTTCCTCAGGCAGACGAGCTTCTCGCCCACGGCCGGCATCGGGTCGGTCTGCCCGCCGAGCTCGCGGATGCGGGTGTTGTAGAGGCGGCGCGTCCGGTTCATGCCGACGAGGACCTGATCGGATTCGAGCACCATCATCGGCTCGATCTCCCGGCGCGAGATCACGCGGCTCTGGCCATAGGTGCCGCGCTCGAGGCGGCCACCCTCGCGCACCGTCATCGCCATGCGCACGATCGGGTCGTCGGCCGCCTGCCGGTGCACGTCCGTCAGCATCACGTCGGGCTCGGCCTCGGTGAAGAAGCCGCCGCCGCGCACGGGAGGAAGCTGGGCCGGGTCGCCGAGCACGAGGACCGGCTTGTCGAAGGAGAGGAGATCGTTGCCGAGATCGGCATCGACCATCGAGCACTCGTCGATGACGATGAGCTCGGCCTTCGCCGCCGGCCCCGAGCGGTTGAGGGTGAAGGCGGGTCCGCCCTCCTCGGTCTCCTTGGTGCGGTAGATCAGGCTGTGGATGGTCTGCGCGTCATGGCAGCCCTTCTGGCGCATCACGGAGGCCGCCTTGCCGGTGAAGGCGCCGAACACCACCGTGCCGTCGACATCGTCGGCGATGCGCCGGGCGAGCGTCGTCTTGCCGGTGCCGGCGTAGCCGAACAGGCGGAACACCTGCGCGCCGCCGCCCTTGCGCCACGCGTCGATGGCCCGCAGCGCCGCGTCCTGCTGCGGCGCGAAGCGCGTCGGCAGCGCCTCGGTCACGGCCAGCGGACGGTGGGCGGCAGCGAGGACAGGATGGAGGTGACGTTGCCGCCGGTCTTCAGGCCGAAGATGGTGCCGCGGTCGTAGAGCAGGTTGAACTCCACGTAGCGCCCGCGCCGCACCTGCTGCTCGAGCCGGTCGGCCTCCGTCCAGGGCGTGGCGAGGTTCGCCCGCACGATCTCGGGATAGACCTTGAGGAAGGCCTGACCCACGTCGCGCGTGTAGGCGAGGTCCGCCTGCGGCTCGCCCGTCCAATGATAGTCGTAGAAGATGCCGCCGATGCCGCGGGGCTCGTCCCGGTGCTTGAGGTGGAAGTACTCGTCGCACCACGCCTTGTAGCGGGCGTAGTCCGCAGCCGGGGCGTGCGCCTCGCAGGCCGCGCGCAGCGCCGCGTGGAAGGCCCTCGCGTCCGGATCCTCCTGGTTGCGCCGCCGGTCGAGCACCGGCGTGAGGTCCGCCCCGCCGCCGAACCACGCCTTGGTGGTCACCACGAAGCGGGTGTTCATGTGCACCGTCGGCACGTGCGGGTTCCAGGGATGCGCGATCAGCGAGATGCCGGTGGCGAAGAAGCGCGGATCCTCGGCGGCGCCCGGCATCTGTGCCCGGAACTCCGGGGCGAACTCGCCGTGCACCGTGGAGATGTGCACGCCCGCCTTCTCGAAGACCCGGCCCTTGATCATCGCCATGACGCCGCCGCCGCCCGGCGCGCCGGTGTGGTCGGTCCGCTGCCAGGGCGTCTTCGCGAAGCGGCCGGGCTCGGCCGGCGCGTCCGCGTGGAACGGGCCGGCGGCCTCGTCCTCGATCGCCTCCAGCGCCGAGACGATCCGGTCGCGCAGGGTGGCGAACCAGGCGCCGGCCTCGCTCTTCAGGGCCGTGAGGTCGTCCTCGGAGGGCAGGGGGGTCGGGCTGGGGCTCGGCATCGCACGGTCCGTCATGGCATCAGGCTTTCCCATCCGGACGACGACGCGTCAATTCGGCAGAGCGCGGTCCGCGCTTTCGCGGAAGCCCACCTGCCGGATCGCCTCGCCGAGGATCATGGCGGCGCAGACCGCGACGTTGAGCGAGCGCAGACCCGGCCGGATCGGCACGACGATGCGGGCGTCCGCCGCGGCGTGGACCGCCTCCGGCACGCCCGCCGATTCGCGGCCCATCAGCAGGCAGTCGCCGGGAGCGAAGGCGAAGTCGGTGTAGGGCAGGGCGCCCGCCGTCGTGGCGAGCACGAGCCGGTGGCCGGCCTGCCGCCGCCAGGCCTCGAAGGCGGCCCAGGAACGGTGGCGCGAGAGCGCCACGTGGTCGAGATAGTCGAGGCCGGAGCGTCGCAGGTGCCGGTCCGAGACGTCGAAGCCCGCCGGCTCGATGATCTCGACCGGGACGCCGAGGCAGGCGGCGAGGCGCAGCATGGTGCCGGTGTTCTGGGGGATGTCGGGCTGATAGAGGGCGAGGCGGAGCATCGGGGCGGGGTTTCACGTTGACCCGTGCGGCATCGCCGCCCGGTTGGCAGAGCGTCAAGAGCGCATACATCCGGGGCTCACCCGGAAACCGGTTCAACCTCCCATGTTCCTCGACTGGCTCGAGCGCCGCATCGACCCGTTCGCGCCCTTCGACGAGGGACGCATGCCCCCGAAGACCGTCCTCGGCTTCGCGGGCTTCTACCTGCGACCGATCCGGGGGGCGCTCCTCGTCCTCCTCGCGATCTCCCTCGTCGCCGGCTCGATCGAGGCGTCGCTCTACCTGCTGATGCGCTGGTTCATCGACCTGATGAGCACGGCCGATCGGGCAAGCGTGCTGCAGGATCACAGCCTCGGGATCGCGGCGGCCGTCGTGCTCGTGCTGGTGGTGCGCCCGATCTCGATCTGGCTGCACGAGGCGATCTCGAACCAGCTCGTGGTGCCGCAGGCGACGAACCAGATCCGCTGGCGCACCCACCTGTACACGCTCGGCCACTCGCTCTCCTACTTCCAGGCGGATTTCGCCGGCCGCCTCGCCAACCGGGTCGTTCAGGTGGGCCCGGCCGTGCGCGAGCTCGCCGTCGTCTTCATCGACACGCTGCTTTACGTGGCGATCTACGCGGTCACGGCGGTCGGCCTGTTCGGCTCGATCTCGCCCTGGCTGGCGCTGCCCGTGGTGGCCTGGGTCGCGGCCTACGCCGCCCTCACGGCGTGGTTCGTGCCGCGTGCCCGCAAGCGCTCGCACGCCACCGCCGACACGCGCTCGACCCTCGTCGGGCGGGTGGTCGACAGCTACACCAACATCCTCACCGTCAAGCTCTTCGCCCGCACGCAGGAGGAGCGCGCCGCCGTGCGCGAGGCGGTCGACGTGCACACGCAGGCCTACCTGCACCAGTTCCGCCTCGTCACGGCGACGACGGGGCTGCTCGGCATCCTCAACAGCCTCCTCATCCTCGCCACCGGCACCGTCTGCTTCCTGCTCTGGCAGCGGCAGGGCATGACGACCGGGGAGGCGGCGGCCGGCCTCGCCCTGGTGCTTCGCCTCATCGCCATGTCGGGCTGGGTGATGCAGACGGTGCGCGGCATCTTCGAGAATGTCGGCGTCATCCAGGAGAGCATGCAGACGGTCTCGCGCCCGCACGCCGTGGTGGACGCGCCCGATGCCGGCATCCTTGCGGTGACCGGCGGCGAGATCCGCTTCGAGGGCGTCGACTTCCACTACGGGCGCGGCGACGCCAACGTCATCGAGAATCTCAACCTCACGATCCGGGCGGGCGAGAAGGTCGGCCTCGTGGGCGTCAGCGGCGCGGGCAAGACCACCATAACCTCGCTGCTCCTGCGCCTGCACGACCTCGAGGGCGGCCGCGTCCTCGTGGACGGCCAGGACATCGCGGGCGTCAGCCAGGATTCCCTGCGCTCGGCCATCGCGGTGGTGACGCAGGACACCTCGCTCCTGCATCGCTCGATCCGCGACAACATCGCCTACGGCCGGCCGGAGGCGGGCGAGGCCGAGATCGAGCGGGCGGCCCGGCTCGCCCATGCCGACGGCTTCATCCGCGACCTCGTCGATCACAAGGGCCGGCGCGGCTACGAGGCGCAGGTGGGCGAGCGGGGCGTGAAGCTCTCGGGCGGACAGCGCCAGCGCATCGCCATCGCCCGCGTGATCCTGAAGGACGCCCCGATCCTGATCCTCGACGAGGCGACCTCGGCCCTCGACAGCCAGGTCGAGGCGGCGATCCAGGATTCCCTGGACACGCTGATGCAGGGCAAGACCGTGCTCGCCATCGCGCACCGCCTCTCCACCATCGCCGCCCTCGACCGGCTCATCGTGATCGACGAGGGCCGCATCGTGGAGGAGGGGACGCACGCGGAATTGATCCGCCGCGGCGGCCTCTATGCCCGGCTCTGGGAGCGGCAATCCGGCGGCTTCCTCGCCGACCGTAAAGGGCCGGAGGAGGGCGGGGAGCGTCGAATTCCTGACGCGGTGCGCCGCTAGGAAGCCGCCCGGAACGCGAAGACCACGAATCACCGGGCCGGCCGGAGCGCCGACCGCCTCAGCATCTCAGGACCCGAAACCATGTCGGCACTCGGCCTCGCGGCGCCCGTCGCGCGGGAGCGGGAGACCCGTCGCTCCGTCGGCGCGGAGCTCCGCGCGACGCTCGCCCTCGCCGCGCCCCTCGTCCTCACGAACCTCGCCCAGCACGGGCTCGTGACGATCGGCGTGGTCATCCTCGGGCGCCTCGGCGCGGGCCCCGTCGCGGCGGGCGCGCTCGCGACGAGCCTCTACTTCGTGCTGTTCATCTGCGGGATCGGGCTCACCATGGCGGTCTCGCCTCTGATCGCCGAGGCGCGGGGCCGCGAGCGGGGCGGCGCGGTCCGCGACCCGGACACGGCGCGCCGCATCGTGCGGGCGGGCTTCTGGGCTGTCACGCTCGCGACGGGGCCGCTGATGCTCCTCCTCTGGCACACCGAAGCCCTGCTGCGCGCGCTGGGCGAGCCGGCGGACCTCTCGGAGGCGGCCGGCGCCTACATGCGGACCCTGCAATGGGCGATGTGGCCGGCCCTGCTGTCGCTCGTGCTGCGCTCGGCCCTCACCGCCCTGCAGCGGCCGGGCTGGCCCCTGGCGATCAGCCTGGCGGCGCTGCCCGTCGACGCCGCTCTCGCCCTCTGGCTGTCGTTCGAGGGCGGTCTCGGGCTCGGTCCCGTCGGCGTGGCGCTGGCGACGGTGCTCTCCGCCTTCCTGAGCCTCGCCGCCCTCTGCGCGGTGGTGCTCGTCGACCGCGACTTCCGGCGCCAGCGCCTGCTGCACCGGCTCTGGCGCTTCGATCCGGCCCGGCTCAGGGCACTCGCGGGCCTCGGCGGGCCGATGGCGGCCACCGGCCTCGCGGAGGCCGGCCTGTTCGAGGCCGCCGTCCTCGGCATGGGCCTGTTCGGGACGGCGCAGCTCGCCGCGCACGCGGTCGTGATCCAGGTGGCGGCCACCTGCTTCATGGTGCCGAACGGCATCGCGCAGGCCGCGACGGTGCGCGTCGGCCTCGCCTACGGGGCGCGCGACGGGGCCGGCATCCGGCGCGCGGGCCTCGTGGCGCTCGGCCTCGCCTTCGGCTTCATGAGCCTCTGCGCGCTGACGCAGGTGAGCCTGCCTGAGACGCTCACGGGCCTGTTCCTCGATCTCTCCGCGCCCGCCAATGCCGGCGTCCTGCCTCACGCCACTGCCTTCCTCACCCTCGCGGCCCTGTTCGCGGTGTCGGACGGCGTGCAGTCGGCGACGCTCGGCATGCTGCGCGGGCTGCAGGACACGCGGGTGCCCATGCTGATCGCGATCCTCGGCTACTGGGGCATCGGCGTGCCGGTCGGCGCCGGGCTCGCCTGGGGCGCCGGGCTCGAAGGCCGCGGCATCTGGCTCGGCTTCTGCGCCGGGCTCCTCGTGGTGGCCTGCCTTCTCGTCGCCCGCTGGTTTCGGCTCACTGCGGCCGGCTCCGCCGCACGGGGCCCGGAGCCCGCCGTGCGGCGTTAGGGCATCGGGGCGACAATCCTCCCGTTTGTGCACCGCTGCCGCCCAGGTCGCCTTGACTTCGGGCGACGCGCGGTCGCATTGCACACTTTAGAACGATAATGTTTCGGTCCCCGCGGGCTGGCATTCCTACGAGAGCCTCTGAGGTTCCGGTCGCCGCATCCGTGGCCGGACACCTGCCGTTTGCATGCTTGGAGTTTCCGACCTTGGCAGACACCGTGGCCACAGGCGTTGCCGCCCCGCATGGGGCCGATGGGACGCGACGCGACTTCCTCTTCCTCGCCACCGGAGCGGGCCTCGCCGTCGGCGTCGGCGCCGTGGCCTGGCCCTTCGTCTCATCGATGGCCCCTGACGCCGCCACCGTCGCGGCCGGCGCGCCGATCGAGGTCGACCTCGCCCCGATCCAGGAAGGCCAGATCATCAACGTGTTCTGGCGCGGCAAGCTGATCTTCGTCCGCAACAGGTCCGAGAAGGAGATCCAGGAGCTGCGCGCGGTTCCGATGTCCGAGCTGATCGACCCGCAATCGGACGCTGCCCGCACCAAGGAGGGCCACGAGAAGTGGCTCGTGGTGTACGGCAACTGCACCCATCTCGGCTGCGTGCCGGCGGGCCATTCCGGCCCCTACGACGGCTGGGCCTGCCCGTGCCACGGCTCGCTCTTCGACGCCTCCGGCCGCGTGCGCCGCGGCCCCGCCCCGACCAACCTGCCCGTCCCGCCCTACGCCTTCCAGTCCGACACCAAGATCCGGATCGGCGAGGAGAGCGGCGGCAAGGCCGCGGCCTGATCTGAGGAGATGCGGGTAGCATTATGAGCGCACACGCCACCACCTACGTCCCGAAGAGCCGCTTCGCGAAGTGGTTCGAGGCGCGCCTGCCGATCGCGGGCCTGATCCACTCCTCGTTCATCGCCTTCCCGGTGCCGCGGAACCTGAACTACTTCTGGACCTTCGGCGCGATCCTGATCGCGATGCTCGGCATCCAGATCGTCACCGGCGTTTGGCTGGCGATGCACTACACCGCCACCGCGACCGAGGCGTTCAACTCCGTCGAGCACATCATGCGCGACGTGAACTACGGCTGGCTGCTGCGCTACGCGCACGCCAACGGCGCCTCGATGTTTTTCGTGGCGGTCTACATCCACATCTTCCGCGGCCTCTACTACGGCTCCTACAAGGCCCCGCGCGAGGTGCTCTACATCCTCGGCGTCGTCATCTACCTCCTGATGATGGCCACGGCCTTCCTCGGCTACACCCTGCCGTGGGGCCAGATGAGCTTCTGGGGCGCCACCGTCATCACCAACATCCTGGCCGCGATCCCAGTGGTCGGCGACACGATCCAGAGCCTGCTCTGGGGCGGCTACTCGGTCGGCAACCCGACCATCAACCGCTTCTTCTCGCTGCACTACCTGCTGCCCTGGATGATCGCCGGCGTCGTCGTGCTCCACGTCTGGGCGCTGCACGTCACGGGCCAGAACAACCCGACCGGCATCCCGATCAAGTCCGGCAAGGACGCGGTGCCCTTCACCCCCTACGCGACGATCAAGGACGTGTTCGCCACGGTGGTGTTCATGATCCTGTTCGCGTGGTTCATCTTCTACCAGCCGAACTACCTCGGCCACGCCGACAACTACGTCCCGGCCAACCCCGCCGTGACCCCGGCCCACATCGTGCCCGAATGGTACTTCCTGCCGTTCTACGCGATCCTGCGCGCGGTGCCGGACAAGCTCGGCGGCGTCGTCCTGATGTTCGGCGCGGTGCTGATCCTGGCCTTCGCGCCCTGGCTCGACACCTCCCGCGTCCGCTCGACCAACTACCGGCCGATCTACCGCCAGTTCTTCTGGCTGTTCGTGATCGTCTGCATCGTGCTGGGCTGGCTCGGCGCGAAGCCCCCGGAGGGCGGCTACGTCCTCGCGGCGCGCATCTGCACCGTCTACTACTTCGCCCACTTCCTCCTCGTCATGCCGCTGGTCGGCCTGTTCGAGACCCCGCGGGCGCTGCCGGGCTCGATCCTGGAGAGCGTGACGGGGCCGGGCAAGCAGGTGAGCGGCTCGGGGATGCCGGCGGGTGCCGCCGCATCGCCGACGACCAAGGGTTGAGGACAGGGGACCTGTGAGAGACATGAAGACGACACGCGTCCTCGCCGCCTCCCTGTTCGCGGCATTCCTCGGCGCCTCCGCCCTGCCGGCGCTCGGCGCCGAGGCGCCACAGCCCCCGCTCCAGTCCTGGAGCTTCGCCGGGGTGTTCGGCCGGTTCGATCAGGCCCAGCTCCAGCGCGGCTTCCAGGTCTACAAGGAGGTCTGCTCCGCCTGCCACAGCATGAAGCTCGTGGCCTTCCGCAACCTCTCGCAGGAGGGCGGCCCCGGCTACAGCCCGGCGCAGGTCAAGGCGCTCGCCGCGACCTACCAGGTCAAGGACGGGCCGAACGACTCGGGCGAGATGTTCGAGCGTCCGGGCCGGCCGGCGGACACCTTCCCGCCGCCCTTCCCGAACGATCAGGCCGCCGCCGCGGCCAACGGCGGCAAGGCGCCGCCGGACTTCTCCGTGCTCGCCAAGGCCCGCACCTTCGAGCGCGGCTTCCCCAAGTTCGTCTTCGACGCGCTGCCCTTCGTCGGCTACAGCGAGCAGGGCGTGGACTACATCCACGCGCTGCTCACGGGCTACAAGGACCCGCCCGAGGGCAAAGAGGTGCCGGCCGGCACCTACTACAACGAGTACTATCCGGGCCACCTGATCGCGATGCCGAACCCGATCAGCGACGGTCAGGTGACCTACCCGAAGAACGACCAGGGCGAGCCGGTCGTGCCGGAGACGGTCGACCAGTACTCGAAGGACGTCGCGGCCTTCATGGCCTGGGCGGCCGAGCCGCACATGATGGCCCGCAAGGCGCTCGGCTTCCGGGTGATCCTGTTCCTGATCGTGCTCTCGGGCCTGCTCTACTACGTGAAGAAGAAGGTCTGGGCGGATGTCGGCGGCGAGGTTCACGGCCTCCAGCCGGAACTGCACAAGACCTACTGAGGCCGGCGCACGCGAGCCTCTCCGGACGGGCCCCGCCACGCGGGGCCCGTCTGCGTTTCGGGCGGGCGCCCTTGCGGCGCGGGGCGCTCCCGTGCAGGGTCCCCGGCGCGCGTCGCCTCTCCCGTCCGGGAGAGGGAGCGGTACCACGGGCCTCGTCCGGCGCGACGCAAGGCCGGGCGCCGCGTGCACCCGCCTCGAACGGCCTCCAACACGAACGGATCGACGGCATGACGGCAGCGGTGCTCGGGGTGGTCGGCGGTTCCGGCGTCTACGACCTGCCGGGACTGGAGGACGTGCGCGAGGAGCGGATCGGCTCCCCCTGGGGCGAGCCCTCGGACGCCCTGCGGATCGGGCGGATCGGCGAGACCCGCGTGGTGTTTCTCGCCCGGCACGGGCGCGGGCACCGGCTCTCGCCGTCGGGCATCGATTACCGGGCGAACATCGACGCGCTGAAGCGGGCGGGCGTCACCGATCTCGTCTCGCTCTCGGCCTGCGGCTCCTTCCGCAACGAATTGCACCCGGGCCTGTTCGTCCTCGTCGACCAGTTCGTCGACCGCACGCACGGGCGCGCCTCGTCCTTCTTCGGCAACGGCTGCGTCGCCCACGTCTCCCTCGCCCATCCCGTGGGCCCGGGCCTGCAGAGGCGCATCCTGGCGGCGGCCGAGGCCGAGGAGATCCTGGTCCATCGCGGCGGCACCTACGTCTGCATGGAGGGGCCGCAATTCTCCTCTCTCGCGGAGTCGAAATTCTACAAGGCGCAGGGGTTCGACGTGATCGGCATGACCAACATGCCGGAGGCCAAGCTCGCTCGCGAGGCGGAGATCACCTACGCCACCATCGCGATGGTGACGGATTTCGACTGCTGGCACCCGGGCCACGACGCCGTCGACGTCGCCTCGGTCATCGCGGTGGCCCGCGCGAACGCGGACAAGGCGGCCAGGCTCGTGGCGCGGCTCGCCCGCGACTTCCCGGCCGAGCGCGAGGAGTGTCCCGTGGGCTCGCACAGAGCGCTCGACGGCGCCATCATGACGGGCCGCGAGCACCGGGACCCCGGCCTCGTCGCCAAGCTCGACGCCGTGGCGGGCCGCGTCCTGCGCGCCTGACCCGCGGCGCCGGGCCGCTTTTCCCATGGCCGGCGTGTGACAGGCGGCCGTTTGATGCGTAGAAGGCGCGAGGCCGGCCCTCTCGCCGGCGCCCGAACCCTGAAAGTACGATGCGCGCTGCCAGCATCAGCCGCCGGACGGCGGAGACCGACGTCAATGTCTCGATCGATCTCGACGGAACCGGCAAGGCCGACATCGCCACCGGCGTCGGCTTCCTCGACCACATGCTGGAGCTGTTCGCCCGGCACGCGCTGTTCGATGTGACCGTGAAGGTCGAGGGCGACCTCCACGTCGACCAGCACCACACCACCGAGGATGCGGGCATCGCCCTCGGCCAGGCCTTCGCCAAGGCCCTCGGGGACAAGCGCGGCATCGCCCGCTACGCCGACATCCACCTGCCGATGGACGAGGCCCTGACGCGGGTCGCCGTGGACGTCTCGGGCCGGCCCTTCCTCGTCTTCCGGACGCAGTTCCGGGTCGAGAAGATCGGTCAGTTCGACACCGAACTGGTGCGCGAGTGGTTCCAGGCGTTTTCCGGCAACGCGGGCCTGACCCTTCACGTCGAGACCCTCTACGGCGACAATGCGCACCATGTGGCCGAGAGCTGCTTCAAAGGGCTGGCGCGGGCGCTGCGCGGCGCCGTCGCCGTCGACCCCCGCGAGGAGGGCCGGGTGCCATCCACCAAGGGCTCCCTCTGAGGCGCCGGCGGAAGGCGCCGGGCGCAGGAGGATCGGACATGCGAAGCTACACGCTGCATCTGCCGCGGGACGCGAGACCCGGCGAGGCGCAGGGGCTCGACCGGGCGCAGATCGTGCCGGACGGGTTCTCGTGGGGCGCCTTCGCCTTCACGGCCCTGTGGTTCTTCTTCCACCGGCTCTGGCTCGCGGGACTCGGCGTGCTCGTCGGGCTCGTGGCCGTGGCTGTCCTCGGCCGCTCCCTCGGCCTCTCGCCCTTCACGGGCACGCTCATCACCCTGCTCGTGTCGGTCCTGATCGGCCTCGAAGCGTCGAGCCTGCGCCGCTGGACTCTGGCGCGCCGCGGGCGCCCGGTGCGGGATGCGGTCGTGGCGGGCTCCGTCGCCGAGGCCGAGAGCCGGCTGATGTCCCGCTGGCTCGATTCCGCGGCGCTGCCCCGGCCGGTCGCACCCGCCTTCCCGGCGGGTCCGAGCCGGGCGGCCGAACCGGTGATCGGCCTGTTCCCCTTCCAGGAAGGCCGCCGGTGAGCGGCCGCGCCAGCATGAGGACGCGTCAGGCGTGAGCGAGGAGACCGTCGCGATCATCGATTACGGCTCGGGCAACCTGCACTCGGCGGCCAAGGCCTTCGAGCGGGCCGCCCGGGAGGCCGGGCTCGACCGTACCCGGATCGCGCTGACGAGCGACCCCGAGGTCGTGGCGGCCGCAGAGCGCGTCGTGCTGCCGGGCGTCGGCGCCTACGCCGATTGCCGCCGCGGCCTCGACGCGGTGCCCGGCATGGTCGAGGCGATGACCCGGGCCGTGCACGGGCGCGGCCGGCCCTTCCTCGGCATCTGCGTGGGCATGCAGCTCATGGCGACGCGCGGCCTGGAATACGAGACCACCGCCGGGCTCGACTGGATCCCCGGCGACGTCGGCCCGATCCGCCCGGCCGACCCGGCGCTGAAGGTGCCGCATATGGGCTGGAACACGCTCCACCCGGACCGCCCGCACGCGCTGCTCGACGGCATCCCGACGGGCGAGGGCGGCCTGCACGCCTACTTCGTGCACAGCTACGCCCTGAAGGCGGACCGCACGGAGGAGGTGGTCGCCCACACCGAGTACGGCGGCCCGGTCACGGCGATCGTCGGGCGCGACAACCTCGCGGGCACCCAGTTTCACCCGGAGAAGAGCCAGCGCCTCGGCCTCGCGCTCCTCGCGAACTTCCTGCGCTGGCGGCCCTGAGCCGCCGCTCTTCCGATCCTCGACACCAGACGAGTTCCCAGACCGTGATCCTGTTTCCGGCCATCGATCTCAAGGAAGGGCGCTGCGTGCGCCTCGTTCAGGGCGACATGGCCCAGGCGGTCGTGTTCAACGACGACCCGGCCGCGCAGGCCGCCGCCTTCGAGGCGCAGGGCTTCTCCTGGCTGCACGTGGTCGATCTCGACGGCGCCTTCGCGGGCGCCCCGATGAACGCGGCGGCGGTCGACGCCATCCTGACCCGGGTCGAACTGCCGGTTCAGCTCGGCGGCGGCATCCGGGACATGAAGACCCTGGAAGCGTGGCTGGCCAAGGGCGTCAGCCGGGTCATCATCGGCACCGCGGCGGTGCGCGACCCGGCCTTCGTGCGCGAGGCGGCGCGCCGCCATCCCGGCCGGATCGCGGTCGGCATCGACGCCAAGGACGGGCGGGTCGCCGTGGAGGGCTGGGCGCAGACCTCCAGCATGACCGCCGAGGAGCTCGGCCGCCGCTTCGAGGACGCGGGCGTCGCGGCGATCATCTACACGGACATCGCCCGCGACGGCATCCTCAAGGGTCTCAACATCGAGATGACGCTGGCGCTGGCGCAGGCCGTGACGATCCCCGTCATCGCCTCGGGCGGCCTCGCCTCGATCGAGGACGTGCACCGCCTGCTGCAGCCGGACTGCGCGCTGCTCGCCGGCGCGATCACCGGCCGCGCCCTCTACGACGGCCGCATCGACCCGAGTGCGGCGCTCGCCGCGATCCGGGAGGCGGGGCGGGCCCCATCGAACGGATAGGACGGATCCCGTGCTCAAGACCCGCATCATTCCCTGCCTCGACGTGAAGGACGGGCGCGTCGTGAAGGGCGTGCAGTTCCTGGAGCTGCGCGACGCCGGCGACCCGGTCGAGTCCGCCAAGGCCTACGACGCGGCGGGCGCCGACGAGCTCTGCTTCCTCGACATCACGGCGAGCCACGAGGCCCGCGGCACGCTGCTCGACGTGGTCAGCCGCACGGCCGAGGCCTGCTTCATGCCGCTCACCGTGGGCGGCGGCGTGCGCACCGTGGAGGACATCCGCACTCTGCTTCTGGCGGGCGCCGACAAGGTCTCGATCAACACGGCCGCCGTGAAGGACCCGGACTTCGTGGCCCGCGCGGCCGAGAAGTTCGGCAGCCAGTGCATCGTCGTGGCGATCGACGCCAAGCGCACCTCGGCGCCCGGCGAGCCGGCAGCCTGGCAGATCTTCACTCACGGCGGCCGCACCCCGACGGGCATCGACGCCGTGGACTTCGCCCGGACCGTCACGGCGAAGGGGGCGGGCGAGCTGCTGGTGACCTCGATGGACAAGGACGGCACCCGCTCCGGCTACGATCTCGGCCTCACCCGGGCGATCTCGGACGCGGTGAGCGTCCCCGTCATCGCCTCGGGCGGGGTCGGCGGGCTCGACGATCTGGTGGCCGGCGTGCTCGACGGCGGCGCCAGCGCTGTGCTCGCGGCCTCGATCTTCCATTTCGGCGAGGCGAGCGTCGCGCAGGCCAAGGCCCACATGGCCGCCGCCGGGCTCGCGATGCGCCTCGGTGTGTAAACACGGCGGAGTGTCAGCGACCGCGCTTGCCGTGAGTACGGCCTTGACGCAGTTTCGCGGCTCAAGACATCAGCGAGAGACGCAAGCCCGGCGCCGATGACACCATGACCGACTTCACGCTCGACGACCTCGCCGCCCTCGTGGCCGACCGTGCCCAGGCGCCGGTCGACCAGTCCTACACGGCGAAGCTTCTCAGCGGCGGCCCCGCCAAGCCGGCCAAGAAGCTCGGCGAGGAAGCCGTGGAAGCGGCCATCGCCGCGGTCCAGGGCGACCGGGCGGGCCTCGTCTCGGAAGCGGCCGACGTGCTCTACCACCTCGTGGTGCTGCTGCGCGCGGGCGGCGTCGGGATCGACGAGGTGATGCAGGAACTGGCGCGGCGAACCGCGCAGAGCGGCCTCGCCGAGAAGGCCGCGAGGCGCCACACGTGAACGCCGCCTTCGGGACGACGCCCCTGCCGGAGCCCGATCCCGGCCCCGGCCAGGATCCCGTGACGGGGCAGGGGCCGCAGAGCCTGTCGCCCTACCGCCTGTTCAAGCGCGAGGAGTGGGCGCAGCTGCGCGCCGACACGCCGCTGACCCTGAAGGCCGAGGACATCGAGCGGCTGCAATCGATCAACGATCCGATCTCGGTGGAGGAGGTCGTCGCGATCTACCTGCCGCTGTCGCGCCTGCTCTCGCTCTACGTCGCGGCGACGCAGGGGCTGTTCAAGGCGACGCAGCGCTTCCTGATGGCCGAGCGCGAGACCAAGGTCCCCTACATCATCGGCCTCGCCGGCTCGGTGGCGGTGGGCAAATCGACGACGGCGCGCATCCTGGCGGCGCTGCTGGCCCGCTGGCCGAACACCCCGAAGGTCGATCTCGTCACCACGGACGGGTTCCTGCTGCCGAACGCCGAGCTCGCCAGCCACGGAGCCATGGACCGGAAGGGATTTCCCGAGAGCTACGACACGGCCGCGCTCCTGCAGTTCCTGCACGACGTGAAGGCGGGCCACAAGCGCGTGACGGCGCCGCTCTACTCCCACCTCGTCTACGACCGGGTGCCCGGCGAGGAGCGGGTGGTGGAGAGCCCCGACATCCTGATCGTCGAGGGCCTCAACGTGCTGCAGCCGGCCCGCCTGCCGCGGGACGGCACCGCCATCCCCTTCGTCTCCGACTTCTTCGACTTCTCGATCTACCTCGACGGGCACGAGGACGACCTGCACCGCTGGTACGTCACCCGCTTCATGAAGCTGCGCCAGACCGCCTTCCGCGATCCGCGCTCCTACTTCGCCAAGTACGCCGAGGTGCCGGAGGACGAGGCGCTGCGCATCGCCGACCATCTCTGGACGTCGATCAACCTGCCGAACCTGCGCGAGAACATCCTGCCGACCCGCCAGCGCGCGAGCCTGATTCTCGCCAAGGGCGCGAGCCACCGCATCGAGAGCGTGGCGCTCCGCCGCCTCTGACAAGCGCCCAGGTCAGGCGAAGGGAAACACCGCCTCCGTCACGTACGGGCCGCCGCCCGTCGATTCCCGCGCCGAGAACAGCGCGACCCGGGTCGCCTCGAAGCGCAGCGGCTCGAAGATCGGGGCCTGCGACAGGTACATCGCGACCGCCTCCGGACTCGCCTCGCGGCGCAGCCGGGCGAGCGTCACGTGCGGCGTGAACTTGCGCCGCTCCGGCTCGGCGCCGGCCCGGCGGGCGATGCGCTCCTGCTCGGCCTGGAGGTCCACGAGGTCGGGCACCGGGCTCACCGCGGCGTAGAGGGCGCGCGGCTTGTCGCCGCCGAAGCTCGAGAGCCCCTCGAGCGTGATCGGGATCGGCGCGCGCGGTCGCGCCTCCGCCAGACCCTCGCAGAGATCCTCCGCCAGTGATCGCTCGACATCACCGAGGAAGCGCAGGGTGATGTGATAGTCGGCGCTCTCGATCCAGCGCGCGCCGGGCAGGCCGCCGCGGAAGGGGGCCAGCGCCTCCGCGATCCCGGGCGGGATCTCGATCCCCGTGAACAGTCGCGGCATGGCGCGCCTCAGTGCGAGGTGGTTCTCAGCCGCCCGAGGAACGACTCGACGGACGGCAGGATGCCGGCGACGATCGCCTCGACCCCCTTGGCGTTCGGGTGCATCCCGTCGTCGAGGTTGAGGCCCCGCTCGCCCGCAACTCCCTGCAGGAAGAACGGGTAGAGCGCGACCTCGTGCCGGCGGGCGAGGTCGGGGAAGATCGCGTCGAAGCGCGCGACGTAGTCCGGGCCGAGATTGGCCGAGGCCCGCATGCCGGCGAGCAGGACCGGGATGTTCCGCTCCTTGAGGCGCCCCAGGATCGCGTCGAGGGCCTTGCGGGTCACGGCGGGGTCGGTGCCGCGCAGCATGTCGTTGCCGCCGAGTTCGAGGATCACCCCGTCCGTTCCGTCGGGCACCGACCAGTCGAGCCGGTCGAGCCCGGCGGTGGTGGTGTCGCCCGACACCCCGGCATTGGCGACCGTGACCGCGTGACCCTTCGCCCGCAGCGCCCGTTCCAGGGAGGCCGGGAAGGCGGCATCGGCCGGCAGGCGGTAGCCGGCAGTCAGGCTGTCACCGAAGGCGACGAGGTTCAGGGGCCGCGGACCCTCCGCCGCGGCGGGCAGGGTCAGCGCCGCGAGTGCGGCAAAGAGCGCCATCAGGGCCGCGACGCGGTGCCCGACTTGGCGCGCGCGCCCGCGGCGGCCCATATCGTCCCGGCGTTGCCGCGTCGCCGCAGGACGTGCCAAAGCGCACCGATTCATCCGTTCCGAACCCCGACCCTGGTCCAATGATCGCTTCCGCGCACAGATCGGACTCCCGCTGATGTCCGGCAAGGCCATCACCCTCTCGCAGGTCGATCTGAGCCTCGGCCGCGGGGCCGCCCGCGTGCACGTGCTGCGCGGCATCTCCCTCGACGTCGCGCGCGGCGAGGCGGTCGGCCTCGTCGGGCCCTCGGGCTCCGGCAAGTCGACGCTGCTGATGGTCATGGCAGGGCTGGAGCGGCCGGATTCGGGCGCCGTCTCGATCGAGGGGACGGATCTCGGCCGCCTCGACGAGGACGCGCTCGCCCGCTTCCGCGGCCGGCGCATCGGCATCGTGTTCCAGGCCTTCCACCTCGTGCCGACCATGACGGCGCTGGAGAACGTGGCGCTGCCGCTGGAGCTCGCCGACAAAGCCGACGCCCACGAGCGGGCGCGGGCGGAGCTGGAGGCGGTCGGCCTCGGCCACCGGCTGCACCACTACCCGGCCCAGCTCTCCGGCGGCGAGCAGCAGCGCGTCGCCATCGCCCGCGCCGTCGCGCCCGACCCGGCGATCCTCGTGGCCGACGAGCCCACCGGAAACCTCGACGAGGCGACCGGGCGCCAGATCATCGACCTGCTCTTCGCGCTCAAGCGCGACCGCGGTGCGACGCTGGTCCTCGTCACCCACGATCCCGGCCTCGCCCGTCTCTGCGACCGCACCGTGCGCCTGCGCTCGGGCCGCGTCGAGGAGCCCGTGCCGGCGTGAGACGGCCCCCGACATCCGCGCCGCGCGCCCGCCCGGGAGCCGCCTGAATGCACGGCACCCTCCCGCAGGCGGCGCCCGGGCGCCGCGCCGCCTCCCTCGCGGCCCGCCTGCCGCTGACGCTGCGGCTCGCGCTGCGCGAGCTGCGCGGCGGCCTCAGGGGCTTCGCGGTGTTCCTGGCCTGCATCGCCCTCGGCGTCGCGGCCATCGCGGGCGTCGCCTCGATCTCGCGCTCGCTCAGCGACGGGCTCGGGCGCGAGGGGCGGCGCATCCTCGGCGGCGACCTGAGCTACAACCTCATCAACCGCGAGGCGACGGAGGCCGAGCGGGCGGCGCTGACGGCCGAGGGCCCCGTCAGCGTGGTAGCATCGCTGCGCGCCATGGCGGTGGCCCCGGGCGAGAAGGGGGCCGCCCTCGTCGAGCTGAAGGCGGTCGACGCCGCCTACCCGGCGGCGGGCGAGCTCCTCACCGAGCCGCAGGCGCCGCTGGCCGATCTCCTCGCGCCACAGGAGGGCGCCGACGGATCGGTGGCCGATCCGGCCCTGCTGACGCGTCTCGACCTCAGGGTCGGCGACCGCATCACCCTGGCGGGCAGGCCCTTCGCGATCCGCGCCTCCCTGGTCTCCGAGCCCGACAAGATCGCCAACGGCATCGGCTTCGGCCCTCGCCTGATCATCGCGCAGGACGCGCTCAGGGCGACGGGCCTCGTCCAGCCGGGCAGCCTCAACCGCTGGAGCTACCGGCTGCAGAAGCCCGGCGCGAGCGACACCGACCTCGTCGCGACCCTGGAGCGGGTGGCGCGGGCGGTGCCCGACGCCGGCTGGGAGGTGCGCTCGCGGGTCAACGCCGACCCGCGCTTCGCCAAGAGCATCGAGCGCTTCACGCAGTTCCTGACCCTCGTGGGGCTGACGGCGCTCATCGTCGGCGGAGTCGGGGTGGCGAATGCCGTCCACGCCTTCGTCGAGCGCAAGCGCGGCTCCATCGCGACGCTCAAGAGCGTCGGCATGCCGGGCTCGGGCGTTGTCGGCCTCTACCTGACGCAGGTCATGCTGATCGCCGGGCTCGGCACGGCCATCGGCCTCGGGATCGGCGCCGCGCTGCCCTACCTCCTCGACGCCGCCTTCCGGAACGATCTGCCACTGCCCCTCAACCCGACGCTCGCCCCGGCCGAACTCGCCCTCGCGGCGGCCTACGGGCTCCTGACCGCGCTCGCCTTCGCGATCACGCCGCTCGGGCGCGCCCACGACGTGCCGGTCTCGGGCCTGTTCCGCGACGCGGTCGACCCGTCGCGCACGGGCGTGCACTGGCGCTACCGCGCGATCCTGCTGGCCGCGCTCGCGGCCCTCGTCGGCCTCGCCCTCGTCACCGCCTTCGACCGGCGCGTCGCCCTCATCTTCATCGCGGCGGCGGGCATCGCCTTCGGGCTCCTGCGCCTCGTCGCGCTCGGGCTGATGGCGGGCGCCGCGCGCCTGCCCCGGCCGAGGCGCGCGGCACCCCGCATGGCGCTCGCCAACCTGCACCGCCCGGGCGCGCTGACGCCCGCGATCGTGCTCTCCCTCGGCCTCGGCGTGACGCTCCTCGTCACCCTGAGCCTGATCGACGCCAACGTGCGGCGCACGCTCACGAGCTCGCTGCCCGCCCGCGCGCCGAACCTGTTCTTTCTCGACATCCCCACGGCCGACGCGGACGGCTTCCACGCCTTCCTCGGCAAGGCCGCGCCCGGCGGCAAGATCGAGCGGGTGCCGATGATGCGCGGGCGCATCGTCGCCCTCGACGGCAAGCCCGCCTCCAGCATCCGCCCGCCGGACGACGCCGCCTGGGTCCTCGACGGGGACCGGGGCATCACCTACGCGGAGGATCCGCCTGAGGGATCCGGCATCGTCGAGGGGCGCTGGTGGAACGCCGAGGAGGCGCGCGGACGCCTCGTCTCCTTCGACGCGGAGCTCGGCCGGGCGCTCGGGCTGAAGCTCGGCTCGAACGTCACCGTCAACGTGCTCGGGCGCAACGTCACGGCCACGATCGCCAACTTCCGCAAGGTCGAGTGGCGCTCGCTCGGCATCAACTTCGTGATGGTGTTCTCACCCGGCACCTTCCGGGGGGCGCCGCACTCGGACCTCGCCACCCTGACGCTGCCCGGCGGCACCGACGCGAAGGCCGAGAACGCGATCCTGCGCGACGTCGCCCGGGCCTACCCGTCCGTCACCAGCGTGCGGGTCAAGGACGCCCTGGAGGCGGTCAACGACCTCGTCGGCAAGCTCGTCCTCGCGATCCGCGGCGCCAGCGGCATCGCCGTCGCCGCGAGCCTGTTCGTGCTGGCCGGCGCGGTCGCGGCGGGCCACCGGGCGCGCCTCTACGACGCCGTCGTCCTCAAGGTGCTCGGCGCGAGCCGCGGCCGCCTGCTCTCGGCCTACAGCCTGGAATACGGCGCCCTCGGTCTGGCCACGGCCGTGTTCGGGCTGATCGCCGGGTCGCTCGCCGGCTGGGTGATCGTCTCGAAGGTGATGCGGCTCGAATTCGCCCTCGATCTCGGCGGCGCACTGGTGGCGGCCGCCCTCGCGGTCGCCTTCGCGGTCCTGATCGGGCTCGCCGGCACCTGGCGAATCCTCGGCCAGAAGCCGGCGCCCTACCTCCGCCAGTTCTGAGGTTCGTCCGGGCGCCAGGCCCGATTCGTCTCGCGAACGGTACTGTGCAGAGCCTGGACAGAAGCAGGTTACGCAGTTTTAATCCCTGATCTAACAAAGAAATTCCGCCGCCCTGCGACGGAAAAACCGGCTCTCGAAGCTCGGCCGGCCTCTTGTGTGCAGGAGCGCGACGCAACATATTTGGCAGCGAGGCGCCCGTGGGGCGCCAGAGGTTTTGCGTGAGCCTCGTCCCCAACCCCACGCTGAGAGAGCTTCCAAAGGAAACTCCCATGGCTTTCGACAACTCTCCCTTCCGGTACGGCGCGCAAGCCCCGGGGTACGCCGGCACCCAGGTCGAGGTCGACCAGGGGCTGCGTGCCTTCATGCTCGGCGTCTACAACAACATGGTCATCGGGCTCGGCATCTCGGGCCTCGTGGCGCTCGGCCTCAACATGGCCGCCACCGCCCAGACCGCGACTGGCCAGCTCGCGCTGACGCCGTTCGGCCAGATGCTGTACCAGAGCCCGCTCAAGTGGGTGCTGATGCTCGCCCCGCTCGCCTTCATCTTCATCTTCTCGATGCGGATGGACCGCATGTCGGCGGCCTCGGCGCGCACGACCTTCTTCGCCTTCGCGGCGGTGATGGGCGCCTCGATGTCGACGCTGCTGCTCGTGTTCACGGGCGCCAGCGTCGTGCGGGTGTTCTTCATCACGGCGGCCACCTTCGGCGGCCTGAGCCTCTACGGGTACACCACGAAGCGCAGCCTGTCGGGCATGGGCTCGTTCCTGATCATGGGCCTGATCGGCCTGATCATCGCCTCGCTGGTGAACATCTTCCTGGCCTCCAGCGCCCTGCAGTTCGCCATCTCGGTGATCGGCGTGCTGATCTTCGCGGGCCTGACCGCCTACGACACGCAGAAGCTGAAGGAGATGTACCTCTACAGCGGCTTTGACGCGGAGGGCGCTGCCAAGATGTCGGTGAACGGCGCCCTGACGCTGTACCTCGACTTCATCAACATGTTCCAGTTCCTGCTCTCGCTCATGGGCGACCGCCGCTGAGCCTGACCGGGCCGGACCGATGAGACAGACCCCGGCGCGCGAGCGCCGGGGTTTTTGTTTGCGCGGGAGCCCGGAAGCCGTCGTGGGGCCGTGACCTAGGTCGTTGAACGCGCCCCACCACGCTTCCAGATTGCCGGGTTTCAGGCCTGGAGCGAGAGGGAGAAGCCGGTGCCGCGCTACGTCTTCGAGATCGTGGATGGAGGCCGCGGCGCGACGACACCGGGACCGAGTGCGCCGGCATGGACGACGTGCGCGGCGCCGCGATGAAGGTTCTCCCCGACATCGCCAGGGAGGCGATCCCGGGCGACGGCGACCGGCGCTTCTTCACGGTCGTCGCGCGACGAGGCGGGAAAGGCGGTCGACACCGCCACGCTCTCCTTCGCCGGAATCTGGCTCAAGGAGCGCCCGAAGCGTGCCGCGCAGGCCGGCTCGGTCAGCGACTCACCGCGCCGACCATCGGACCCAGCGGACGGCTGAGGTCCGACCGGTTCAGCGAGGGCGCGTAGAGGCTCGAGACGCTGCCGTCGAGGAAGAGGGCGTTGCGGCACCCGAGAACGTCCCGGAACAGGCGGGCGAAGGCTCCGAAGCTGACCGGCCGCTCCGAGATCGCGAAGACCGCCGTGCGCCCGTCGTCGCGCACGCCGACGCCGTTGCGGATCTTCTGGGATGGGCCGTCCGTGGAGATCTTCGGATGGATCTGGCCGTCGATCACGAGCATCGGGCCCGATTGCGTGGCGAAGTCCGGCTTGATCCGCGCCTTCACGTAGCGGCTCGTCTCGGCCACGCCCGCGCGCTCGCCCTTCACGTAGAAGACGCCGTTCGGCTTCAGGTGGAAGTTGCCGGGGCCGTTGGCGGTCGAGACGCCCTTCATCTCGCGCCCGTCCTCCACGTAGAGGCCGACAGGCGCCTGCCCCTTGTCGTACATGCCCGCGTTCATCGCGAAGCTGAGGCGGCCGCCCTGCTTCTCGGCGAGGTTCGAGAGGGACGAGTAGGGCAGGCCGTCCGGTCCGAGCCAGAACAGGCGCAGCCGCTGCCGCTTCAGGTCGACGACGCAGACGGTGTACGCCTCGCCCTCGGCCTGGACGGACCGGCAGGGGCCCGAGGCCGGCGCGGGCTCGGCGCGGACGGCGGTCGCGGCGCCGATCAGACCCGCGAGCAGGGTCGCCCGCGCGAGACGTAACATCATCGTGAGATCCCGATGTGAACCGACGGTCCGGACGGGCCGGGGCGCGCTTCCTCACCTGAAATCCGGGCGTTTTTCAAGCCGTGCGGAGCGCTGAGGCGGACCGTCCGCGGCAAAGCGGACCGGGACCGTTTTCCCGGCCCAGGCGTTTCAGCCTAGCGGGGGTGTGGGTGTTTCGGAGATCGTGAGATGATGCGCGTTGCATTGGCGTCGGTCGCCTTGGCGGGGGCGCTCGCCCTGGTGCCGCTCGCGGCCGAGGCGCGACCCGGCGGCTTCGGCGGCGGCGGCTTCCGCGGCGGCGGGTTCGGTGGCGGCGGGTTCGGAGGCGGTGGCTTCCGCGGCGGCGGTTTCGGCGGTGGTGGCTTCCGGGGCGGCGGCTTCGGCGGCGGCGGCTTCCGGGGCGGCTTCGCGGGCGGCGGGTTCCGCGGTGGCTTCGCGGGCGCCCGCTTCGGCGGTCCCGGCTTCGGCGGCTATCGCGGCGGGTTCTACCGCGGCGGCTTCGGCGGATACCGCGGCGGCTACTGGCGCCGCGGCTACGGATACGGGCTCGGCGGCCTCGGGCTCGGCGTGGGTCTCGGCCTTGCGGCCGGCGGCCTCTACGGCGGGTACGGCTATGGCTGGCCGGGCTACGGCTACGGGTACGGGTACGCCCCGGTCGGCTACTACGGCGGCTACGATTACGGCTACGGCTGCTACACGGTCCCGCGCCTGCGCTGGACGCCATGGGGCTACCGCCGCGTGCTCGTGCAGCGCTGCTACTGAGCCCGCGGGTCCCGGGGATGGACGGCGCGCGCCGCCCATCCCGCCAAGCGCTCAGCGCCCCTTGTCCCTCATCTCGTCGCGCCGCATCGGCATCGCGTCGATCGTCGCGAACAGGCGCTCCGGCGGGATCGGCTCGGCGGAACTCAGCTTGGCACCCCCGTCCTTGCCGACGAGGACCGCCCGGAAGGCGTCCGCGGGAAGGTTCAGTCGGCGCCGCAGCGCCGTCGCCTCGGCGCCCTCGCCGACCGCCTCCAGCGTGACGAGGTCGCGCTCGCCCGTCCCGGCACGCGCCTTCGCCAGGATCGCGCGCTGCGCTCGCAGGCGCCCATCCTCCGGGCTCGGCGCCGACACGACGAGAACCCGCGCCTTCCAGAGATGGGCTGCCAGCGGATCGCCTCCGGCCTCCGCACCGTCGGCGCCGCCGGCAAGCGCCAGGGCCAGCATCGTCATCCTCAAACCGTGCCGCATCGTCCGCCTCCTCGTGCTTGCTCAACGCGGCAGTGAGGCCCGGCGATCGACTGTCCGGGGCAGCGCCCGTCTCGCGCGGAGCGACCGCGGCGCGCCTCTTGCGCGGCCTCTGGAACAAATGTAGAACGAATGACGGATCGCCGCGTGTGTTTTCCGGGGACCGGCCTTCGCCGCGCATTGCGGGCGGCCTCGCCCGGCCCCAGAACCTCAGCATGGGCAGGGGAACGCGCCGGTCCGCGACGGCCCAGTGAGATCGACAGCAAGGAGAGAGCGATGGCGGGCAGCGTGAACAAGGTCATTCTCGTCGGCAATCTGGGGCGCGACCCCGAGACCCGGCGCCTCGCCTCGGGCGATCCCGTGGTGAACCTGCGGCTGGCGACGTCCGAGTCCTGGAAGGACAAGATGTCCGGCGAGCGCAAGGAGAAGACCGAGTGGCACTCGGTCGTGATCTACAACGAGAACTTGGCTCGGGTGGCCGAGCAGTACCTGCGCAAGGGCTCGAAGGTCTACGTCGAGGGACAGCTCCAGACGCGCAAGTGGACGGACAATTCCGGCGCCGAGAAGTACACGACCGAGGTGGTGCTGCAGCGCTTCCGCGGCGAGCTGACGATCCTCGACGGCCGCGGCGGCGGCTCCGAGATGGCCTCGGAGGACGAGGGCGGCGGCCAGATCAGCCGCGGCGGCGATTTCGGCGGCTCGCGGGGCGGGGGGGATTACGGCGGCGGCCGCTCGTCAGGCTCGGAGCGGCGCCCGGCCTCGACGGGTGGAAGCGGGGGATCGAAGCCGAATTACGACCTCGACGACGACATCCCGTTCTAGGATCTCCGCAAGCTCCGCAGCCCGCGTCCCGGACCTGCCGCGGCAGGTCCGGGTCCTCGGCCGCCACCCGAGCGGCCTGGCCCGGCGACGATCCGCGCCCTTGTGCCCCGGCCTACAGGCGCCCCATATCGTCATCAGAACATACAGTGAACGGAAGCCGCCATGCGGACCGCCGACAAGCAGATCGCCGACATCCTCGTCCGCTACGGAGAGCCCTTCGCGGGCAATGTCTGGCGGGTGCAGGGGACGGCCGTCATCTATCACAAGACCCTGGAGCGGATCGCCGCGCAGGCGGGCATCGCCTTCGACCCGCCGACCATCATCCGGGCCGAGCGGGACGAGGCCGTGATCCTCGTCACCGGGCGCCTGCCGGGTGCGAAGGCCGGCACCGAGCGGGTGGAGTGGTCGCTCGGCGAGGCCCTCGTCAACGTGAACTACCGGGTCTCGGGCAAGCAGGCGGCCTACGTCTACGCGATGGCCGAGAAGCGGGGCAAGGACCGGGTCATCCTCAAGCTGATCGAGTTGCACGGCCTCGTCTACTCGGAGGAGGAGGCCGACGAGTTCCGGCAGAACCATCCGGCGGCGATCCGGGCGGTGGACGAGGATTTCGAGGCGGCCGACCCCTTCGACGAGGTCACCGAGGCGGAGGGCGACCTGAAGCGGCGCATCGACGAGGCGGAGAGCGTGAACGCGGTGACCGACCTGATGCTCGATTCCGAGACGCAGCGGATCCTGAACGGATTCCCCGCCGGCACGCGCGACGAGGTGCGCGACTACGCCAAGGCCCGGCTGGTCGCCCTCGGCTGGCCGGGGAAGGCCGGCAGGACGGGGCGCGGCCGCGCCGCGTGAGGCGGGAGGCGGCCTGAGGTGATACCGTGAACCGCATGGTTCGCCCTCAGGATCTCAGCGACGCCCGCGGCGGCACGCCCGCCGAGATCCTGGCCGGCACGGTGGAGCGGGTGACGTTCCACAATGCCGAGACCGGTTTCTGCGTCCTCAAGGTCGGGGTGCGCGGCAAGCGCGACCTCGTGCCCCTCGTCGGCCACGCTCCTGCGATCGGCGCGGGCGAGTGGATCACCGCCACCGGCCACTGGGTCTCCGACCGCTCGCACGGCCTCCAGTTCAAGGCGATCTCCCTCAAGGCGACGCCGCCGACCGGCGTCGAGGGCATCGAGCGCTACCTCGCGAGCGGCCAGATGCGCGGCATCGGCCCCGCCATGGCGAAGGCCATCGTGGGGCTGTTCGGGGCGGACACGTTCGAGGTCATCGAGGCCGAGCCGGAACGCCTCACCGAGGTGCCGGGCATCGGCAAGAAGCGCGCCGAGCGGATCGTCCGCGGCTGGGCCGAGCAGAAGGCCGTGCGCGAGATCATGATCTTCCTGCACGCCCACGGGGTCGGCACGGCGCGGGCGGTGCGGATCTTCCGCACCTACGGCCACGACGCGATCACCGTGATGACGGAGGATCCCTACCGCCTCGCACGCGACATCCGCGGCATCGGCTTCCGCACGGCGGACGCCATCGCCATGCGGCTCGGCCTCGACGCCCGCGCGCCCCAGCGCCTCGCCGCCGGGATCAGCTTCGCGCTCCAGACCGCCATGGACGAGGGCCATTGCGGCCTGCCGGAGGAGCAGCTCACGCGGCTGGCGGTCAAGCTCCTCGATGTCGACGCGGAGGCGGTGCGCCTCGCGGCGGCGGGCGCGGTCCGCCTCGGCGCGGAGGTGGTGGCCGACGACCTCGACGGGCAGCCCTGCCTGTTCCTCAAGGGCCTGCACGGCGCCGAGCGCGTCATCGCCGAGCGCCTGCTCGTGCGTGCGGCGGGCCGCCCGCCCTGGGAGACGATCGATCTCGACAGGGCGCTGCCCTGGGTGGAGGCACGCACGGGCAAGACCCTCTCGCCCTCGCAGCGCGAGGCGGTGCGCCTCGTCCTCGGCGCGAAGCTCTCGGTCGTCACGGGCGGTCCCGGCGTGGGCAAGACCTCGACCCTCGACTCGATCCTGCGCATCCTCGTCGCCAAGTCCGTGCGGGTGCTGCTCGCCGCGCCGACCGGGCGCGCGGCCAAGCGCATGAGCGAGCAGACGGGCCTCGAGGCGAAGACCATCCACCGTCTCCTCGAGATCGACCCGCGCAACGGCGGCTTCACCCGCAACGCCGAGAACCCGCTCGCCTGCGACCTGCTCGTCGTGGACGAGACCTCGATGGTCGACGTGCCGCTGATGAACGCGCTCCTGAAGGCTGTGCCGGAGGATGCGGCGCTCCTGCTCGTCGGGGACGTCGACCAGCTTCCCTCCGTGGGACCCGGGCAGGTGCTCGCCGACATCATCGCCTCGGGGCGCGTGCCGGTGGCACGCCTCACCGAGGTCTTCCGGCAGGCTGCCGAGAGCCGCATCGTCGTGAACGCCCACCGCATCAATCGCGGCGAGATGCCCGAATGGCCCCGCCGCGGCGAGGCGAGCGACTTCTACTGCGTCGAGATCGACGAGCCGGAGGAGGGCGTCGCAAAGCTCGTGGAGATCGTCACCGAGCGCATCCCGCGGCGCTTCGGCCTCGATCCGTCCCGCGACGTCCAGGTGCTGACGCCGATGATCCGCGGATCGCTCGGCTCGCGGAACCTGAATCACGCGTTGCAGCGCGTCCTGAACCCGGACCCGCCCGCTCAGGTCGAGCGCTTCGGCTGGCGCTTCGCCCCCGGCGACCGGGTGATGGAGACGCAGAACGACTACGACCGGGACGTCTTCAATGGCGATCTCGGGCGCGTCGCCGGGATCGACGCGGAGGAGGGGGTGCTGCAGGTCGATTTCGAGGGGCGGATGGTCGAGTACCCCTTCGCCGAGCTCGACACGCTCGTGCCGGCCTTCGCCACCACGATCCACAAGAGCCAGGGCTCGGAATACCCCGCCGTCGTGATCCCGGTGACGACGCAGCACTGGACCATGCTCGCCCGCAACCTGCTCTACACCGGCGTGACCCGAGGCCGGAGCCTCGTCGTGCTGGTCGGCCAGCGCAAGGCGATCGCCATGGCGGTGCGGGGCACGCGGGCGCGCGCCCGCTTCACCAAGCTGAGGCGCTGGATCGAGGCGGGCGAGGGCGACCTGCGGCTCTCGTAGACCGCGCGAGAGGCCGGATCCGAGCGGACCCGTCGAGCGCGGAGCGTCGCGCCGCACCGCCGCCACGTCGGCGTAGAGATCGCGGTGCGCCTCGCCGTGGCACCGCGCGAATCCGGCGCGGCCGCGGCTTGCGCCGGGCGCCCGTGATGATTAATTAACCACCTGATATCATTCGTATTCCGGAAGGTCCGGCAGCCTCTCGCGGGAGCGCCGCCGCGGCGCTTCGCGGCTCTGGTGGGCGGCCCCGTCGCGGGCCCGCGCGAGACGGAAAGAAGACCTTGGCAGACAACACCGATCAGGGTGCCGGCGCACCGCCGCCGGCCACCGACATCCGGCCCGTTTCCATCACCGACGAGATGCGACGCTCCTACCTCGATTACGCCATGAGCGTGATCGTGAGCCGGGCGCTGCCCGACGCGCGCGACGGCCTCAAGCCCGTGCACCGGCGCATCCTCTTCTCGGCCTACGAGTCGGGCCACCTGCCCGAGCGCAAGTACGTCAAGTCGGCCCGCATCGTCGGCGACGTGATCGGTCTCTACCACCCGCACGGCGACCAATCGATCTACGACGCGCTGGTGCGCATGGCGCAGGACTTCTCCATGCGCCTGATGCTCATCGACGGGCAGGGCAATTTCGGCTCGGTCGACGGCGATCCGCCGGCGGCCATGCGCTACACCGAGTCGCGCCTCGCCAAGCCCGCCACCGCGCTTCTGACCGACATCGACAAGAACACCGTCGATTTCGGACCCAACTACGACGAATCGCGGGAGGAGCCGAGCGTCCTGCCGGCGCGCTTCCCGAACCTCCTCGTCAACGGCGCCGGCGGCATCGCCGTCGGCATGGCGACGAACATCCCGCCGCACAATCTGGGCGAGCTGATCGACGCCTGCGTCGCGCTGATCGACGATCCGGGCATCGGCATCGAGGGCCTCAACGAGATCGTGCCGGGCCCCGACTTCCCGACCGGCGGCCTCATCATCGGCCGCGCCGGCACCCGCCAGGCCTACGCCACCGGCCGCGGCTCCATCATCATGCGGGCGAAGTCCCACGTGGAGGAGCTGCGCAAGGAGCGCGAGGCGCTGATCTTCACCGAGATCCCCTACCAGGTGAACAAGGCGACGCTGATCGAGAAGATCGCCGAGCTCGTGAAGGAGAAGCGCGTCGAGGGCATCTCGGACCTGCGCGACGAATCCGACCGCGACGGCATGCGCATCGTCGTCGAGCTGAAGCGCGACGCGATGGCCGACGTGGTGCTCAACCAGCTCTACCGCTACACGCCGCTGCAGACCTCGTTCGGGGCCAACATGGTGGCGCTGAACGGCGGGCGGCCGGAACTCCTCAACCTCAAGGATCTGCTCCAGGCCTTCGTCGATTTCCGCGAGGAGGTCGTCTCCCGGCGCACCAAGTTCCTGCTGGGCAAGGCCCGCGAGCGCGCCCACGTCCTGTGCGGCCTCGCCATCGCGGTGGCCAACATCGACGAGGTGATCCGCCTGATCCGCACCTCGCCCGACCCGAACACCGCCCGCGAGGCCCTGATGGCCCGCGACTGGCCGGCCCACGACATCGCGCCGCTGATCGCGCTGGTGGACGACCCGCGCCACCGGGTGGCGGACGACGGCACCTACCGGCTCTCCGAAGTGCAGGCCCGGGCGATCCTGGATCTCCGCCTGCAGCGCCTGACCGCGCTCGGGCGCGACGAGATCGGCGACGAGCTGAAAACGCTCGCCGACGAGATCGCCGACTACCTCGACATCCTGCGCTCCCGCGCCCGCATCCAGGGCATCGTCAAGGACGAGCTCGCTGAGGTGCGCACTCAGTTCGCCACGCCGCGCCGGACCGAGATCGTCGATTACGATTCGAGCGTCGAGGACGAGGACCTGATCCAGCGCGAGGACATGGTCGTGACCGTGTCGCACGCCGGCTACGTCAAGCGCGTGCCGCTCTCGACCTACCGGGCCCAGCGCCGCGGGGGCAAGGGCCGCTCCGGCATGTCCACCCGCGACGAGGATTTCGTCACCCGCCTGTTCGTGGCCAACACCCACACGCCGGTGCTGTTCTTCTCCGACCAGGGTCAGGTCTACAAGGAGAAGGTCTGGCGCCTGCCGGTGGCCGCGCCGAACGCCCGCGGCAAGGCGCTCGTCAACATCCTGCAATTGCAGGCGCAGGGCGAGCGCATCACCACCATCATGCCGCTGCCCGAGGACGAGGGTTCCTGGGAAGCGCTCGACGTGATGTTCGCGACCGCATCGGGAAGCGTCCGCCGCAACAAGCTCTCGGACTTCACCACGGTCAACCGCAACGGCAAGATCGCGATGAAGCTCGACGAGGGCGACCACATCGTCCACGTCGAGATCTGCCGGCCGGAGCAGAACGTGCTGCTGACGACCGCCGAGGGCCAGTGCATCCGCTTCCCCGTCGAGGACGTGCGCGTGTTCAAGGGCCGCGACTCGACCGGCGTGCGCGGCATCAACCTCGGCAAGGGCGACCGCGTCATCTCGATGACCATCCTCAACCACTTCGAGGCCTCGCCCGAGGAGCGGGCCGGCTACCTCAAGATGCGCCGCGCCGTGATCGGCGACGGGGAGGCGGAGGAGATCGGCGGCGAGGACGAGGGCGTGACCGCCACGGCGATCTCCCTCGACCGCTACAACGAGATGAGCGCCCACGAGCAGTTCGTGCTGACGCTCTCCGAGCGCGGCTTCGGCAAGCGCAGCTCCTCGTTCGAGTACCGGGTCTCGGGCCGCGGCGGAAAGGGCATCACGGCGATGCGGGTGAACGCCCGCAACGGAAGCCTCGTGGCGTCCTTCCCCGTGGAGGCGTCCGATCAGATCATGCTGGTCACGAACGGCGGCCAGCTCATCCGCGTGCCGGTGGACGACATCCGCATCGTCGGCCGCGCCTCGCAGGGCGTCACCGTGTTCAACACGGCCAAGGACGAGCGCGTCGTCTCAGTGGAGCACATCGAGGGCGAGGACGAGGGCGAGGAGGAGCCTGCCGCCTGAGCACCGGCTCCCGCGCCGCCCGCTCACGCGGCGGGCGGCGGGACGCCGCCGAGAAGCCTCGGCGTGCCGCACATTGAGGCAGCGGCCGCGGCCCGCCCCCAGTTTCGTCAAGGGATCCTCTACGAATCGCCGCTATTGCATTGCGTTATGGACGGGCGCGGCGAGAACCGCGCTCCTCTGTCCGTCAGCAGTGATCGGGGTCGGTTCGCGTGTATTTCCAAGTCAGTGCCGTCGACCGCTCGCGCCCGGTCACGTTCCAGCGCTCCTCGATGACCGAGGCCCTCGACAAGGCACTGGCGCTGGCCGGCAGCGGCCTCACCGAGGTCACCATCACCCACCCGGACGGGGCGCGCCACACGCCCGGCGAGCTTCTGGCCGCCTACCTGTCGGCGCAGGAGCGCCCTCCCGCCCGGATCGCGCCGCGCGCCCGCGCCGCCTGAGTCCCGCGCCGGACCGGAACCGGCGGCGCCCCGCGCGTCCTGTCCTGCACGCCTCCTGCATGGGGCGGGGAGACGACGAGCGCGAGGCCCCTCCATGAAGCTGTTCCGGTGCCAGTCCTGCGGCAACATCCTGTACTTCGAGAACCGCGCCTGCGAGCGCTGCGGGCATCGGCTCGCCTACCTGCCGGAGACCGGCACCGTCTCGGCGCTGGAGCCCGCGGGCGGCGACGCCTGGACTCCGCTCGCCGTGCCGGACCGGCCGAGCCGCTTCTGCACGAACGCGGAGCACGATGCCTGCAACTGGCTGGTGCCGCCGGGCTCGGACGCGCCGTTCTGCCTCGCCTGCCGGCACAACGGCATCATCCCGGACGTCGGCAACGCCGCGCATCTGGCGTCCTGGCAGCAGATGGAATTCGCCAAGCACCGCCTGTTCTACGCGCTGCTGCGCTGGAACCTGCCCCTGAAGACCCGCGCCGAGGACCCGGAGCACGGGCTGATCTTCAACGTCCTCGCCGACCCGCCGGAGGAGGGGCAGAAGGTGATGACGGGGCACGACAACGGCGTCATCACCATCGCCCTCGTGGAGGCGGACGACGCCGAGCGCGAGAAGCGCCGCCACGCCATGGGCGAGCCCTACCGCACCCTGATCGGCCATTTCCGCCACGAGGTCGGGCACCATTACTGGGACCTCCTCGTGCGCGACGGAGGCAAGCTCGACGCCTGCCGCGCAGTGTTCGGCGACGATTCCGAGGATTACGAGGCGGCGCTGAAGCGCCACTACGCGGAAGGGACTCCGCCCGACTGGCAGGAGCGCTACGTCTCGGCCTACGCCACCACCCATCCCTGGGAGGATTTCGCCGAGACCTGGGCGCACTACCTCCACATCGTCGACACGCTGGAGATGGCGAGCGCCTTCGGGCTCTCGGTGAGCCCCTCCGTCGACACGGACCGCGAGATCTCGGCGACGATCGACTTCGACCCCTACGCGGCCGACGGCATCGAGCGGATCGTGAGCGCGTGGCTGCCCTTCGTCTTCGCGCTGAACAGCGTCAACCGCGCCATGGGCAACCGCGACCTCTACCCCTTCGTCATCGCCCCGCCCGTGGTGAGGAAGCTCGGCTTCATCCACGACCTCGTGCACGGGCGGGCCTGAGGCGGCACGGAGGCGTCGGGTCGCAGGGTGCGCCCGCGGCGGTTCCGTTGGCGGACAAAATGCTCTACGCCCACGGGCGATGATCCGAACCGCCCTCTACGCCGGCTCCTTCGACCCGGTCACGAACGGCCACCTCGACGTGGTGCGGCAGGCCTGCCGGCTGGTGCCGAACCTCGTCATCGCGATCGGCGTGCACCCCGGCAAGGCGCCGCTCTTCTCGGCCGAGGAGCGCGCGGACCTCCTGGCGGAGACCTGCACGCCGCTCGCCGACGAGGCCGGCACGGCGCTCACCATCGCGACCTTCGACGATCTCGCCGTGAGCGCGGCGCGGCGCTTCGGGGCGAACCTGTTCATCCGCGGCCTGCGCGACGGCACGGACCTCGACTACGAGATGCAACTCGCCGGCATGAACGCCGCGATGGCGCCCGAGGTCCAGACCGTGTTCCTGCCGGCCTCGATCCACGTCCGTCCGATCACCGCGACGCTCGTCCGGCAGATCGCGGCGATGGGCGGCGACGTCGCGCCCTTCGTGCCGCCGCGCGTCGCCGAGCGCCTGAAGGCGCGCTTCGCCGGCCCGTGAGGGCGGCCCGACCGACGGGCGGGGCCGCGCCCTCGCCAACCCGAGCCACGCAGCTAGATTCCCTGGGAGAGACCTCGCCGATGAACCGCCGTCACGCCGTCCTCGCGCTCGCGCTGAGCACCCTTCTCGGCGCCGTCCCGGCCCGCGCCGCCGACGACAACACCGTCTTCCTCGACACCAAGGACGGGCGGATCACGATCGAGCTGCGGCCCGACCTCGCCCCGAAGCACGTCCAGCAGATCAAGACGCTGGTCGGCCAGGGCTTCTACGACGGCCTGAAGTTCCACCGCGTCATGGACGGGTTCATGGCCCAGACCGGCGACCCGAACGGTAACGGCACCGGCGGCTCCAGCCTGCCGAACATCCCCGCGGAGTTCTCCTCGGCGCCCTTCACCCGCGGCACGGTCGGCATGGCCCGCTCGCAGGAACCGAACTCGGCCAATTCCCAGTTCTTCATCTGCCTCGGCGACGCGTCGTTCCTGAACGGCAAGTACACCGTGGTCGGCACCGTCACGAACGGCATGGAGGTGGTCGACAAGATCAAGAAGGCGGAGCGCGGCGCGCAGAACGGCGCCGTCCAGAACCCGGACAAGATCGTCCGGATGCAGCTCGCCGGCAAAGCGCGCTGATGGCGCGCGGCCGGGCGGCGGAGTGAGGGCGCGCGACGCCCTCGCCGGCCTCGTGCTCGCCGGCCTGTCGGGCCCCGCGGCCGGGCAGAGCGCCGCGATCCTGCAGCCGCCGCTCAGCCTGCCGGAGACCCTGCGCGGCACCGTCCGGGTGCCCCTCGGCGAGGCGCCGCCCGGACCCGCCGGCACGCTGGCGGCACTGTTTCCGGCCCTCGCCGCCTGCTGGGCCCTGCCGCCGGGGCTCGACGGGCTGCGGGACCTCGAGATCACGGCGCGCTTCGCGCTGCGCCGCGACGGTACGCTCATCGGGACGCCCCGCATCACCTTCACGGCGGGGACGCCCGACGCCGACGCCCGCCAGAACCTGGTGCGCGCGACGCTCACGTCGATCCGGCGCTGCACGCCGGCTCGCCTCACTCCCGCCCTCGGGCGGGCCATCGCGGGGCGCCCCCTGGCGCTCCGCCTGATCGACCGGGGACCAGAGAGGTAGAAGGAGACCATCATGGCCGACACCGAGACCATCGTCCTGGAGACCACCAAGGGCCGCGTCGTGATCGCGCTGCGCCCCGACCTCGCGCCGAACCACGTCGAGCGCATCAAGACGCTGACCAGCCAGGGCTTCTACGACGGCGTGCCCTTCCACCGGGTCATCGACGGCTTCATGGCCCAGACCGGCGACCCGACCGGCACCGGCTCCGGCGGTTCCGACCTCCCGGACCTCAACGCCGAGTTCAACAGTGAGCCGCACGTGCGCGGCACCTGCTCGATGGCCCGCACCAACTTCCCGCACTCGGCGAACTCGCAGTTCTTCATCTGCTTCGGCGATGCCCGCTTCCTCGACAAGCAGTACACGGTGTGGGGCAAGGTCATCGAGGGCATGGAGGTGGTCGACACGATCAAGCGCGGCGAGCCCGTGCGCGATCCCGACCGCATCGTGAAGGCCACCGTCGCCGCGGCCTGAGCCGCGCGCCTTCGCCCGGGCCGGCCCGTGCCGGTCCGGGCGCGACCATCATCGTCGTCGCCCGCCGGCACCGGCGCGGGCCGGCCTCACCCCTCCGCGACGCGGGCGAGCACGGCCGCAGCGAGGTCGAGATCCTCGGGCGTGTTGACGTTGAGGAAGGGATCGACCGGCTCGATCGGCCACGCCACCGGCACCGCGCCGTGGCGGGCCAGATAGGTGCCGACGCGGCGCTCGTCGCGATCGACGAGCGCGGCGCGCAGGTCGTCCGCGAGCGAGACCGCCCAGAGCGCCGTCGTGAAGTGCTCCCGTCCCCCCGAGGCCGCCATCGCGATCGTCGTCCCGGCGCCGCGCCGCGCCGCGTCGAGGCGGGCGACGAGGTCGAGGGGCAGGAAGGGCGCGTCGCCCGTGACGCTCGCGACCTGTTCCACCCTCGGGTGATGGGCCCGCGCGTGCTCGAGCGCCGCGAGGACGCCGGCGAGAGGGCCGGGGTTGCCCGCCACCCCGTCCTGCACGACGGCGCCGGGGAAGGCGCCGAACCGCTCAGGGTCGCCGTTGGCGTTGAGGATGAGCCCGGCCGGGCATTGCGGCGCGAGCCGGCCCACGACCCGGTCGAGCAGCGTGCGCCCGGCAAGGACGCGCAGCGGCTTGTCGCCCCCGCCCATGCGCCGGGAGAGGCCGCCCGCCAGGACGACGCCGAGCGTCGTCACCGGCTGCCTCCGAGCGTCGTCACCGGCTGCCTCCGAGCGTCGTCACCGGCTGCCTCCGAGCGTCGTCATCGGCTCAC
>NZ_BJZU01000005.1 GCF_007992195.1 Methylobacterium oxalidis | reverse complement strand
GACGCCGAGCGTCGTCACCGGCTGCCTCCGAGCGTCGTCACCGGCTGCCTCCGAGCGTCGTCACCGGCTGCCTCCGAGCGTCGTCATCGGCTCACTCGATGACGATCTTCGGCGCGGCCCGGCCGGCCCCCGCGCCCGAGAGGTTGCCCCAGAGCCGGCCCGCGATCTCCCGGTAGACGCTCGCCTGCGGCCCGTCCGGGTCCGTCGCCACGACGGGGCGCCCGGAATCGGAGGTCTCGCGGATCGTCATGTTGAGGGGCACCTCGCCGAGGAAGGGCACGCCGAGGCGCTCGGCCTCCTCGCGGGCGCCGCCGTGGCCGAAGATGTGCGAGGCCTGCCCGCAATGGGGGCAGACGAAGGTCGCCATGTTCTCGACCACGCCGAGGATCGGCACCGCGACCTTCTTGAACATGGTGACGCCGCGCCGGGCGTCGATGAGCGCGAGGTCCTGCGGCGTCGAGACGATGACGGCGCCCGACAGCGGCGTCGCCTGCGCCATGGTGAGCTGCGCGTCGCCGGTGCCGGGCGGCATGTCCACGAGGAGCACGTCGAGCTCGCCCCAGGCGACCTCGCGCAGCATCTGCGTGATTGCCGACTGCACCATCGGGCCGCGCCAGATCATCGCGGATTCGGGCTCGATCAGGAAGCCGATCGACATCACCTTGAGCCCGTAGCCCTGCATCGGCTCCAGCGTCCGCCCCTCGATCACCCGCGGCTTGCCGGACAGGCCGAAGAGCTTGGGCACCGACGGGCCGTAGATGTCGGCGTCGAGAAGACCGACCCTGAGGCCCTGCGCCTGCAGGGCGAGCGCGAGGTTGCAGGCGGTGGTGGACTTGCCGACGCCGCCCTTGCCGGAGGCCACCGCCACGATGTGGCGCACGCCGGGCAGCGCCGGGCCGGGGCCGGGAGCGGCACCCCGCGGCGGCGGCGTGGCCGGGCGCGCCGGGGCGGCGGCCGGCGCGGGCATGTTGGGGCCGCGCTCCGAGGTGAGGCTCGCGAAGACGCCGGTGACGCCGGGTAGCGCCAGCACCGCGCCCTCCGCCCTGCGCCGCACCGGCTCGAAGCGCTCCGCCTCGCTCGGGTCGACGAGGATCGAGAACATGACCCGCTGGCTCGGGTCGACCACCACCTGCGAGAGGCGGCCGGAGCCGGTGAGGGTGGTGCCGCCGGCATCGACCGTCACGCCGGCCAGAGCCTTGAGCACGTCGTCGCGGGTGATCGCCAAAGGGGAACTCCTGACATGCGAGGCGGCCGGCGGCACCCGCCGCGTAGCCCGCCCTGCCGTGTAACCCGCCGCGCCGCAAACGCCCAGGGCCTGCGCGCCATGCGAGCCCCGCGCGCCGGTCAGGCCGGCCTGACGATTCGGCGGACGCCGCGGAACAGGCACTGTCGCCCGCAAATAATGTTCATCAGACGATACCCATCTCTCTACTGGGCAATTTTGTTCCAGACTCTTCTTCGGAAAGATACGCGAAAGCAACAGTTCGGCTTCGACGTCATCCCACTCGCGTTGAATCTGTTGCAAGCCTGCTGATCATCGCACCAATTGAATCGCCCGGCCGCGAACGAGCCGGGCCCACGAACGAACACCGAGCCTTGGGGATCTGGATGCTGAAAATTCGTGCGGCTGCCGCTCTCGGCAGCCTCCTCCTCGGTTGCGCCAGCGCGCACGCTCAGGAGGCCTACTTCACCCGCTACGTCGCCTTCGGCGACAGCCTCACCGACAACGGCCGGATCATCCGGGAAACCGGGTTCGACCTCGCCAGCCTGTTCCCGGGCGTGCCCAGGATCTCCGAGGCAGGCCGGTCATCGAACGCGCCGGTCTTCTACGAGGTCGTGCCCGGTCGGATCGGGCTGCCGTACAGGGTCGGGGACGATTTCGCCGTGGGCGGCGCCCGATCGGTCCATCAGGATCCCGACCCGCTCCTCTCGCCGGCCTTCGCCTGGGGCCTGCCGGACCAGGTCGACCAAGCCCTGGCCCGGATCGGACGCTTCGGCCCGCGCGACCTCATCAACATCTGGATCGGCTACAACGACATCACGCCGGTGCAGTTCGGGACCGACGCGCAGAGGGCCGCCACGGCGCAGACCGTGGTGGGCAACACCGTGCAGGCGATCAACCGGCTGGCCGGTGCCGGGGCGCGCGAGTTCGTCGTGTTCAATCAGAAGCTCGACCGCTCCGGCAACTTCCAGGCCGGACCCTTCTTCATACCGCTCGGCGACAACCGGCTGGCCGCCACGATCAATGCGGACCTGCTCTCGGCCCTGGTGCCGATCTCGGCCCAGGGCCTCAACATCCGCTATTTCGACGTGGCCGGCGTGATCTCGCGCCTGCGCGCGGACCCGGCCGCGTACGGTTTCGGTCCGAACGCCCTCACGCCCTGCACCGAGGTGCCCGCCTGCGCCGCCAACGGCATCGACAACAACGGCGCCCTCGAGAACCAGCACATCTCGCCCGATCGGGTCCACAACACCGGCCGCGCCAACACCTGGATCGCCGCCTTCCTCGCCAACCAGCTCAACGCGCCGCTGACCCTCGGCCCGCAGGGTGAGCTCGGTCAGGCTGCGGGCCTCGCCTTCAGCTCCGCCCTGATGGGCCGCCTCGACGCCGAGCGCCGCCGCAACCTCCTGCCCAGCGTGCCCGGCCAGTACGCCGCCGATCTGCCGAACCGCCGGCCGCCCAGCCTCATCCCCGTCCAGATCGGAAGCCCGCTCTCGCTGTTCGCGCTCGGCACCTACGCCGCCCTCGACCGCACCGCCCAGACCTCCGCCCAGGGCAGCCTCGGCAACTCCTACGGGGCCGATTTCGGCGGCGTCACCGCCGGCCTGCAGTACCAGGCCAGCCCGAACCTCGTGCTCGGCGCCGCCTTCAACTATCTCAGCACCGCGGTCGACCTGCGCGGCCTCTCCAACGGCCGGATCGACCTCGACAGCTTCCAGGGCGGCGCCTTCGCCTCCTACACCACGCCGAGCCTGTTCCTCGACGCGGCCGTCACCTACGGCAGCAACCGCTACACGGTGGATCGGCCGGGCGTGCTCAACGACCGGCTGAGCGCGCGGCCTTCGGGCGACACGCTCACCGCCTCGGCGCGGGCCGGCTACCTGTTCGATCTCGGCGGCCTCCGCGCCGGGCCCATCGCCGAGATGGCCTACGCCCGGGTCCACGTGAACGCCTACCGGGAGAGCGGCGACCCGCTGCTGACGATCGGGGTGCGCGCGCAGAACCTCGACGGGCTGACGGTGGGCGGCGGCGTCCAGCTTCGCACGGCCCTGCCGCTGCTCTCCGGCGCAGTCAGCCCGTTCGTCAACCTGACGGCGCAGCACGACGTGCTCGACGGGGTGCGCACGGTCGCCTCGTTCCAGACCTACGCGCCGGCGCTGCTGATCCGCACCCAGACGGGACGGCGCGGCGACGACGTCTACGGGCGGGTGGCCGGCGGCCTCGACATCGACCTCGGCAACGGGCTCAGCGGGGTGGTGACGGGCTCCACGAGCTTCGCCCGCTCGGGCGGCGACGACCGCACCGTCACGGCCGGCCTGCGCTACCGCTTCTGAGCACCGGGCGGCGCCGCGAAACCATCGCGGCGCTGCCCCGTTGTCGACTCGACTTTCGCAGGCCCCACCCGGCGGCGCGCCAGCGCGCCCTCCGCCTGCGTCGGACGAGTTGGAGAGAGAGAACCCCATGCATCAGGGCAACCATCGCGACCACGCGGGCGCGCAGAAGCTGTTCGACCTCATCAAGGACATCAAGGTGGCGATGATGACCACCGCCGACCCGGACGGGAAGCTCTACAGCCGCCCGATGTGGAGCCAGGACGCGGACGAGGTCGGCGACCTGTGGTTCTTCACGAAGCTCCACTCGCCGAAGACCGCCGAGATCTCGAAGGACAACCAGGTCAACCTCGCCTACTCCGATCCGAAGACGCAGACCTACGTCTCGGTGGCCGGCAAGGCCGAGATCGTCACCGATCAGGCGATCATCGACGACAAGTGGAATGAGAGCCTGAAGACCTGGTTCCCGAACGGCAAGGACGACCCGGAGGTCGCGCTCATCCGCGTGCACCCCGAGAAGGGCGAGTACTGGGACAGCCCCAACGCCACGATGCTGCACCTCTACGGCTACGTGAAGGCCGCGGTGACGGGCGAGAGCCCGAAGACGGAGACCGCCAAGGTCGACCTGCGCTGAGGCCGCGCCCCGGCGGGCGGCGCCCTCGGCAGAGGAGCCGCCCGCGCGGAGCAGGCGGACGCGATTGACTTTGCGGCCCGCCTCGCCGCCACTCCGGTGCAGCTTCGGCAACGGACGGGCCCCGGACGGACATGATCGACCTCGCCACGCGGGTCTACAACCACACCTGGAAGATCGACCCGATCGTCCGGTCGCTCCTCGACACCGACTTCTACAAGCTCCTGATGGCGCAGACGATCCTGCGCCGGCACCGCGACACGCGGGTCACCTTCGGCATCCAGAACCGCTCGCGCAGCGTGCGGCTCGCCGACTTCGTGGACGAGGGGGAACTGCGCGAGCAGCTCGACCACGCCCGCTCGCTGCGCCTCAGCCGGGGCGAATCGACCTGGCTGAGAGGCAACGCCTTCTACGGCCGGCGCCGGATGTTCTCGGCCGAGTTCATCGAGTGGCTCGAGAGCTTCCGCCTGCCCGAGTACGAGCTCGAGGCGCGCGACGGGCAGTACGTGCTGACCTTCCACGGCCCCTGGGTCGAGACCACGATGTGGGAGGTGCCGGCCCTCGCCATCCTCAACGAGTTGCGCTCCCGCGGCGTGCTGCGCGGCCTCGCTAAGTTCGAGCTGCAGGTGCTCTACGCCCGCGCCATGACCCGGGTCTGGGAGAAGATCGAGCGGTTGCGCCCGCTCCCCGACCTCTCCATCGCCGATTTCGGCACGCGGCGGCGCCACGGCTTCCTCTGGCAGGATTGGTGCGTCGAGGCGATGAGTGCGGGCCTCGGGCCGCGCTTCCTCGGCACCTCGAACTGCCTGATCGCCCTACGCCGGGAGGTCGAGGCGGTGGGCACGAACGCGCACGAGCTGCCGATGGTCTACGCGGCGCTCGCCGAGGACGACGCGGCGCTGGCCGAGGCCCCCTACGACGTGCTGCGGGACTGGCAGCAGGACTACGCCGGCAACCTCCTCGTCGTCCTGCCGGACACCTACGGGACCACCGGCTTCCTCGCCCACGCCCCCGACTGGATGACGGCCTGGACGGGCATGCGCATCGACTCGAAGGAGCCGATCGAGGGCGGCGAGGAGGCGATCGCCTGGTGGCGGGAACGCGGCAGCGACCCGCGGACGAAGCTCGCGATCTTCTCCGACGGGCTCGACATCGAGGGGATCGAGCGCATCCACGCCCATTTCCACGGGCGCATCCGCATCGGCTACGGCTGGGGCACGCTGCTGACCAACGATTTCCGCGGCCTCGTGCCGGGCGCCGGCCTCGACCCGATCTCGATCGTCTGCAAGGTCATCGAGGCGAACGGCCGCCCGGCCGTGAAGATCTCGGACAACCCCACCAAGGCGATCGGCCCGGCCGAGGAGATCGCGCGCTACCAGCGGGTGTTCGGCACGGGCGGGCAGGTGGCCGCCCCGGTCCTGGTCTAGGCGGTCCGCCATGCGGGTCGATCTCAACAGCGATCTCGGCGAGGGCTTCGGGTCCTGGCGGATGGGCGACGACGCGGCGATGCTCGCCGTCGTCACCTCGGCCAACGTCGCCTGCGGCTTCCACGCGGGCGACCCCGGCATCATGGTGGCGACGGCGCGCGCGGCGCGGGCGCGGGGCGTGGCGCTCGGCGCCCATCCGGGCTTCCGCGACCTCGAAGGCTTCGGCCGCCGGATGATCCCGCAGAGCCCGACCGAGGTCGAGCAGGCGGTCGCCTACCAGATCGGGGCGCTCCAGTCCTGCGCGGCGCTCGCCGGCCACCGGGTGAGCTACGTCAAGGCGCACGGGGCGCTGGCGAATCTCGCCAACGTCGCGGACGACGTGGCGGCCGCGATCGCGCGCGCCGTGCGCGCCGTCGATCCGGGCCTCGTCCTCATGGTCATGCCCGGCCTCCCCGCCGAGCGGGCGGCCCTCGACCTCGGCCTCGCCGTCGCGCGCGAGGTCTACGCCGACCGCGCCTACGCGGAGGACGGCCGGCTGAGCCCCCGCGCCGAGCCGGGCGCCGTCATCCACGACGCGCAGGCCGCGGCCGCGCGGACCGTGCGGATGCTGGAGGAGGGCGCCGTCGAGACCCTGGCCGGCCGCCGGATCCCCGTCGCGATCGACACGGTCTGCGTCCACGGCGACACCCCCGCCGCCGTCGCCATGGCGCGCGCCGTGCGGGCCGGCCTGGAGGCGGCGGGCCACACCCTCGCGCCCTTCGCGGCCTGAGGCTCCTCACGCCTCCGTGAGGATGCGGGCGCGGCCGAGGGATCGTTCGGGGCCGCCCGCCGTTCCTCACGCTGCGATGCCCGCGCCGAGCGGTGCGGCGCACGCGTCGCGTTCGAGGCGGGAACGGAATGGCCACGAAGTCGAGTCCCGAGGCGCCTCTGATCCCCCCGCGCCCGACCCGGGTCGCCGCCGCCGAGACGCCGAAGGCCGCGCTCGCCTCGCCCGTGGTGATCGCGGGCGTCATCGTCGCGGCCCTCTATTTCGGCCGCGAGATCTTCATCCCCATCGCCATCGCGGTCCTGTTCTCGTTCGTGCTCGGTCCGCTGGTCGATCTGCTGCGGCGGCTGCGGCTCGGACGCATCGTGGCGGTGGCGATCGCGGTGGCCACCGCCCTCGGGATCGTGGCGGCGCTCAGCACCCTGATCGGCGTCCAGGTCGCGGATCTCGCGGGCGACGTGCCGCGCTACCGCGACACGATCGAGCGCAAGGTCGAGGGCCTGAAGGGCAGCGCGCTCGGCCGCGCGACCGACTACGTCGCCAATATCGGCCGGGCGATCCATCAGGCCGGCAACGAGGCCGATGCGGGCGCGACCAAGCCGGCAGCCCCGCCGGCCGATCCGGGCAAGCCCGAGGAGAAGCCGGTCCTCGTGGAGATGCGCGAGCGGCCGCCCGGCCCGATCGAGACCGCGGGCTCGCTGCTCTCGCCCGTGATGAAGCCGCTCGCCACCACCGGCATCGTGTTCGTGGTGCTGCTCTTCATCCTGATGCAGAAGGAGGACCTGCGCGACCGCATGATCCGGCTCGCCGGCTCCAGCGACCTGCACCGCACCACCGTGGCGATGGACGATGCCGCCCGGCGGCTCAGCCGCTACTTCGTGGTCCAGCTCGCCCTGAATGCCGGCTTCGGCGTCGTGATCGGGGCCGGCCTCTACCTCATCGGCGTGCCGAACCCGGTGCTGTGGGGCATCTTCACCGCGCTGATGCGCTTCGTGCCGTATGTCGGAGCCTTCCTCTCGGCGCTCTTCCCGCTGGCGCTCGCCGCCGCCGTCGATCCGGGCTGGAACATGGTGGTGGCCACCGCGATCCTGTTCGTGGTGCTGGAGCCGATCGTCGGCCACGTGATCGAGCCGCTGCTGTACGGCCACTCCACCGGCCTCTCGCCCTTCGCGGTGCTCGTCTCGGCCCTGTTCTGGACCTGGCTGTGGGGGCCGGTGGGGCTGCTGCTCTCGACGCCGCTCACCGTCTGCCTCGTCGTGCTCGGCCGCCACGTCGACCGGCTCGAATTCCTCGACGTGCTGTTCGGCGACCGGCCCGCGCTGACGCCGGTGGAGAACTTCTACCAGCGCATCCTGGCCGACGACCCCGAGGAGGTGCAGGAGCACGCCGACCTGATCCTGCAGGAATGCTCCCTCTCCGCCTACTACGACGAGGTCGTGCTGAAGGGCCTGGAGCTCGCCGCGCGGGACGCCGCGCGCGGCGTGCTCACGCCCGAGCAGAAGAGCGCGATCCGCGAGTCGCTGAGCGGCCTGATCGAGGAGCTCGCCGTCCGCTCGGACGAGACGCCGGAGGCGCCGGCCGCGGCGGCCCGCCGCCTGATCACCGGCGGCGAGCGCACCGCACCGGCCTGCGGGCGCGAGCCGATCGCGCCCGAACCCGGCGCGATCCCGGAATCGTGGCGGCAGGAGGGCGCGGTGCTCTGCGTCGCCGGCCGCGGCTTCGTGGACGGGGCCGCCGCCGCCATCCTGGCGCAGCTCCTCGCCAAGCGCGGCATCGGTACCCGGGTGGTGCCCTTCTCCGACGTCGCCCGCGCCCGCATCGACGCCTTCGCGCCGGGCCCCGCGCGGATCGCCTGCATCATCTCGCTGGCGATCAGCGGCGAGCCGACCCACCTGCGGCGCCTGGTCGAGCGGCTTCGCGGGCGGATGCCGCAGGCGCGCATCGTGGTCGGCCTCTGGCGGGCGGACGACGAGATCCTCGGCGACGCGCCGCGGCTCGCCGCGATGAGGGCCGACGAGAACGTGATCTCCCTGCGCGCGGCGGTCGAGGCGGTCATCGGCACCATCCAGGCGGAGCCGGGCGCGCTCTCGGCCGGCCTCGCGGCGAGCCTCGCCGGAACGGGATCCGCCGAGCCGAAGCGCGAGCCTTCCGATCTCGCGGGGGCTTGACGCGGCCCTCCGGAGCCCGCTTCCGTTGCCCGGTCTGGAGAGGGTGACTTGCCGATGAGCGTCGTCGATCTCGCGCGGTTCATGGACGACCTCGCCACCGAGTCGGGACAGGCGATCCTGCCCTTCTTCCGCGCGCATTTCGGTCTCGACGACAAGGCCCGCGGGGGCGCCGCCTTCGATCCGGTGACGGAAGCCGACCGGGCGGCCGAGGTCGTCCTGCGCAACATGATTCGCCAGGCCTTCCCGACCCACGGCATCCTCGGCGAGGAATTCGGCTCGGAACGGCTCGACGCCGAGTGCGTCTGGGTGCTCGACCCGATCGACGGGACCCGCGCCTTCATCGCCGGCCTGCCCACCTGGGGCACCCTGATCGGGCTGAAGCGGGCGGGCGCCGCCGTGCGCGGACTTATGCACCAGCCCTTCCTCAACGAGCGCTTCTTCGGCGACGGGGCGAGCGCGAAGCTGCGCAACGCCCGCGGCGAGCGGACGTTGCGCACGCGCCGCTGCGAGAGCCTGAAGGAGGCGATCCTGGCCACCACCGACCCGCGCCTCTTCGCGGAGGGCGAGGAGGCGGAGGGCTACCGGCGCATCGAGCCGGCGGTGCGGATGGCGCGCTACGGCGCCGATTGCTACGCCTACTGCATGCTCGCCGCCGGGCAGATCGACCTCGTGGTCGAGGCGGGGCTGAAGCCCTACGACATCGTGGCCCTCATCCCCATCGTCGAAGGCGCGGGCGGCGTCGTCACCGCCTGGGACGGCGGCCCCGCCACAGAGGGCGGGCGCGTGATCGCGGCGGGAGACCGGCGGCTGCACGCCGCGGCCCTCGCCGTGCTCAACCCGTGAATCCGGCGCCGCTCTCTCGACCGCGCGTTGAACCGAATCCGCCCCGGCGCCGTTGCCTGAGAGTGGCCAAGCTTCGCCGCTCCTCGAACCCGGCGTCCCCGCCTTGCTCCTCGTCGCGCTGATCGCCCTGACGACCCTGACGCCGCGGATCGAGACCGGGCTCGAGGCCGCGCGCGCGCGGATCGCCTGGACGGAGCGCACCGCCCCGATCGCCGCGGCGCTTCCCGCGCCCGCCGAGGTGCCCGCGATGCCGCGCTTCGTGCCCGAGGCGCGGGCGGTGACGAACTGGCGGCGGGAGGCGGGCGCTGCCCTGCGCCCCGCCTCGCTCGCCCTCGTCGCCCGCTACGCCGCGATCGACCCGCCCTTCGTGGCGCGCTGCGTCAAGCTCAACAATTACTGGTGCATCAAGCAGGCCCGCTGGTCCGGCGAGATCGGCGGCGACGCGGAAGGGCACACCGGCTTCGCCACCGCCGCCGACGGAGCCGACGCGGCGGCCCTGCTGCTGCGCCGCTACTACCGGGACTACGGGCGCCGCACGGCGCTCGCCGTCGTGCGGCGCTGGGCGCCCGCCGCCTGCGGCCTGCCCGCGGCGGGCACGGCGCGGGCGCCGGCGGCCGGAGCCGCGCCCGCCGTCTCGACCGCTCTGGCGCCGCACGGGATCGGCCGCACGCTGCGCGCCCGCTTCCTCGCCCGCAACGCTCGCGGCGGCGCCCCGCGCCGCGCGCTCGCCGCCCGTCCGGCCCGCAACCCCGCGGCCGCGGCGCGACCCGAGCTGCGCATCCAGCCCTGGTCGCCGCTCGCGCGGATGGGGGGCCATCCGGGCCGCCGCGCCGCCCGGGCGCCTCTGCCGCCGCTCAGGCCCGTCGCCGACATCGCCTCCGGCGTGACGGCGACGCCGCGCGCGGGCGCCGCGCGCCTCCCGCCGCTGCGCGGGGCCGACGATCCGGCCGCACTGCTTGCCCGTCCCAGCCTGTCGCCGGACCGGCTCGTGGCGGAATCGGCCGCGCTGCCGGCCATCGCGGCGGGCCTCCCCCTCCTCGACCTGCGCCTGCCCGCGCCGCTCTGCGCGAACGACGCGGTGAGGATCGCGAACTACGCCGGCCGGATCGCGGCGAGCGTCGGGCTGAAGCCCGCCGACGATCTCAACCTGTTCGACGGGACCGGCCGGCCGCTGCCGAACCTCGCCCCCGTGATGCTCGCCATGTCCGGCGTCGAGCTCGGCACGCTCCGGGCCGGCCCCGATCTCGTCGCCGCCGCCATCGCCCGGCTCGCCGAGGCGACGGCGCGCGCGGCGCCCACCGCGGACGCCGCGCGCTGAGAAGCGGAGGCCTCCGCTCGGTCGGCGCGCTCCCGAACGGCCGACGGCACGCCATCGGCACCCCGCGACCTTCAGCGTGTGGGAAAATAACCTAGATCAAAGCGAGCGTGTGCGCGCATGATAGGGTTGCGCACAATTGTTCTTCCTCAGGGTCCGAAGCGTCGCGCGCCCGGGTCAAGGCAAGGAGACCCGCAGCGGATGACATCGTCACCCGAGAAGCCGAAGACGAACGGTCCGCGCACGCCCGTCTCCGGCAGCGGGCCGTCAGGCGTCGAGGACGTGCATCACGACATCTTCTTCGCGGCCGTCGAGACGACGCGCATGCCGATGATCGTCACCGATCCGCACCAGCCCGACAACCCGATCCTCTTCGTCAACCGCGCCTTCGTCCGCATGACCGGCTACAGCCGGGAGGAGCTGATCGGCACGAATTGCCGCTTCCTGCAGGGCCCGGACACCGACCGCGACACCATCGCCGAGGTGCGGACCGCCATCGCCGAGCACCGGGAGTTCGCCACCGAGATCCTGAACTACCGCAAGGACGGCTCGACCTTCTGGAACGCCCTGTTCGTCAGCCCGGTCTTCAACCGCTCCGGCGACCTCGTCTACTTCTTCGGCTCGCAACTCGACGTGTCCCGCCGCCGCGACGCCGAGGAGAGCCTGCATCAGGCCCAGAAGATGGAGAGCCTCGGCCAGCTCACGGGCGGCATCGCGCACGACTTCAACAACCTCCTGCAGGTCATCTCCGGCCACAACGAGGTGATGCTGGCGCTGATCGACCATCCCGGCATCGATGTCGGCCGCCTGCGCCGCGCCGGCGAGGCGGTGCGCGACGCCACCGAGCGGGCCGCCAAGCTGACCCATCAGCTGCTCGCCTTCTCGCGCAAGCAGCGACTGGAGGGGCGCCTCCTCAACATCAACGGCCTCGTCCAGAGCATGAGCGAGATGGCCGAGCGGTCGCTGGGCGACGACATCGTCCTGCGGCAGGACCTCGCCCCGGACCTCTGGAACACCCGCATCGACCCGACCCAGGCCGAGGTGGCGCTGCTCAACGTCCTCCTGAACGCCCGCGACGCCATGCCGGGCGGCGGCACGGTCACCGTGAAGACCGAGAACCTCCTCATCGAGGACGAGGACACGGCCCTCTACAAGATGGTGGGGCCCGGCGGCTACGTGGTCATCTCGGTGACCGACACCGGCGGCGGCATGCCGCCGGAGATCCTGGCGCGGGTGATGGAGCCGTTCTTCACCACGAAGGCGGACGGAAAGGGCACCGGCCTCGGCCTCGCCATGGTGTACGGCTTCGCCAAGCAGTCGGGGGGATCGGTCAAGATCTACTCCGAGGTCGGCCACGGCACGACCGTGCGCCTGCTCTTCCCGGCCTCCGACCAGAAGATCGAGGACGAGCGCAAGGCGACGCAGCGCGCCGCCGACCGGCACGGAACCGAGACGGTGCTGGTGGTGGACGACCGGCCGGACGTGGCGGCGACGGCCGGCATCATCCTGGAGGATTTCGGCTACAAGGTCACCGTGGTCGACAACCCGAAGGCGGCCATCGAGGTGCTCGACGGCGAGGCCCGCATCGACCTGCTCTTCACCGACCTGATCATGCCCGGCGGCATGAACGGCGTGATGCTGGCCCGCGCCGCGCGCGAGCGGCAGCCGAAGATCAAGGTGCTGCTGACGACGGGCTACGCGGAGGCGTCCCTGGAGCGCACGGATGCGGGGGGCACCGAGTTCGAGGTGATCAACAAGCCCTACAAGCGCATGGAGCTCGCCCGGCGCGTCCGGCGCGTCCTCGACGGGCCGACCGGCGTCGGCTGAGGCGGCCCTCGCGAGGCGCGTGGAGCGAGGCCGGGCGGCGCAAGCCTTGCGGTCGGCGCCCGCGCGCGCCACCTCAGCGGCCGGAAACTCCTCCCGCCGAGCCCTGCCTTGCCCCTGAACAGCTTCGCCGCACGCGCCGGATCGGCCGTGAAGGCTTTCGCCGAGGCCTCCAGCGATTTCCTGATCCAGCCGACGCTGCGGCTCGGGGTCACCGGGCTCGCGCGCTCGGGCAAGACCGTCTTCACCACCGCCCTGATCCACCACCTCGTCGAGACCCACGCGCTGCCCGCCTTCGCGCCCGCGCAGGAGGGGCGTCTGCGCCGCGCCCGACTCGTGCCGCAGCCCGACGACGACGTGCCGCGCTTCCCCTTCGAGGAGCATTTCGCGGCGCTCACCGAGGAGCGGCGCTGGCCCCGCTCCACCGACCGGATCAGCGAGTTCCGCCTCGCCATCGAGTACGAGCGCGCGGGCGGCTGGCGCTCGGGTCCGGGCAGCCTGATGCTCGACGTGGTCGATTATCCGGGCGAGTGGCTCCTCGACCTCGCGCTGATCGAGCAGAGCTACACCACGTGGTCGCGCACCACGATCGCGGGGACGCGCCGGGCCGGCCGCGCCGAGATGGCGGCGCCCTGGCTCGCCATGCTGCGCGACCTCGACCCCAGCGGTCCCCTGGACGAGCCGCTGGCCGAGCGCGCGAGCACCGCCTTCAAGGCGTATCTCGCCGCCCTGCGCGCCGGGCCGGAGGCGGTGGCGACGACGCCGCCCGGCCGCTTCCTGATGCCCGGCGACCTCGCGGGCTCGCCGGCGCTCACCTTCGCGCCCCTGGATCGTCTGCCCGAGACGCTCGCCCCCGACAGCCTCGCCGGGCTGATGGAGCGGCGCTTCGAGGCCTACAAGGCGAAGGTGGTCGAGCCCTTCTTCCGTGACCATTTTCAGAGAGTCGACCGGCAGATCGTCCTCGTGGACGTGCTGGCGGCGGTCGATGCCGGCCCGGCGGCCCTCGCCGAACTGGAGGAGGCGCTCGATTCCGTGCTGCTCAGCCTCAACATCGGGCGCAACACGCTGCTCTCCCGCCTGTTCGCCCCCCGGGCCGACCGCGTCCTGTTCGCCGCGACCAAGGCCGACCACCTGCACCAGACGAGCCACGACCGGCTCGACGCGCTGCTGCGCCTGCTCGTCTCGCGGGCGATGCGGCGGACCGAGGCGGCGGGCGCCCGGGTCGGGACCGTGGCGCTCGCCTCCGTGCGCGCCACGCGCGAGACCACGGTGCACGAGGGCGAGGCGAGCTTCCGCGCCGTCACGGGCACGCCCGAGGCCGGGGAGGTGGTGGGCGAGGAGACCTTCGACGGCCTGAGCGAGGCCGCGATCTTCCCCGGGGAGCTGCCGGCCCGGCCCGAGGCCGTCCTGGAGGGCGCGGTCGAGCCGGGCTCGCTGCGCTTCCCCCGGTTCCGGCCGCCCCTCGTCCGGCCCGACGCCCTCGGCCGCCCCGGACATCTGCCGCAGATCCGTCTCGACCGGGCGATGCAGTTCCTGATCGGGGACCGGCTCGCGTGACGGACCGTCCGGCCCACCCGCCGGGATCCCGTTCCCGGCCTGACCGCCCCGCACATCCGGGATCCATCCGATGAACTCGTCCCAGCGCCCGCGCGCCTTCCGCATCCCCGCGCCGGACGGCGCCCCGGAGGCCGGCATCGCGCCGCCCGCCGGCCCGCCGCCGCAGGTCCGGATGGTCGAGGAGCCCTTCGAGATCGTCGATGCCGCCGACGGCACGCCGGTGCCGGTGGCGGGCCGGCATCGCGCGCCCTGGCTGACGCTGCTGCTGACGGCCCTCGGCGGCCTCGTCGCCCTCGGGGTCGGGCTCTCCGTCGAGCGCCTGATCGCGGACCTGTTCCAGGCCGCGCCCTGGCTCGGAGGGGTCGCGCTGGCGCTCCTCGCGCTCGCCGCGGTGGCGCTCCTGGCGATCGTCGGGCGCGAGCTCGGCGGCCTCTGGCGGGAGCGGAAGATCGAGCGGCTGCGCGAGGCGGCGATCCAGGCCATCGCCGCCCGGGACCATACCGGGGCGCAGGGCGTGGTGCGGGATCTCGCCGCCTTCTACGCCGACCGGGCGCCCCTGGCGGCGGGGCGCAAGCGCCTCGATGCCCTCGGCGACACGATCCTCGACGTGGACGACCGCATCGGCATCGCCGAGCGCGAGCTGCTCGCCCCTCTCGACGCGCAGGCGCGCGCGGCCATCGCCACGGCGGCCAAGCAGGTCTCGGCGGTGACGGCGCTGAGCCCCAGGGCCATCGTCGACGTCGCCTTCGTGGTGTTCTCGGCGGTCCGGCTGCTGCGCCGGATCGCTGCGATCTACGGCGGGCGCCCCGGCGTCCTCGGCTTCCTGCGGCTCGCGCGCGCCGCTTTCGCGCATCTCACGGTCACCGGCGGCATGGCGGTCGGCGACAGCATGGTGCAGCAGGTGCTGGGCCTCGGCATCGCCGCCCGCGTCTCGGCCAAGCTCGGCGAGGGTGTGCTCAACGGCCTGATGACGGCGCGGTTCGGGCTCGCCGCCGTCGCCGTCTGCCGCCCGCTGCCCTTCACGCGCGAGGAGCTTCCGCGGCTGTCGGACGTGGCGGGCGAGCTCCTGCGCCCCGCCGAAGAGGAGCGGGCCTGACCGCTCCGACCCAACGAAAGCGGGGAGCGGGCCTGACCGCTACGACCCGACGACCCGCTTCTGCACGGGGGCGGCCGGCGCATTGGCGCGGCGGTTGGCGATGCGGCTGAACATGTTGCCCGTGTACTCGGCGGGCTTCGGCTTGTCGGCGACGGCGAGCTGGGCCTCGAACGCCTCGATGCGCTTCAGGAGCGCCGCATCGTTGAAGATCGAGCTGTTGAAGCTCGCGTTCGCGCGCGGCCCCAGGGCCGCCTGCACGGCTTCGAGGCGGGCCAGAAGCTCTTTTCTCGTCATGATCCCTCGCTCTGCGCGGCCGGTTCGGCCGGCCCCATCGAGCGCCACGAGGGTAAACGAGCCGTTAAGATGCTCCTAAAATGGAGAGGCCCCGCCGGGAAGCGGGGCCTTCCGTCCGTGCTTGCGGCTGCCCGCGGCCTCAGCGGTAGGTCCGGCTCAGGCCCATCGCGTCCTTGGCCTCGGCGAGCTTGCCCTTGCAGGACTCGTCGCCCTTGGCGTCCAGCGCGCGCGCCTCGGCGAGGAGGTTCTTGGCCCGGCTCCCGCCGCTGTCCCCGGTGCCGGCCTCGCCCGGATTCGCGGCGGCGGTCGGCTTGCCCTCCTGCTGGCGGCGCACGTCCGCCGCCGAGGTGGCGCGGTTGGCCGAGGCCGCGTTGAGCTCGTCGTTGCCGCCGACGCCGCCCGTCCTGCCGTCCTTGTTGAGGCTCGGCGCGCTCTCGGTGGCGGCGGTCTTGTCGCGCGAGGTGCTGGCATCGGCCTTCGTCTCGGCGACGCTGCCCGATACCGACCCCGTCACGGCCGCCCCGGCAGCCGGGCTGCTCTCGAGCTGCTTCGCCACGGCGGCGATCTGGTCGGTGCAGGGGCCGGCGAGCACCGGGGTGGCGAGGCACGCGAGCGCGAGGCCGGCAAGAATCCGTCCGCTGGTCATTCCCATCTCCGTAACATCGGCAAGGATGATCGAGGCCGGCAACGCGTCGCCGCGGCCCGATTTCGCGAATGAAACCAGTTTAACCTGGATCAGTTCCCGATCATTCCCGGGGATAGCGGGACGATTGACCTGTCATGGTGCTGGTTCGGCCCGGGATTTCGGACGTCCGCACTGCCTGATCAGAGGTTCTTCAGGAAGCCGGCGAGCCGCATCAATCCCTCTGGCCAGGGCCCGTGCCCGCTCGCCACGTTGATGTGGCCGGACTCGCCCGCATCGACCGTGACGGCCCCCCAGGCATAGGCGAAATCCTCGGCCCGCTCGAAGGTGCAGTATGGGTCGTTGCGGCTCGCCACCACGAGGGCGGGGAAGGGCAGGGGCTCGCGCGGGATCGGCGCGAAGGCGCGCACGCTCTCGGGCAGGTCCGGCGTCCGCTCGACGTCCGGCGGGGCGACGAGGAGCGCGCCGCGGACGACGCCCGCGGGCAGGGCGGGAGCGGCGCCGACGCTCGCGACGACGCCGAGGCTGTGGGCGATCAGGATGACCGGCCGGGTCGCCGCCTCGACCGCGGCGCGGATCTCACCCCGCCACGCCTCGGGCTCCGGGTTGTGCCAATCCGCCTGCTCGACGATGCGGGCGGTGGGCAGGCGGCTCGCCCATCGCGCCTGCCAGTGCTCCTCCTCGGAGCCGGCGAGGCCCGGGACGATGAGAATGTCGCAATCGGCGGTCTTCATGGGCTCCGCGATAGCGGCTCGGCGCCACCCCGTCGAGCCGCGCTCACTCGGCCGCGACGGCGAGCGGCGCCAGGGTGCCGGAAATCTGCTCCGCGATGCCCACCGAGGCGAGGTTCTTCGACTTCGCCTCGATCTCGAAATCCGTCCAGGCGAGGTGGCGCGCCACGAGGGCGTTCAGCGCCCGGTTCCACATCAGGTCGGAATGGGCGGCGAGGTCGCGCCAGGAATGGCCGGCCGCGCGCAGGGCGGCGAAGTCGGGCAGGCGGTCGGGGTCGTGGTCCGGCAGCAGCGTCTCCCGCGAGACGCTGATGTGGGAGACCGGGCGCACGCCGCGCCAGGACTCCCGCACCCGCGCGATTCGCGGGTCGTCCGGCTCGATGTACTCCCCACCGCTCTCCACCCAGTGGTGATGGATGTCGAGGACGACGGGCACGAGGTCGGAGAGGCCGAGCACCGCGTCGAGGCCGAAGGAGGATTCGTCGTTCTCCACCGTGACGAGGTCGCGCGCGATGCGGCAGACCTTCGGCAGGGTCGCCCGCCAGCCCTCGGTGCCGGGGTCGCGCGCGCCGACATGGATGTTGATGTGGGCCCCGTGCGGGTGCCACCCCGTGCCGTAGCCCATCATGTCCATGATCTCGGCGTGGTACTCCAGCTCCTCGATGCCGTTGCGCAGGGCCGCCTCGTTGCGCGAGGCGAGGATGCAGAACGGCCCCGGATGCAGGCTGAGGCGCACGCCGAGCGCCCGTGCCTGCTCGCCGATGGCGGCGAGCCCGGTCTCGACCGTCCGGCGCAGCTCGGCCTCCGCGTAGAGCGGCTTCACGGCCGGGTGGGTGTAGCCGGGCAGGATCGAGCTCGCCATGCGCAGGAGCCGCTCCAGGGGCGGCCGCGCCCCGACCCAGGCCACCTGGCGCTCCAGGGCGGCGAGGTTGTGGGAGACGATCTCGCCGAGCTTTGCCCGCGCTTCGGCGGGGGCCTGGCGCTGGAGATAGGCCATGGTCACGCTGGTGACGTTCATGGCGAGAGCCGCGTCCTTGGCGGCCTTCAGGGTCTTGTGGGTGCCCGGCGGCTCGTCCGGGATGAACTTGCAGCAGAAGCCGAGGCGGGGCGTCCCGTCGCTGGTGATGTCGCTCATACAGCGACAACGCGGTTCGGGCGGATTCGACGCAAGCTTTGCCGGCGGGCTCAGGGCGCGAGCGCGTCGACCGCGTTGCCCGCGAGGTTGGCCGCCATCAGCCGCTCCTCGCGCGAGATCACGGCCCTCAGCCGGACGGGCAGGGCGGCCCGAACGGCGGCGGCCTCGCGGGCGAGAGCGACCGCCCGCTCCACGCTCACGGCCTCGAAGCGCAGGGGCTCGCCGGGGCGGCGCTGGGCCACGCGGCGGAGGTCCGCCGAGATCACGGTCGCGATCTTGGGGTAGCCGCCCGTGGTCTGCCGGTCGGCCATCAGCACGATCGGGAGGCCGCTGCCGGGCACCTGGATCGAGCCCGCGACGGTGGCGTCGGAGACGATGTTGAAGCCGCGCTCCCCGTGAGCGACGGCCGGCCCGTCGAGCTGATAGCCCATGCGGTCGGCGCGGTTCGAGACGGCGTAGGTCGCGGAGAGGAAGGCCGCGACCGCCGCGTCCGGAAAGTGATCGGCCTGGGGCCCCGGCACCACGCGCACCGGCGCCTCGGAATCGAGGGGGAGGGGGTCGATCGTCCGGTCCGCTCCGGCACCCGCCGGGGCTCCCACCGGCAGGCGGTCGCCCGCGCGCAGGAGCCGCCCATCGACGCCGCCGAGCCCGGCGCGGAGATGGAGCGCCCGGCTGCCGAGGCGCTCCGGCACCGGGATGCCGCCCGCCACGGCGAGGTAGGCGAAGACGCCCCGGCGCGGCGGGGCGAGGGCGAGCGTCGCGCCCTCGCGCAGGCAGAACGAGCGGTGGTCGCCCACCGCCTCCCCGTCGAGGCTGAGGGCGAAGGGCGCCCCCGCGAGGGCGAGGCGCACGACACCGCCCACCGCCCGTAGACGGGCACCGGCGAGCGCAAGCTCGACGGCGACAGTCTCGGGCGGATTGCCGACGAGGGCGTTCGCGGCCGCCAGGGCGAGGCGGTCCATGGCGCCCGAGCCCGACAGGCCCTGACGCTGATAGCCGCTGCGCCCGCCGTCCTGCAGGCCGGTGGCGGCCCCGCACGCGAGCACCAGGAGATGCGCCCCGCTCACGGCACCTCCGCCGCATCGGCCTCGACGCGCTCGGCCACCGGCTCGCCCGCCGCGGCGGCCCGGTCGAGGGCGTCGAAGCGCGCCGGGTCGGTCGGCACGAAGCGGATCGCGTCGCCGGGGGCGAACAGGAAGACCGGGTCGCGGCCCGGCGCGAAGCTGCGCACCGGCGTCCGGCCGAGGAGATGCCAGCCGCTCGGCGCCGCGATGCTGGCGATCAGGGCCTGCGCGCCGCCGATCGAGATCGTGCCGGCGGGCGTGACGGGCCGCGGGCTCGGACGCCGCGACAGGGCGAGCCTCGGGTCCAGACCGGAGAGATAGGCGTAGCCGGGAAGGAATCCGAGCATCACCACACGATACTCAGGGGAGGCGTGATGCTCGACGATCTTCGCGGGCGTCAGGCCGTGCCGCTCGGCCACGGCGTCGAGATCGATCCCGAACGCGCCGCCGTAGACCACCGGCACGCGCCAGAGCCGGCGCCGGGCGGGCGGTGACAGCGCGCCGCGCGCGAGTTCGCGCACCGCGGACGCGACGCGGGCCGGATCGGTGACGAGCGGGTCGATGTGGAGCGTGAGCGAGCGGTAGGTGGGCACCGTCTCGACGAGACCGGGCAGTCTCGCCGCGAGCACTCGCGCCTCCAGCGCCAGGACGCGGGCGTTGAGCCTCGGATCGATCGTCTCGCCGAGCTCGACCGTCAGCGCCGTGTCGCCGCAGGGCAAGATGCGGAGCGCGGGGTCGCCGGCTGGGTCCGGGTCGGGCATGGAAGCGCAGCGGTCTCGCGCCACGGGGTGGGTTCGAGGCCGGACCTTACACGATCGCCGCCGGGCACGGCACGCCCGAACGACGAGGGGCGGCGCCCGGCGCCGCCCCGCATCACGTGTCCGGAGGAGCCCGCCTCAGAGCCGGTGGGCGGCCCGTTCCTCGCCCTGGTAGGCCGGGCCGGGCTCGGCGCCGGCACGCTGGGCGGCGGCGTTGAGATGGTCCGGGTCGAGGGCGGTCTCCACGAACTCGCGGCCCCGGTCGGCGAAGTCGCGGGCGTAGCGCAGGCCCTGGCCGCGCAGCTCGTCCGCGTAGGGGCCGAGGTTGCGGTCCTCGCTGCGGGTGCGCGGCAGCAGTGCGCCGAGCAGGAGCCCGGCCGCCAGCCCCACGACGCCGACGAGGAGCGGGTTCTCCTGCACGAAGTTCTCCGCGGTGGTGCGGTGGCTGCGCAGCCGTTCCTGGCCGCGGGCCGCCAGATCCTCCACCCGCCGGCGCTGGTCGCGCTGCATGTCGGAGACCCAGGCGCGGGCATCGCCGTAGACGTCCGAGGCGCGCTCGCGCACGTCGTCGGCAGCGCCGCGGACACGGTCGCGAGCCTGACCGGCAAGGTCGGACGCACGGTCGGCCACGCGGCCCGCCGCCTGGCTCGCGCCGCCCTGGGAGCCGCCCTGGGAGCCGCCAGCGCCGCCGCCCGAAGCCCCGTGCACCTCCTGCCGGTGCATGCCGGCGGTGCCGCCGGGGTCGCGGCTGCCGGCCGGGTCGGGCCGGAACCCGAACCCTTCGGGCTTGGCGTGGGGATCGGTCCGCACGGAGGCGAGGGGGTCCCGCTCGCCGGCCGGATCGGGCCGCAGGCTGAAATCCTGCGCCTGCGCGTGCGGGTCGAGGCTGCCGGCCGAGCCCGGGCTCGAGCCGCCACCGTGCAGGCTGCGGTCGGGCGCGCCGCCGCTCGGCAGCCCGGCTCCCGCGGCGATGTCCTCGGGGAGGGTGCGGCCGCTCTGCTGCGGCTTGCCGGTGTCACTCATGGGGTACTCCTATCATCTCGCTCCTGGCGCCGGCGTCCGGTGGGACGATGTCTCGGCGCCGTCAGATCTGGGTTTCCTCGGCGAGTTCCCGGGCGGGCCGGCCGGCGGGCAGGTCCGGGTCGTAGACGCGCGCCGCGCCGGTGTTCAGCACGGGCACCCGGTCGGCGGAGCGCCGCGCCCGGCGCAGGCGCGCGCTCCGGCTCGCGTCGTCCTGCATCCGGAACAGCAGCCAGCCGATCCCGGCCGCGATCAGCATCACCGGCACGGGGTTGCGGCGGACCGCGTCGAGGGCGCCCTCGTAGACGCCGTTCAGCGGGGTGCGGCGGGCGCTGCCCAGCATCTCGTCGACGAGGCTCGCCGGCGAGAGGCGGTTCTGGATGCGGTCGATCGTGGTGTCGAGGCGCGCCCGGCTCTCCTCGATCTCGCGCTCCAGCTCGTTCATCGAACTCATCCGGAGACCCTCTCAGACAGGGCGCGGGCGTCCTGGCGGACCTGGCGCGTGGTGCGGGTCGGCGCGAGGGTCGAGAGCGACATCGCGCTCCGGCCCCAGAGCGCGAGCCCCACCGCGATCACCAGGAGAACGCCGCCGACGATCAGCGCCGACAGCCACTCGGAACCCACGATCGTGGCGAGCCACTTCACGAAGGCGTCGATGAGAACGAGCAGCGCGACGACGGCGAACACCGCCGCGCCCATCAGGCAGGCGACCCCGATGAACAGCGAGCGCACGTTGCTCGCCATCTCCGCGCGGAACAGCGCGATCTCCTTGCGCGCGAGCTCGTTCGTCTCGCGCAGGGCATCGCCGACGAGGCTCTGGATGCTCGTCGGCGTGCCGTTCGGGTTGGATCCGGTCGACATCGTGGGACCTCAGGAGATCCGGTCGTCGAAACGGCCGTAGGACCCGTCCGGCGGGAGGCTCGACGACTTGATGAAGCGGGCGGCGATGAACCCCGCCACGAAGGTTCCGACCGCGACGGCGACCGGCGCGCGCCGCGCGAAGGCCTCGGCGTCCTCGTAGAAGTCGGCGAAGGTGCGCGACTCGATCGAGCCGCCGAGCTGCTCCAGCCCCTCGGCGGCGCTGTCGAAGAACGCCTTGATGTTCGGGCGGTCGTCGAAGGTCTTGCTCGAGTCGCGCAGCGTCTGGGCGAGGTCGTTGACGGACCGGGCCGCGTCGCCCTTGCGGCGCTCCGCGTAGTCCTGCGCCTGCGCCCGGGCGGCATCCATCAGGCCGCGCCCGCGCTCGACGGCGGTCTCGCGCAGATCCTCGACGTCGTGCTTGAGGCCGCGCCAGTCGGCGGATTCGCCGGCGGCGCCCGGACCGGAGCCCGCATTCGGGCCGCCGGATGGGTTGGGAGACGCGTTGCCGGCCATGGGCTTACTCCTTGCACTCGGGAGGGGTTCATGTCGGCTGAGTAACCACCCCGCTCGTTCCCGGTTCCGATGGCGGCGCGCGCACGCCGCGGCCCGCGGCGCGCAGGCCCCTCCCGCGCGGCTCAGCCTTCATTCAGCATGGGCGGCGCAGGATCGGCCAAGCTGATACCCACGCCCGCATCGGCAGCGGACCTCCGGAGATTAACCTTGCGCAAGATGGGCGCCGGTCCACGGGCAACGACGCCTGACGGCACGCCTTTTTCTTCGTGCGGGGCCCGAATCTGCATCTTGACCCGACCGGTCCGATCGCGCTTGGCTAGCGCCAACGGATCGCGCTTGGCTTCCGCGCGTTCACCCGAGGAAACGAAATGGCCGAGCGCGGGCACAACCGCGCTCGCGCTCTGAGGACCGGAGCCGGCTTCGTGGCACGCCTTGTCATCGTATCGAACCGCGTTGCAGTACCCGAGGAGGGCGGCAAGGCGGTAGCGGCCGGCGGCCTCGCCGTGGCGGTGAAGGAAGCTTTCACCGCCTACGAGGGCCTCTGGTTCGGCTGGAGCGGCAACATCGTCGAGGAGCCCTCGGAGGAGCCGAAGCTGATCGACCGGGGCCGCGTCCAGTACGCGGTCGTCGACCTCTCTCCCCAGGATCACCGGGAATACTACGCCGGCTTCGCCAACCGGGCGCTCTGGCCGATCATGCATTACCGGCTGGGGCTCGGCGCCTTCTCGCGCTCGGACTACGCGGGCTACTGCCGGGTCAACCGCATCTTTGCCCGCCAGCTCGCCAAGCTGGTCGAGCCCGACGACATCATCTGGGTGCACGATTACCACCTGCTGCCGCTCGCCTCGGAGCTGCGCGGCCTCGGCATCGCCAACCCGATCGGCTACTTCCACCACATCCCCTGGCCGGCGGCCGACGTGTTCAACTCGCTGCCCGCCAGCGGCGACCTCCTGAGGGCCATCGCCGATTACGACCTGATCGGCCTCCAGACCGACCCGGACGTGCAGAACCTGCACCGCAACCTGTGCGACACGCTGCGGGCGATCCCGCTCGGCGGCGGCTCGCTGATGGTGGACGGACGCCGCACCCGCATCCGCTCGTTCCCGATCGGCATCGACGTCGCGGGCTTCAAGGAGGCCGCCGAGAAGGCCGCCTCGAACAAGACCGTGCGCGACACGATCGCCGGCCTGCGCACCCGCAAGCTCCTGATCGGCGTCGACCGTCTCGACTACTCGAAGGGCGTGCCCGAGCGCATGGAGGCGGTGAACCGCTTCTTCGCCTCGAACCCCGACCAGCGCGGCAACGTCGTCTACATCCAGATCACCCCGAAATCCCGCAGCGAGGTGCCGGAATACGAGCAGCTCTCACGCGAGGTGAACGAGACGGTGGGCGAGATCAACGGCTCGCTCGGCGAGCCCGCCTGGACGCCGATCCAGTATGTCACCAAGGCCTACCCGCGGCCCGTGCTGGCCGGGCTCTACCGGGCCGCCCGCGTCGGCCTCGTGACGCCGATGCGCGACGGCATGAACCTCGTGGCCAAGGAGTACGTGGTCGCCCAGAGCGAGGAGGATCCGGGCGTTCTCGTCCTCTCGAAGTTCGCGGGCGCGGCACGGCAATTGCCGGAGGCGATCCTCGTCAACCCATACGACCATTTCGAGGTTGCGGAGGCGATCCGCACGGCGCTCTACATGCCGCGCAGCGAGCGCCTGGAGCGGTGGAAGCCGATGGCCGAGCGGATGACGCGCGAGGACGTGGACTGGTGGGCGCGCAACTTCCTCTCGGAGCTCGAGAACTTCCGCACCGTCGAGCGCGAGCCGCCGACCACGGCCGCGGCCGCGGAGTAGGGCCGCGCCCGCCCCGCGCCGGCCGTCCGGGCGCCCCAGCATGATCGGCCTCGACGACGGCGTCCCCGCACCGCTCGGCGCCCATTTCGACGGGCGCGGCGTCAACTTCGCGCTCTTCTCCGAGCACGCGACCGCGGTCGACCTGTGCCTGTTCGAGCCGCACGAGCGCCACGAGACCCGCACGATCCGGCTGCCCTGCCGCACGGACGACGTCTGGCACGGCTACCTCCGCGGCGTCCTGCCGGGGCAGCTCTACGGCTACCGGGTGCACGGTCCCTGGGACCCGGGAAACGGCCACCGCTTCAACGCGGCCAAGCTCGTGCTCGACCCCTACGCCCGCGAGATCTCGGGCCGGATCCACTGGCACGACTCGCTCTACGGCCACCGGCGCGGCCTGCAGCGGCCGGACCAGATCGACCGGCGCGACAGCGCCATCCACATGCCGAAGGGCGTGGTGACGGCGCCCGAGGTGCCCGACCTCGCCCTGCAGCCGGTGCGCCGGCCGCTCTCCGAGACGGTGATCTACGAGGCGCATGTCCGGGCGCTGACCATGACGCATCCGGACGTGCCGGAGAGCGAGCGCGGCACCTACGCGGCCCTGGCCCACCCGGCCATCATCGAGCACCTGTGGAAGCTTGGCGTCACCGCCCTGGAACTCCTGCCGATCCAGGCCTTCGCCGACGACCGCTTCCTGGTCGAGCGCGGCCTCGTCAACTTCTGGGGCTACTCGCCGCTCAACTACTTCGCGCCGGAGCCGCGCTACCTCGGCGAGGCCGGCATCCCCGGCCTCAAGGCGGCGATCCGGGAGCTGAACGCGGCCGGCATCGAGACCATCCTCGACGTCGTCTACAACCACACGGCCGAGGCCGACCACACCGGCCCCACCCTCTCGTTCCGCGGCATCGACAACGCCAGCTACTACAAGCTGAATCCGGAGGATCCGCGCACCGAGATCGACTGTACGGGCTGCGGCAACACCTTCGACGTGGCGCATCCGCGGGTGATGCAGCTCGCGCTCGACTCCCTGCGCCACTGGGTGACGGCCTACGGGGTGGCGGGCTTCCGCTTCGATCTCGCCTCCTCGCTCGGGCGCGCGCCCCACGATTTCAGCCCCCGCGCCGCCTTCTTCCAGGCGGTGGCGCAGGATCCGGTGCTCGCCCGCGTGAAGCTCATCGCCGAGCCCTGGGACATCGGCATGGGCGGGTACCAGCTCGGCGGCTACCCGCGCGGCTGGAGCGAGTGGAACGACCAGTTCCGCGACAGCGTGCGCGGCTTCTGGCGCGGCGACGCGGGCCAGCTCCCCAAGCTGACGCAGGGGTTGACGGGCTCGCGGGAGATCTTCGCGCCCTCGGGGCGCTCGCCGCTCGCCAGCATCAACTTCGCGGCGAGCCACGACGGCTACACGCTCGCCGACGTCGTCGCCTACGAGGAGAAGCACAACGCGGAGAACGGCGAGGACAACCGCGACGGCCACGGCCACAACGTCTCGCGCAACTACGGCGTCGAGGGGCCGACCGACGATCCCGGGATCCTGGCGCTGCGCGCCCGGCAGGTGCGCAACATGCTGGCGACGATCTTCCTCGCGCAGGGCGTGCCGATGCTGCTGATGGGCGACGAGCGCGGCCGCACGCAGGGCGGCAACAACAACGCCTACTGCCAGGACAACGCGACGAGCTGGATGGACTGGGAGCGCGACCCCGATCCGGACCTCACCGTCTTCGTCGCGAACCTGACGCGGCTGCGGCGCGAGCAGCCGGCCCTGCGCCGCCGCAGCTTCCTCGACGGGGCCCGCATCGACCCGGACCAGCCGCTGCGCGACGTGCACTGGCTCGCGCCCGGCGGCGGCGAGATGGAATCCGAGGATTGGGGCGATGCCGGCCGCCAAGTCTTCGGCATGCAGATCGGCAACGACCACGAGCGCGGCGACCGGCTCCTCATCCTCGTCAACGGGTCGGAGGAGCCCTGCGCGTTTCGCCTCGGCACGGCGGTCGGGGGGCCCTGGAGCCCGGTCTTCGACACCGCCTCGCCCACCGGAGCCGTGCCGAAGGACCGCCCCTCCCACCACGCCGGCGCCGAGGTCGACCTCGCCCCGCGCTCGCTCCTCGTGCTTGCCGCCCCGAACGGCCGCGAGCCTGCCTGAGCTGAATCGAGGCATGCGATTTTGAGCCGCCGCCCCCGCGGCGCGGCGGTTGCCGCGCGCGGGCGCCGCCATAGTTGCGGTGCGGGGAACCAGACAGATCGGGGCAAGCTTCTCAGGAAGGCGGAGCCCGATACGCCAGCCCATTTGCGACAGACGAGGACGGTGGCCCCATGCGGCGCGCCCACACGATGGCCTTTGGCAGCGAGATCGTCGCGGACGCGGTGCGGTTCCGACTCTGGGCGCCCACCGCGAAGGACGTGGCCCTGGTGGTCGACGGGGCCGATCACCCCTTCCCGGAGGTGGGCGAGGGCTGGCGCGAGGCGACCGTGCCGGGCGCGCGCGCGGGCGCGCGCTACGGCTTCCGCATCGACGGCGACCTCGTCGTGCCGGACCCGGCCTCGCGCTTCCAGCCGGAGGACGTCGCCGGCCCGAGCGAGGTGATCGATCCGCAAGCCTTCGCCTGGACCGACGCCGCCTGGACGGGCCGCCCCTTCGAGGAGGCGGTGATCTACGAGCTCCACGTCGGCACCGCGACGCCGGAGGGCACCTACGCGGGCCTGGAGAAGCGCCTGGAGGACCTGCGCGACCTCGGCGTCACCGCGATCGAGCTCCTGCCCATCGCGGACTTCAAGGGCGGCCGCAACTGGGGCTACGACGGCGTGCTGCCCTACACGCCGGACGCGGCCTACGGCCGGCCGGACGACCTGAAGCGCCTGATCGACCGGGCCCACGCGCTCGGGCTCATGGTCTTCCTCGACGCGGTCTACAACCATTTCGGCCCGGCCGGGAACTATCTCCACGCCTACGCCAAGACCTTCTTCACCGAGCGCCACCAGACGCCCTGGGGTGCGGGCATCAACTTCGACGGGCGCGAGAGCGGCCACGTCGTGCGCCAGTACTTTCTCCAGAACGCCCTCTACTGGCTCGAAGAGTATCATTTCGACGGCCTGCGCTTCGACGCCGTCCACGCCATCCTCGACGATTCCGAGCGCCACTTCCTGGCCGAACTCGGCGAGACCGTGCGGGAGCGCCTGCCGAACCGGCACGTCCACCTGATCCTCGAGAACGAGGCGAACCAGGCGCGCTGGCTTGAGCGCGACGAGGCCGGTGCGCCGCGCCAGCACAGCGCGCAATGGGCCGACGATCTCCACCATTGCTGGCATGTGCTGCTGACGGGCGAGGATGCGGGCTACTACGAGAGCTTCAGCGACCGCCCGGTCGAGCACCTCGCCCGCTGCCTGTCGGAGGGCTTCGCCTACCAGGGCGAGCCCTTCAAGACGCTGGGCGACCACCCGCGCGGCGAGCCCTCCGCCCACCTGCCGCCCTCGGCCTTCGTGACCTTCCTGCAGAACCACGACCAGGTCGGCAACCGGGCTCTGGGCGAGCGCCTCAGCCACCTGGCCGACGCGGACAAGCTCGCGCTCGCCCGAGCCGGCTTCCTGCTCGCGCCGCAGATCCCGATGCTCTGGATGGGCGAGGAATGGTCGGCCTCGACCCCGTTCCTGTTCTTCGTCGACTTCGCGCCCGACGAGGATCTGAACAGGGCGGTCCGCGAGGGGCGGCGGCGCGAGTTCAAGAGCTTCGCGGCCTTCGCCGACGACACCTCGGTCATCCCGGATCCGACCGAGGCCAGGACCTTCGCGGCCTCGAAGCTCGACTGGTCGGAGCGGGAGCGCTCGCCTCACCGGGAGGTGCTGGCGGACACGAAGCACCTGCTGCGCCTGCGCCGCGAGATCGTGGTGCCGCTGACGAAGACCCGGTACCTCGGCGCGACGGCGAGCCTGCCGCGGCCCGACGTCGTGGACTGCACCTGGCGCTTCGAGGGCGGCAGCTACCGCTTCGTCGCCAACGTGGGAACCGGGCCCTTCGCCGCGGACCTGCGCGGCGGCCGCGTGTTCTGGACGAACGCTCCGGACGGAAGCGGCGCGCTGCCCGGCTGGACTGGCCTCTTCCTGAGCGGGGCCGAGGCATGAGAGCCGCTCCCGTCGACTCCCGTCCACGCCCCTCGTCCGTGCGGGGGCGCATCCGCGGCATCGGAACGAAAGCTGGAAATTGATCGTGACCGGCAACCTCGAACGGCTTGCAGATCTCGTCGGCATCGCGTCGGGCTACACGGACGCCTTCGGGCAGCGTGTCGACACCTCCCTCGACGCCCGGGCCGGCATGCTCGAAGCCCTGGGCTTTCCGGTCGGGAGCGAGGAGCGGGTCGCCGAGAGCCTGCGCCGGGTCGAGTCCCTGCGTCGCGGCCTCGTGCCGCCCCTGATCCCCGTCGAGGCGCGCCGGAGCCACCGGATCCGCGTGCGCGCGGGCGAGGGCGCGGAGGGAACGCTGGCGTGGCGCCTTCTCGACGAGCGGGGGCAGGCCCGCGAGGGCCGCGCGACGCTCTCCGGAGCGGAGCGCGGGCTCGAACTCCCGCCGCTGACCCCCGGCTACCACCACCTCACCGTGACGCTCGGCGACCGGAGCGCGGAGGCATGGGTCATCGCCGCGCCGCAGCGCTGCTGGCGCCCGCGCGCCTACGCGGACGAGGAGGGCGCCCGCGACTGGGGCCTCGCCGCGCAGCTCTACGGCCTGCGCTCGCCGGGCAACCTCGGCATCGGCACCTACGCGGATGCGGGCCGCGCCGCGAGCGACGCCGGCCTGCGGGGCGCCTCGTTCCTGGGTCTGAGCCCCGTCCACGCCCTGTTCGAGAGCGACCGGACCAAGATCTCGCCCTACTCGCCCTCGTCGCGGCTGTTCCTCGAGACGCTGTTCATCGAGCCCGGAGCCCTGCCGGGCTTCAAGGGCTCGCGCGCCGAGGCGCTGCTGGCTGAGCACCGCAAGCGCGTCGAGGCCCTGCGCGACGCGGCCCTCGTCGACCATGCCGGCGTCTGGGAGGTGCTGTCGCCGGTCCTGCAGGCCCTCTGGGCCGACTCGCCGGCCCGGGCCGGGACCGACCCCGCCTTCAACGCCTTCCGGGCGGAGGGGGGCGAGAACCTGCGCTCGCACGCGGTCTTCGAGGCGCTGTCCGCGCATTTCCGCGGGCAGGGCGCCCACTGGCTTGGCGACTGGCCGGAAGAGTACCGCCGGGCCGAGACCGAGGCCGTGCGGGCCTTCGCCGACCGGCACGCCGAGGCGGTGGCCTACCACGCCTGGCTCCAGCACCTCGCCGACCGCCAGCTTCGGGAGGCTTCCGAGGCGGCCCTCGGCGCGGGCATGCGGATCGGCCTCTACCGCGACCTCGCGGTCGGCGCCGACCGGGGCGGCTCGGAAGTGTGGTCGCATCCCGAGCGCTTCGCCGAGCACGTCTCGATCGGCGCGCCACCGGACCTCCTAGCGCCCAAGGGCCAGGACTGGGGCCTGCCCGCCTTCGACCCGCTGGAGATGGAGCGCGACGGGCTCGCCGCCTTCCGGGCCCTGGTGCGCTCGAACATGCGCCACGCGGGCGCGATCCGCATCGACCACGCCTTCCAGCTCGCCCGCCTCTACCTGATCCCGCTCTCGGGCAGCGCGAAGGAGGGCGCCTACGTCGCCATGCCGTTCGAGGCGATGCTGGCCGTGCTCCGGCTCGAGAGCCACCGCAACAAGTGCCTCGTCATCGCCGAGGACCTCGGCACGGCGCCGGAGGGCTTCTCCGACGCGCTGATGCAGGCGGGCATCCTGAGCTACCGCATCCTCGCCTTCGAGCGCGAGCACGGGGGCCGCTTCAAGGCGCCGGACGCCTACCCGCGGGACGCGCTCACCGCCATCACCACGCACGATCTGCCGACCTTCGTCGGCTGGTGGCGCGGCGTCGACACGGACACGCGCCAGTCGCTCGGCCTGTACGACGCGGAGCGGGCCGACGCCGAGCGCGGCGAGCGCGTCGCCGAGCGCGCCCGCCTCACCGAGGCGCTGGCCGGCGAGCAGCTCCTGCCCTCCTACGACCCGCCGGAGGCCGCGCCTTTCGAGGCCGCCGCCCGCTACCTCGCCCGCGCCCCCGCCATGCTGACGGCCGTGCAGTACGAGGACGTGGTCTCGGAGCTGAGCCAGGCGAACGTGCCGGGCTCCACAGAGGGCTACCCGAACTGGCGGCGTAAGCTCGACCGCGACCTCGACTCGATCGCAGCCCCCGGGGGGCCTCTGGCCAAGCTCGCTGCCGCCCTCTCGGCAGAGGAGCGTGGGCCGCGCTCCGGGGCCGCGCGCCTCGCCACCGAGCCGCCGCGGGCGACCTACCGCCTGCAGTTCCACAAGGACTTCACCTTCGCGGACGCGGAAGGCATCGTTCCCTACCTCGCCCGGCTCGGCATCAGCCACGTCTACGCCTCGCCGCTCCAGAAGGCCCGGCCCGGCTCGACCCACGGCTACGACATCGTCGACCACGGCGCGATCAACCCGGAGCTCGGCGGCGAAGAGGGCTTCGTGCGCCTCTCGGACGCGCTCCGAGGCCACGGGCTGAAGCTCCTCGTCGACATCGTGCCGAACCACATGGGCGTCGGCGGGGCCGACAACCCGTGGTGGCTCTCGGTGCTCGAATGGGGACCGCTCTCGCCCTTCGCCCACGCCTTCGACATCGACTGGGAGCGGCAGGGCGCCAACCGCAACCTCGTCATCCCGTTCCTCGGCGACCGCTACGGCGAGGCCCTGGAGAAGGGCACGCTGGAGCTCAAGTTCGACGCCGGCGCCGGCGCCTTCAGCGTCTGGCACTACGAGCACCAGTTCCCGATCCGCCCGCTCAACTACCCGACCATCCTCAACCGGGTGCTGGCCGCCCTCGGCGAGGTCGGCGACGACACCTCGGCCGAGCTGCTCTCGATCTCCGAGCGCCTGCGGACAATGGGTGAGGAGACCGATCGCGAGCGCCGCCTCGCCTTCCCGGAGGAGGCGGAGGGGCTGAAGCTGCGCCTCGCGAAGGTGGTGCGGGGCTCGCCCGCGATCCGCGACGCGGTGGAGCGCACGCTCAAGCTCCTCAACGGCTTCAAGGGCCACCCCGAGAGCTTCGGGCCGCTGCACCGGCTGCTCGAGAGCCAAGCCTACCGCCTCGCCCACTGGCGGGTCGCGTCGAGCGACATCAACTACCGCCGCTTCTTCGACGTGAACTCGCTCGCGGGCCTGCGGGTGGAGAAGTCCGACATCTTCCACCGCTCGCACGAGACCATCTTCCGCCACGTCCGCGAGGGCCGCATCGACGGGCTCCGGATCGACCACATCGACGGGCTCGCCGACCCGCTCGGCTACGCGCGGGCCCTGCAGGCTTCGGTGGGGCCGGGCTTCTACGTGGTGGTGGAGAAGATCCTGGAGCCGGGCGAGCGCCTGCGGCCCTGGCCGGTGGCCGGCACCACGGGATACGACGTCCTGAACCAGCTCGACGGCATCCTGGTCGACCGGGAGAAGCGCCCCAAGATCAGGCGCCTCTACGAGTGGGCGACGGGCTTCGACGAGCCCTACGGGTTCCAACTCCGCGCCGCCAAGGCCGAGATCCTCGAGATCAGCTTCGCGAGCGAACTCGAGGTGCTGACGGCCGATCTCAAGGAGATCGCCGACGCGGACCGCCGCACCCGCGACTTCTCCCTAAACGCGATCCGCCGGGCGCTCATCGAGATCATCGCGCGCTTCCCCACCTACCGCAGCTACCTTCCGCCCGACCTCGACGAGAGCGACGTGGAGCAGGAGGACGTGCGCCTGATCGAGGGCGCCGTCGCCAAGGCCAAGCGCTGGAGCGCGCTGCCCGACCGCTCGGTCCACGACTTCGCCGCGAACACGCTGCTCGGCCGGGTCGAGACGACGGGGCCCGGCCGCGCCGATCCGCGCGTCGTCCTGCGCTTCCGCCGCCGCTTCCAGCAACTCACCGGCCCGGTCATGGCCAAGAGCCTGGAGGATACGCTGTTCTACCGCTACGCCATGCTTCTGGCGCTGAACGAGGTCGGCGGCGACCCGGGCGAGTACGGCATCGACGCGGAGCACTTCCACGCTCTCCAGGCCGCGCGCGCCCGCGACTGGCCGAACGCCATGATCACCACGGCGACCCACGACACCAAGCGCGGCGAGGATGCCCGCACGCGGCTCCTCGCCCTCTCCGAGATGCCGGAGGAATGGGCCCGCGCCTGGGACCTCTGGCGGGAGACGGCCGGCCCCCATCTCGGCAACCTCGACGACGAGCCGGCGCCGGACCTCAACGACCAGTGGATGTTCCTGCAGGCGATCCTGGGCGCCTGGCCCATCGAGCTCCTGGAGCGCGACGAGCCGGCCGTGATCGGGGAATTCCGCGATCGCCTCATCGCCTACGCCGAGAAGGCGATGCGCGAGGGCAAGCGCCGATCGAGCTGGGTCAACGTGGACGAGGCCTACGAGGGGGCCGTGCGCGCCCTGTTCGAGGCTGTCGTGGCTCCGGGCTCGGCCTTCCTCGAGAAGCTGCGCCCCTTCGCGCGTCGCCTCGCCCATCTCGGGATGATCACCGGCCTCGGCCGCACGGTGCTCAAGGCGACGCTGCCCGGCCTGCCCGACACCTACCAGGGCACCGAGTTCTGGGATTTCTCGTTCGTCGATCCCGACAACCGCCGGCCGGTCGACTACGCGGCCCTGACGCAGGCTCTCGAAGCCGGGGAGCCGGCCGCCGCCCTGCTGCCGCACTGGCAGGACGGGCGCGTGAAGCAGGCGGTGCTGGCCGGCCTCCTGCGCGACAGGGCCGAGCGGGCCTCGTTCTACGCCGAGGCGGGCTACGAGCCCGTGGCGGTGAGCGGCGCGCGCGCGGATCATGTCATCGCCTTCACACGTTCCGATGGCACCTCCGATCCGGGAGAGCTGCTCGTGGCCCTGCCCCGCCTCGTCTCGCGCCTGTCCGGGGAGGGGGTCTGGAACGCGGAGGCGTTCGCCGGCACCGGGCTCGCCCCGTCGGGCGGGGGCGCCTGGCAGGACCTGCTGACGGGCGAGCGCCACGAGGGCGACCGGCTCGACCTCGGGCGGCTGTTCGCGCACCTGCCCTGCGCCGTCCTGCGGCGGGTCGGGTAGGGCGAGGCGCGCACCGCCCGGGCGCGGGGACCCGCGCCTGACGACGATGAAACCGAGAAGCACGCCGAGGGCAGCATGAACGCACCGACGACAGCCACGGGGACCCACAAGGCGACCGGCGCGAAGGCCGTCGCGCTGCCCGCGGGCCTCGCGCCACGGGCCGAGGGACCGCGGATCTACAACCTGTTCCCGCTCCTCGTCGGCCGCGTCTCGGACTGGGCCGGCGAGCTGCCGCGCATCGCGCGGCTCGGCTTCGACTGGGTCTACCTGAACCCGTTCCACCAGACAGGCGGCTCGGGCAGCCTCTACGCGGTGGCCGACACCGACGCCCTCGACGAGCGCCTGCGCGACCTCGACGGGACGCCCGACGACGAGCAGATCCGGCGCTTCTGCGAGGCGGCGCGGGCGCAGGGCCTGCGGGTGATGACGGACCTCGTCGTCAACCACACGGCCAACGACGGACGGCTCGCCCGCGAGCGGCCCGACCTCTTCGTCAAGGACGAGACGGGGGCGATCGCGAGCCCCTACGCGGTCGATCCCGACGACCCGACGAAGCGGACGGTCTGGGGCGACCTCGCCGAGCTCGACTACCATTCCGAGCACGCGCGGACGGAGCTCGCCCGGATCTGGGACGGCTACGTGGCGCGCCTGCAGGGTCTCGGCGTCGCCGGGTTCCGCTGCGACGCGGCCTACAAGGTGCCGCCGGAGGTCTGGCGGACGCTGATCGCCGGCGCGAAGGGGCGCGACCGCGCCTGCCTGTTCGCGGCCGAGACGCTGGGCTGCACCTTCGAGGAGGCCCGGGCGACGGCGGGGGCCGGCTTCGACTACCTGTTCAACTCCTTCGCGTGGTGGGACCTCAGGGCACCCTGGGCGCTGGAGCAGTACGAGCGGCTGCGCACCATCGCGCCCTCGATCGCCTTCCCCGAGAACCACGACATGGCCCGGCTCGCCGCCGAGATGCCGGCCGATTCCGGGACCGCCTCGCGCAGGCTCCTCACCCGCTACGCGCTGGCCGCCTTCTTCTCGTCGGGCGTGCTGATGCCGATCGGCTACGAGTGGGGCTACCGGCGCGCGCTGCACGTGGTCGAGACGAGCCCAGCCGACCGCGAGACCGAGAGCGGCCTCGACATCTCCGCGGGAATCGCCGCGATCAACGCCCTGCGGGCGGAGCTGCCCGCCGCCAACGTCGAGGGCGCGCAGGCCCGCATCTCCGCGCCGGATGCCGCCTTCGTCGCCCTCGTCCGCTACGACACGGGCCACATGGCCTCGGCCCGGCACGCCGTACTGGTCCTGTACAATCCGGGCACGCGGCCGGTGCCGGTGGATGCCGGCGCGCTCGTCGCCCGCACGGGCGGCCAGCTCGGGCCCTTCGTCGACCGCACGCCGCAGGCCGAGCCCATCGCCTTCCATCCGGGCTCGGCAATCGACCTCGCGCCGGGCGAGTTGCGCATCCTCGCCGCCGACCGGGCGGTGGTCGCCGAGCTGCCGAGCCGCGGCACTCCGCGGGGCGAGGGCCGGGTCTTGATCGAGGCCGTGACCCCCGAGATCGACGGCGGCCGCTCCGCGGTGAAGCGCGTCGTCGGCGAGATCGTGCAGGTCGAGGCCGACATCTTCTCGGACGGGCACGAGATCATCAACGCGGCGATCCTCTCGCGCGTCGTCGGCGAGGCCGCGTGGCGGCGCGACCCGATGGTGTTCATCGACAACGACCGCTGGGGCGGCCACTTCCCGCTGGAGCGCAACGCCCGCTACGAGTTCACGATCGAGGCGTGGCGGGACGGCTTCTCGTCCTGGATCCGCGACACGATGAAGAAGCGCGACGCCGGGCTCGACGTGAGGCTCGAGACCATCGAGGGCATCGAGGCCGTCCAGACCGCGGCCGACCTCGCGAGCGGGCGCGACAAGGAGCGGCTCGCCGCCGTGGTCACGGCGCTCGCCGCCGAGGAGACGGGCTCGCCGGCCCAGCTCCGCCTGATCCTGGAGCCCGAGACCACGAAGCTCATCCGCCGCAACGCCGAGCGGGTGAACGCCTCGCGCTATCCCGTGACGCTGCCCGTCATCGCCGACCGCCTCGCGGCCCGGTTCTCGGCCTGGTACGAGATCTTCCCGCGCTCGCAGTCCGGCGACCCGAACCGCCACGGCACCTTCGACGACGTGATCGCCCGCCTGCCCGAGATCCGCGAGCTCGGCTTCGACGTCCTCTACTTCACGCCGATCCACCCGATCGGCCGCACCAACCGCAAGGGCAAGAACAACACGCTGAAGGCCGAGCCCGGCGATGTCGGCTCCGTCTACGCGGTGGGCTCGGAGGAGGGCGGCCACGAGGCCATCCACCCCGAGCTCGGCTCCTTCGCCGACTTCGAGCGGCTGGTGGCGGCGAGCCACGCCTACGGCATGGAGATCGCCCTCGACTTCGCGATCCAGTGCTCGCCCGACCATCCGTGGATCAAGAACCACCCGGAATGGTTCGAGTGGCGCCCGGACGGGACCCTCAAGTTCGCCGAGAACCCGCCGAAGAAGTACGAGGACATTTCGAACGTGCACTTCTACGGCGGCGCGCTGCCCTCCCTCTGGATCGAGCTTCGCGACATCGTGATGGGCTGGGCGGAGCGCGGCGTGCGCATCTTCCGGGTCGACAACCCGCACACCAAGCCGATCCCGTTCTGGGAGTGGATGATCGCCGAGGTGAACGGGCGATACCCCGACGTGATCTTCCTGGCGGAAGCCTTCACGCGGCCGAAGATGATGAAGAAGCTCGCCAAGGCCGGCTACCAGCAGAGCTACACCTACTTCACGTGGCGCAACACGAAGCAGGAGCTGACCGACTACGCCCTCGAGCTCGCCGGGCCGATGGGCGAGTACTACCGGCCGAACTTCTTCGCCAACACGCCGGACATCAACCCCTACTACCTGCAGACCAGCGGCCGGCCGGGCTTCATCGTGCGCGCGACGATAGCGGCGACGCTCTCCTCGGTCTACGGCATCTACAACGGCTTCGAATTGTGCGAGGCCGCGCCCTACCCGGGCAAGGAGGAGTACCTCGACTCCGAGAAGTACGAGCTGAAGGCCTGGGACTACGACCGGCCCGGGAACATCCGCGAGCACATCGTCAAGCTCAACCGCATCCGGCGCGAGAACCCGGCCCTGTGGGACTTCCGGAATATCCACTTCACGGGCGCCTTCAACGACGCCATCCTCGCCTACGCCAAGGTGACGCCCGAGGGCGACAACTGCATCTTCGTGATGGTCAACCTCGACCCGAAGAACCGCCAGGAATGCACCTACGAGGTGCCGCTCTGGCTGCTCGGGCTGCCCGACCACGGGGCGGTGGCGGTGGAGGACCTGCTGCAGGGCTACAGGTTCGAGCTCTACGGCAAGTCCCACCGCATCGCCCTCGACCCGGCCGAGCGCTCCTGCATCATCTGGCGCCTCAGCGTCCCGCGCCGGGTTGCGGATTGAGGGGTTCGGTGTAACGAGATCGCGGCCGCGCGGCGCCTGCCGTCGCGCTGTCGCCAAGATGATGGGGTGGAAAGCCCCGCCGACCGTTCACGGACCGACCGACCCCGTCGTGCGGAAGCCAGAACGCCCCAAGTTCCGTTTCATGAGGCAGCGACGCGATGATCGATCGCAGCGATCCGCAGTGGTACCGTGACGCCATCATCTACCAGATCCACGTCAAGTCGTTCTTCGACTCGAACAACGACGGGATCGGCGACTTCGAGGGCCTGACCCAGAAGCTCGACTACGTGCGCGATCTCGGCGTCACGGCGATCTGGCTGATGCCTTTCTACCCCTCGCCCCTGCGCGACGACGGCTACGACATCGCGGATTACCGGGACATCAATGCCTCCTACGGCGACATGGACGCCTTCCGGCGCTTCGTGGAGGCGGCTCACGAGCGCGGCCTGCGCGTCATCACCGAGCTCGTCATCAATCACACCTCGGACCAGCACCCCTGGTTCCAGCGCGCCCGCGAGGCGCCTCCCGGCTCGCCCGAGCGCGACTTCTACGTCTGGTCGGACACGGACGAGCCCTACGGCGACACGCGCATCATCTTCCTCGACACGGAGGCCTCGAACTGGACCTGGGACCCGGTCGCCAAGCAGTATTTCTGGCACCGCTTCTACTCGCACCAGCCGGACCTCAACTTCGACAACCCGGCCGTGCTCGAGGCCGTCATCGAGGTGATGCGCTACTGGCTCGACATGGGCGTCGACGGGCTGCGCCTCGACGCGATCCCCTACCTGATCGAGCGCGACGGCACGAACTGCGAGAACCTCGCCGAGACCCACGTCGTCATCAAGAAGATCCGCGCGGCGCTCGACGCGAGCTACCCGGACCGGATGCTGCTCGCCGAGGCCAACCAATGGCCCGAGGAGACGGCTCAGTATTTCGGCGACGGTGACGAGTGCCACATGGCGTTCCACTTCCCGCTGATGCCGCGCATGTACATGGCGATCGCCCGTGAGGATCGGCACCCGATCACCGACATCATGCGCCAGACCCCGGAGATCCCGGAGGGCTGCCAGTGGGCGATCTTCCTGCGCAACCACGACGAGCTGACGCTCGAGATGGTCACCGCCGAGGAGCGCGACTACCTCTGGTCGTTCTACGCCGCGGAGCGCCGGGCCCGCATCAACCTCGGCATCCGCCGCCGCCTCGCGCCGCTGCTGGAGAACGACCGGCGCAAGATCGAGCTGATGAAGTCCCTCGTCCTGTCGATGCCCGGCACGCCGGTCCTCTACTACGGCGACGAGATCGGCATGGGCGACAACATCTATCTCGGTGACCGCGACGGCGTGCGCACGCCGATGCAGTGGACGCCCGACCGCAACGGCGGCTTCTCCCGGGCGAACCCGCAGAGGCTGTTCCTGCCCGCGATCCAGGACCCGATCTACGGCTTCGACGCGATCAACGTCGAGGCGCAGACCCAGTCGCAGACGAGCCTGCTGAACTGGACGCGGCGCATGATCGCGATCCGCAACAACAGCGTCGCGCTCGGCCGCGGCACGATGCAGTTCCTCTACCCGGGCAACCGCAAGGTGCTGGCCTGGATCCGCGAGTTCGAGGGCGAGCGGGTGCTGTGCGTGGCCAACCTCTCGCGCGCGCCCCAGGCCGTGCAGCTCGACCTCTCCGAGCTGAGGAGCGCCGTGCCGATCGAGCTCACCGGCGGCACCGAATTCCCGCCGATCGGCGAGTTGCCCTACCTCCTGACGCTGCCCTCCTACGGCTTCTACTGGTTCACCCTGAGCGCGGCGAATGCCGGCGCGGTCGGGCCGCAGCCCGAGGCGCCGGAGCTGTTCACCCTCGTCCTCACCGGCGGCATCGAGACCCTGATGGCGGGCCGCGAGCGCACCGCCTTCGAGCGGACCGTGGTGCCGCCCTTCATCGCGAGCCGCCGCTGGTTCGGCGCCAAGGGCTCGCGCATCAAGGCGGTCCAGGTCACGGACTTCGCAGCGCTGAAGGACGGCACCGGCGAGGCGAAGTTCCTGCTGCCGCGGGTGGCCGTGCAGCTCGCGAACGGCGAGCGCCAGGAATACTTCGTGCCGGTCGGCGTCGACGAGGGCCGCGAGGACGAGGCGCTGATGCTCCACGCGGTCGCCCGGGTCCGCCGCGGCCCGCGGCTCGGCCTCCTCTACGGCGCGGCCGCCTCGCCCGCTTTCACGGTCAGCCTCGTGGAGAGCATGCGTGCGGGCCGCGAGATCCCGACCGAGACCGGCACGCTCGTCTTCCGGGCGACCTCGGCCTTCGACCGGGACCTGCCCTTCGAGGAGGGCGAGGTCCGCCGCCTCTCGGCGGAGCAGAGCAACACCTCGATCGCCATCGGCGCGAAGATGATGCTCAAGCTCCTCCGCCGGCTCCAGCCCGGCATGCACCCGGAGATCGAGGTCGGCCGCTTCCTCACCGAGACGGCGCAATTCGCGAACACGCCGGCGCTGCTCGGCACGCTGGAGCACGTCGCCCCCGACGGCACGCGCACCGCGCTCGCCCTGCTCCAGAGCTACGTGCTCAACCAGGGCGACGCCTGGACCCTGATGCTGGAGGGCCTGCGTCGCGACTTCGACACCGTGGTGCTCGCGCCCGAGAGCGAGGCGCCCACGCCGGAGGAGGCGTTCAACGCCCACCTGCGCTGGGCCGAGCTCCTGGGCCGCCGCACGGCGGAGATGCACAACGCCTTCGCGATCGAGACGCCGGACCCGGCCTTCGCGGCCGAGCCCTTCACGGCGGAGGATCTCGACGTCCTCGGCCGCGACGCGCGCCACCAGGCGGAGCGGGCCTTCCGCGGCCTCTCCGCGATGGCCGAGCGCGGCCTCGACGCCGGCCGGCCCGCGAGCGCGGCCCTCGCCGCGCGCCGGGGCGAGGTGGAGGCGCTGGTCGAGAGCCTCACCGCCGAGGCGCCGCGGGGCGCCTGGAAGACCCGCATCCACGGCGACTACCATCTCGGCCAGGTGCTCGCCTCGGAGGGCGACCTGATCATCGTCGACTTCGAGGGCGAGCCCTCGCGGCCGGCCGACGAGCGCAGGGCGAAGTCGACGCCGCTGCGCGACGTGGCCGGCATGCTGCGCTCCTTCGCCTACGGCGCCGAGACCGTGACCCGCGAGATCGCGAGCCGCTTCGCCGATTCCGAGGAGCGGGCCCGCAACGCCTCGATCGCGTGGCGCGGCATGATCGATGCAGCCTTCCTGGAAGGCTACGAGACCGCCGTCCGCGAGAGCCGGGCGGCCGTCACCGACCCCGAGACGCAGGCGCGCCTCCTGCGCCTCTGCCTCCTGACCAAGGCGCTCTACGAGGTCGATTACGAGGCCAACAACCGGCCGGACTGGATCGAAATCCCGGCCCGTGGGGTTCTCAACATTCTGGACGAAGCCAAGTTCGGGCGAAGCTGAGAGAGGCATGTGAATGACGGGCATCGACGAGACCTTCGCGACCAAGGCCGCTCCATCCACGGGCGCGGCTCGTCCGGCCGAGGTCCCGCCTTCCGCCCCGAGAACCGGCAAGCCGGCCGATGAGGGCCGGACGGTCCACCCGGACGCCATCGCCGCCGTGATGGCGGCGAGCCACGGCGACGCCTTCTCCGTGCTCGGGCCGCATCAGGTCGGCCCGAAGACCTGGGAGGTGCGCGCCGTGCTGCCCGAGGCGAAGGCCGCGACGCTCCTCGTCGGCGACGCACGGATCCCCTTCGAGCGGCGCCACCCGGACGGGTTCTTCGTGGCGAAGGCTCCGGCCGAGGGGCGCCCGCTCTACGAGATCGAGGTGGAGTCCTGGGACGGGCAGAAGCACCGCCGCTACGACCCCTACAGCTTCGGCTCGTCGCTGGAGCAGCACGACGTCAACACCCTGCGCGAGGTCGGCACCAACGTCGTCTACCGCGTGCTCGGGGCGCAGGCGGGCAAGCTCGACGGCATCGACGGGTTCCGCTTCGCGGTCTGGGCGCCGAACGCGCGGCGGGTCAGCGTCGTCGGCGAGTTCAACGACTGGGACGGGCGCCGCCACCCGATGCGCCTGTGGCAGGACGGCGGGATCTGGGAGCTGTTCGTCCCCGGCCTCAAGGCCGGCGCGACCTACAAGTACGAGGTGCGCGGGCCGGACGGCGCGCTCCTCCCCCTGAAGGCGGACCCGGTCGCCTTCGCCGCCCAGCAGCCGCCCGAGACGGCCTCCGTGCTGCACGGCCTCGGCGAGCCGGCCTGGCACGACGCCGAGTGGATGGGACGCCGCGGCCAGAAGGACCCGCGCCACTCCGCGATCTCGATCTACGAGGTCCATCTCGGCTCCTGGGCGCGGGTGCCCGACGAGGGCAACCGCTACCTGACCTACAAGGAGCTCGCGGCCCGCCTCATCCCCTACGTGAAGGAGATGGGCTTCACCCATATCGAACTGCTGCCGATCACCGAGCACCCGTTCGACGGGTCCTGGGGCTACCAGCCCGTCTCGCTGTTCGCGCCGACGAGCCGCTTCGGCTCGCCCGACGACTTCGTGCACTTCGTCAACGCGGCGCACGAGGCCGGCATCGGCATCCTGCTCGACTGGGTGCCCGGCCACTTCCCGCTCGACGCGCACGGCCTCGGCCAGTTCGACGGCACCCACCTCTACGAGCACGCCGACCCGCGCCAGGGCTTCCACCAGGACTGGGGCACCTACATCTACAATTTCGGGCGCACCGAGGTCGCGACCTTCCTCGCCGCCAACGCCCGCTTCTGGCTGGAGCACTACCATCTCGACGGCCTGCGCGTGGATGCGGTGGCCTCGATGCTCTACCTCGACTACTCGCGGCGCGCGGGCGAGTGGATCCCGAACCAGTACGGCGGCAACGAGAACCTCGACGCCATCCACTTCCTGAGAAAGACCAACGAGGCGACCTACAGCCACGCCCCAGGCACCATGACGGTGGCCGAGGAATCGACATCCTGGCCCGGCGTCTCGCACCCGACCTACACGGGCGGCCTCGGCTTCGGCTTCAAGTGGAACATGGGGTGGATGCACGACACCCTGCAGTTCATCTCGAAGGAGCCGATCCACCGGCGCTATCACCACCACGACCTGACCTTCGGCCTGCTCTACGCCTTCTCCGAGAACTTCATCCTGCCGCTGTCCCACGACGAGGTCGTGCACGGGAAGGGTTCGATGCTCGGCAAGATGCCGGGCGACCGCTGGCAGAAATTCGCGAACCTGCGGGCCTATTACGGCTTCATGTGGGGCCACCCGGGCAAGAAGCTGCTCTTCATGGGCGGCGAGTTCGGCCAGGAGCGGGAGTGGAACCACAACCAGTCGCTCGACTGGCACCTCCTCGACGACCCGCTCCACGCCGGCGTCAAGGACGTGATCCGCGACCTCAACCACCTCTACGTGTCGACGCCCGCCCTCTACAGCCGCGACGTCGAGCCGGCCGGCTTCCAGTGGCTCGTGGCGGACGATCAGGACAACAGCGTCATCGCCTGGGCGCGCAAGGGCAAGCAGCCGAACGAGGTCGCGATCGTCGTCTCGAACTTCACCCCCGTCGTGCGCGAGGGCTACCGGATCGGCGTGCCGACCGGCGGCTTCTACCGGGAGGCGTTCAATTCGGACGCCGAGGTCTACGGCGGCTCGAATGTCGGGAACATGGGCGGGCTCTGCGCCGAGGCCGGCGAGAGCCACGGGCAGGCGCACTCGCTCTGCCTGAGGCTGCCGCCGCTCGCGACCATGATCTTCGTGCTGGAGGCGTGACGGAAGGCCCGCCTCACGGCGCCGGCGCCGCATCCGACTGCAGGATGAGCGCCGGCATCGTGTCGGTGGCGGCGGCGATGTAGAACCGGTCCCGTCCGTTGCGCTTGGCCCGGTAGAGGGCGGCGTCGGCGAGCTTCATCGTCCGCTCCAGCGGGTCGGTGCGCAGGTGCGAGGCCCCGCCGATGCTGATCGTCAGGTGCAGCGGGTGCCCCGCGACCACTTCGCCGGAGGCGCGCATCGCCGCGCACAGGGCGGAGGCCACGGCGGCGGCGCGCGCATCGTCGGCGCCGGGCAGGAACACGCCGAACTCCTCGCCGCCGAGCCGCCCGACGAAGCTCTCCGCGTGGGTGGTGGCGCGTAGCACCTCCGCGATGCGCTTCAGCGCCTCGTCGCCGACATCGTGGCCGTAGGTGTCGTTGATCGCCTTGAAGTGGTCGGCGTCGACCATCAGGAAGGCGCCCCCGCTCGGGAGCGCGCCGCGGATCCGGCCGAGGAGATAGGCGCGGGTGAGGACGCCGGTCAGGGTATCGAATTGGACGTAATGGTCGATGCGCTCGACCGTGATGGTGATGAGCCGCATCATGCTCAGGAGGAACAGCGCGACCGGCGGCGCGATCAGGAGCGGTATCGCCGCGCAGACTGCCAGGATTCCCCAGAACTGCACGGGCCCGAAATCGATCGCGGACAGGGCGACGGCGAGAGCGCAGACCGGCGCGGCGACCGAGATCGCGGTGGCCGCCGCGGTCCACGCCAGGACGTGCTGGCCGGACCTTATGCGAAGGGCGGGCAGGAGGCGGTCGAAGTCGAGCATGTCGCGAGCCTCCGGCGCCCCTCCCTGAGGCCCGACACCGCACATCGAAGCGGATTCCGTTCGAAGAATCCGTAAGCGTCGGGCCGGATTTCCGGGCAGGAGGAGAACCGAAAATGCTCTTCTTCGCCCGGAGGCGGCCCGAGGCCCGGCGGCGCCCCGGCGCGCCGTTCCTGAGCGCGGCGGGTCGAGTTCAGGCGGCGCGCACGCCCGCCAGGAAGCGGGCGACCTCCGCACCGAGATGCTCCGACTGCCGCGACAGGTCGGAGGCCGAGGTCAGGACCTGCGTCGCCGCAGCGCCCGTATCCTCGGCCGCGCCCGCGACACCCGCGATGTTGGCGCTGACCGCGCCGGTGCCGGCGGCGGCCTGAGCCACACCGCGCACGATCTCCCGGGTCGCCGCGCCCTGTTCCTCGACCGCGCAGGCTATGCTCGCCGAGACGGCGCTCATCTCCTCGATGCGGGTTCCGATGCCGCCGATGGCCGCGACCGCCTGCTGCGTGGCCTCCTGGATGCCACCGATCTGGCGCCGGATCTCCTCCGTCGAGCGCGACGTCTGGTGGGCGAGCTCCTTCACCTCCGATGCGACGACGGCGAAGCCGCGGCCGGCCTCGCCGGCCCGCGCCGCCTCGATGGTCGCGTTGAGGGCCAGGAGGTTGGTCTGGCCGGCGATCGCCGAGATCATCGAGACGACGTCGCCGACCTGCGTCGCCGCGCTGCTGAGGTCGCGGACGAGGGAGGCCGTGCGGCCGGCCTCCGCCACCGCCGCCCGGGCAAGGGCCGCGGAGCCCTCCACCTGGCGGGCGATCTCGCCGACGGAAGCGCTGAGTTGCTCGGCGGCCGTGGCTACGCTGCCCACGTGCGCCGAGGCCTCGCCCGCGGCCGACGCCACCGTAGCGGATCGGTTCGTCGCCTCCGACGCGGTCTCGCTCATTGTCCTGGCGGTGTTCTGGAGTTCCCCGGCGGAGGCGGTGAGCCTGCCGACGATCGACCCGACGCTCGCCTCGAACCCGTCGGCCATCGCGCTCGTGCCGGCCCGGCGCGCCCGCTCCTGGGCAGCCCCTTCCTGCGAGCGCCGCTCCACCTCGGCGCGAGCGAGCCCCTCCTGAAGCGCTTCCAGCCGGCGCGCCATCTCGCCCACCTCGTCCGGCCTGCCGCGGCCGGGGATCGTGGATCGGTAATCGCCCCGGGCCACCGCCGCCATCGCCTCTCCGACCGCGGCGTAGCCGCGGACGAGGGCCCGGTAGGCGAACCAGCCGAGCGCCAGCACGGACGCCACCGTGAGGGCGAGTGTCGCGAGCACGATCCGGTACCAGAAGGCCGCCTCGGCCTCGTCGCGCGCGACCGTCTCGCTCGTGCGCGTCTGGAGCAGCACGTAGAACTGGTCCAGCGGTCGCATGATCTCGGCCTTGAAGCGGTGGTACTCCGGCGAGTGGACGAGCGCGGCGGCGCGGAGCAGCGCCGGGGGGCGCTCCCAGCCGGCGATCGGCTCACCCTTGGAGTCCTTGCCCTCGACGAGGTTCATCGCCTCGATCTCGAGCCTCACGAGGCCGTCCGAGTTGCGCACCGACTCCGCGAGCTTGTCGATTTCCTGGCGACTGAAGCCGAGTTGCTCCATCAGCGTCCCGACCGGGACCGGCTCGCCGTCCGGGCGCGGCTTCGCCTCGCCGCCCGCCACGAGGTCCCAGTAGATCCGGTGATACTCCTGAGGCCGCGGCTTGCGGCCGGAGCGGATATCCAAAACGTCCTGGTACTGCCGCTTCCAGGCCGCATCGCCCGTGACCACGTAGGTCCGCCCCAGACGCGTCAGGTCGTCGGAACTCTGCCGGATCTCATCGGCGAGGAGCAGCGAGTGCAGCCGGTTCTCATGGGCGCGGGCGACGCGCGCGTTCGCGCCACCATAAGCGTGGATGGCGCCAGCAAGAGTTGCACCTGAAACTATACTTGCAATGCACAGTCCGGCGAAGGATCGAACCAGACGTCCCATGTCACTATACTCCCGATCTCGGGAGCATTAAGGAATAGATCCCTCAATTTTGTCTTATCTGCCGGAGATCGGCGCGTCAGGCCGCGCGCCAGCGCAGGGCCGCGTTGTTGCCGAAGGCGCGCGTGTAGAGGGCGGTGTAGTTCGTCGCCGCCTCGCCCCAGCCGAAGCTCTTCGACATCGCGTTGCGGCGCATGGCGTTGAGGCGCCGCTTCTCGGCGAAGGTATCGAGGGCGCGGCGGACGGCGCCGACGAAGCCGCGCGCCGAGGTGTCCGAGAAGGTGAAGCCCGTGACGCCGTCCTCCACCGTGTCGGCGAGGCCGCCCGTCCGACGCACGATCGGCAGCGAGCCGAAGCGCTGGGCGTACATCTGGGCGAGGCCGCAGGGCTCGAAGCGGGAGGGCATCAGCAGGAAGTCGCTGCCCGCGAACATGCGGCGCGCGTCGGTCTCCGCGAAGCCCACATGCACGCCGACCGCCTCCGGGTGCCGGAGGGCGAGGCCCCGCAGGGCGTCCTCGAAGCGGCGCTCGCCCTGACCGATCACCACGAGCTGGCCGCCCTCGGCCACGATGGTCTCGGCGGCCTGGATCGAGAGATCGATGCCCTTCTGGTGGACGAGGCGCGAGACGATGGCGAAGAGGGGCCCCCGCGAGATCGCGAGGCCGAACTGGCGCCGCACCGACTCGGCGTTGGCGCGCTTGCCCTTCCAGTCGTCGGCCTCGAAGCGGATGGCGAGGTGCGGGTCGGTGCGCGGGTCCCAGCTCTCGTCGATGCCGTTGAGGATTCCGGTGAGGCGGCCCTGGCCGGCGCGGGTGCGCAAGAGCCCGTCGAGGCCGCAGCCGGATTCCGGCGTCGTGATCTCGCGGGCGTAGGTCTCGCTCACGGTGGTGACGTGCGAGGCGTAGTAGAGGCCGGCCTTCAGGAACGAGAGCTGCCCGTAGAACTCGACGCCGTCGATCTGGAAGGCGTGCTCGGGCACGCCGAGGCGGGCGAGGTTCTCGCGCGGGAAGAGCCCCTGGTAGGCGAGATTGTGGACCGTGAGCACGCTCGGCACCCGCACCGAGCGCCAGGCGAGGTAGGCCGGCGCCAGGGCCGCCTGCCAGTCGTTCAGGTGCAGGAGATCCGCGGCCCAGGTCGGGTCGGCCCCGAGGGCGATCTCGGCGGCGGCGAGGCCGAGGCGCGCGAAGCGCAGGTCGTTGTCGGGAAAGTCGCCGGCCGCGGTGCCGTAGGGCGTGCCGTCGCGGTCGTAGAGATCCGGGCTCAGGAGGACGTAGATGCGCAGCCCGTCGCCGGCCTCGACGAGGCCGAGATCGCAGGGCGGCACGCCGGCCTGCGCCTCGAGCCGCGCCACGACCGGGATGTCGGGGAAGGCGTCGAGCACCTGCCGGTAGCCGGGGATGAGCACGCGCACATCGAAGTGCCGGCGCAGCGCCCGGGGCAGGGCGCCCGCGACCTCGCCGAGCCCCCCGGTCTTGACGAAATCCGCCATCTCCGGCGTGGCGTAGAGGATGCGGGGCTGCAGCGAGGCGCGAAGGTCGGGGAGTGCGGCGCGGAGATCGGCGTGCGGGTTCGGCGCACCGGATCGCGGGGGGGCGACCAGACCGGCATAGGCTATCGGAGCCTCCCCACGGCGAGCCAGATGCTCCTGGCGGGCGCCCGTGCCCGCGACCGACGTCGACATCGTGAAACTTCCTTGGCGGCGCCTGTTCCGCTGCAATGCACAAGTCACGCCACGGACTCGGTTAACGTTTCCTTGAGAGCGGCGCTCTGTGGCACCGCATCGCAGCAAATGGCTCATCCTCGCAGCAGGATGAGGCCCTCGGCGGGCCCCAGCGCCACGCTGCCAGCCTCCCGCGCCCCGGCCCGGCCGGCGCGGCTCGACAGCAGCACCGTCCAGGTGCTGGCCTCGGGCAGCGGCAGGTCGTGGGCGCCGCCGCCGAAGTTCAGGATCACGCGGATCGTCGCCTCGCCCTCGCAGCGCTCGTAGGCGTAGATCTCCTCGACGCCGAGGCCCACGGTTCGGTAGCTGCCCACCGAGAGTGCGGCGTGCTCGCGGCGCAGGCCGAGCAGGCGGCGGTAGAGGGTCAGGATCGAGTCGGCGGCGTCGCACATCTCGTCGACGTTGCGCGCCGCGGCGTCTGCCGAGAGCGGCAGCCACGGCTCGACGGTGGAGAAGCCGGCGTAGGGGCCGGCGTCCCACTGCATCGGGGTGCGCTCCGGGTCGCGGCCGTGGCCCGGCTCGTTGCGCTCCCAGGGGTCCTGCACGCGCTCGGGCGGGACCGAGACGTGGTCGAGGCCGATCTCGTCGCCGTAGTAGAGGGTGGGCGTGCCGCGCAGCGTGAGCAGCAGCATCGCGGCGATGCGGGCCTGGGGCAGCCCGATCCGTGCGGCGATGCGGGGCTGGTCGTGGTTGCCGAGCACCCAATTCGGCCAGCCGCCGGGCGGCAGCGCCGCCTCGTAGTTCTCCACGAGATCGACCACCGCGTCGGCCCGCCAGGGCGTCTGGATGAGTTGGAAGTTGAAGGGCAGGTCGGCGCAGTCGAGGTCCGAGCCGTAATAGGCCACGAGCCGCTCCATCGGCAGGTAGATCTCGCCGATCAGGACCCGGTCGCCATAGGGCGCCAGCACTTGGCGCATGCCGGCGATGACCTCGAACACCTCCGGCCTGTCGGCCGAGTAGACTTGCGCGAAGCGGTTGATCTCGGGCTGGTGGGGCAGGAAATCCGGGTTCTCCGGATTGTCGCGGAAGCCCTCGTCCTTGATCAGGTGCCAGATCACGTCGACGCGGAAGCCGTCGACGCCGCGCTCCAGCCAGAAGCGGAGCACGTCGTGCATCGCGGCCCGCACGGCGGGGTTGCGCCAGTTCAGGTCCGGCTGCTCGCGCAGGAAGGCGTGGTAGTAGTACTGGCCGGTCGTCTCGTCCAAGGTCCAGGCCGGTCCGCCGAAATTGCTGAGCCAGTTGTTCGGCGGCCCGCCGTCCGGGGCGGGATCCCGCCAGATGTACCAATCGCGCCGCGGGTTCTTGCGCGAGGCGCGGGCCTCCGCGAACCAGGGATGCGCGATCGAGGAGTGGTTCGGCACGAAGTCGAGGATGACCTTGAGGCGACGGCGGTGCGCCTCGGCCACGAGGACGTCGAAATCCTCCAGCGTGCCGAAGATCGGGTCGATGCCGCAGTAATCGGCCACGTCGTAGCCGAAATCCGCCATCGGCGAGGGGTAGATCGGCGAGATCCAGAGCGCGTCGACGCCGAGCCACGCGATGTAGTCGAGGCGGCTCGTGATGCCGCGCAGGTCGCCGATCCCGTCGCCGTTCGCGTCCTGGAAGGAGCGCGGGTAGACCTGATAGACGGTGCCGCTCTTCCACCAGACCGATGGGCTGCAGACGGAACCGCTCATGCGTCGTCTCTCCTGAAGGCCGCGCCCGCCGGACCTTGCCTCATTCAGCTTCTCTTCAAGAGCGTCGCGCCAAATTGATGACGGGTTTTGCGTGCAGGCTCCTGTCTGTGTCCGTGCGGTCACAGGGCGGGGACAGGTCGCTCGTCGTCGCGGGCGGATGCTGCTCCGGCCTCTCGACAGGGCTGCCGCGCGGACTCACGATGTCAGGTTCCACGAACCGGGCCGACCACCGCCGGAAGAAGCGGGCGAGGTCCGGGGCTGGGTTCTCGCGCAAGCAGCCGCGAATGGGGGATACCACGTGCTGAACGAAGTTCTGAGCGCCTTTCAGAGGGCCGAGGACAAGGGCGCCGCAGCGTCCTCCCATCCGACCGTGCCGGCCCGGACCGCGCCGGTCCGCGCAGCCTCCGGCGACGCGGTGACCGACCTGCGCGAGGCGATCCTCGCCAAGCTCGCCTACGGAATCGGCAAGAGCCCGGCCACCGCCCGCGAGCGCGACTGGTTCGCGGCCACCGCCCTCGCCCTGCGCGACCGCATCGTCGACGCCTGCGTCCAGGCCGGCGAGCCGGTGCCGAACAAGCGCGTCTACTATCTCTCCCTCGAATTCCTGATCGGGCGCCTCCTGTCGGACGCCATGAACAACCTCGGCCTCGTGGAGACGACCCGTGCGGCGCTGGCCGAGCTCGGCGTCGATCTCGGCACGGTCGAGGGTGCGGAGCCGGACGCCGCGCTCGGCAACGGCGGCCTCGGTCGGCTCGCCGCCTGCTTCATGGAGAGCATGGCGAGCCTGGGGCTGCCGGCGATCGGCTACGGCATCCGCTACGACCACGGCCTGTTCCGGCAGTCGCTGGAGGACGGCTGGCAGCGCGAGGCGCCCGAGACCTGGCTCGCGGAGGGCAACCCCTGGGAGTTCGTGCGGCCCGAGGCCACCTACACCGTGGGCTTCGGCGGGCACGTCACCATGTCGGCGGTCTCCGAGGGCGTGATCCGGCGGCAGTGGCACCCGGTCGAGACGGTGCGCGCCGTCGCCCACGACGTCCCGGTGGTGGGCTGGCGCGGCAGCCACGTCAACATCCTGCGCCTCTGGAAGGCGGAGGCCGAGGCGCCGGTGGATCTCGGCCAGTTCAACGGCGGCGACCACGTCGGCGCCGTGGCGAGCCGCGCCCGCGCCGAGGCGATCTCGCGGGTGCTCTACCCGAGCGATTCCTCGATGGCCGGCCAGGAACTGCGCTTGCGCCAGGAGTACTTCTTCACCTCCGCATCGCTGCAGGACCTGCTGCGCCGGCACGTGGCGGAGCGGGGCGACGTGCGCAGCCTGCACGACCACGCCGCGATCCAGCTCAACGATACGCACCCGGCCATCGCCGTGCCGGAGCTGATGCGCCTCCTCCTCGAGGATCATCACCTGAGCTGGGAGGACGCCTGGCACGTCACCAGCAACACGCTGAACTACACGAACCACACCCTCCTGCCCGAGGCCCTGGAGACCTGGCCGGTGGAGCTGATGGAGCGGCTGCTGCCGCGCCACATGCAGATCATCTACCTGATCAACTGGATGCACCTCGAGGAGCAGGGCAAGCAGGGCAACCACGACGCGGCCCATCTCGCGGCCGTCTCCCTCATCGACGAGAGCCACGGCCGGCGCGTGCGCATGGGCCATCTCGCCTTCCACGGGGCGCGGCGCGTCAACGGCGTCTCGGCGCTGCACACGGAGCTGATGCGCTCCACCGTGTTCCGCGACCTGCACGCGCTGGAGCCCGAGAAGATCGTCAACAAGACGAACGGCATCACCTTCCGGCGCTGGCTCCACAACGCCAATCCGGGCCTGACGCGCCTCGCCGTCGAGGCGGTGGGCGAGCGGGTGCTCGACGATCCGGAGGCTCTGCGCGGCCTCGAAGCCTTCGCGGGCGACGCCGGCTTCGTGTCGCGCTACGCCGCCATGCGCCGGGGCCGCAAGGAGGCGCTGGCGCAGATCGTGGCCGACCGCACGGGCATCGACATCGACCCGGCCGCTCTGTTCGACGTGCAGGTGAAGCGAATCCACGAGTACAAGCGCCAGCTCCTCAACGTCATCGAGACGGTGGCGCTCTACCAGGCGATCAAGGCGGAGCCGCACCGGGACTGGACGCCGCGGGTCAAGATCTTCGGCGGCAAGGCGGCGCCGAGCTACACTCAGGCCAAGCTGATCATCAAGCTCGCCTGCGACGTGGCCAAGGCCGTCAACGACGATCCCGAGGTGGCCGACCGCCTCAAGGTCGTGTACCTGCCGAACTACTCGGTGAGCCTCGCCGAGGCGATCATCCCGGCCGCCGACCTCTCCGAGCAGATCTCGACCGCCGGCATGGAGGCGTCGGGCACCGGCAACATGAAGTTCGCGCTGAACGGCGCGCTCACGGTCGGCACGCTCGACGGCGCCAACATCGAGATCCGCCAGCATGTCGGCCCGGAGAACATCTTCATCTTCGGCCTCGACGCGGCCGGGGTGCAGGCCCGCTCGGCCGTGCCGAACTACGCCCGCGACGCGATCTGGGCCTCCCCGCGCCTCGCCGCGGCCCTCGACATGATCGCCTCCGGCCGATTCTCGCCCGAGGAGCCGTCCCGGTTCCGGCCGATCGTGGACGACCTGCGCCACCGCGACCAGTACCTGCTCACCGCCGATTTCGACGATTACTGGCGGGCGCAGCGCGAGATCGACGCCGCCTTCAACGACCCGGCCGGCTGGTGGCGCAAGGCGATCCTCAACACCGCCCGGATGGGCTGGTTCTCCTCCGACCGCTCGATGCGGGAATACGCCGAGGAGATCTGGCGGGTGAAGCTCGGCTGAGGCGGAGGGCCGCGCGCCACCGCCCGCGCGCGGGCTTCAGTGCAGGGTCCGGTCCACCAGGGCGAGCCCGTCCGCGGCGATCTTCCGGCCGACCAGGTAGAGGGCCGTCCGGATCAGCATGTCGACGGCAGGGTCGCCGTAGGCCGCGCTGTGCTCGCAGGCGTAGCCGAGGCCGACCACCATCGCCTCGACAGGCTCGGCCGACCGCGTGACGAACAGGGTCCCGAGCATTTCCCGGGCCGCCACCTGTTTCGCCTCGGCGCGTGCGGCGAGATCCCGGGAGTCCTGCGCGGTCGCGCGGAGCGTCTCGGCGAGATCCCGCAATTCCTCCGCCAGGATGCGGGTCCGTCTGGCTTCCGAGCAATCGAACGGCATGCGGAGGCTCCCCTCGGCGGCCCGGAAGGGTGCCCCGGCCCGAGGGCGGGGTCAATCGCGCGTGACCGATCGCGGCCCGCTCACGGGTCCGGCACGAGCACCGGGTAGCAGCGGGCGCCCGCGGCGGCGGCGAGCACCTCCACCGCGCCGACCGTCGAGGCGGAGCCCGCCACGTGCACCACGTCCGTGGTGCGCAGCTGCGGCACGTGCGCGGTGAGGGGGCCGGGGCGGACGTCCGGCGGCCGCTGGCGGCTGCGGTCGGCCACGAGGGTGACACGCCCGATGCCGGTGGCGCGCAGCCAGTCGAGGGCCGGGCGCATGTAGAGATCGAGCGGGTCGCGGGCGCCGACGAGGACGGCCATGTCCCGGGCCGGCTCGATGTAGCGGGCCGCCCGCGCCACGGACCAGATCGGCCCGAAGCCGGGCCCGTCCGAGACGAGGATCAGGCGCCCGCCGCCGGGCCGGTACTGGGCGCGCCCGACAGGCCCACGCACCTTCACGGCAGCGCCGACGGCCGCCGCGGCGAGGCCCGGCGCCGCCGGGTCGTGGGGAAGGTGGAACACGAGCTCGTTCAGCTCCGCCGAGCCGTCGACGCGCAGGGTCGGGCACAGGGTCAGCGGCTCGAAGCCCTCGACCGCGAGGACGACCTGGTGGCCCGGCTCCAGCGGCAGGCGCCGCGTCACGGTGACGACCATCTCGGCCACGTGCGGCGAGAGGGTACGGACCTGCGAGACCGCGCCCGTGCGCTTGACGGCGGCGACGACCCTCGCCTCCGGCAGCACGATCGCGGGCTGAGGCCGGGGAAGCGGCAGCTTCGTCATGTCGGGGCGGTGGCCGCGACCCGGCACGCGGCGCGGCGCCGGCTGGGAAGCCTGACCGGGCGCGGCGGCACCGTGCACCCCTTGGGCGGGTGCGATCATCCCCTCGGCGAGCGCGGCCTCCAGCGGCGTGTCGCCGGTGGAGACGCGCACGGACTTGCCGTTGACGACGAGTGAGCAGCGGGCGCTCATGGTCGTCTCCTGAATGTTGAGCAGCGGGTGCGGATCAGCGCGGGGCGTTGAGGAGCCCGTCGACAAGCGTCGCCCAGCGGTCGCGCACGGCCCGGGCCTCGTCGCCGACCGGCTCGGGCCCGGCGACGCGGTGAACCGTCTCGCGCAGTTTGGCGGTCTCGCGGCGCTCGGCCTCCAGCACCGCCTTCATCACGGTCATCTCGGCTCGCAGGCGGGCGAGGTCCGCATCCTCCTCCGGAGCGTCGTCGGCCGCCGGCGGCGGCACGGGCGAGGAAGCCAGCCGCGCCACGTCGAGGCGGATCGGCCGAGCGATCAGCCGCCGCACGACATCGGACCCGCCGCCATCCCGTATCCGCCGCGCCGCATCGGCCATCACGCGTCTCCCACAGGGCCGGGCCCCGAGAGCGGGAGCCACGACCGAACGCGATCAGTCTTGTCCATTCATGGTTAAGGGAGGTTTAAATGCATTGTCGAAGACGCCTGTCGGCGCGGCTCGAAAGTTCCGCGAGCCGGCAAAAATAAATCGTCGCCGCGCCGGGCGGGAACCCGCGAACGTCGTTGACGCGATGCGACCCCCGCCGCATCCTGACTTGGCCGCACCGGTTCGTTCTCGCCCGTGCGGCGGGGCGCGAGCGCCGGCAGCCGGGACCGGCCCGACCTTACCGCACGACACGGACCGAGCGACGGCTCGCTCAGGCGCAGGCTTGGGGGCGATCGATGTTGACTGGCCGGCGAGTCCTCATCGTCGAGGACGAGATCCTGATCGCGATGGAGCTGATGGACATCGTCGAGGACGTGAACGGGCAGGTGCTGGGCCCCGTGCGCACGAACCGCGACGCGATCCGCATCATCGAGCAGGAGCGCCTCGACGCGGCGATCCTCGATCTCAACCTCGCCGACGGCGAGGCCACGCCCGCAGCCAACCGGCTGATCGCGGCGCGCGTGCCGATCCTCGTCTGCACGGCCGGCGTGCTGCCCCGGGAGATGCGGCTCGCCTGGCCGGACCTGCCGATCCAGCGCAAGCCCGTGGAAGCCCGCCGCCTCGTCGCGGCCCTGGCCACGCTCTGTGAGCGCGCGCCGGCCTAGCTCACGGCTCCATCCCCTCTTCAGGCGGCTTCCGGCGCCGCGCCGACGAGCTGGCGGGCCTGGTGCATCGTCATCGGCTCGCCGAAGGCGTAGCCCTGCGCGTACTCGCAGCCGAGCTCGGCCAGCGCCTGCGCGTCGGCCTCCGATTCCGCACCCTCGGCCACGATGGCGAGGCCGAGCTCGGTCGCCATCTTGACGATCGAGCGCAGGATCACGCTCTTGCCGGACGCTATCTGCCGCACGAAGGACTGGTCGATCTTGATCGTGTCGAAGGGGAAGCGCTGCAGGTAGGACAGGGACGAGTAGCCCGTGCCGAAATCGTCGAGCGAGAGGCCCGCGCCGAGGTCGTGGATGCGGGCGAGCATCTGGGCGGCGTATTCCGGGTTCTCCATCACGAGGCTCTCGGTGAGCTCGAGCTTGAGCGAGCCCGGCAGCACGCCCGAGCGGGCCAGCACCGTCTTCACGTCGTGCAGGAGGTCGTGGCGCAGGAGCTGGCGCGAGGAGACGTTGACGCTGGCGAAGATCGGCGGCTCCACGTCGAGGGAGCGCTGCCAGGCGGCGAGTTCGAGCGCCGTCCGCTCCATCGCGAAGATGCCGAGATTGACGATGAAGCCGCTCTCCTCGGCGATCGGGATGAAGGTCGAGGGCGGGATGCGGCCGAGCTTCGGGTGGTCCCAGCGCAGCAGAGCCTCGAAGCCCGCCACGGTGCGGTCCTCCAGGCGGACGATCGGCTGGAACAGCACCTTGATCTCGTTGCGCTCGATCGCCCGGCGCAGGTCGCTCTCCAGCATCAGCCGGTCCGAGCGCTCGTTGCGCATGTGGGCGCGGAACACCTCGATGCGGTCGCCGCCGCCGCGCTTGGCCTGGACCATGGCGATCTCGGCGTTCTTGAAGACCTCGTCCCGCTTCAGCGCCGCCCCGGTCTCGTGGAGCGCGATGCCGAGCGAGACGGTGAGGAAGATCTCGCGGTCCGCGTAGGTGATCGGGGTCGCGATGGCCCGGCGGATCATCTCGGCGAAGGCGAGGATCCGGTCGGGATCGCGCTCCGAGACGAGGATCACGGCGAACTCGTCGCCCGCCACGCGCGCCAGCGTGTCCTGCGGGCGCAGGAGCCGCCCGAGGCGGCGCGACAGGGTGAGCAAGATCGAGTCGCCGGCCGAGAGCCCGATCGCGTCGTTGATCGCCTTGAACCGGTCGATGTCGAGGACGATCACGGTCGGCTTCAGGCGCGGGTCCTGGCCCGCGAAGGCGAGCGCGGCGTCGAGCCGGTCGCCGAACAGCTCGCGGTTCGGCAGGCCGGTGAGGCTGTCGTGCACGGCATCGTGCAGGAGCCGCTCCTCGGCGGTCTTCAGCTCGGTCACGTCGGCGATGGTGCCGACGATGCGGATCACCTCGCCGTCCGAGCCGATCACCGGCCGGGCCTTGAGCCGGTACCAGAAATAGGCGCCCGAGGCGGCGCGCAGGCGGAAATCGTGGACGATGCGGCCGCGCCGCTCCTCGATCACGGTGTCGAGGGCCGCCGAGTAGCGCTCGATGTCGAAGGGGTGGAGGAGGTTGAGCCAGTTGGCGGCGGGCCCTTCGAGCGCCCCGCGCTTCAGGCCGAGCTGGCCCTCGATCTCCTGCCCGGCGAAGACGCGGTCGCCCGGCACGTCCCAGTCGAACACCACGTCGCCGGCGCCGGTGAGCGCCAGGGCCCGGCGCTCGGTATCGGAGACGAGGGCGTGGGTGAGGCCGCCGCCCGCGAAGGCGTGCTGCATCACCGTGAAGCCGATCAGCATCACGACGAGGACGAGGCCGCCGATGAGGGCCGGCTGCACGAGGTCCGAGCCAATCTGCCCCGTGATGGCGAAGCCCGCCGCCACCACCCAGACGAGGAGCAGCGCCCAGGTCGGCACGAGAAGGATGGCGCGGTCGTAGCCGTTATGCGCGGCGAGGTAGACGATGAGGAGGAGGCCGACCCCCGCCACCGCCGCGATCGAGATGCGGGCGACGCCCGCCGCCACCGGCGGGTCGAACACCGCGAGCCCGACGAGCCCCGCCAGGAAGGCCAGCCAGAAGAAGGCGACGTGGCTGTAGCGCACGTGCCAGCGGGCCAGGTTGAGATAGGCGAACAGGAAGACGAGGAGCGTGGCCCCGAGGATCGCCTCGGCGGAGGCCCGGTAGACCCGCTCGGCCACCTCGGTGACGGGGAAGATCCGCTGCAGGAAGCCGAAATCGATGCACGCGTAGGCGAGCACCGCCCAGGCGAGGGCGGCCGCGGCGGGGAAGATGATCGCGCCCTTGACCACGAAGATGATCGTCAGGAACAGGGCGAGCAGGCCCGCGATGCCGATGATGATCCCCTTGTAGAGGGTCAGGCCGGTCGACTTCTTGCGATAGGCCTCCTGGTCCCAGAGGTAGACCTGCGGGATGTTCGGTCCCCGGAGCTCGGCCACGAAGGTCACCGTGGTGCCGGGGTCGAGGGTGATGACGAACTGGTCGGCCTCCGGGTTCTCGTCGCGCTCCGGGCGGATGCCCTGGCTCGCCGTGATCGCGGCGATGCGCGAGCCGCCGAGGTCCGGCCAGATCACGCCCGAGCCGACGAGGCGGAAATGCGGGGCGACGAGGAGCCGGTCGATCTGCTCGTCGGTGTCGTTGGTGAGCGCGAAGACCATCCAGTCGGGGCGCGCGCCGGCATCCCGCGCCTTCACCACGATGCGGCGGACGATCCCGTCCTTGCCGGGCGCCGTCGAGATCTGGATCAGGTCGCCGTCCGAGCGGTAGCGCTCGATCATGGGCGTCAGGTCGATCACCGGCGCGTCGAGGGTGACCCGCACCGCCTCCACGGCACGCGCGGAGGGGGTCAGGACCAGCGATCCGACGAGGGCCGTGACGAGGGCGGCGAGAACGGTGGCGAGGATGCGCAACGGGCGAGAGTTCCGGCCGGGCGGCGGCGACGAGACGGCTCAGGTTTCGGGCAGTGGTAGAGGCGGGCCGATCCGCGGGCAAGGCGCGGGAGCCCTGCCGGGAGAGGGCGCCCACCGCTTCCTGCCGCGACACCGGGCCGAGTCGATCGCGCGCTTTTGCGGCCAAAACAAGTTGGGGACGGGGCGCCCGCGCCGCGGACGCGCCTCTTCGCGCCCGCGACGGACGGGGCGGCTCAGGCCGCCCTGAGCTGCGCGGCGACCTGATCGAGCCGCGGCAGCTTGCCGATCGGGCCGATCGCGGCGAGGGTCGGCGCGCCGTGGAGCAGGGCGCGGCCGGCGGCGCGCACGTCCTCGACCGTGACCGCGTCGACCTTGGCGATCACCTCTTCCGAGGGGATCACCCGGCCCCAGGCGAGGAGCTGGCGGGCATTGCGCTCGATGCGCCCGCCCGGCGTCTCGAGCGCCGTGAGCAGGGCCACCTTGAGCTGCGCCTTGGCCCGGGCGAGCTCGGCCGCGTCGATGTCGCGGCTCGCCCGCACGGTGGACTCGAGCGTCACCTCCACGAGTTGCGGCAGGTCGCGGGCGGAGGTGCCCGCGCCGATGCCGAACAGGCCGCAATCCGAGAAGGGCCAGTGGAAGGCCTGGATCTCGTAGGCGAGGCCGCGGGTCTCCCGCACCTCGTGCCAGAGGCGCGAGGTCAGGCCGCCGCCGAGCACCTGCGCGAAGATGTGCAACGCGTAGTAGCCGTCGTCGCGGAAGGAGAGGCCGGGCAGGCCGAGGACGAGGTTGGCCTGCTCCAGGCGCCGCTGCAGGCGCCGCTCGCCGCCGCCGTAGATGCCGGGCACGGTCTCGGGGGCGGAAGCGGCGGCAAGGCCGCCGAAATGCCGCTCGGCCGCCGCCACGATCTCCTCGTGCTCGACGGCGCCGGCCGCCGCCAGCACCATCCGGTCCGGCGTGTACTCGCGGGCGAGATATCCCTCGATCGCCCCCCGGTCGAAGCGCGTGATCGTCTCGGGCCGGCCGAGGATCGGGCGGCCGATCGGCTGGTCGGGGAAGGCAGCCTCGGTGAAGGCGTCGTAGACCACGTCGTCGGGCGTATCCTCGACGGCGGCGTATTCCTGGAGGATCACGCCCTTCTCGCGGGCGAGTTCGTCCGCGTCGAAGACCGAGTTCGTCAAGATGTCGCCGATCACGTCGAGGGCGACGCCAGCATCCTCGCCGAGCACCCGGGCCGTGTAGCTCGTGCTCTCGGCGCTGGTGGCGGCGTTGATCTCGCCGCCGACGTTCTCGATGTCCTCGGCGATCACCCGGGCCGAGCGGCTGCGCGTGCCCTTGAAGGCCATGTGCTCGAGGAGGTGGCTGAGACCGTGCTCGTCGGCGCGCTCGTGGCGGGAGCCCGCGCCGACCCAGACCCCGAGCGTCGCGGTGGCGACTCCGGGCATCGCCTCGGTGGTGACCGTGAGGCCGTTGGGCAGGCGGCTGATCTTCAGGTCCGGCGAGGCCCCGTGTGTCGCGAAATGGCGGTTCATCGCTCAGGCGCCCCGGGTGATGCGGGCGCGCTCGCGGATGAAGGCCTCGACCGCCGCCTGCTCGTTGGGCACCCGCGCCACGCGCTCGGGCCGGTCCATGAGGTCGGCGAGGTGCGGCGGCAGGGCCGGACGGCCGGCACCGGTCGCCTTCACGACGGCGTCGGGGAACTTCGCGGCGTGGGCCGTGGCGAGCGCCACGACGGGGGTGGCGCGGTCCTTCTCCAGCAGCCGGCGGCCTGCGCGCACGCCGATGGCGCTGTGGGGGTCGAGCACCACGCCCGTGGCCGCGTAGGTCTTGGCGATCTCGTCCGCCACGTCGGGCTCCGGAACCGCGACCGCGTCGAACTCGGAGCGGACCTTGCCGAGCACCGCCTCGTCGAGGCTGAAGCCGCCCGACTGCTTGAGGCCCGCCATCAGGCGGCTCAGCGTCGAGGCGTCCCGCTCCAGCGCCTCGAACAGCAGCCGCTCGAAGTTCGAGGAGATCTGGATGTCCATCGAGGGCGACGTGGTGGGCTCGACGCCGCGGACCTCGTAGGCGCCGTGCTCGAGCGTGCGGGCCAGGATGTCGTTGGCGTTGGTGCCGATCATCAGGCGCTTGATCGGGAGGCCCATGCGCTTGGCGACCCAGCCGGCGAGAATGTCGCCGAAATTGCCGGTCGGCACCGAGAAGGAGACCGGCCGATGGGGCGCGCCGAGGGCCACCGCGCTCGTGAAGTAGTAGACGGCCTGCGCCGCGACGCGGGCCCAGTTGATCGAGTTGACGCCGGACAGCCGCACCGAGTCGGCGAAGTCGGCGTGCTGGAACATCGCCTTCACGATGCTCTGGCAATCGTCGAAGGTGCCGTCGATGGCGATGGCGTGGACGTTGGCGTCCGGCACCGAGGTCATCTGGCGCCGCTGCACCTCCGAGACCCGGCCGTGCGGGAAGAGCACGAAGACGTCGACCTGATCGAGCCCGCGGAACGCCTCGACCGCCGCGGAGCCGGTGTCGCCGGAGGTCGCGCCGACGATGGTGGCGCGCGCCCCGCGGGCGCGCAGCACGTGGTCCATCAGCCGCCCGAGGAGCTGCATCGCCACGTCCTTGAAGGCGAGCGTCGGGCCGTGGAAGAGCTCCAGCAGGAACAGGTTGTCGTCGAGCTGCGTCAGCGGGCAGACCGCGGGGTGGCGGAAGCTGGCGTAGGCGGCCTCGATCATCGAATCGAGCGCGGCGTCCTCGATCTCGCCGTCGATCAGGGGGCGCAGGACGCGCTTGGCCGCGTCCGCGTAGCGCGCCCCGGCGAGCCCCGCGATCTCGGCCTCGGGGATCCGCGGCCAGCTCTCGGGCACGTAGAGGCCGCCGTCGCGGGCGAGGCCGGCGAGGAGGGCATCGGAGAACGAGAGCGGCGCGGCCGCGCCGCGGGTCGAGACGTGAAGCAAAGGGGCCTCCGGAGAAGGCGCTCCCTCTACACGAAGCGGGCGCCCCTGTCGAAGCCGGCCTGCGTCCGGGCGCGCGTCACAGCGAGGTGCCCGGCTCCTTCGTCAGCCGGCAGCCGGTGATGCGCCACTCGCCGTCCGCCTGACGCTGCAGGCTGTAGGCCGCCTTCCAGTCCACGCCGTAGGAATCCTGGATCGCGACCTCCTGCGAGAGGCCGTTCTCGCCCTCCGCGCGAGCCTCGCCGAACACGAAGCGGCGGTGGCGGTAGATCGCGCCGTAATTGGTCCGCACCATGCCGATGAAGACGTCCGGGGTGGGGAACAGGGCCTGGATCGAGGGGGCGGCGAGCGCGTAGGCCGCGGGGGCATCGTCGCGCCCGAGCGCCTCGACCTGCCGGCTGATCGCGGCGCGGGCCGCCTCCCGCGCGCCCTCGTCGGCCGCGAGGGCGGGCAGGGCGAGGGCCGCGAGGACGAGGCAGACGATCGCGCGCATCGGGGCACTCCGCTCCGGATGAGAGGAGTGTAAGGCGCCTTCCGCCCGCGGCAAGCCGGCCTCAGGCCGGCCTCGCGCCGTCCTTCACCCGCCGCCACGCGTAGACCGAGAAGACGCCGACGAGGCAGGCCGCGATGCCGAACCACGTGAACGCGTATTGCAGGTGGTTGTTCGGCAGGTCGACGCGCAGCTGCCCGCCCCGCGGCCAGCTCGTCTGTCCCGCCACCGCATCGGCCTCGACGAGGTAGGGCGCGGCGTCCGCGATGCCGCGGGAGGCGGCGATGCCCGCCACGTCCCGGTTGAACCACTCGCCGCGGGCCGGGTCGGGCGCGGGCACGAACATGGCGCGCGGCTCGCTCGCGCGCAGGATGCCGGTGACGCTGGTCTCGCCCTCGACGAGGCCGTCCTTCCGGTCCTCCGGCCGCTTCAGCTCGGTCGGGACGAAGCCGCGGTTGACGAGGATGGTGCCGCCGTCGTCGCGCACGAGGGGCGTGATCACATAGTAGCCCTGGAGCGCCCGGCCCGGCGTGTCGCCCGGCGCGAGCCCGTGGACCAGCGTCTCGAGGTCGTTGCGGAAACGCCCGCCGACCCGCACGTGCCGGAACTCGTCGCGGGCGGCGTCCCACGCCGCGGGGGCGGGCGGGGGGACCGGCTCTGCCCTCGAGCGGGCGATGATCCGCGCGATCAGCGCCTCCTTCTCGGTCTTGCGGGCGATCTGCCACGAGCCGAGGCCGAGCAGGATCGCGAGCGCGACGAGGGAGGCGAGGCCCGGCGCGAGGAGGTCGCGCCAGGCGCTCCGGGGCGCGGCGGCGGCATGCGTCACTGGCGGAAGCGGCCCTCCTCGGCCTTGTTGGCGAATTGCAGGGCGATCAGCATGCCCTTGAGGGGGCGAACCAGCAGCAGGCTGAGGCCGATCGAGAGCGAGCCCGCCACCAGGGCGTGAACCCAGATCGGCGGCTCGTAGGTGACCTCGAGGAACAGGGCGAGCCCGACGACGATGAGGCCGACGATGGACATCACGAAGAAGGCCGGCCCGTCGGCGGAATCGAAGCTCGAATAGTCGAGGCCGCAGGCCTCGCAGGACAGACGGAGCGCCAAAAAGCCCTGGAACAGGTGGCCCTCGCCGCAGCGGGGGCAGCGGCCGCGCAGACCCGTGGGTATGGGCGGCGGCAGGGTATGGGTTCGGTCCAAGATCATTCCTCGGTCGCTCTGCCGCGCGGCAGCCGCGCAGGATCGTCCCCCGTCCGGCGATATGGGCATTCGCGCGCCGGCGCGCATGAAAAAGGGCGGCTCGCGCCGCCCTTCCGTTGCATGCCGTGCATGCGGTCCGGGATCAGTGCGCGGCGTGGCCGACGCCCGAGCCCCAGACGTAGATCGCGGCGAACAGGAACAGCCAGACCACGTCGACGAAGTGCCAGTACCAGGCGGCGAACTCGAAGCCGAGGTGCTGCTGGGGCGTGAACTGGCCCGCGTAGGCCCGGAACAGGCAGACCGCGAGGAAGATCGTGCCGATGATCACGTGCGCGCCGTGGAAGCCCGTCGCCATGAAGAAGGTCGACGAGTAGATGCTGCCCGAGAAGCCGAAGTGGGCGTGGCTGTACTCGTAGGCCTGGCAGGCGGTGAACAGGACGCCAAGGATGATCGTCAGCCAGAGGCCGTACTTCAGGCCCTTGCGGTCGCCGTGCAGGAGGGCGTGGTGCGCCCAGGTCACGGTGGTGCCCGAGGTGAGCAGGATCAGCGTGTTCAGGAGCGGCAGGTGCCAGGGGTCGAACGCCTCGATGCCCTTCGGCGGCCAGACGCCGCCCGTGAAGTCGACGCGGGTCGCCTGGATCGGGTCGGCGGTGTAGAGGGCGGCCTCGAAATAGGCCCAGAACCACGCGACGAAGAACATCACCTCGGAGGCGATGAACATCATCATGCCGTAGCGGTGATGGAGCTGGACGACACGGGTGTGGTCGCCCGAGTTCGCCTCGTGGACGACGTCCTTCCACCACGAGAACATGGTGTAGAGCACGCCGATCGTGCCGGCGCCGAAGATGTAGGGGCCGACGGCGAGATTCCCGATCGAGAGGCTCTTCATCCAGAAGACGGCGCCGAAGGCCATCAGGAAGCCGGACGTGGCGCCGATGAGCGGCCAGGGGCTCGGATTGAGAATGTGATAGTCGTGATTCTTGGCGTGCGCCTCGGCCATCTCTCGCTCTCTCCTACCCCCGGCCCTTCGCCGTTCCCGGCCTAGGCCCTTGTTGTCGCGACCCGGAGGGTGGAACTCGCCCAACCCTCAAGCTTGGAACCCATTATGTGCGCGGCGCGCCCTTGTCACGCACGCGCTCAGAAATTCGACTTCTTCCCCGTGTCGCCCGTCGTCGCAAGCGCGGCCGTGGCCGGTGCGCCGTTCTTCGAGGCGAAATAGGTGTAGGAGAGCGTCATCTCGGAGAGATGGCTCGTGTTGGAATCCTGGCGCATGGCCGGGTCGATGTAGAACACCACCGGGAAGTCCATGGTCTCGCCGGGCTGGAGCGTCTGCTCCTTGAAGCAGAAGCACTCGACCTTGACGAAGTAGCCGCCCATCAGGCCCGGCTGCACGTTGAAGGTCGCGATGCCGGTCGAGGGCGCCGAGCCCGTGTTCTTGGCCTGGAAGAACACCGTGGTGGTCTCGCCGAGCCGCGCCTCGACCTTGCGCGTCTCCGCCCGGAACGCCCAGGGCAGCCCGGCGCTCACGTTCGTGTCGAAGCGCACGATCATGCTGTCGTCGGCGTGCGCGCCAGAGGCTGACGCCCGCGGGGCGGCCCCCTGGATCGGCGTGCCGTCGAAGCCCGTCGCCTTGCAGAAGGCGTCGTAGAGCGGGACCGACGCGAAGGCGAGCCCGGTCATGCCCGCGACGAGGCCGGCGCAGGCGAGCGCCGTGCGGTTGGCCTTCCGGTTCGGGTTGCTGCGCGGGTCGGACATGGCTTCCGGGGTCTGGGTTAGAGCGGCCGGTTCAGGACCTGCGGCCCGAGCTTGGCGATGGTCAGCACGAAGAAGATCAGGACCATGGCGCCGAGCGCGAGGGCGATGGCGACGGAGCGCTTGCGGCGGCGGCGCTCCTCCTCCTCGGTCAGCGGCCGATAGCCGGGCAGGGGATCTTTCATCGCGATCTCAGACGAACATCACGGGCCGGAACAGGCCCAGGCCCTGCTCGGCGAGGAGCGCCGAGAAGAGCAGGAAGAGGTAGAGGATCGAGAAGGCGAACATGCCCATGGCCGAGCGCTTCTCGGCCTCGCCCTCGCGGTGGCGGAAGACCTGGACGCTGAAGGCCAGCATGCCGAGGCCGCCGAGGAGGCCGACCACCGCGTAGATGAGGCCGCCGAAGCCGAGAACGACCGGGGCGAGGCCGAGGGGGGCGAGCGCCAGCGTGTAGTAGACGATCTGGCGGCGCGTCGATTGCGGGCCGGCCACGTTCGGCATCATCGGGATGCCGGCCTTGGCGTACTCGCCGGCCTTGACGAGGGCGAGCGCCCAGAAGTGGGGCGGCGTCCAGATGAAGATGATCAGGAACAGCACCATCGACTCGATGCCGACGCTGCCCGAGACCACCGCCTGGCCGATCACCGGGGGCAGGGCGCCCGCGGCGCCGCCGATGACGATGTTCTGCGGCGTCGCGCGCTTCAGCCACATCGAGTAGATCACGGCGTAGAAGACGATCGTGAAGGCGAGGAGCCCCGCCGCGAGCCAGTTGGCGGCGAGCCCCAGGATCAGCACGGAGCCCACCGACAGGGTCAGGCCGAAGGCCAGGGCCTCGCCGGGCTGGATGCGCCCGTCCGGGATCGGGCGCTTGGCCGTGCGGGTCATCACCGCGTCGATGTCGGCGTCCCACCACATGTTGAGGCAGCCCGAGGCGCCCGCGCCCACCGCGATCATCAGGAGCGAGATCGCGCCGACCGCCGGGTTCACGTGGCCGTGCGAGACGACCATGCCGACGAGGGCGGTGAAGATCACGAGGACCATCACGCGGGGCTTCAGCAGGGCGAAGTAGTCCGGCACGTCGCCGCCGACGATCGAGGGGGCGGGGGCGAAGCCCGGCGCCTCGGCTCCGACCGGCAGGGTATTCGTGAGGCTCGTCATGGTGCTCGCGGGTCTCGGTTCAGGTGGCTCGCATCGCGCCGTTCTCGGCGCCGCCCCTTGCCGGATACCCTCTCGAAGCGGGGCGGTTGAGGGTATCCGGGAAAGAGCGAGGACCGCCGGGGCGGTCCTCGCGAGGGTCTCGACGGGTCGGGATCCCGACCGTCAGTGGTGGCCCGGCTCGTCGACGATGCGGGGCAGCGTCTCGAACTGGTGGAAGGGCGGCGGCGAGGACAGGGTCCATTCCAGCGTCGTCGCACCCTCGCCCCACGGGTTGTCCGCGGCGCGGGTCTTCGAGCGGAAGGCGAGAACGACGCCGATCACGAAGACGATCATGCCGAGCGCGAAGATGTGCCCGCCCCAGGTGGCGACCTTGTGCCAGCCGGCGAAGGCCTCCGGGTAGTCGGCGTAGCGGCGCGGCATGCCGGCGAGGCCCAGGAAGTGCATCGGGAAGAACAGGACGTTCGCGCCGATGAAGGCCAGCCAGAAGTGCAGCTTGCCGGCCCACTCGGGGATGACGTGGCCGGTCATCTTCGGGAACCAGTAGTAGACGCCCGCGAAGATGATGAACACGGCGCCGAGCGAGAGCACGTAGTGGAAGTGCGCCACGACGTAGTAGGTGTCGTGCAGGTACTTGTCGACCGCCGAGTTCGCCAGCACGACGCCGGTGACGCCGCCGACCGTGAACAGGAAGATGAAGCCGACCGCCCAGTGCATGGCGGCGGTGAAGCGGATCGAGCCGCCCCACATCGTCGCGATCCACGAGAAGATCTTCACGCCGGTGGGCACCGCGATGACCATCGTGGCGAAGACGAAGTAGGACTGCGTCTGCAGCGAGAGGCCGACCGTGTACATGTGGTGGGCCCACACCACGAAGCCGACGACGCCGATCGCGACCATCGCGTAGGCCATCGCGAGATAGCCGAAGACGGGCTTGCGCGAGAACGTGGCGATGATGTGGGAGACGATGCCGAAGGCCGGCAGGATCATGATGTACACTTCGGGGTGACCGAAGAACCAGAACAGGTGCTGGTAGAGGATCGGGTCACCGCCGCCGGCCGGGTCGAAGAACGTCGTGCCGAAGTTGCGGTCGGTCAGCAGCATCGTGATCGCGCCGGCGAGGACCGGGAGCGACAGGAGCAGCAGGAAGGCGGTGACGAGCTCGGCCCAGGCGAAGAGCGGCATCTTGTGCAGCGTCATGCCCGGGGCGCGCATGTTGAGGATCGTCGTGATGAAGTTGATCGCGCCGAGGATCGAGCCCGCGCCCGACAGGTGCAGGGCGAAGATCGCGAAGTCGACGGCCGGGCCGGGATGGCCGACGGTCGAGAGCGGCGGGTAGACGGTCCAGCCCGTGCCGGCGCCGGACGCGCCGGGCGCGCCCTCGACGAAGAGCGAGCAGAGCAGGCTCATGAAGCCCGCCACGGTGAGCCAGAACGAGATGTTGTTCATGCGCGGGAACGCCATGTCCGGCGCACCGATCATGAGGGGCACGAACCAGTTGCCGAAGCCGCCGATCAGCGCCGGCATCACCATGAAGAACACCATGATGAGGCCGTGGCCGGTCACGAACACGTTGTAGGTGGCCGGGTTGGAGAAGTACTGCAGGCCGGGCTCCTCCATCTCCATGCGGATGCCGAAGGAGAGGAACGCGCCGATGATGCCGGCGCTGAAGGCGAACAGCAGGTAGAGCGTGCCAATGTCCTTGTGGTTCGTGGAGAGGAACCAGCGGGCGAAGAAGCTTGGCTTGTGATCGGCGTGGGCGTCATGCCCCGCATGTGCTGCGGCGGTAGCCATCGATGCTGACCTTGTTCGTTTCTCGTAATCTCTCGAAGGGTTGCGGTCGGTGCCGGCCGGGCCGGCTCCGACGAGGCCGGGCCGTTAGCGGGCGTCGGCGAGCTTCGAACCGTCGTCGATGCGGGCGAACTTCGTCTTCGCCTCGGTGAGCCACTGGGCGTAGGCCTCGTCGCTCACCACGCGGACGGTGATCGGCATGTAGGCGTGGCGCTGCCCGCAGAGCTCGGAGCACTGGCCGTGGTAGGTGCCCTCGCGATCCGCCTTGAACCAGAACTGGTTGAGGCGGCCGGGCACGGCGTCGATCTTGAAGCCGAAGGAGGGGACGGCCCAGGAGTGGAGCACGTCGGCGGCGGTGACCTGGACCTTCACGATCTTGTTCACCGGCACGACCATGTCGTTGTCGGTCCCGAGGAGCTTGGGCATCTTCTCCTCGTCCAGGTTGGCGTCGAAGGTGAAGCCGCCGCCCTGGTCGGCCGGGTACTCGTAGGACCAGTACCAGGCGTGGCCGATGACCTTCACGATCACGTCGGCCTTCGGGTCGGAGAGCTGGGTGCGCAGCAGGCGGAAGGAGGGGATCGCCACCGCCACCAGGATCAGGACCGGGACGATCGTCCAGGCCACCTCGATCATGGTGTTGTGCGTGGTCTTGGAGGGGACCGGGTTCGCCTTCTCGCTGAACTTGAAGATGCAGTAGAGGATCAGCGCCAGCACGAACAGCGAGATGCCGAGCGAGAGCCAGTGCAGGCCGACCTCGAAGTGCAGGATGTCGCGGGCGTTCTCCGTGACCGGCACCTGACGGTCCATCTGCCAGGGCTCCGGCTGGCCGATCCCGGCCGCGAGCGCCGAGGACGAGGCCAGGATGGCGCCGAGCGCGGCGAGCCCCCATGTTGAGCGAGTGTGCGTCTTCGCCGTCCGCATGTGCCTTCCCGTGGCTCCCCTGGCTTGACCTTATTGGTCGACCGCCTGCGCCCCGATTGGTTCGGGATCGCGGCGGCGCTGTCATGACATGGCAGGACGCCTCCGGGCCCGTGGCCCCGGCCGGCTTCCGACCGCGGTGTCAGACCACAAGGAACGTCAAGGTGCAACCGCAACAGCGTCGCATCGGCTGTTTTCTTAAGTCCGGTTCCAGACTTTCGGCGCCCGTTCGGCCCCTCGGCGCGGGCGGCCCTGCGGCGGGCAGGACACGGCGTCGCACGCGGGCACCGGGCGCGGCGGAGCGGGCGGGGCGGAAGCGATCCCCTCGCCCATTCGGGCGGCGGCGTTGCTATATATCCGGCACACTCAGCGATCCCGGCGGACCCGCATGCAGCACAGTCAGATCGACGACGGCGACGTCCGCGAGGACGCCCCGCCCGCCACGGCGACCCGCGTCCCCACCCAGGTCATCGCCTACGAGGACGCGCAGCCCCGCGACGACGCGCGGCCGCTCGCCGTCGAGACGCCGGTGAACCTCGTCTACGGCAGCGTGCCCTACGCCGTGATGATGACGAGCCCCTCCGACCTCGAGGATTTCGCCTACGGGTTCAGCCTGACGGAGGGGATCGTCGAGGCCGCGGACGAGATCCGCTCCGCCCGGGTCGAGGCCGGGGAGGGCGGCCTTCGCCTCCTCGTCGACCTCGTGCCGGGGCGCCTGAGGGAGCACCTCGCCCGCAAGCGCGCCATCAGCGGGCGCACGGGATGCGGCGTGTGCGGGATCGACGATCTCGCCGCGCTCCCCCTGGCGGAGCCGAAGCAGGCGCCGCGCACGCGGGTCTCGATGCGGGCGATCAGCGCCGCGCTCGCGGCGCTCGGGCCGGCCCAGACGCTCAACCGCGAGACGCGGGCCGTGCACGCCGCCGCCTGGGCGCGGCTCGACGGGAGCCTCGTCGCGGTCCGCGAGGATGTCGGCCGTCACAACGCCCTCGACAAGCTGATCGGGGCGCTGATCCGGGCCGGCACCGACCCGGCGGACGGCTTCCTCGTCATCACGAGCCGCTGCTCGTTCGAGATGGTGGAGAAGGCGGCCCGCCTCGGGGCCGCCGTGCTCGTGGCGATCTCGGCGCCGACCTCGCTCGCCCTCGACCGGGCGAAGCTCCACGGCATGACCATGTGCGCCATCGCCCGCTCGGACACGCTGACGGTCTTCAACCGCCCCGAGCGGCTGATCCTCGAAGGGGCCTGACGGCGCCCTACTCGGCGCCGCCCTCCGCGGACGGCCGCGTCACGACCGTCGCGCCGCCGATCACCCGGACGTTGCGCTTGCCCTCCGGGGGCGGATCCTGCCAGCCCGAGGTGCCGGGCCTGCGCTCGGCCTCGGCGGGCTTGATCTCCGCGCTCTTCTCGGGAGCGTCGCCTTCGGCCGCCTTGCCCTGAGCCGCCTTGGGCTCGACGGCCTTGACCTCCTGCGCCTTCTCGGCGGCCTCCTTCGGGGGCGGCTGAACGGCGGCGGGCGTCTGTGCGGCGGGCGGCGCGGCCTTCGGAGGCTCGACCGCAGCCTCGCGGGTCTCGGGCTTCGTCCGCTCCTCCGCCTTCGGAGCGTCCTTCGCCGTATCCTTGACCGTCTCCCTGGCCGGATCCGCCGCCTTCAGGCTCGGATGCGGCGCCTCCGGGGCGGTGCGGACCGCCGAGCGCGGCTCGCCGGGCTTCGCGGCCGGTGCGCCGGGAGCGCCGGCCGCGGGCGCGGCGGGCGCGAGCCGGGCCGCGCGGCGCTGCGGCTCGGGACGGGCGCGGGCGTCCGGGTTCACGCCGAGCGGGTTGGCATCCTGGGTCTGTCGGCGCGGGGCGGGCTCGGCCTCGGTGCGGCCGTAGAGGTCGGGCCGCGGCGGCAGGATGCGGCCGCCGGGCTGCGGGATGTCGGCCGGGGGCACGAGGCGCGCGTCGGCCTCCGTCCAGCCGTAGCCGGGCGCCGGACGGGCGAGTCGCGGGGCAGGGGCGGGATCGAGGCGCTGGCGCCCGACGATGTCGCCCGCGCGGGCATCCACGAACAGGCGCACCCGGGCCCCGTTCGGCGCGACGGCCTCGACCACGTAGTCCTGCCCGTCGAAGCGGGGCCGCGAGAGCCCGCTGAAGCCGCGGTCGGCGAGGCGCCACGCCACGGCCCGCGGCGATAGAATCTCGTCCTCGTAGAGATATTGCGCCTGCGCGGCGCCCGCCGTCAGCATCAGGATGCCGGCCGCGAGACCGGCCCGGAGATGCCGGGCGATCCGATTCGCGTCGCCGTTCCGTCGTACCAAGGCTCGTGCCGCCATGTCGCCTCGTCCCGTTCTTCAGGGGGCGACCTCGGCCGGGCCAGATCTCGCCGCCCGGACGCGGGCGTCCCGACCCGGCGCGTGCCGAAGGCCCGCTTGTTCCGCGGGTCCTTCGGCTGTCCCGGCGAGGTCGTTGCCCCGCATGCCGCTTGTGCTCGGCAAGACTTTGTTAACGCAAGGATTGGGGCGAGATTGCGAGCCAATCCGGGCGCCTCGGGGACCGGGCGTCGCCGTCGGCCTGCGGCGATTGACCCCTGTCGCGCAGGGGCGGCATGCGCTGGATTCGGACGTTCGCGCCCGCGCGACCTCTTGCTGGAACGGTTGAAATCTGTCACGTTCCGGCGTTAGGACAGTATGACTGTCCCATTTTTCGGCATGGCGCGCCTCCCGGGAACGAAACCCGGCGGGCTGGGGATTTCGGTACGTGACGACCGCGACGTCCAAACGAGATCTGAAGCCGGTCGCCATCGCGGCGATCCGGGCCCACGCCGGCTGAGCGAGGCCGGCGTCGAGCCCGCGGGTTGGCGGGCGCTTCCTCACCGAAGTCCCGGCTGAACCCGACGAAAATGTTACCAGGACCCCGGCATCGGTTGATGGCCGGGCACGAAACATGCTCGCATGCGGGCGAGGTCGGCAGACGAGGGATGAAGAGCGTGGCTGCATCTGAAGGCTTCAGGACCGGTCCGGAATCCGTCCCGGCCAGGACGTCGCCCCTTCGTGACGCGGGCAAGCCGCTGGTGGTGCGCGACCCGGCCCTGCCGAAGGCGCAAGGAGCCTACGATCCCGGCCAGGAGCGCGACGCCTGCGGGGTCGGCTTCATCGCCGACATGCACAACCGGCAGACCCACGTGATCGTCCAGCAGGGCCTCAAGATCCTGGAGAACCTCGACCATCGCGGCGCGGTCGGCGCGGACCCGACCATGGGCGACGGCTGCGGCATCCTCGTCCAGATCCCGCACGCCTTCTTCGCCGAGGAGTGCTCGCGCCTCGGCTTCGAGTTGCCGCCGGCCGGCGCCTACGCGATCGGCCAGTTCTTCATGCCGCCGGAGGCCGATGCGCGCCACGTCATCGAGGAGATCGTCGAGAAGGCGCTCGCCGACGAGGGCCTGCCTCTGCTTGGCTGGCGCGACGTGCCGGTCGATTCGGAGGATCTCGGCGCCGCCGTGCGCAAGACCGAGCCGCATCACCGCCAGGTCTTCATCGGCTGCCCGGCCTCCGTCGGCGATGCCGACACCTTCGAGCGGCGCGTCTACGTCGCCCGCAAGGTCATCTCCGGCAAGGTCTACGGCTCGGGCGACGAGCGGCTGCTGGAGTTCTACCCCGTCTCCGTGTCGAGCCGGACCATCGTCTACAAGGGCATGGTGCTGGTGCACCAGCTCGGCCGCTACTTCCTCGACCTGAAGGACGAGCGCTTCGTCTCGGCGCTCGCCCTCGTGCACCAGCGCTTCGCCACCAACACCTTCCCGACCTGGCGCCTGTCGCACCCCTACCGGATGGTGGCGCACAACGGCGAGATCAACACGCTGCGCGGCAACGTCAACTGGATGGCCGCCCGCCAGGCGAGCGTCGATTCGGAGCTGTTCGGCAACGACATCTCGAAGCTCTGGCCGATCTCCTACGAGGGCCAGTCGGACACCGCCTGCTTCGACAACGCGCTGGAGTTCCTCGTCCAGGGCGGCTACCCGCTCGCCCACGCGATGATGATGCTCATCCCGGAGGCCTGGGCCGGCAACCCGCTGATGAGCGAGGAGCGGCGCGCCTTCTACGAGTACCACGCCGCCCTGATGGAGCCGTGGGACGGGCCGGCCGCCGTCTGCTTCACGGACGGCCGCCAGATCGGCGCCACCCTCGACCGCAACGGCCTCCGGCCCGCCCGCTACATCGTCACCGACGACGGGCTCGTCGTGCTCGCCTCCGAGATGGGCGTGCTGCCGATCCCCGACGAGAAGATCGTCCAGTCCTGGCGCCTGCAGCCGGGCCGGATGCTGCTGATCGACCTGGCGAAGGGCCGCATCGTCTCGGACGAGGAGATCAAGGGCGAGCTCGCCGCCGCGCACCCCTACGCGGAATGGCTGAAGAACACCCAGATCGTGCTCGAGGACCTCAAGCCCGTGAGCCCGCGCGCCTCGCGCTCGGACGTGTCGCTCCTCGACCGGCAGCAGGCCTTCGGCTACAGCCAGGAGGACCTGAAGCTCCTCATGCAGCCCATGGCCGTCACCGGCCAGGAGGCGGTGGGCTCGATGGGCTCCGACACGCCGCTCTCCGCGCTCTCGGACAAGCCGAAGCTCCTCTACACCTACTTCAAGCAGAACTTCGCGCAGGTCACCAACCCGCCGATCGACCCCATCCGCGAGGAGGCCGTGATGAGCCTCGTCTCGTTCATCGGGCCGCGGCCGAACCTGCTCGACATGGAGGGCGCCTCCCGCAAGAAGCGGCTCGAGGTGCGCCAGCCGATCCTGACGAACGGCGACCTCGAGAAGATCCGCTCGATCGGCCATTTCGAGGACCGCTTCGACACCAAGACCCTCGACATGACCTACCCGGCCGAGACCGGCGCGGCGGCCATGGAGGGCGCGCTCGACCGCCTCTGCGACCGGGCCGAGGTCGCGGTGCGCGGCGGCTACAACATCATCGTGCTGTCCGACCGCGCCGTCGGCCCGGACCGGATCCCGATCCCGGCGCTGCTCGCCACCGCGGCCGTGCACAACTACCTGATCCGCAAGGGCTTGCGCACCTCGGTCGGCCTCGTGGTCGAGTCGGGCGAGCCGCGCGAGGTGCACCACTTCGCGTGCCTGGCCGGCTACGGCGCGGAGGCGGTGAACCCCTACCTCGCCTTCGAGACCCTGATCGCGATGAAGGACGAGTTCCCGCCGGACCTCACGGACGACGAGATCGTCTACCGCTACATCAAGTCGATCGATAAGGGCTTGCTGAAGGTCATGTCCAAGATGGGCATCTCGACCTACCAGTCCTATTGCGGCGCCCAGATCTTCGACGCGGTCGGCCTCAACTCCGACTTCGTGGCGCGCGACTTCTTCGGCACGGCGACGACCATCGAGGGCGTCGGCATGGCCGAGGTCGCCGAGGAGACCGCCCAGCGCCACCGCGACGCCTTCGGCGACGCGCCGGTCTACCGCAACGCCCTCGACGTCGGCGGCGAGTACGCCTACCGGCTGCGCGGCGAGACCCACACCTGGACCCCCGACACCGTGGCGACGCTGCAGCACGCGGTGCGCCTCGGCGTGCCCGAGCGCTACCGCGAGTACGCGCGCCTCGTGAACGAGCAGGAGAACCACCTCAAGACCCTGCGCGGCCTGTTCCGCATCAGGGCCGCCGGCGAGATCGGCCGGCAGCCGGTGGACCTCGCCGAGGTCGAGCCGGCCTCCGAGATCGTCCGGCGCTTCGCCACCGGCGCCATGTCCTACGGCTCGATCTCGAAGGAGGCGCACGAGACGCTCGCCATCGCCGTCAACTCCTTCGGCGGCCGCTCGAACTCGGGCGAGGGCGGCGAGGAGGTCGAGCGCTTCAAGCCCCTGCCGGACGGGCGCTCGCGCCGCTCGGCCATCAAGCAGGTGGCCTCCGGCCGCTTCGGCGTGACGACGGAGTACCTCGTCAACGCCGACATGATGCAGATCAAGGTGGCGCAGGGCGCCAAGCCCGGCGAGGGCGGCCAGCTGCCCGGCCACAAGGTCGACGCCAAGATCGCCAAGGTCCGCTACGCGACGCCCGGCGTCGGCCTGATCTCGCCGCCGCCCCACCACGACATCTACTCGATCGAGGACCTGGCCCAGCTCATCTTCGACCTGAAGAACGTGAACCCGGCCGCCGACGTCTCGGTGAAGCTCGTCTCCGAGGTCGGCGTCGGCACGGTCGCGGCGGGCGTCGCCAAGGCGCGCGCGGACCACATCACGATCTCGGGCTTCGACGGGGGCACGGGCGCGGCCCCGCTCACCTCGATCAAGCACGCGGGCGGCCCGTGGGAGACCGGGCTCGCCGAGACCCAGCAGACGCTGGTGCTGAACAACCTGCGCGGCCGCGTGGCGCTGCAGGCGGACGGCGGCCTGCGCACCGGCCGCGACGTGATGATCGCGGCGCTGCTCGGGGCCGACCAGTTCGGCTTCTCGACCGCGCCGCTCATCGCGGCGGGCTGCATCATGATGCGCAAGTGCCACCTGAACACCTGCCCAGTGGGCGTCGCCACCCAGGACCCGGTGCTGCGCAAGCGCTTCAAGGGCACGCCCGAGCACGTGGTGAACTACTTCTTCTACGTGGCCGAGGAGGTGCGCGAGCTGATGGCCTCCATGGGCTTCACCAAGCTCGAGGATCTCGTCGGCCGCTCCGACCTCCTCGACAAGGTGGAGGCCATCGCCCACTGGAAGGCGCGCGGCCTAGACTTCTCGAAGCTGTTCCACCGGCCGGAGGTCGGGCCGGAGGTGGCGATCCGCCACGTCGAGACGCAGCACCACCCGATCGAGCACGTGCTCGACCGGCGCCTGATCGAGGGCGCGAAGGGCGCGATCGAGACCGGAGAGGCGGTGACGCTCCACGACACGATCCGCAACTCGGACCGGGCCGCGGGCGCCATGCTGTCGGGGCTCGTCGCGAAGGCGCACGGCCACGAGGGCCTGCCCGACGACACCATCGTGGTGAAGCTCTCCGGCACCGCCGGCCAGAGCTTCGGCGCCTGGGTCGCGGCCGGCGTCACGATCGAGCTCACCGGCCACGGCAACGACTACGTCGGCAAGGGCCTGTCGGGCGGCAAGCTGATCATCCGGCCGAGCGAGGCGCTGAAGGCGGCGCCCGGCCGCACCATCATGGTCGGCAACACCGTGCTGTACGGGGCGATCGCCGGCGAGTGCTACATCCGCGGCTCCGCGGGGGAGCGCTTCGCCGTGCGCAACTCGGGCGCCATCGCGGTGGTCGAGGGCATGGGCGACCACGGCTGCGAGTACATGACGGGCGGCGTCGTGGTGTCGATCGGCGAGACCGGGCGCAACTTTGCGGCCGGCATGTCGGGCGGCATCGCCTACGTGCTCGACGAGGACGGCTCGTTCTCGGCCCGCTGCAACCTCTCGATGGTCGACCTCGAGCCCGTGGAGGAAGAGGATGACATCATGCGCCGCTTCCACCAGGACGGCGACCTCGAGACCAAGGGCCGCGTCGACATCCTGGCCGACATGTCGGGCCACGACGAGGAACGGCTCTCGCAGCTCATCACCAACCACCTGAAGTACACGGGCTCGCCGCGCGCTCAGGAGATCCTCGACAACTGGTCCACCTACCGGACCAAGTTCGTGAAGGTGATGCCGGTGGAGTACCGCCGGGCGCTGCGCGAGATGGAGCAGGCGCGGATGCCGGTGGCGGCGGAGTAGGACGCAGACGGCGGCCGGCATCGAACCGGCCGCCCCGATCAGGACGACGATGCAGGGGGCGGGATCGATCGATCCGCCAGCCTAGGGACGGATCGATGGGCAAGGTCACAGGTTTCCTCGAATACGACCGGCAGGAGCAGAAGTATCAGCTCGCCGCCGACCGCGTTCGGCACTTCCGCGAGTTCACGCTGCCGCTCGACGAGCACGACCTGAAGAAGCAGGCGGCGCGCTGCATGGATTGCGGCATCCCGTTCTGCCACGGCCCGACCGGCTGCCCCGTCCACAACCAGATCCCGGACTGGAACGACCTCGTCTTCCAGTCGGACTGGGAGGAGGCGATCCGCAACCTGCACTCGACGAACAACTTCCCCGAGTTCACTGGCCGCATCTGCCCCGCGCCCTGCGAGGAGGCGTGCACGCTCAACCTCGAGAACCAGCCGGTCGCCATCAAGACGATCGAGCAGGCCATCGCCGACCGCGCCTGGAACATGGGCTGGGTCAAGCCCGAGCCGTCCGAGACCCGCACCGGCAAGCGCGTGGCGGTGGTGGGCTCCGGCCCGGCCGGCCTCGCCGCGGCCCAGCAGCTCGCCCGCGTCGGGCACGACGTGCACGTCTTCGAGCGCGAGCCGAAGGCCGGCGGCCTGCTCCGCTACGGTATCCCCGACTTCAAGATGGAGAAGCGCCACATCGACCGGCGCGTGAAGCAGATGGAGGCCGAGGGCGTCGTCTTCCACTACAACCAGAACATCGGCGTCACGAAGCCGGTGGACGAGCTCACCGCGGAGTTCGACGCGGTGCTGTTCGCCGGCGGCGCCGAGGATCCGCGCAACCCGCAGCTGCCGGGCCAGGAGCTCGACGGCGTCCACTACGCGATGCCCTACCTCGTCCAGTCGAACCGGCGCGTCGGCGCCGAGCCGATGCCGGGCAACGGCGAGTTGCCGATCCTGGCCGGCGGCCGGAACGTCGTGGTGATCGGCGGCGGCGACACGGCCTCCGACTGCGTCGGCACGGCCTTCCGCCAGGGCGCACTCTCCGTGACCCAGCTCGACATCCGCCCGCGCCCGCCCGAGCGCGAGGACAAGCTGACGGTGTGGCCCTACTGGCCGACCAAGATGCGCACCTCGTCGAGCCAGGCCGAGGGCGCCGAGCGCGAGTTCCAGGCGGCGACGCTGCGGCTCGAGGGCAAGAAGGGCAAGGTCACGGGCGTCGTCTGCGCCCGCGTCGACGCCAAGCGCCAGCCGATCGAGGGCAGCGAGTTCGTGCTGCCGGCCGACCTCGTCTTCATGGCGATCGGCTTCGCGGGCTCGGTGCGCAAGGGGATGCTGGAGCAGTCCGGCGTCGTGATGGACAAGCGCGGCAACGTCACGGCCAACGAGGACGATTACCGCACCTCGCACGAGAAGATCTACGCGGCGGGCGACATGCGCCGCGGTCAGTCCCTCGTCGTCTGGGCGATCCGGGAGGGCCGGCAGGCCGCCCGCTCGATCGACGAGACGCTGATGGGATCGAGCGTCCTGCCGCGCTGAAGGCCCGCTAGCCCCCCGGCCAGCGGAAATCGTCGGCCCGCCCCGGCTGGGGCGTCGCGGGGGCGCCGCGCTGGAGCACGCGCTCCACGGTGCCCGAGGCGTCGCCGTCGCGCGGGCGCCCGCTCATCAGGGAGCCGCCCGGCGAGGTTTCCGGGCGGCCGAGCGGCACGACCGGCCCCGCCAGCGGCTTGACCGGCAGGGCCGGTACGCCCGGGGGCTCGGGCAGGCTCGGCAGCATGGCGGTGATCTGGCGGTCGATCGCCGCCGTGTCGTCGAGCCGCGTCGCGCCGTCGAGGCCGGGACCGGGCGTCGCCGCGACGGCCGCCACCGGCTGGTCGGGCGTCGCCGGACCGGCCGTGCCCATCATCCGCTTCAGCTCGACATCGGCGAAGTGGGCGAGCTTGCGCGCTCCCGCATGGGTGAAGTGCACGCCGTCCGAGGTGCGCAGCTTCGCGTTCTGGCCCTCGAGATCCGGGCCCGTAGCCGTGTAGCGGTTGCGGTCGTCCACGAAGCCCGGCCACACGTCGACGTAGGTGGCGCCCGCGCGGGTGACGCGCTCGCGCACGAGGTCGTTGATCGCCGCGAGGTCGGTGTTCAGGGATTCGCTGCGCATCGGCGGGGCTCCGACCCAGATCAGCGGCAGCTTGCGGTCGGTGAAGACCTTCACCATCGCGTCGACCCGGTCGCGGTAGATCTCGCGCCAGCGGTCGGTGAGCGGATCGAAGCTCTGGTCCCCCTCGCGGATCGGCTGCCGGTCGTTGGCGCCCATCAGCACGAGGGCGTAGCTCACCTTCGGGTTGCCCGCGAGGTACTCCTCGGCAACCTTCGGCCAGTCCACCACGTCCTTGCGGACGAGGCCGCTGTCGCCCTTGGCGCGGTCGATGACGGCGACGTCGGCGTTGTCCTCGAACACGTCGTCGAGGCCCTTGCTGAGATGGTCGGCGAGCGAGTCGCCGAACACGGCGATCTGCGTCGTCGGCTCGGTCTTCGCCACGGCGGGCTTCGGGGGCGCGGCCACGGGCGCGGGCCGCGCCGCCCGGCGCTTCTGCACGCGCGGGCTGTCGGCGACGGCGGGCGCACGGGGCCGGATGGTCGGCCGGTAGGCCGGGTCGGGCTGGGGCTGGGCCTGCTGTGGGCGCTCCTCCCAGGGCCAGTAGAACTGGCGCGGGGCCTCCTGCGGCGGCGGCTGGTAGCGGCGGCTCGGGCGGGCGTAGCTGCCGTCGTCGCGGTAGTAGCTGTCGCGGTAGCGGCGCCGGGGCACCGCGTAGCCGCCCTGCGGCTGCTCGTAGGTGTCGCCCCACTGCGCGCGGGCGGGCGGCGCCTCGAAGAGGGCGAGGGCCGCGACGAGCGCCGCGCAGCCGAGATGGACTGGGACCCGTGCCCGTCCCGCCGCCAACGCCATGCACCGCCTCCACGCCACGCCCTATGCCACCATACAGGAGGTGCGCGCGCGCGTCTTCTCCCGGCCCCGGGGCCGGCGGCGTCACGGCTGCCCGGCGATCCGGGCGAGGAGGGCGCGGCTGGCGTATCCGTCCGCCGGGATGCCCTCGCGGACCTGGTAGCGGCGCACCGCCTCGCGCAGCTTCGGCCCGGCCCGGCCGTCCGCCTCCCCGGCATAGAGGCCCTGGCCGGTCAGCGCCCGCTGCAGCGCCTCGAGGCCGGCCTTGTCGAGGCGGCCGGCCTCGCCCGGCCAGGGCGCGGCAAGGGCGGGGGCGCCCATCAGGCGGTCGGCGAGGTGGCCGACCGCGAGCGCGTAGGAATCGGAGGTGTTGTAGCCGCGGATCACCTCGAAATTGTCGGTGATGAGGAAGGCCGGGGCCCCGAGCCCGCCGGGCAGGAACAGGCTCGCCCGGCCCGTCTCCGGGAGGCGCCCCCCGTCCGTGCGGCGCACGCCGCGGCGCGCGAACGCCCCGAGCTCCCCGGCGTAGGCCGTCAAGTCGAAACCTTCCGGCAGCACGACCTCGTAGCCCCAGGAGACGGACGGGTTCCAGCCGAGCGCCTTCAGGTAGGCGGCGATGGAGGCGAGGCTGTCGGCGTCCGAGGTCCAGATGTCCCGGTGCCCGTCACCGTCGAAGTCGACGGCGTGGGCGAGAAAGGTCGAGGGCAGGAACTGCACCTGCCCCATGGCGCCGGCCCAGGAGCCCTTCATCCGCTGCGGGTCGATGTCGCCCCGCTGGAGGATGGCGAGCGCCGCGAGCAGCTCCTCCCGGAACAGGGTGCCGCGATGGCGCGCCTCGGCGAGCGTGGCGAGGGCCCGGACCGTCGGGACGCTGCCGCCGCTCGCCCCGAAATCCGACTCGACGCCCCAGAAGGCCAGGAGGATGCCCCGCGGCACGCCGTAGCGCGCCTCGATCCGGTCGAGGATCGCGGCGCGTTGGCCCGCCCGGGCGCGGCCGCGGGCGATCCGGCCCTGGGAGACGGCGCCGACGAGGTAGTCCCAGACCGGCCGCGCGAACTCGCCCTGGCGCCGGGTGCGCGCCAGGACGTCCGGGTCCGGCTGCGTGACCCCGCGGAAGGCCGCCGCGAAGGTGGCGTCCGATACGCCGCGGGCGCGCGCGTCCGGCCTCAGGGCCTCGATGAAGGCGGCGAAGGCGGCGGACCGGGCCTCGCCGGCCTGCGCGTACGCGGGTCCGCACCACGCTGACACGGGCATCGCGAGCGCGAGCACGCCCGCGGCGGCGGCCCCGCGGGTGAGCCGCACCCGGTCAGACCCGGTTGCGCCGGGCGAGCGCGTCCTCCCAGGCGAGCGCCTGGCCGACGATGCCGTCGAGGTCGTCGTGCTTGGGCACCCAGCCGAGGCGCTCGCGGATGCGGTCGGCGCCCGCGATGATCTGGGCCGGGTCGCCGGGCCGGCGCGGGCAGAGCCGCACCTCGAAGTCGCGGCCCGAGACCCGCTTGACCACCTCGATCACCTCCAGCACCGAGTAGCCGCGCCCGTAGCCGCAGTTCAGCGTCAGGCTCTCGCCGCCGCCGCGCAGGTGGTCGAGCGCGACGCGGTGCGCCTCGGCGAGGTCGGAGACCTGGATGTAGTCGCGCAGGCAGGAGCCGTCCCGGGTCGGGTAGTCGGTGCCGTAGACGTCGAGATGCGTGCGCTGGCCGAGCGCGGCCTGGGTGGCGACCTTGATCAGGTGGGTGGCGTTCGGGGTCGACTGGCCGGTGCGCCCGCGCGGGTCGGCGCCCGCCACGTTGAAGTAGCGCAGGATGACGTAGCTGAAGCCGTGCGCCTTGGCGGCGTCCTGGATCATCCACTCGCTCATCAGCTTCGAGCGGCCGTAGGGGTTGATCGGCGCCGTCGTCAGGTCCTCGGGCACCGGCACCACCTCGGGCTCGCCGTAGACGGCGGCGGTCGAGGAGAAGATCACGTGCTTGACGCCCGTGCGCACCGCGGTCTCGATCAGCGCGCGGGTCTTGGCCGTGTTGGCGAGGTAGTAGCCGAGCGGGTCGGCCACCGAGTCCGGCACCACGATCTTGGCGGCGAAGTGGGCGAGGGCGTCGACCCGGTGCTGCAGGATCGTCTCGGTGACGAGGGCCTGGTCCGCGATGTCGCCGACGACGAGCTTCACCTCCGGCGGCAGGGCCCAGTCGAAGCCGGTGGAGAGGTCGTCGAGGACGACGATCTCCTCGTGCCCCGCGTCGAGGAGCGCCAGCACCATGTGGCTGCCGATGTAGCCGGCACCGCCCGTCACCAGAACCGCCATCTGAACCCTCTCAGCAACCGTGACCGTCGCCCCATCCTAACGCAAAGCCCGGGCCCTGTTGACGGCGCAAACGGATTGTCCCGCGTTCAGGTGGCTTGCAGCTTCACCGTGCGTACTATCTTTGAGGTGCGCCCTTCGTCCGACCCACGCTTCCCAGGTCCCGCTCGATGAAACGTATTCGCAAGGCTGTCCTCCCCGTCGCCGGCCTCGGCACGCGCTTCCTGCCCGCCACCAAGGCGGTTCCGAAGGAGATGCTCACGGTCGTGGACCGCCCGGTGGTGCAGCACGTGGTCGACGAGGCGCGGGAAGCCGGCATCGAGCACTTCATCTTCGTCACCGGCCGCGGCAAGGCGGTGATCGAGGACCATTTCGACATCGCCTACGAGCTCGACCGCACCCTGCAGGAGCGCGGCAAGCAGGCGGCTTACGAGGACTTGAAGAAGGACCTGCCGAAGGCCGGCCAGACGAGCTTCACCCGCCAGCAGGCGCCGCTGGGCCTCGGCCACGCGGTCTGGTGCGCCCGCGAGATCGTCGGCGACGAGCCCTTCGCGGTCCTCCTGCCCGACATGCTGAGCCGCGGCTGCATGGGCCAGATGCTCGCGGCCTACGAGCGGCACGGCGGCAACGTCATCGCGGTCGAGGAGGTGAAGCCGGAGGAGACGCACCAGTACGGCATCGTCAGCGTCGGCGAGACCTTCGGCCAGACCTTCGAGATCACCGGCATGGTCGAGAAGCCGAAGCAGGGCACCGCGCCCTCGAACTTCATCATCTCGGGCCGCTACATCCTGCAGCCGGAGGTCTTCGCGATCCTGGAGAAGGGCGAGACAGGGGCCGGCGGCGAGATCCAGCTCACCGACGCGATGATCCGCCTTGCCGAGACGCAGAAGTTCTACGGCATGCGCTACGAGGGCCGGACCTACGACACCGGCTCGAAGATCGGCTTCCTCACCGCGAACCTCGCCTACGCCCTGGAACGCGAGGACCTCGCGGGCCCGCTCAAGGCGGAGATCGCCCGCCTGCTGCGGGATTGAGACGCCCCCAACTCGATTGCGCCCGGCGCGTTCGTGCCATGCGCGGGAAGCAGGCATCTCGGCAGTTTCCGCCCTTGCGTTTTGTGCGGCGCACTTTACTTTGTGCATTGCGAGATCGCGATGGCGTCGCGGTCCCGCAGCCCTTCTTGGGCGTTTCCTCCCTAGACTTCGGGCCGCTCCTTCGGGGCGGCCTTTTTTCTTGCCCGGACGTCCGGGATCCTGCGGGGCCAGGCGCTACTCGGCCGCGATGCGCCGCGGCTCGAGATCGACGGTCTGCTCGGCCACCGCGACCACCACCTCGCGCAGGGCCTGCAGGAGGCCGCCGAAGCCCGCCGTGAGCGCCAGCGTGGCCTCGTTCATGTAGAGGGCGCGGTTGATCTCGATCTGGAGGGCGTGCCGGCCGACGTTCGGCTCCCCGTAATGCTCGGTGATGAAGCCGCCCGCGTAGGGCTTGTTGCGCACCACCCGCAGGCCGCGGCCGCGCAACTCCGTCTCGAACAGATCGACGAGGAAGGGCGCGCAGGCCGTGCCGAAGCGGTCGCCCAGAACGATGTCGGCCTTGCCCTCCGCCTCGCGGCCGAGGCTCGAGGAGGGCATCGAGTGGCAGTCGATCAGGATGGCGCAGCCGAACTGCCGGCTGGTGCGCTGGATCAGGCCGCCCAGCACCCGGTGGTAGGGCTTGTAGAGCCCCTCGATCCGCGCCACTGCCTCCTCAACCGGCAGGCGGCCGCCGTAGATCTCCTGCCCGTCGGCCACCACCCGCGGCACCGTGCCGAGGCCGCCGGCGACCCGCATCGAGCGGGTGTTGGCGAAGGGCGGCAGGCGCCCGTCGAACATGCGCGGGTCGAGCTCGTAGGGCTCGCGGTTCACGTCGAGATAGGCGCGCGGGAAGTTCGCCTGCATCAGGGGCGCGCCGAGCGCCACCACCGGCGCGAACAGGCGCTCCACGTGGGCGTCCTCGGAGCGGCGCAGCGCCAGGGCGTCGAGGCGGGAGGCCGCGAGGAAGCCCGCCGGGTAGACCGAGCCCGAATGGCCCGTGTTGAAGACGAAGGGGATCGTGTGCGCGTCGGGCTCGTCCACGGCGAAGGCGGGCGCGAAGCCGAAGGTGTCGGGCTGGTCCGGTCGGGGCGCTGTCATCGCGGCGGGGGCGCCTCTCATCGATGGCGGAGGATCGGCCTCCACATTGGGGCGCGGGGCGGCGCCTGTCCACTGCGCAGACGGCTCATGGCAGGCTTGCCACGGTGCGCGGCGGCACCCTGCCGCCGGGCCGGATCCTAACCCTCTGTTTACCAAACTGTCCCTTTATGGAATGAACACAGCGACTCAAGGGCTCGGAACCGTCCGATGAAGATCCTCCTGGCGGAAGACGACAACGACATGCGGCGCTTCCTCGCGAAGGCGCTTCAGAACGCGGGCTACGACGTCCTCTCCTTCGACAACGGTCTCTCCGCCTACAACCGCCTGCGCGAGGAGCCCTTCGAGCTCCTGCTCACCGACATCGTGATGCCCGAGATGGACGGCATCGAGCTGGCGCGCCGCGCCACCGAGCTCGACCCCGACATCAAGGTGATGTTCATCACGGGCTTTGCCGCCGTGGCGCTGAACCCGGACTCGAAGGCGCCCAAGGACGCCAAGGTCCTCTCGAAGCCGTTCCACCTGCGCGACCTCGTCAACGAGGTGGAGAAGCTGCTCGCCGCCTGAGCGGCGCATCCCCGCCCGCATCCGTCCGCGACCCGTGGCGGCCCGGCAATAGGAAGCGGCGTGCCGCTTGCCTATATGCAGCCGGTCACCCACGGGGCTCGTCGACGCGCATGCAATCGGTCACGATCTACACTACGGCCTGGTGTCCCTACTGCTCGGCGGCCAAGAGCCTGCTGAAGGAGAAGGGCGTCTCCTTCCAGGAGATCGACGTCGAGAAGACGCAAGGGGCCCGCGCCGCGATGGTGCAGCGGGCCGGCGGGCGCACGAGCGTGCCGCAGATCTTCGTGGGCGAGCGCCATGTCGGCGGCTGCGACGACCTCTACGCCCTCGACCGCGCCGGCAAGCTCGACCCGCTCCTGAACGGCGCCACGAAGGGCGCCGAGGCCGGGGTCGCCGATGCCTGAACCCCGCTTCGTCGCCGCCTGCGTCCAGATGCGCTCGGGCCGCGAGCCGCTGGCGAACCGCGACGCGGCGGTGGCCGGCGTGCGCGAGGCGGCGGCGGCGGGCGCGCAGTACGTCCAGACGCCCGAGATGACCTCGCTGGTCGAGCGCAGCCGCACGGCGATGTTCGAGAAGGTGAGCACGCAGGACGACGACCCGACGCTCGCCGCGCTCCGTGCGGTCGCCCGCGAGACCGGGGCGGTGGTGCAGATCGGCTCGCTGCCCATCCGCAACGGCGAGAAGATCGCCAACCGTGCCTTCCTGATCGACGGTCAGGGCGAGATCGTCGCGGCCTACGACAAGCTCCACCTCTACGACGTGGACCTGCCGAACGGCGAGCGCTGGCGCGAATCCGCCACCTACACGGGGGGCGCCTGCGCGGTCGTGGCCGAGACGGCGCTGGCGCCGATCGGGCTCGGCATCTGCTACGACATCCGCTTCCCCGCCCTGTTCCGGGCGCTCGCGGAAGCCGGCGCCAGCATCCTGACGGCGCCCGCCTGCTTCACGCAGCAGACCGGCGAGGCGCACTGGCACGTCCTGCACCGGGCGCGCGCCATCGAGACCGGTTCCTTCATGATCTCGGCGGCGCAAGGAGGCCGGCACGAGGACGGCCGCGACACCTACGGCCACTCGATCATCGTCGATCCCTGGGGCCGCGTGATCGCGGAGGCGGAGGGTGCGGAGCCGGGCGTGATCCTCGCCGAGATCGACCTTGCCCGGGTGGCGGAGGCGCGGGGCCGCATCCCGGCCCTCCAGCACGCGCGGTCCTTCACCGTGGAGCGGGTTGGGCGTTGTTCATGAGTCGCGCGTTACCCTGAGGCCATGATCCGCTACACCCTCGTCTGCGAGGCCGACCACACCTTCGAGAGCTGGTTCCCGTCGAGCGGTTCCTTCGACGAGCAGAGCGCGCGCGGCCTCGTGACCTGCCCGCTCTGCGGCTCGGCCAAGGTCGGCAAGGGGCTGATGACGCCGCGGATCGCGCGCACGGACCGGTCGCTCCCGGACCGGGCCGCCCCGCCCGCCGCCGAGCCCGCGCCCTCTGCGGACGCACCGGTCCCGATGATCGCCGAGCCCGAGCGCAAGCTCAGGGCGCTCCTGCGCGCCGTGCGCGAGCACGTGGCGCAGACGGCCGAGCATGTCGGCACCCGCTTCCCCGAGGAGGCGCGGAAGATCCATTACGGCGAGGTCGAGGAGCGGCCGATCTACGGCCAGGCGACCCCCGACGAGGCCCGCGCCCTCATCGAGGAGGGGATCGACGTGGCGCCCCTGCCGCCGATGCCCGAGGAGCGGAACTAGGGCCGGGCCGCCGTGTCCGGACGCCGCGACCGATCCGCAGAAGTCGGAGCAGAATGGGTTGCCCCCACCTCTCCCGTTCGGGAGAGGTCGAGTCGGCGCAAGCCGACCGGGTGAGGGGAGCGACTTCTCCGGAAGAACCTGGACCCCTATCCCTCTCCCGAACGGGAGAGGGAACCCGCGCCCGATCGGTTCAGCGCCGCACAGGCGGAGCCGGTGCCCCGCCTCTCCCGTTCGGGAGAGGGGGCGCGTCGCGGTGGAGGGCCGCGTTGCCGGCGAGAGCGGCGAGGGCGGAGGCGATCAGCGCGTTCCAGCCCGCCAGCGAGAGGCCGAGGAAGCGCCACGCCGCCGTCGAGCAGTCGACCACCCGTGTCGTCCTGAGCTGATTCAGGAAGTCGCCCACCGCCTCCGGGTTCGCGCCCGTGCCGCCGCCGCAATCGGTGGGACCCGGCCAGAAGCCCCACTCGGCACCCGCGTGATAGGCGCCGAGCCCGGCCCCGTAGAGGAGAACGAGGGCCGCGAGCCCGAGCGCGAGCCGCGCCACACGCGCCGGCAGGGCGAGGGAGGCCAGGGCGAGTGGCACGGCCAGGTAGTAGGGGATGCGCTCCGTCAGGCAGAGCTTGCACGGCACGTAGCCGAGCCCGTGCTCGAACACGAGCGCGCCGCCGACCGTGAGCGCCGCGCCGAGGGCGACGAGGAAGGCGGCGCCCCGGGGCCGGGCGAGGTCGGCCCAGCGCATCAGAGCACCAGCTTGAACAGGACGAAGCCCAGCACGATCACCGCCACCGAGATCGCCGCGACGACGTTCAGGTGCCGGTCGAGCACGCCGCGGATCTGCACGCCGTAGCGTCCGAGGAGCCCGGCCAGCAGGAAGAAGCGCGCCCCGCGGGTGACGATCGACAGCACCGTGAACCAGAACAGGCTGTAATGGGCGAAGCCCGAGGTGATGGTCACGAGCTTGTAGGGGATCGGCGTCAGGCCCTTGAGCAGGATCACCCAGTGCCCGTACTGGGCGTAGGATTCCTGGAAGGTCGCGGCCGAGTTCTGCAGGCCGTAGAGCCGGATCAGCCACTGGCCGATCGAGTCGAACAGCAGCGCCCCGATCGCGTAGCCGAACAGGCCGCCCGCCACCGAGGCCAGCGTCGCCACGAGGGCGTAGAACCACACCTTGTCGGGCCGGCTCACCGCCATCGGCACCAGCATCGCGTCCGGCGGAACGGGGAAGAACGAGCTCTCCGCGAAGGCCACGGCGCCGAGGGCGTAGGGGGCGGAGGGCTTGCCGGCGAGGGCGAGTATCCACTCGTAGAGGGCGCGGATCATCGGGTCCTTGTCCGGTGGGAGAGGCGCCGACCTTTGAGCACAGCCGGGCGCCCCTGGCCAGTGAAGGGGCGCCGCAGCGGGCCCGCGAAAGTCCTTGGCCCGCGGGGCGAACCTGTGCGAAGAGGCGCGGGTCGCGGGTATGGCGGAACTGGTAGACGCGGGCGACTCAAAATCGCCAGCCGCAAGGCGTGGGGGTTCGATTCCCTCTACCCGCACCACGCCCCGTCAGGCGTCCTCGAGAAACCGCCGGATCCAGCCGCCGACGCGCGCCGAGTCGTGGGGCGCGTCGAGGGAGGCGAGCGCGGCCGTGACGAGCGCCGGGTCGTCCAGCGCCGCCCGGTGCCCGTCGGTGAGGGCGCGGGCGAAGTCCGGCTCGAATTCCGGATGGCACTGGCAGGAGAGGGCGGCGCGGTCCCGGTAGCGCAGCACCGCGTGCGGCGTGAAGGCGGAGGCGGCCAGGATCTCGGCGCCGGGCGGCAGCGCCACCACCTGATCCTGGTGGCTCACGGGCACGCGGATCGCCTCCGCGTCGTCCATGAAGGGCGCGCGCCGCACCACGTCGTAGCGGTGCAGGCCAAGGCCCCAGCCCCGGTCCGACTTCACGACCTGCCCGCCCCAGGCCTGCGCCATGACCTGATGGCCGAAGCAGATCCCGACCACCTTCCGGTCGGGGGAGAGGCCGCGCAGGAAGGCGAGCAGGTCCGCGATCCAGGGGTCGGGATCGTAGACGCCCGCGGGCGAGCCGGTGATCAGGTAGCCCGCATGCGCGCCGAGCGCGGGCAGCGCGCCGGCATCGGCGCGGTAGGTCTCGTAGGCGTGGCCCGGCCCGACGAGGCGCTCGACCATAAGTCCGTAGCCGGGATGGCGCCCGCCGAGGCGGGCCGGCGGCCGGCCGGTCTCGAGAACAGCGATCTTCATGGGGGCGGCGGGCTTCATCGGCGCGTGGGGAACGCCCGCCTCCTAGATCAAGGCGCGGGAGCCCGACAGGGGGCGCGATGCCGCCCTCACGCGGTGCCGATGCGGGGGCGCAGGCGGTCCGCCTCCTTCGGGCGGATGTCCATGGCGTTGCCGCGCCAGACGATGGCGCTCTGCATCCAGGCGCCGGTCCAGAGGGCCGGCAGCATCGCGTCCCGCACCAGGAAGGCGAGGAGGAGGCGCGGCGAGCGGTGCCAGCCCGCGCGCGCGGCGAGCCGGTACTCGGCGCCGTACCAGAGCGCGCCCATCGCCGCGAGCGCGAGGAGCGCCGGAGCGCCCTCGACGATGGCGGCGCCGAGCCCGAGGGGGAGCAGCGCGCCGGTGCCGATCTCGGGCGCGAAGAACAGCGGGAAGGTGACGCGCCGCAGCCGCGCCCAGCGCAGTTGCCGCGACCACACCTCGCCGGCGCTGCGCGGGCCCAGAGGCTGCTCGAAGGGCGCGGCCACGAGGTGGACGTGGCGCTCCGCCGCCCGCACGAGCTTCGTGGCGGCGGCGTCCTCGGCGATCTCGGCGGCGAGCGCGCGGATGCCGCCGCGGGCCTCCAGGAAGGGCTTGTGCCAGAGCATGCTCTTGCCCTGCGCGAAGCCGAGGCCCAGCGCCTCGCCGGCATACTGCCAGCGGGCCTGGAGCGTGTTGAGGAAGGCGCACTCGACCTCGGCCATGAACCCGGCGGGGCGCGCGCCGATCGGCGTCGAGCAGACGAGGCCGGTATCGGTGCGCCAGGCGGCCTGCAGCCGCTGCAGGTAGTCGGGCGGCATCAGCACGTTGGAATCCGCGAGCACCACCCAGGCGTGCCGCGCCGCCTCCCAGCCGCGCACGCAGTTGTTGAGCTTCGGGTTGTCGCTCACCCGCTCGTCCCCGACGAGGATGCGCGCCGGCACGCCCGGATGCGCGGCGATGAGGCGGTGCAGCAGCGGCAGGATCGGGTCGCCCGCATCCGCAACGCAGAAGATCAGCTCGTAGTCCGGGTAGTCGAGGCGGAAGCCGCGGGTCAGCATCTCCTCGCTGAAGGTCTCCAGCCCGCAGACCGGACGCACCAGGGAGACGGGCGCGCCGGCCGGGAAGGTCGAGCCCGGCCGGACCGCGCCGATCCGGCGCCCGGCGACCCGGAGGCTCGCGAGGTTCACGAGCGTCACGACGGCGCAGAGCGCCAGGACGATCAGGGTGCCGCTCGCGAACGCGCCCTCCATCAGTCCCGCTCCCCGCGAGGCCGCGACTGCGGCGCAGGAGCGCGCCCGTGCCGGCCTCATCGCGATCACGGGCCCTAACAGCCGCGCCGTATCAGTCGTATGACAGAGCCGCGGCCCCGAGCGGTCTCGGGCCGTCCGCGCAGCGTCCGAGGGGAGGGCGGGTGACGCCGATCGTCTATCACCCGGCCTATCAGGCGAGCCTGCCCGAGGGGCACCGCTTCCCGATGGGCAAGTACGGCCGCCTCGCCGAGATCCTTACCGCGCGCGGCCTCGCGCCCGCGGGCTTCGCGCAGCCGGCACCGGCGACGGCCGAGATGCTGGGACTCGTCCACGACCGGGCCTACGTCGAGGCGGCGCTCGCCTCCGCCGTGCCCCGCGCGATCGAGAGGGCGATCGGCCTGCCGGTCGATGCGGGCGTGACCCGCCGCGCCCGCGCCTCGGCCGGGGGCACGCTCGCGGCGGCGCGCCTCGCCCTCGCGCACGGGATCGCGGGCAGCGCGGCGGGCGGCAGCCACCACGCGCGGCGCGAGCAGGGTGCCGGATTCTGCGTGTTCAACGACGTGGCGGTCGCCGCGCGCGTGCTGCAGCGGGAGGGGACGATCGGCCGGGCGCTGATCGTCGATTGCGACGTCCACCAGGGCGACGGCACCGCCGACTGCCTCTACGCCTGCCCCGACCTGTTCACCCTCTCGATCCACGCCGAGAAGAACTACCCGGCCCGCAAGATCCCGGGCGATCTCGACATCGGCCTCGCGGACGGCCTGACCGACGCCGCCTACCTCGCGGTGCTCGCCGCCCGGCTGCCGCCGCTCCTCGACGCGCTCCGGCCCGATCTCGTCTTCTACAATGCCGGCGTCGACCCGCACCGGGACGACCGGCTCGGGCGCCTCGCCCTCACGGATGCGGGCCTTTCCGCCCGCGACCGCCTCGTCGTACGGGAGACGCGCGCCCGCGGCATCCCGCTGGCGGCGGTGATCGGCGGCGGCTACGGCCACGACGTCGACGCGATCGCCGCCCGGCACGCGCTGGTGTTCGAGGCGATAGCGGCCGAGGCCGGGGGATAGCGGGCGGCCCATCCGCCCCGAGATCGTCAGCCCTCGGGCCCGAAGGTCTCCACGAAGGCGCGCGCACCGTCCGGCGTGAAGGCGATGATCCGGCCGTGGCCGCGCGCCGCCCAGCCGCAGCCCAGGACATGCCCGAGCAGGGCCGCGCCGAGCGCGCCTCCGAGATGGCTCCGGCGCTCGCTCCAGTCGAGGCAGCACCGGCAGACCGGCCTGCGCCCGCGCTCCAGCGCCGCGGTGTCGAGCCCGAGCCCCGTCAGGCCGGCACGGCCCGCGTCGGTGAGGCCGGGCCGCGCCTCGTCGATCCAGGTCCGCGCGACGAGGCCGCGCAGGAGCAGGACGCCGCGCTCGCCGGCGAGGTGATCGTAGCAGACGCGCGCCTCGCGCAGGGCGGCGTCGCGCGGGCCGGTCCGGGCGCGGGCGGCCCCGGTGCGCTCCGCAAGCCCCATCAGGCCCTCCAGCACCGTCGCCACGTCCGGACCGGACAGGCGGTAGTACCGGTGCCGTCCCTGGCGCTCGACCGTGAGGAGCGCCGCCGCCTCGAGCTTCGCGAGGTGCCCGCTCGCGGTCGGCAGGGCGACGCCGGCGACCTCGCCGAGCTCGCTCACCGTGAGGGCGCGCCCGTCCATCAGCGCCGTCAGCATGTTGGCGCGGGCGGGATCGCCGAGGAGCGCGGCGACCGCCGCGATGACCGGTCCGTCCTGCATACTTCGATGCTAGCCGAAGCATCCTCGGAACGCCATCGGCTATGATGGGTTCTCATTCTCTCGACCGAGGAGGTCCGATGACACCCTGCTCCCTCCGCCCCGTCCCGCGCCGCCTCCCGGGAGGCCCGGCATGATCGCGGTGATCTTCGAGGTCTGGCCGGCACCCGGCTGCGAGGACCGCTACCTCGACCTCGCCGCCGCCCTGAAGGCGGAGCTGCAGGAGGTCGACGGGTTCATCTCCGTGGAGCGGTTCCGCAGCATCGCCGAGCCGGACAAGCTCCTGTCCCTGTCCTTCTTCCGCGACGAGGAGGCCGTCCGGGCCTGGCGCGAGCGGCCGCGACACCGCTCGACGCAGGCCAAGGGCCGCCACGACGTGTTCCGCGACTACCGCCTGCGGGTCGCGCACGTGGCGCGCGACTACGGGATGAGCCGGCGCGAGGAGGCGCCCGCCGACAGCCGTGCCGCCCACGCGGCCTGACGGCGCCGGCGGCGGACCTGCGGCAGGAGGAGACGACGTGGCGACATTCACGGCCGAGTTGAGCTGGAGCCTGCGGGAGGGCGAGGATTTCGCGCGGGGCCGCTACAGCCGGGGGCACGCGCTCGGCTTCGACGGCGGGATCACGCTTCCCGGCTCGGCCTCTCCGCACGTCGTCGGCAAGTGGGCGGTGACCGAGGCGGTCGACCCGGAGGAGATGCTGACGGCCGCCCTGTCCAGTTGCCACATGCTGAGCTTCCTGCACGTGGCGCGGCTCGCGGGCTTCGTCGCCGCCAGCTACCGGGACCGCGCCGAGGGCATTCTGGAGCAAATCGCCCCCGGCCGGCGAGCGGTCACCCAGGTGACGCTCCGCCCGCGCATCACCTGGGAGGGGGCGGCGCCCGATGCGGAGCGCCTCGCGCACCTGCATCACGAGGCGCACGAGGCCTGCTTCATCGCGAACTCGGTCCGGACCGCGGTCGTCGTCGCCTGAGCGTTCGGAAAAAGCCGCCCGTCAGCTCTCGGGCGCGTCCGGGGCCGGCAGCGCCCGCGCCTGCGCCTCCAGCGCCCCGAACAGGCGGTCGAGGTCGGCCCCGTCGAGATCGTGGAAGCCGAGCGACCGGCTCATCATCAGGCCGAGGATCGCGAAGAGGAAGGCCGCGCCGGCCCCGGGCCGCGTCTCCAGCCCGGCGAGATCCCGCAGGCTCTCGGCGAGGAAGGCCCGGAAACCGGCCTGCGCGTCCGCGTTCTCGGCCGTCGCGATCAGGAGCGAGTCGGGAAAGCCGCACTCCTCGGCGTAGACCTCCCGGGCGTGGCCGATCATCGCCAGCGGCATGCGCGCGGGGGAGGACGCCAGGGCGCCGGCGTGCTCGGCGATGCCGGCACGCAGGCGCTCCACCTTGCGGGCGGCGAGCGCCGTGACCAGCGCGTCCTTGGAGGCGTAGTGGTGCAGCACCCCGCCCTTGCTGAGGCCGGCCTCCGCCGCAACCGCGTCGATCGTCAGGGTGCGGCTGCCCGAGCGGCGCAGCAGCGCCTCGGCCGCGTCGAGGATGATCTCGGCCCGGTTCTCCAGCCGGCTGCGCGCTTTCGCCATGACCCTGACTCACTCAAACCGTCTGGACGGTCGGTAAACTAGCGGATATGGCTGCGCGGCGATAGGCCGAATCGAGGTGTTCGCCATGCCGGTGCGCAAGCCGACGCCGCCCCTTCTCCGCGCCGCCCTCGTGGCTCTGGCGCTGTCCGTCCCGTTCCCCGTCGCGGCCGCCGAGGACGGCAGGCCGCTCGCGGCGCGGACCTTCGTGCGCACGGTCACGGCGAGCCGCTCGCTGATCGCCACCGACATCGTCATCACCGGGGACGTCCAGGCCCAGGCGCAGACCAACGTCTCGTTCCGCACGAACGGCAAGGTCGGGGTGCGCCTCGTCGAGGTCGGCGATCACGTCGAGGCCGACCAGGTGCTCGCCCGCCTCGACCCGCAGGAGCAGCGGGCGAACCTCGACAACGCCCGGGCCGCGCTGACCTCGGCGGAGGCGCAGCTCACGCAGGCCAAGCTCAGCTTCAAGCGCCAGGAGACGCTCCTGGCGAGCGGCTACACGACGCGGCCGGCCTACGACAACGCCGAGCAGCAGTTGCGCACGACCCAGGCGGCCGTCGATTCGGCCAAGGCGGCGCTCGGCACCGCGCAGGAGCAGTTCTCCTACACGGAGCTGCGGGCGGGCGTCTCCGGCATCGTGCTCAGCCGCTCGCTCGAGGTGGGCCAGGTCGTGCAGGCGGGCCAGTCCGTGCTGGTCCTCGCCCAGGACGGCCCGCGGGACGCGGTGTTCAACGTCTACGAGGCGCTCCTCGCCACGCCGCCGGACTCCAAGACCGTCGAGGTCGTGCTCCAGGCCGATCCGGGAATCGTCACGGCGGGCAGCGTCCGCGAGATCTCGCCGAGCGTCGACCCGGCCTCCGGGACGGTGCGGGTGAAGGTCGGGCTCGACCGGACGCCGCCGCAGATGACCCTCGGCGCGGTGGTGATCGGGCGGGGCAAGTTCCGCCCGCAGGAGGCGATCGTGCTGCCCTGGTCCGCGCTCTACCGCTGGAAGGGCCAGCCCGCCGTCTGGGTGCTCGACCCCGGCACCGGAACGGTGACGCCCCGCGTGGTGACGGTGGAGCGCTACGGCGCCGACACGATCGCGCTCGCCGGCGGCGTCGAGCCGGGCGAGCACGTCGTCACCGCCGGCATCCAGTTCCTGCGGCCGGGCCAGACCGTGACGGTGGCGGCGAGCGGGGAGGAGAGAGCTCCATGAGCGTCGTGCCCGCGAGATCGACGGCGGCCGAATCCGGCTTCGGTCCCCTCTCCCGTTCGGGAGAGGGACAGGGTGAGGGGTTCAGGTCTTCCCGGACAACGCGCACCCCTCACCCGGTCGGTTGGCGCCGACTCGACCTCTCCCGAACAGGAGAGCTGGGCGCGCCGCGCCCGACCCTGCTGCCCGTCTCTCGTCGACTGCCGCTGCTCGCTTCGTCGCTTCTCCTGCCCGTCCTCCTCGTCGCCTGCCAGCCGGCGCAGGAGAAGGCCGCGGCGCCGCCGGTGCGGCCGGTGCTCTACACCCTCGCCAAGCCCGTCGACCGGGTCATCTTCGGGCCCTTCGCCGGCACGGTGGAGCCCCGCTACCAGTCGCAGCTCGGCTTCCAGATCGGCGGCCGGGTTGTCGCGCGCGACGTCACGGTGGGCGACATCGTCACGAAGGGCCAGCGCCTCGCCGCCCTCGACCCCGTCGTGCCCCGCTTCGCCCTGGTGCGCGCGGAGGCCGACGTCGCGGACGCCCGCGCGCAGGCCGAGAACGCGTCGGCCACCGAGGCGCGCACCCGCCGCCTGATGGAGGGCGGCAACGTCACCCAGGCGCAGCTCGACGGCGCGGTCGCCAACCGCGACACCGCCCAGGCCCGCCTCGCGCAGGCGCAGTCGAGCCTGCAGAAGGCTCAGGACCAGATCGGCTACACCGAGCTGAAGGCGGATTTCGACGGGGTGGTCACGCAGCGCAGCGCCGAGGTCGGGCAGGTGCTGAGCGCGGGCCAGGCGGTCGTCACGGTGGCCCGCCCCGAGGAGCGCGAGGCCGTCGTCGACATCCCCGAGGATCTCGCCGGCGCCATGCCGAAGGACGGCCGCTTCGCCGTCTCGCTCCAGAGCGCGCCCGAGGTCACGGCGGCGGGCCGCGTGCGCGAGGTCTCGCCCTTCGCCGACCAGACCACCCGCACCCGCCGCGTCCGCATGACGCTCGAGAACCCGCCGCCCGCCTTCCGGCTGGGGGCGACCATCACGGTCTCGCTGTCGCGGCCTGTCGCGGCGCGCTTCCCCCTGCCGGCCACCGCGCTCCTCTCCGAGAACGGGCGCGACTCGGTCTGGATCGTCAACGCGGGCGGGGACGCCGTGGCGCGCCGCGACGTCACGGTCGCCGAGCGCGGGCCCGAGCGCGTCTCCGTCACGGGCGGCCTGAAGGCCGGCGAGCGCGTCGTCGTCGCCGGCGTCCACTCCCTGCAGGACGGCCAGACCGTCCGGCTCTCGGAAGAGCCCCTCTGATGCACGCACCGAACGAGATCCGCAGCCAGGGCTTCAACCTGTCGGACTGGGCGCTCGGGCACCGCTCCTTCGTCTGGTTCCTGATGGCCGTGTGCCTCGTGGCCGGCGCCATCGCCTACCGGGGCCTCGGCCGCGAGGAGGACCCGCCCTTCGCGATCAAGACGATGGTCGTCCAGGCGAGCTGGCCCGGCGCCACCATCAAGGACACGCTGGAGCAGGTCACCGACCGGATCGAGAAGGAGCTGCAGCAGATCAACGCCCTCGACTACGTGAGGAGCTACACCACGCCGGGCCAGGCGACGGTGTTCGTGAACCTGCGCGACACGACGAAGCCCGGCGAGATCCAGCCCGCCTTCTACCAGGTGCGCAAGCGCCTCTACGACATCCAGAACACCTTCCCGCAAGGGGTGCAGGGGCCGTTCTTCAACGACGAGTTCGGCGACGTCTACGGCAACGTCTACGGCTTCACCGCGGACGGCCTCACGCACCGGCAGCTGCGCGACTACGTCGAGGGCGTGCGCACCGAGATCCTGAAGGTCCCCAACATCGGCAAGACCCTGCTGCTCGGCACGCAGAAGGAGACGATCTACCTCGACTTCTCGACCCGCAAGCTCGCGGGGTTCGGCATCGACATCCAGTCCCTGATCAGGAGCCTGCAGAGCCAGAACGCGATCTCGCCGTCCGGCGTCGTCCAGGCCGGGCCGGAGCGGGTCTCGGTGCGGGTGAGCGGCCAGTTCGCCTCCGAGGAATCGCTGCGCGACATCAACCTGCGCTTCAACGACCGCTTCTTCCGCCTCTCCGACGTCGCCGAGATCAGCCGCGGCTACGAGGACCCGCCGGCCGCGATGTTCCGCGTCGACGGCAAGCCCGCGATCGGGCTCGCCATCGCCATGCGGCCGAACGCCAACCTCCTGCATTTCGGCGAGGACCTGAGCGCGCGCATGCGCCAGATCGAGGCGAAGCTCCCGATCGGCGTCGGCATCCATCTCGTCTCCGACCAGCCCAAGATCGTCGAGGAGGCGGTGGGCGGCTTCACCAAGGCCCTCGTCGAGGCCGTCGTCATCGTGCTCGTCGTCAGCTTCATCAGCCTCGGGCTGCGGGCCGGCCTCGTCGTCGCGATCTCGATCCCCCTGGTGCTGGCGATCGTGTTCGTGATCATGCAGATCATGGGCGTGACGCTCCAGCGCATCTCGCTCGGCGCGCTCATCATCGCGCTCGGCCTCCTCGTCGACGACGCCATGATCACCGTCGAGATGATGGTGGCGCGCCTCGAGCTCGGCGACTCGCTGAAGAAGGCCGCGACCTTCGCCTACACCTCCACCGCCTTCCCGATGCTGACCGGCACCCTCGTGACGGTGGCGGGCTTCCTGCCGATCGGATTCAACGGCTCGGCGGCCGGCGAGTACACCTACTCGCTGTTCGTGGTGATCGCCGCCTCGCTCCTCGTCTCCTGGGTGGTGGCGGTGCTGTTCGCGCCCTTGATCGGGGTGGCGCTCCTGCCCAGGACCATGAAGGCCCACGCGCACGAGGGCGGACGCCTCACCCGCCTGTTCCTCAGGGTGCTGCGGGTCGCGATGCGCTTCCGCTGGACCACGGTGCTCGTCTGCGTCGCCATGATGGGCGCGGCGATGTTCGGCATGACCAGGGTGCAGCAGCAGTTCTTCCCGGCCTCCGACCGGGCCGAACTCCTCGTCGACATGACGCTGCCGCAGAACGCGACCATCACCGAGACCAGGGCGCAGATGGACCGGTTCGAGGAGGCGCTGAAGGGCGACCCCGAGATCGAGCGCTGGTCCTCCTACGTCGGCCAGGGGGCGGTCCGCTTCTACCTGCCCCTCGACCAGCAGCTCGCCAACGCCTTCTTCGGGCAGATCGTCATCGTGACGAAGTCGCTGGAGGCCCGCGACCGGGTGGCGGCCCGCCTCGACGCGGTGGGCAAGCGCGACTTCGTGGGCACCGACGTCTTCGTGAACCCGCTCTCGCTGGGCCCGCCGGTCGGTCGGCCGATCCAGTACCGGCTCGGAGGCCCCGACCTGCAGGTGGTGCGCGAGCGGGCGCTCAGGCTCGCCGACATCGTCGCGAAGAACCCGCATGTGGGCGTGCCGACCTTCGACTGGAACGAGCCCGGCAAGGTGCTGCGGGTCGAGATCCTGCAGGACAAGGCCCGCCAGCTCGGCGTGACGAGCCAGGACATCGCCTCGATCCTCAACAGCGTCGTCGGCGGCTCGGCGATCACGCAGGTGCGCGACTCGATCTATCTCGTGAACGTGGTCGGCCGCGCCCGCACCATCGAGCGGACCTCGCTCGACACACTCCAGAGCCTGCAGGTCACGCTCTCGAACGGGGCCGTGGTGCCGCTGCTGGCCTTCGCGAAGATCGACTACGACCTCGAGCAGCCGATCGTCTGGCGGCGCGACCGGGTGCCGACCCTCACCGTCAAGGCGCCGATCATCGACGCGACGCAGCCGCCGACCGTGGTGGCAGCCCTGCAGGCCGAGATCGACGCCTTCGCCAGGGCGCTGCCCGAGGGCTACACGCTCGCCACCGGCGGCGCGGTCGAGGAGGCGGCCAAGGGCCAGGGCCCGATCGCCGCGGTGGTGCCGATCATGCTGCTCACGATGGCGGTGCTGCTGATGATCCAGCTCCAGAGCGTGCAGAAGCTGTTCCTCGTGGCCAGCGTCGCGCCGCTCGGCCTGATCGGGGTCGTGGCCGCGCTGCTCACCTCGGGCAAGCCGATGGGCTTCGTGGCGATCCTCGGCATCCTGGCCCTGATCGGCATCATCATCCGCAACGCCGTCATCCTGGTCAGCCAGATCGAGGAGTGCGAGGCGGAGGGGCTCGGCCCCTGGGACGCGGTGGTGGAGGCGACGCGCCACCGCATGCGGCCGATCCTGCTGACGGCGGCCGCGGCGAGCCTCGGCATGGTCCCGATCGCCCGCGAGGTGTTCTGGGGTCCGATGGCCTACGCCATGATCGGCGGCATCATCGCCGCGACCTTCCTGACCCTGTTCTTCCTGCCGGCCCTCTACGTCGGCTGGTACCGGATCAAGGCTCCGGCGCTCAGGGGGCCGCCACCCGCGCCCGCGGCCTGACGGCGCCCGCGGCCGGGATGGCCTCCGGCACCACGGTCGCGCTCTCCGGCGACGCGCTCCTGGGGGGCGGGATCGCCACCGGCTTCTGGAAGGCCCGCAGGTTGCCGATGAGCTTGCGCAGCAGGCGGACCGCGGCCTCGGTTTCCTCGTGGCTCAGGGCGGCGAGGAAGTTCCGCTCGCGCTCCAGAGCCACCACGGTGATCCGCTCGTGCAGCTCGTGGCCGGCGGGCGAGAGGGCCACCAGCCGGCGCCGGGCGTCGGTCTCGTCGCCCTTCACCAGCACGAGGCCGCGCTTCTCCATCCAGGCCAGGCTGCGGCTGACCACGCCCTTGTCGAGCTGGGCCGCGCTGCAGATGTGGTGGGCCGTGACCCAGGGCTCGCCGGCAAGGCGGTACATGATCCGCCAGTCGGTGATGCCGATGCCGAAATTGCGCCGGTAGAAGGTCGAGGCGCTGCGGGTCAGGTTGTTGGAGAGGGTCGTCAGCAGGGCCGGCACGTACACGTCCGGGTCGATCGCGTCGGGCCTCGCCGCGCGGGCCTCGGTCCCGCGCGCCACTTTCGTCGCTCGACCCATCGATGAAACTCGCCCTTCGCGGCCGCACGCCCGCTGCGTCGGACACGCCTTGGTCAGAACATACTAGAGCAAATTTTGTTCATAAATCTGCGACTTTCAGGGCACACGCCGCGCGTCCCGCAAAAAGTGTCAAAATGCGGCAGCCGGATCGGCGCCGGCGCCTCAGCCCGAGGTTCCCGCCCGCTCCACGCGGGCTTCCGGGCGCGAATCGGTGCTCGCGTAGTAGGGCTTGATGTCGAGGAGCGGCGTCCCGTCGAGGCAGTCGAGGCCGCGCACCTGAAGGGTGTCGCCGTCGCGCCGGATCAGCTCCACCACCGAGAGGGCGACCGGGTTCGGCCGGGCCGGCGAGCGCAGCGAGAAGGTGCCTCGGCTGCCGTCCGCGTGGCGGGGCCGCTGGCGCACGAGGTTCCGCGCCGCCCGGTCCATCCAGTAGAGCAGGATCAGGTGGGTCGCGCCCTCGATGTTCTGGAGGGCCGGCACGTAGGCCGGGTCCACCCGCACCGTGCAGACGGCCTCCGTCTGCCGGCCGTTCTTCGGGCAGTCCGCGCGCCGCGTCCAGGGCGTGCCGATGCGGCCGATGAAGTAGAGGCCGGCGTCGAAGGCAGCCGGGAGCGTGACGGTCTCCTCGCCGGGTCGGCGCTCGAACCCGTCTTCCGTGCCCTCCGCCGCGCCGCGCTCGCCGTCCATCATGCCCTTTCGCTGCCGCTTGGCCGCCCTTCGGCCGCCCCTCGGCCGCGACGTCGCGTGGCCGGGACCCCGGTTTCGGGCAGGACGGGCCGCCGCGCAAGCCTCCGCTCCCGTGGGCGCTCCCGTGGGGGCTCCCGCGGGGGCGTCGCGTCGGGCCGCCGGGCGGTGTAGAGCCGGGAGGGGATTATCGAAGCCGGACGCGGAGGCCGCTGCGTGATCGACGACGAGTTGCGCCCGATGGAATCGGTGGCCGACCCCGCCGCGGCGGTCGACCGGCTGGCGGCGCTGCACGCCGGGGCGACGGACGCCCTGCGCGCGGCCCTCGACCGCTTCCTCGACGGCGGCCCGCCGCCGGACGCCGCCGAGCGGCTGCGCTTCCGCTACCCGGAACTGCGCGTCACCTACCTGCCTCGGGGGCCGGTGCCGCGGATCAGCCGGGCGACCGCGAAGCTTCAGGTTCCCGGCACCTACGCCACCACCGTGACGCAGCCCGACCATTTCCGGTCCTATCTCGAGGCGCAGCTCGAGCCGCTGGTGGCGGATTACGGCGTGAGCCTCGAGGTCGGCCTCAGCGCGCAGGAGATCCCGTACCCCTACGTGCTGGAGCCCGGCGCCGACCTGACCCGCGGCGGGATCGGCCCGGCCGAGCTCGCCACCTACTTCCCCGTGCCGCTTCTCTCCGTCGTCGGGGACGAGATCGCGGACGGGACCTGGCAGCAGGCGCCCGGCGCGCCGCGCCCGCTCGCGCTCTTCGACGCGATCCGGGTCGACTACTCCCTGCGCCGGCTCGTCCACTACACGGGCTGCGACTGGCGCCACGTCCAGCCCTGGATCCTGCTCACCAACTACCACCGCTACGTCGACCGCTTCGTGCGTCACGGCCTGGAGCGCCTCGCGGCGGGCGAGGCGGGGCTGGAGCAGATGATCCTGCCCGGCGGCATCGCGGTCGGCCGCGCCGAGGCGGCGGGCGCCGACCCGGCGGCCCTGATCGCCGCCTCGCCCTGGCACCGCTTCCAGATGCCCGCCTACCACCTCGTGGCGCGCCGGCCGGACGGAACGCTGGAGGGGACCACCCTCGTCAACATCGGCGTCGGCCCCTCGAACGCGAAGACCATCACCGACCATCTCGCGGTGCTGCGCCCGCATTGCTGGCTGATGGTCGGCCATTGTGGGGGCCTGCGCCAGTCGCAGCGGATCGGCGACTACGTCCTCGCCCACGGCTACCTTCGGCGCGACCGCATCCTCGACGAGCTGGTGCCGACGGACGTGCCGGTGCCGGCCCTCGCCGAGGTGCAGCTCGCGCTCCAGGCCGCGGCCGCCCAGGTGACCGGCGAGCAGGCCGAGGCGCTCAAGAGCCGCCTGCGCACCGGCACCGTCGTCACCTATGACGACCGCAACTGGGAACTGCGCTTCTCGCAGGAGCGGCGGCGCATCAATCTGTCGCGGGCCATCGGCGTCGACATGGAGAGCGGCACCATCGCCGCCCAGGGATACCGGCTGCGGGTCCCTTACGGCACGCTGCTCTGCGTCTCGGACAAGCCGCTCCACGGCGAGATCAAGCTGCCCGGCTCCGCCAACGCCTTCTACGAGCGCGCGGTGGCTGAGCACCTTTTGATCGGCCTCGCCGCCCTCGACGCGCTCCGCGCCGACCGCCAGGGCCTGCACTCGCGCAAGCTCCGCAGCTTCGACGAGCCGCCGTTCCGCTGAGCGCAACCCAAAGATGCCGACCTCGAGGCGAAAGACCTTCGCCGGCCGCTGGCCGAGCAGGTTTTTGACAAAAATCGCCCATATCTGAGTATTGTGTAATATTACTGAGCAAAAACCGGCTATCTAGACTGCATTAATCTCTCTTTGATCACTTCAGATCAGGATTCCGTCAGATTCGTCGAGTCGCGGCCCGCGCCGCGGCTCATTTGCATGAGGCGGAACTCCGATGCCCAAGCTCGCCAACCTGTCCATAGCCAGCAAGATCGGGGCGACGCTCGCCAGCCTGATCCTGGTCGGTCTCACGATCTGCGCGGTGTCCCTGCGCAACCTCTCGTCGATCGAGGAGACCGCCCGCTGGACCGCACACACCCACACCGTGATCCGAGCGGTGGACGACGCCGTCAAGTCGATGGTGGACCAGGAGACCGGGCTGCGCGGATTCCTGATCGCCGGGGACGAAGCCTTTCTCGCCCCCTACCGGAAGGGAGCGACCACCTTCGCCGAGGCGCTCGCGACGGCGCGCCGCCTCACCATCGACAACGCGGGGCAGCAGGCCCGCATCGCGGAGATGGAGACGCTGGGCCGGCGCTGGCGCGAGACGATCGCCGAGCCCGAGATCGCCCTGATGCGCGCGCCCGAGACCCGGGAGGACGCGCGGCGGATGGAGGCCGCCGGCGGCGGCAAGGCGGCCATGGACGCCCTTCGCAGCACGGCCGGGCAGGCGATGGCGGAAGAGCAATCCCTGCTCGGGGTGCGCGACGCGGCGGCCGCCGCGGCCGGCGCCTCCTCGCGGCTCGCCACCGCGATCGGGATCGTCGTGATGCTCGCCGCCGCCGCCGGCTCGCTCGTGCTGCTGCATCTCGGCATCAGCCGCCCGATCCGCGGCATGAACGCCGCGATGGGCCGCCTCGCGGCCGGGGACCTCGCCGCGGCGGTGCCGGGCGTCGGCCGCCGGGACGAGGTCGGCGCCATGGCCGACGCGGTGCAGGTGTTCAAGGACGGACTGATCCGGGCGCGGGCCCTGGAGGAGGAGACGGCGCTCGCGCGCGCCGGCGCCGAGGCGCAGCGCAAGGCGGCGATGCGCGACCTCGCGGACGGTTTCGAGCGGGCGATCGGCGGCATCGTCGAGGCGGTCTCGACGGCGGCGGGCGACCTCCAGGGCACCGCCCAAGCCATGAGCGGCAATGCGGCCGCCACCGCCGAGCAGTCGGCCAGCGCGGCGGCGGCGGCCGAGCAGGCCTCGGCCAACGTCTCCATGGTCGCCGCGGCGGCCGAGGAACTCGGCTCGTCGGTCAACGAGATCGGCCGTCAGGTGCAGGGCTCGGCGAGCCTCGCCGCCGCCGCCGCGGAGGAGGCCGCGACCACGGCCGACCTCGTCGAGGCGCTGAGTGCCGGCGCGACCCGGATCGGCGATGTGGTGGCGATGATCTCGACGATCGCCGGTCAGACGAACCTGCTCGCCCTCAACGCCACCATCGAGGCGGCCCGCGCGGGCGATGCCGGCCGCGGCTTCGCGGTCGTCGCGACCGAGGTGAAGGAACTCGCCGCCCAGACGGCCAAGGCCACCGAGGAGATCTCCCGCCAGATCGGCGAGATCCAGGGCGCGACCGGCCAGGCGGTGTCGGCGATCCGGGGGATCGCGGGCCGGGTCGGCGAGATGAACCGGGCGACCGGCACCATCGCGGCGGCGGTGGAGGAGCAGGGCTCGGCCACGCAGGAGATCGTGCGCAACGTCGGTCAGGCGGCCGGCGGCACCGGCGAGGTGACCCGAACGGTGAGCCGCGTGGCGGGCGCGGCGGGCGAGACCGGGGCGGCGGCCGGCCGCGTGCTGACCTCGGCCTCCGGCCTCAGCGCCCAGGCCGAGCACCTCGGCGCCGAGGTCAGGCGCTTCCTCGGCGAGGTCCGGGCGGCCTGAGCCTCGCGCTCAGCGCTCGCGCCGCCAGAGGCCGGCCCGCTCCGAGCGGGCCTGCTCCTCGGCGGAGAGGAGGTCCGCCGGCGCGTCCTCGCTGGCGCGGGCGCCGCCGGCCGCCAGGATCAGGGACGCGAGGTCGTCCCCGTCGATCCGGCAACGGAGGGCGGCGGAGCCGGCCGGCGCCTCGGAGCCGGGCGTGCAGATCACCTCCCGCCGGCGCAGGTAGCGGGCGAGCTGGCGGGCCAGCGCCCCGCCCTCGCCCTCGACGCCGAGGAGGCGCACCACGCGGCCCCGGAAGGCGAGGGTGCCGGTGTCGATCACTTCCGGCACGCCGCGCAGTTCCGCTCCCGGCGCGGCCGGAGCGGGGGCCGCGGGGGCGGGCTCTGCCCGCGCCGCGGAGGGCCGCTTGGCGCGGCCCTTGGCCATCTGCGCGGAGGCGCGCTGCACGAAGTCGCGGAAGATCGCGGCCGGCATGTCGCCGCCGCTGACCCGGTTCATCGCGGCGTTGTCGTCGTTGCCGACCCAGACGCCGACGACCATGTCGGGCGTGACCCCGACGAACCACGCGTCGCGGTACTCCTGCGTCGTGCCGGTCTTGCCGCCGACCGGCATCCCCGCGACGCGGGCCGCCTTGCCGGTGCCCCCGTCCACGACCGCCTGGAGCGAGTCGAGCATCATCGCGCGGGTGTCGCGGGGCAGGCCCGGCGCGGCCTTCGGGTCGGGGTGGACGTAGAGCGGCTGCGGCGCGCCCCCGCGGATCGCGTGGACGCCGTAGGCCTCGAGCGGCATCCGGTCGGCGAGCACGCCCGCGTAGGCGCGGGTCATCTCCAGGAGCGTCACCTCCGCCGAGCCGAGGGCGAGGCTCGGCACGTTCGGCAGGTCCGAGGCGACGCCGAGGCGGCGGGCCGTGTCGATCACCGCCGGCACGCCGACCTCGTCGGCGAGCTGCGCCGCGATCGTGTTGATCGAGAGGGCGAAGGCGGTCGAGAGCGGCACCGCGCCGCGGAAGCGGTTGTTGGCGTTCTGCGGCTCCCAGTCGCCGATCTGCACCGGGCGGTCGACGAGGACGCTCTCGGGCGAGAAGCCCTTCTCGTAGGCGGTGAGATAGACGAACAGCTTGAACAGCGAGCCCGCCTGGCGCTTCGCCTGGGTGGCGCGGTTGAACTGGCTGTCCTCGTAGTCGCGGCCGCCGACCATGGCGAGGATCGCCCCGTCCTTCGAGAGGGCCACCAGAGCCGCCTGGCCGGCCTTCTTCTTCGCACCCTCCGCGTCGAGGCGGCGGGCCACGACGCCCTCGGCGAGGCTCTGCAGGTCGAGGTTGAGGGTGGTGCGCACGGTCACGTCGCCCGGCGTGTCGGCGAGGCGCTTCACGTCGCCCGCCACCATGTCGAGGAAGTAGTTGGTGCCGGGCGGCGTCTCGGGGGGCGTGCGCAGCGTGATCGTCTGGGCGCGCGCCTTGTCGGCCGCCTCGGCGGTGATGGCGCCGGTCTCGACCATGGTCTGGAGCACCACGTCCGCCCGCTCCTTGGCGCCGCCGAAATTGCGGGTGGGCGCGAGCTGCGAGGGCGCCCGCACGAGGCCGGCCAGCATCGCCGCCTCGGGCAGGGTGAGCGCCTTGGCGGGCTTGCCGAAATAGCGCCGCGCCGCCGCGTCGATGCCGTAGGCGCCGGCCCCGAAATAGGCGGTGTTGAGATAGCCGAGCAGGATCTCGTCCTTCGACATCTCGCTCTCGACGCGCAGAGCCAGGAACGCCTCCTGGATCTTGCGGCGCAGCGTCTTCTCCTGGTTGAGCGAGGTCAGACGGACGTATTGCTGCGTGATGGTCGAGCCGCCCTCGCGCACGCCGCCGCCGAGCGCGTTGCGCCAGGCCGCCCGCAGGAGGCCGCGCAGGTCGACGCCCCAGTGGCCGTAGAAGCGCCGGTCCTCGATGGCGATGATCGCCTGGGCGAGGTGGGGCGGGAGGTCGGCGGCGGTCAGCTTCTGCCCGCGGAAGGCCCCGCGGGTCGCGAAGACGCGCCCGTCGTCGGCCTCGACGGTGAGCGCCCGCTGGCCCGGGTCGAGGGCCGCGCCGCCGAGCGGGGGCAGGGTGAGGAAGCTCGTGACGACGAGGAACAGGAGGCCGACGAGCGGCAGGGCGACGAGGAGCGCCGCCGCCGCGAGGACCGGCCGGCGCGCGAGCCTTGCCCGCCAGCCGCGGGCTTGGACCGGCGCGGCCGCGTCCCCGGCGTCCGGGGGGACGGCGCGGCCGGGCCCCGGGCGGCGCAGGCGCGCCGACAGGCCGCGCAGGAGCGGGCCAGTGCCGGCCGCAGCGGCCCGGGTCCGCGCCCCGGCGCCGCGGGCCGCGCCCGCCGCCAGGATGCCGAGCTGGCGCCCGAGGACGCGCGCCGCCGCGGCGGCCTCGCGGGCGGCGGCGCGGGTGTCAGGGGGGGCCTCTCCGCCCCGCGCGCGATCGTGATCCGTCGGGCCCATCGTGCTCCGGAAGCGGCCAGACCAGGGCCGCGGCGACCTTGTAGACCGGATCCTTCGCCCGAGGCTACGCGCGAACGCCTGTCCCGGCGGCGGCGAGACCGCGGCATCTCAGACGATGCCGAACTCCTCGCGCTTGTGATGGAAATTCGTCGCGCTGAGACCGCGCCGCATCGCCGCGATGTAGAGGGCGGCGTCGGCTGTCAGGATCTCCTCGCCCGGCGAGAAGATCCCGAGGATCGCCGCATCTGTCACGCCGAGCCGAAGGTATTCCGGCTGTTGCGTCACCAGCCGGCTGTGGATGTAGCGTTCCGGGTTCCGGCCAACGATCTCGCGGAACTTCTCCATGATGCGGCCTCGTTCGGGCTCGCGATGGTGCCGCAGGAGGTTCGCGGCCTCGGAGACGGTGTTGGGCAGGAGCAGGAGGTCAGGATCGGGGCCGAGCAGCAGGAGGAGCAGTTCGAAGTCCTCGCAGGTGAACTCGGTGAGATTTTTGTGCTTGGGGATGATGTCGGCCGAGGTCACGCCGACCGCCAGCAGGACGATGAGCTGGGTGTCGAGGATGATGCGCGGGCTCATTCCTCGGCAAATTCGCGGATCTTGATCGAGGGCACACCGTCACCGGAATTCGGCACCCGGACGATCTTGTAGCTGCGCTTGTAGGGCGCGCCGGCCGTGAGGGCCGCGATCTGGCCCACCTTCCCCGCCACGTTCGGGCGCACGAGGCCGAAGGTGATGAGCCAGGCCTCGTCGACCCTGTCGAATTCGACCTCCTCCAGCCTGATCTCGGAGATCGGCTCGTCCGAGAAGACCAGGGACAGGTATTCCCTGGCTTTCGCGACGGCTTCCTTGACGTCCACGTTTCGTCTCCGGTCAGAATCGGCGTCCGTCCGCGGCCGCCGATCAGCCTAGCACGCTGCTCGGTCGCGCCGAGAGGCGCAAGAGCCCCTTTTCAGCCCACTCGCGGCGCCGGCATCGGCCGGCCCGCCTCCTCGTGCCGGCCGCGCAGGCGGAAGGCGAGGATCAGGAGCATGATGCCGAAGGCGACCGCGTAGCCGCCCATCCACCACGTCAGCACCACCGCCGACATGCCCGGGTTGATGAGGAGGGCGATGCCGAACAGGATCGAGATCGCGCCGCCGAGGACGAGCCACCAGCGCCCGTAGTTCAGGTGGAGCTTGAACGCGGCCGCCACCATCAGGCCGCCGGCGATCAGCGCCCAGAGCGCGACGAGGTAGATGAAGGCCCAGACAGCGGCCGCCGGCATCAGGAAGGCGACGACGCCGACGACGATGTCGAGGAGCCCCCCAAGCAGCAGCATGCCCCAGCGCTCGTGCCGCTGCGCCGCCCGCACCGCGGAGACGATGCCGACCACGCCGTCCACCAGCATGTAGGCCGCGAAGAAGATCACGAAGGTGAGGATCGTGGGGAGCGGCGCCACGAGGCAGATCACGCCGAACAGGATCGCGCAGAGGCCGCGCAGAGCCACCAGCCACCAGTTGCGGGCCAGGACCGTGCTCATCGCATCGAGCCGGGCGATGCCGTCGAGCGGCAGGCCCGGAATTCCGGTGGCCGCCTGCGGTGGCGGGCCGGCCGGACGGGGAGGGTCGATCGGGGTGCCGGCTGTCATGGCGAAAGCTCCTCAGAGGTAGCGGGACGTTTGCCGCGCTGCGGAACCTCGGCCGTCGAACGCGCCGCCTGATCCGGTGTTCCCGCCGGCTCACCTGCGTCGAGGGCGTACGGAACCTTGCGGCAACTTCCGTCTTTGCAGCTGCGAGGCGGGTTATCGGGTGTTCCGGGTCGTTCGCGGCTCCGGAACGTTGGCGGACGCAGCATCCATGCTTGATGACCGGCTGGGCACGCGGCCCGAGGGCGGCGCGCGACCTCACGTTGCCGCGCCCGCAGGCGGCCGCGACGTGATCGAGGTCGGCGGCGCTGCCGAGGCGCGCGGGAAGCCGGACGGGCAGCCCGGCGACGCGCGGACTGCGGAGGCGGGCCGGGAGGGAAGCGACGCCGCAGCCAAGGAGGGCGGCGAGGAGGCGGAGCGCCCGGGCCTGATCCGGCGCCACCCCGTCCGGTTCGGCCTCGGCGCGCTCGCGCTCGTCGCGCTCGGCGTCGCCGGCTATCTCTACTGGCTCGTCTACCTGCACCCCTTCGAGTCGACCGACGACGCCTTCGTCGACGCGCGCCAGTTCACGGTCGCCCCCAAGGTCGCGGGCTACGTCGTCGACGTGCCGGTGACCGACAACCAGCACGTCGAGACCGGCGCCACGCTCTTCCGGATCGACCGGCGCGACTACGAGGTGGCGCTCGCCCAGGCCCAGGCCCAGATCGCCTCCGCCCGAGCCTCGATCCGGAACGTCGACGCGCAGATCGAGACGCAGACGGCGCAGATCGACGTCGCCAGGGCACAGGTGACCCAGACACAGGCCGCCCTCGACTTCGCCAAGGCGGACGCCGCCCGCTACAAGGACCTCGCGACGCGGGGCGCCGGCACGGTGCAGCAGTCGCAGCAATCGACCTCGAACCTGGAGCAGCAGGAGGCCGCGCTGCAGCGGGCGCAGGGGAGCGTGATCGCCGCGCAGAAGCAGATCGGCTCGCTCGAGGCACAGAAGGCGAGCGCCGAGGCGAGCCTCGCCACCGCCCGCGCCCAGGCCGCCCAGGCCGAGCTCAACCTCGGCTATACGACCGTGACCGCGGCGCAGGCCGGCCGGATCGTGCAGCTCTCCGGGGCCAAGGGCCAGTTCGCCCAGGCCGGCCAGGCGCTCGCCACCTTCGTGCCCGACGAGAAATGGGTGACCGCGAACTACAAAGAGACGCAGATCACCGACATGCGTCCCGGCCAGAGCGCGGACATCGAGATCGACGCCTACCCGAACCGCAGGATCCACGGCCGCGTCGACTCGGTGCAGCCCGGCTCCGGCACCGCCTTCAGCCTGCTCCCGGCCCAGAACGCCACGGGCAACTACGTGAAGGTGGTCCAGCGCATCCCCGTGAAGATCGTGGTCGAGGACTGGCCGGGCGACGTCTCGATCGGCCCCGGCATGTCGATCGTGCCGACGGTGCGCGTGCGATGAGCGCGGGCGCCGCCGCCTCGGACGGGGGCGGCTCGCGGGCGAGGTCCGGGTCGCTGCCGAAGGCCGCGGGCGGGCACAGCCCCTGGGCGATCGCCCTCGTCGTGTCGCTCGCCACCTTCATGGAGGTGCTCGACACCACCATCGCGAACGTGGCGCTCCGCTACATCTCGGGGGGCCTCGCGGTCGGGCCGGACGAGGCCGCCTGGGTGGTGACGAGCTACCTCGTCGCCAACGCCATCGTCCTCACCGCCTCGAGCTTCCTCGCCAAGCGCTTCGGCCGCAAGGCCTTCTTCATGTGGAGCGTGGCGCTCTTCACCGTGGCCTCGATCCTGTGCGGCTTCGCCTGGAACCTGCAGTCGCTCCTCGTCTTCCGGGTGCTGCAGGGGCTCGGCGGCGGCGGCATGGCGCCGCTCGCCCAGTCGATCCTGGCCGATTCCTTCCCGCCGCAGAAGCGTGGCCAAGCCTTCGCCCTCTACGGGCTCGCGGTGGTGGTGGCGCCCGTCGTCGGGCCGACCCTCGGGGGCTGGCTCTCCGACAACGTGTCCTGGCACTGGTGCTTCCTGATCAACGGGCCGATCGGCCTCCTGGCGCTCGGCCTGATGTACCTCCTCCTGGAGGATCCGGACTCGGCCAAGCAGGAGCGGCGCCGGCTGCGGCGCGAGGGCGTGCGCTTCGACCTGATCGGCTTCCTGCTCGTGGCCACCTTCCTCGGTTCGCTGGAGGTCGTGCTCGACGAGGGTCAGCGGAAGGACTGGTTCGGCTCGAACCTGATCGTCACCTTCGCGATCCTGAGCGTCGTCGCCTTCGTGCTGATGATCCCGTGGGAACTGACCCGCAAGAACCCGGTCGTGGACCTGCGGCTCCTCGGCAAGCGGCAGTTCGGTGCCTGCTTCCTCGTGATGCTCGCCACCGGCGCGATCCTGATCGCGACGACGCAGTTCATCCCGCAGATCGTGCAGGACTATTTCGGCTACACCGCGACCCTCGCCGGCCTCGCCCTGGCGCCGGGCGGCCTCGTCACCGTGTTCATGATGCTCGTGATCGGCCGCGTCTCGGGAACGGTCCAGCCGAAATACCTGATCGCCGCGGGCGCCACCATCGTCGCCCTCGCGATGTACGACCTCACCCGGCTCTACGGCGACAGCACGTTCTGGTTCTTCGCGTGGTCGCGCATCTACATCGGCATCGGCCTGCCGATGATCTTCATCTCGATCACGGCGGCCTCCTACGAGGGCATCGACAAGTCGCAGACGGACCAGGCCTCGGCGCTCATCAACGTCGCCCGCAACGTCGGCGGCTCGATGGGCGTCTCCCTCGCCCAGAACGTGCTGGCCTACCGCCAGCAGTTCCACCAGAGCCGGCTCGTCGAGCACGTCTCGCCGGCCGATCCCGCCTACCAGGAGACCCTCGCCCGTGCGACGCGTTACTTCGCCCAGCACGGGGCGGCCGGCGTCGACGCGCAGGGGCAGGCCACCGCCTGGATCGGCCAGCAGCTCGCCCGGCAGGTGGCGTTCTGGGCCTATATCGACGTGTTCTGGACGCTCGCCCTGGTCTCGGCCTCGGCGGTGCCGCTCGCCATGATCCTGAGCCGGGTCAGGCGCGAGGGCGGCCCGCCGGCCGCCCACTGAGCCCGGCGCGGATCGTCAGCGCGCCTCGGGCAGCGAGGCGTCGGTGACCTTCAGCCGCACCTCCGGCGCGGGCGCGGAGCGCTCGGCCGGCGCCTTCTCGGCCAGCGTCTCGGCCTGGGCGTTGAGCGTCTCGGCCAGGGCGGCCACGCCCTCGTACTGGTTGAGGCGGCGGTCGATCATGTCGTCGATCCGCTCGTAGACCTCGGCCACGGTCAGGCCGCGCCGGCCCTTGCCGGACTTCTCGGTGAACAGGCTGCGGTTCGCGCGGGCCGCGCTGCGGAACTCCTTGGCCGCCATCTTGCCGGGCTGCTCGGCGCTGAGCGCCAGGAAGCGGCCGGCGCTCGACGTGCCGAAGAAGTGGGCGAGGTAGAGCTCCGAGGTCTTGAGGTCGCGCCCGATCCGGGCCTCGATCCGGGCGCGGTCGCGCTTGATCAGCTCGGCCGCCATCAGGCAGGCCACGTAGGGGTCGCGCCGCAGCCGGAGCACCCGCTCGCGCATCCCGTCGCCCGCGACGGTGATGGCCGCGCCGCGGCCGGTGACGGCGGCGGCCTCCTCCTCGTAGCCGTAGCGGGCGCCGAAATCGCGGATCATCTCGAGCCAGGTGGCGGAGAGGAACTGGAACAGGCCCTCGGCGGAGGAGGTCGCGGCCTTCGCCTTGGTGGAGAAGCTCGACTCCTTGTCGGCGAGCGCCATCATGTAGACGGGGTCGACGCCGGCCTCCGCGGAAGCGCGCAGGATCGTCTCCACGATGTGGCGCGGCACGCTCATCTCGCCGAAGCGCAGCACCTCGTCGCCGGAGCTGGCGCGGGGCTGCGGCAGGGCCGCGAGGTCGCTCTCGATGAGCGCCGTGGTGGCGGGCTCCTGGTCGAGGAGCGGCACGCCGCCCCAGTCGGCCGGCCGCTCCGGCGCCGTCCGGGCCGCGAGGTCCCGGGCCGCGAAGGCCCGCTCGTCGATGCGGTCGTGAGCGGAGGCCGGGGCCAGCGCGCTCTGCGGCAAACTGAAGCCGACGAGGCCGGCCAGCAAAGTCGTGACCACACGGCGGCGAATATTGGCACTGCGCCGGCCCTGTCTTGCGGGCTCGACTCGCAGCAGCCACGCTACGGTCCGGTCCTGATCCACAGTCTCGCTTGACACGAGACATCTCACGTCGTCGGCGCAAAGCGCCGGCTCCGGGAAAACCCCCATCATTCTTCCTTTGTCGTGCCGCGGCTTGCTTGGGCGCGGCTTCGATCAAGTGGCGGCTATGTCGCCGCCCGCTGTGTCCACAATGGGACGACGCGGTGATTCAACCGTGGCACCCTTAAGGGTCGGTTAACCCTGGATTTTCACGAATTTTGAACGATCCGTTCGGGCGCGGTTCAGGCGAACGGGGGCAGAAATTTGTCCAATCGGGGCTTGGAACGAAGCCTGACAGAGCCAGTTACCTAGGGCCTACGCGGGGCTGGCTCTTCGTGCCTATCCGACGCCCCCGCGTCTTCACAGCAAGGAAGTCCGTTTCCGATGAGCATGCAGACCGGTCGCCGCGTCGGCGTTGCGTTCGTTGGCATGGGTGGCGCCGTCGCCACCACAGCGATCGCCGGCATCGAGATGATCAAGTCCGGATCGAACAGGCTCGACGGGCTGCCCCTGGCGAACGTGCCGGTGGCCGGGATGGCGGACTACAAGGACCTCGTGTTCGGCGGCTGGGACCTCAACGGCGACGACCTCGCCTCGGCGGCCTCGGGCCACGGCGTCCTCACCAAGCAGGACATCGAGAACGGCGCCCAGGTCCTGAAGGGCATCACTCCCTGGCCGGCGGTCGGCAGCGCCAAGTTCTGCAAGAACATCGACGGCGGCAACCGCATCGTCGCCAAGGACCACCGCGAGACCGTCTCGATCATCGCCAACGATCTCCGGCGCTTCCGCCAGGAGAGCAACCTCGACGAGGTGGTGGTGGTGAACCTCGCCTCGACCGAGCGCTGGCCGGACCTCAGCGAGCCCGTCCTGAACTCCTCGGCGGCCTTCGAGAAGGGCCTCGACGCGAGCGACGAGTCGATCAGCCCGGCGATGCTCTACGCCTACGCGGCCATCAAGAGCGGCGTGCCCTACGCGAACTTCACCCCGAGCGTGGCCGCCGACGTGCCGGCCCTGCTGGAGCTCGCCAAGGACCTCAACGTCCCGGTGGCCGGCAAGGACGGCAAGACCGGGCAGACCATGATGAAGACGGTGCTGGCCCCGGCGCTGAAGGCCCGCGCGCTCCACGTGGACGGCTGGTTCTCCACCAACATCCTGGGCAACCGCGACGGCCTCGCCCTCAACGATCCGAGCTCGCTCCAGTCGAAGCTCAACACCAAGGGCACCGTGCTCGACTCGATCCTCGGCTACCCGGTCGAGGACCACCTCGTGCACATCCACTATTACCGCCCGCGCGGCGACGACAAGGAAGCCTGGGACAACATCGACGTCACCGGCTTCCTCGGCCAGCGCATGCAGATCAAGGTCAACTTCCTCTGCAAGGACTCGATCCTCGCCGCGCCGCTCGTCATCGAGATCGCCCGCGTGCTCGACCTCGCCAAGAAGCGCGGCGACGGCGGCGTGCAGGAGCAGCTCTCGACCTTCTTCAAGGCGCCGATGGTCAGGAACGGCCACGGTCCGGAGCACGCCTTCGGCAAGCAGGAGAAGATGCTTCTCGACTGGCTCGGCGTGCACTGATGTCCGGCCCCGCCGCGGGCGCCGCAGCGCCCGTCGCGCTCCGCGAGCTTCTCGTCGAGCTGAACGATCTCAAGCGCGTGCGCTCGGCCGGGCGCCCGGGCTCCGTCGCCGAGCGCCTGTTCGCGCAGGGCTGGAGCGCCCTGACCGGGGGCGCCGCGCCGGAAGCGGTGGCCCTGGAGATCACAGCGAAGACCCTGGCGGCCTGCCGCCTCTGCGACCTCGACGCCGCCTTCCTGGAGGCGGCCGGCCTCTCCGACGAAGCCGTCGGCGACGTCCTCGTCACGGGTTTCGACGCGGTGACGGGCGAGGTGGACGAGGCTCTGCGCGGGCGCCTGCGCGAGCGGCTGCGCACCCGCGCGAGCCTGGAGGCGGGGCCTGTACCGGGCTTCGTCGCGGCGCTCGCGCAGCAGCCGCGGGCTGGCGTGACCTGCCCGGGCAAGCCCCGCATTCTCCTGGAGCCGCCGGAGAACCACGCCGAGCACTGCCTGATGGTGGCCGTCTACGGCGTGGTGCTGAGCCCCTTCTACCGGGCGGACCCGACCACGGTGTTCCTCGCGGCGATGGCGCACCACTTCCACAACGCGGCGATGCCGGACGCGGGCTTCACCGGCGAGATGCTGCTCGGCGACCATCTCGGCCCGATCATGGCGCGCACCGCCGGCTGGGCGCTCGGCGAGCTCGATGCCCGCCTTCGCGCCGAGGTCGAGCGGGCGCGGGCGGTGCTGCCGGACGACGCCACCGCGGAGGGTCGGGCCTTCCACGCGGCGGACGCGATCGACCGGGTCCTGCAGATCGCCCAGCACCTGCGCGCGGCGAGCCTCACCATGGGCACCGTGCTCGACGAGATGGAACTCGTCCATGCCGGCCCGGTGAAGGGGTTCCATGATCGGGTGCTGAAGGATATGCGCATCCCGTGATCGCACACGCGACGGGGGCGGGTAGAGAGAGCATGATCCCCTTCACCCTGACCTCGCCCGAGACCGGCAACGCGCTCCGCTCCGACACGCCGCACTCGCTGCGCGACGCCGAGACCGGCGCGCGCTGGCCGGTGCTCGACGGCATCCCCTACCTGCGCATCGGGCGCGAGGCGCTGATCGCCGAGGTGCTGGCGCATCTCGACGAGGAGGCGCCGGGGAACGGCCGCGAGAAGGCGCTGGTGGCGCTCCTCGCCGACCAGGACGATTGGTGGACCGGGCCGCCGGCCGACCCGGCCGACCTCGCCGCCCTTGTGCACGGGCGCGAGGAGGCGACCCTGCGCGACGCGGTGCGGCTCCTCGGCTGGGGCCGCGTCGGCGACTACTTCCTGCACCGCTGGAGCGACCCCACCTACCTCGCCGGCCTCGCGCTGCTGGAGGCGCACTGGAACGAGCCGGCCTGCGTCTTCGAGTTCGCCTGCGGCATCGGGCACTACCTGCGCGCGCTGCAGCGCCACGGCGCCAAGGTGGCGGGCGCGGACGTCGTCTTCGCCAAGCTCTGGGTCGCCCGGCACTGGGTGGTGGGCGAGAAGGCGCAGCTCGTCTGCTTCGATGCCGGCTCGCCCCACTGGCCGGTGAGCGGCGCTCCGGTCGATCTCGTCGTCTGCAACGACGCCTTCTACTTCCTCGACGACAAGGCCGGCCTGCTCGAATGCCTGCGCCAGAACGCGGGCGACGACGGCTGGCTGGCGCTCAGCCACATCCACAACAGCGACCGGCCGGGCTTCTCGGCCGGCCGCGCCGTCTCGGCGGAGGACATCGAGGAGCTGTTCCCGGACGCCCTCGTCTACGATGACGCCGAGCTGACCCGGGCCCTCGTCGAGACCCGCGCCCCGGCGCCCCGGCTCCCGGCCGAGATCCGGAGCTGCGAGGCGTTCTCGGTGGTGGCCGGGCCCGGCATGCGCCCGGCGCCGCGCTCCGTGGTGGACGGGCTGTCCCTGCCGCGGGAAGGCACGCAGCTGCGCCTCAACCCGCTCTACGTGCCGGACGGCGCGGGCGCCTACGCGATCCGCTGGCCCTCCGAGCGCTACGAGCAGGAATACGCCGCGCAGGTGACCTACCCGATGCGCTCGCCGGGCCCCGAGGCCCTCGACTGGGTCGGGCCGCCGAGCGCCCCCGAGGCGGACCGGGTGCGGCGGCGCGAGTTCGTCGACCTGCCGGAGCGCTGGTGATGGGCGACAACGTCGGCTGGGGCATCGTCGGCTACGGCTGGGTCGCGCGCGACTACATGGCGCCGGGCATCCGCGCGGCCGGGCACCGGCTGGTCGCCGTGTGCGACCCCGGAGAGGGTTCCCGCCGGGCGGCGGAGTCGGAAGGCGCGCGCGCCTACGGGGACCTCGCCGGGCTGATCGCCGATCCCGAGGTGGAGGCCGTCTACGTCGCCACCCCGAACCACCTGCACCGCGAGGCGGTGGACGCCCTCGCCGTCGCCGGCAAGGCCGTGCTCTGCGAGAAGCCGATGGCGGCGCAGCTTCCCGACGCCGAGGCGATGGCCGATGCCGTCCGGCGGCACCGCGTCTTCTACGGCACCGCCTTCGACCAGCGCCACCACCCGGGCCACCGGGCCATGCGGGCGCTGATCGAGGCGGGGCGCCTCGGCACCGTGACGGCGGTTCGCATCGTCTACGCCTGCTGGCTCGACCGGGCCTGGACCTCGGTCGCGGGGCTCGACAACTGGCGGATCGACCCGAGCCAGGCCGGCGGCGGCGCCCTGATGGACCTCGCGCCCCACGGCATCGACCTCGTCGATTTCCTGGCCGGCGAGTCGCTCGCGACCATCACGGCCCTGACCCAGGCCCGCGCGCAGGACTACGCCGTCGACGACGGCGCCCTGCTGATCGGGCGCACCGGCACCGGCGTGCTGGCCAATCTCCACGTCGCCTACAACTGCCCGGACGCGCTGCCGCGCCGGCGGCTGGAGGTGGTCGGCACGAAGGGCATGCTCGCGGCCGTCGACACGATGGGGCAGGTGGCCGGCGGCAGCCTCGTCTTCACGGACGGCGCGAGCGGACGCTCGGAGCCGGTGGCCTTCGACACGCAGGCCTCGCCCTTCCTGGAGCAGGTGCGCGCCTTCGGCTCGGCGCTGCGCCGCCCGGAGGAGCGCGCCGCCTACTCGGTCGAGCGCGACCTTCACACGATGCGGCTGGTGGCGGCGGCCTACGCGAGCGAGCGCGGCGCCGCCGCGCCGGGCCGGTGACGCGTCGGGACGAGTGCGGGGAACATCGAGGACCATGACCGAGCACGACCAGGACGACCGCGCCCGCCACGCCCGCCTCCGGGCGCCGCGCCCCTACCGCTTCGGCGCACCCCGCCGGATCGAGGGCCTGCCCGCGAGCCTGCCGGAGCCGGTGCGGGCCTATCTCGACGTGCTGCCCGAGGGGCGCATCGTCGGCTTCCCGCTCGCCCCCCTCGACCGCACCGGCATCCCGGTCTGGTTCGTCTCGCTGTTCCTCGACGATCCCTACTTCGTCGGCGCCATGCCGAGCGGCATCGGCTACGGCGCCACCGACGACGAGGCCATCATCGGGGCGGTGGCCGAGATCGCCGAGAACCTGATGCCCTCGGTGGCGCTGATCCCCCGCAGGAAGGAGCGCGCCTCCTACGACGACCTCGTGCGCGTCTACGGCGCCCGCTCGGTCGCCGACCCGCTGACCCTGTGCCTGCCGGCCGGCTCGCCCGTCGGCCGCGGCACCGTGCTCGAATGGACCGCGGCCACCCGCCACCCGACCGGCGAGACGGTGCTGATGCCGCTCGACGTCGCGGCGACGGATTACTTCGAGCTGTCAGAGGGTTACAAGCCGTTCACGAACCTCATCACGAACGGCCTCGGCGCCGGGCCGGACGTGCCCTTCGCCCTCGGCCACGGCGTGCTCGAACTGCTGCAGCGGGACGGCAACGGGCTGCTCTTCCGCGCCCTCGACCAGGGCGTGATGCTCGATCTCTCGGAAGGGCTTGGGCCCGAGACCTCATCCATGCTGGCAAGGCTGGAATCGCTCGGCATCCGGGCCCTGCCGAAATTCGCCACCGACCAGTTCGGCCTGACGAACCTCTACGTCGTCGGCCACGACGCCAATCCCGCCGACGCGCCCGTGCCGATCGCGCTCTCGGCCTGCGGCGAGGCCTGCGACCCGGACCGCGAGCGGGCCCTGCGCAAGGCGCTCCTGGAGTTCCAGGCCGCGCGCGTGCGCAAGGCGTTCGGCCACGGGCCGCTCGCCTTCGCCGAGCGGGTGACGCCGCCGGGCTACGTCCGCGCCTTCATCGACAAGGCCCTGCCGAGCCTCGACCTGGAGGAGAGCCGGGCGCTCAAGGCCATGCTCGAGTGGATCGTGCTGCCGCCGGACGACCTGCACGGGGTGCTCGCGAAGACGGTCTACGCGGAGCGCTCCACCAAGCGCTTCTCCGAGCTGCCGACGACGCCCGCCGCGGACGGGCACGCCCGGGGCGCCATCGCCTGCGCGCGGCTGGCCGAGGCCGGCTTCGACATCCTCTACGTCGACTGCTCGCCGCCGGGCGGCGGGGTCGGCGTCGTCAAGGCGATCGTGCCGGGGCTCGAGGTCGAGACCATGAGCTACTACCGGATCGGCGAGCGCAACGCGGCCAAGCTCATCGCGCGCGACCACCCGCTCGTCCGCTTCGGCACGCCGAGCGAGACCCTGCGCGAGATCCGCCTGACGCCCGAGGCGATCGAGCGCCTCGGCGGCCAGCCCCTGTTCGACGTGGCGCTGGCCGAGCAGATCGTCGGCAGCCATTATCCCCTCTACCGCGAGCCGGAATCGCACCACGCGCCGTTCCGGCTCGAGCAGAGGGGACGGGCCGCATGAGTCTTCGCTTCGCCTACAACACCAACGGCGCGGCCAACCACCGCCTCGACGACGCGATCGACCTGATCGCCGAGGCCGGCTACGACGGCGTCGCGCTCACCCTCGACATCCACCACCTCGACCCCTTCGCCGAGACCTGGGCGCGGGAGGCCGAGCGGGTGGCGAGCCGGCTCGAGCGCCTCGGCCTCGGCTCGGTCATCGAGACGGGCGCCCGCTTCCTCCTCGACCCGAAGGCCAAGCACGAGCCGACGCTGGTGACGGCCGACGCCGCCGCGCGGGCGCGCCGCATCGGCTTCCTGAAGCGGGCGATCGAGATCGGGGCGATCCTCAAGTCCGAGGCCGTCTCGTTCTGGGCCGGCGTGCCGAAGCCCGGCGTCGACCCGGCCGAGGCGCGGCACTGGCTGAGGGACGGGCTCCACGAGGTTGTGGCCTGCGCCCGCGAGAACGGCGTCGTGCCCTGCCTGGAGCCCGAGCCCGGCATGCTGATCGAGACCCTCGACGACTTCGCCGGCCTGCAGGCCGAGGGCCTGTGCCTCGCCCTCGACACCGGCCACTGCCTCGTCACCGGCGAGCGCGAGCCGGCCGCGGCGGTGGCGGAGTTCGCCCCCCGCATCGGCACCGTCGCGATCGAGGACATGGCCCGCGGCGTCCACGTCCACCTGCCCTTCGGCGAGGGCGACATGGACGTGCCCGGCGTGCTCGACGCGCTGGAGGGCATCGGCTTCGGCAAGCTCGTCTGCGTCGAGCTCTCCCGCGAGAGCCACCGGGCCGACACCATGATCCCGAAGGCGCTCGACTACCTCAGGAACTGCCGCCGGCCCGGGCCGGAGCTGCCGCCGCCCGACATGACCGCACGGGAAATCCCTGTCCGATGAGGATCTGCTTCGTCAGCCGCCGCTACTTCCCGGCGATATCCGGCATGAGCGTCTACGCGCAGAACCTGCTCCGGGAACTCGTCGGCGCCGGCCACGACGTCACGATGATCAGCCAGTACCGGGGCGACGCGTTCGGCACCCGCGTCTACGGCGGCGGGCCGCCCCCGCCGGTGCCGGGCGTGCGCGTGATCGGCCTGGAGCAGGTCGGCGAGCAGACGAACGGCGATTTCGAGCGCGACGTCGAGACGATGGTCGTGACCATCGCGGCCGAGCACGCGCGCGCCCCCTTCGACGTGCTGCACGCCCAGTACGGCTACCCCACCGGCTGGGCGGTGCTCCTGGCCTCGCGCCGGCTCGGCGTGCCGAACGTGGTGTCGATCCAGGGCGGCGACGGGCACTGGGTCGGCTCCTGCTGCGAGACGCACCGGCGCGCCATGTGCGCGGTGCTCGACCACGCCAACGCGCTCCTCATCGGCGGCCGCTCCTTCGTGGAGGAGGTCTGCGACCGGCTCGGCACCGATCCGGCCCGCTTCACCATCGTGCCGGGCGCCGTCGACACGGCGCGCTTCGCGCAAGGCACGGCGGACGGGCTGCCGGAGCCGCACGACGGGCCGGTCCGGCTCCTCTACCATGGCCGCGTCGACCGCCGGAAAGGCGTCCTCGACTTCATCGATGCGCTCGCCGCCCTCAGAGCGCGCGGCACGCCGTTCACCGCCACGATCTCGGGGATCGGGCCCGACGTGGAGGCGTCGCAGGAGGCCGCCGCCGCGCTCGGCTTGCCCGAGGAGGCGCTGCGCTTCACGGGCTACGCCGACTACGCGAGCGTGCCCGACCTCTACCGGCAGGCCGAGATCTTCGCCTCGCCGACCTACGCGGAAGGCTTCTCGAACACGATCCTGGAGGCGATGGCGGCGGGGCTCGCCGTGGTCTCGACCCACTCGGTCGGGGTCTCGGACTGCCTGCGCGACGGCGAGAACGGGCTCCTGACGCAGCCCGGCGACGTGCCGGCCCTGACCGAGGCGCTCGCCCGCGTGATCGCGGACGCGGGTCTGCGCGCGCGGATCGCCCGGGCGGGGCTCGAGGAGTGCCGCCGGGTCTATTCCTGGACGACGGTCGGCCGCCAGATCATGGAGGTCTACGCCGCGGTCGCGGGGCAGGGGCCGGCCACCGGCTTCTCCCCGGACCTGCCGCTCGATCCGAACTGCCGGTTCCGGAGCGAGCCGCACCTGCTCTGAAGGCCGCATGCCCAAAGCGCTCGCCCTCTCGCCCCATCTCGACGACGCCGCCTTCTCCTGCGGCGGCACGCTGGCGATGCTCGCGGCCAGCGGCTGGCAGGTGGTGATGGCCACGCTCTTCACCGGCAGCGTGCCCGAGCCGCGCGGCTTCGCGCTCGCCTGCCAGCTCGACAAGGGTCTGCCCGCGGAGGCCGACTACATGGCCCTGCGCCGGAAGGAGGACGTGGCCGCCGCCGCCGCCCTCGGCACCGCCGCCCCGCGCCATCTGCCGTTCCGCGAGGCGCCGCACCGCGGCTACGGCTCGGCGCCGGAGCTGTTCGCGGCCCTGCGCCCCGACGACCGCGTCGCGGCCGGGCTCGCGCCGGCGCTGGCGGAGCTGATCGCGGCGGAGAAGCCCGATCTCCTCCTCGCGCCGCAGGCGATCGGCGGTCATGTCGACCATGTCCAGGCCGTGCGCGCCCTCGACGCTCTGGCCTGCCCGCTGCCCGTGCTGTGGTGGCGGGACTATCCCTACACCGTGCGCGACGCCGCGCCGAAGGAGCCCCTGCGGGACCGCTTCGCGACCCTCGGCTCCCGCGAGATCCGGCTGAGCCCGGAGGCGGGATCCCGCAAGGAGGCCGCCTGCGCGGCCTACGCGACGCAGATCGGCTTCCAGTTCGGCGGGCGAGAGGGGCTGTCCCGCCGCCTCGCGGCGGAGGGCGGAGTCGAGCGCTTCCGCGTCTCCGGAACCCTGCCGGACGATCTGCCCGGCCGCGATGGCGCCTGAGCCGGCCGCCCCGAAGAGCCTCGGCGACCCCGCGGCGCTGGCGACGCGGCGCGCGATACTGGAGACGCCCGGCGGCGCGCCGCACATCGAGCCCCTGCGGGCGCTCGCCCGCATCATCGCGGCGGAGCGGTCGGCGCCCGTGCCGGATCCCGACCCGCTCGACGGCGGCGTGGCGGCGCGGCTGCTCCTCCTCCTCGAGACGCCCGGCCCCGCGATCTTCCGCACCGGCTTCGTCTCCCGCGACAACGCTACGGGGACCTCCGCCAACCTGTTCCGCTTCCTGGCCGAGGCCGGCATCGCCCGGCGCGACACGCTGATCTGGAACGCCGTGCCCTGGGTGATCCACGCGGAGGGCGCCCTCAACCGGGCCCCGAAGCGGGCCGAGATAAGGGCCGCCGCACCCTACCTCGCGCCCCTCCTCGACCTCCTGCCCGGCCTCGCCGCGGTGGTGCTCGCCGGGCGCTTCGCGGGCGAGGCGCGGCCGGCCATCGAGGCCCTGCGCCCCGGCCTGCCCGTCGTCGCGGTCCCGCATCCGAGTCCGACCTACGTCTGCACCGCGCCGAGCGTGAGCGCGCGGATCCGCGCCGGGCTCGCCGAGGCCGCCGCCCACCTCGCAGGCCCGCGCTTCACGCAACGGTGATGCGCGCGGGCCCGGCCGCGCCCGGCGTCCGGACGGGGACGGGGCGCCCGGATCCGGGGCGCCTCGCTGGCCTTTGGACCTCATTGCCCCTAAATGCCTCGCCAACGGGCCGCGGCCCGGCACAGGCCGGGGGATCGACTCACGCCCGTACAGGCCGGGGCGCTGCACCCGGCGGAGGCGAACGCCGAGCACCATGAATTTTGTCGGACAGCATCAGAAGGCGCTCGACGACGCCGAGGCGATCGAGGCCGACCGGTCGGCGGAAGCCGCCGGCGTGCCGCAGGTCGCCCGGAGCTCCGGCCTGCGGGGCCGCTACGCCTGGATCGGCACCGCCGCGAGCGTGATCCTGTTCGCGGTCTCGATCGGCGTCCTGTGGAAGCTCGTCCAGACCGTCACCTGGTCGGAGCTGCACGCGGCCTTCACGGCGGCGACGCCGAAGCAGCTCGGCCTCGCCTTCCTGTTCGTCTGCATCAGCTACCTCTTCCTCACCGGCTACGACGGGCTGGCGCTCCGCCAACTCAAGCTGAAGGTGCGCTACCGGATCACCGCACTCGCCTCCTTCACCAGCTACGCGGTGAGCTTCACCCTCGGCTTCCCGCTGCTGACGGCGGGCACGATCCGCTACTGGATCTACGCCCGCGAGGGCCTGTCCGCCCCCAAGATCGCGGCGCTCACCGTCATCGCGGGCTTCACCTTCTGGCTCGGCATGGGCGTGGTGCTGGGGCTCAGCCTGATCATCGAGGCGGGCCAGCTCGCCGGGCTCACCTTCACGTCGATCCGCCTCAACCAGGGGCTCGGGCTCGCCGCGCTGGCGGCCGTCCTCGGCTATCTCGCCTGGGTCTCGTTCAAGCGCCGCAGCGTCAAGGTCCGGGGCTGGCGGCTGGAGCTGCCCGGCGCCTCCGTCTCGTTCAGCCAGATGCTGGTCGGCATCGGCGACGTCTGCGCGGCGGCGGCCGTGCTCTACGTGCTGCTGCCCCCCGGCCTGACGATCGGCTTCACGACCTTCCTCGCCGTCTACGTGCTCGCCGCGATGCTCGGCATCGCGAGCCACGCGCCCGGCGGCCTCGGCGTCTTCGAGGCGACGATCCTGCTCGCCCTGTCGAGCCTGCCGCGGGACCAGGTGCTCGGATCGCTGCTGCTGTTCCGGGTCTGCTACTACCTCGTACCCTTCGTGTCCGCCCTCGCCATGCTCGGCGCCTACGAGATCTTCAAGCGCGCGCAGCAGGTGCGCCGCGGCGCCGATCCGGACGGGCGTCCGTGACGGCTTCCCTCCGCCGCTGAGGCGCGGGCCATGGCCGACGGGGCGCGCAGGGCCGCCTGGACCGCTTCGGGGGTGAGCGCCGGCGCGCTCGCCGCCGCCGCCGCGCTGCACGGCGGGCCCGACCTCGTCGTCGTCGGGGCGGCGCTCGCCGCCTTCGTCCTCGGCGGCGCGGTCGGCGGGCGCGAGCGCGGGCGCGTCGCCGTCCCGGCCGAGGCCGCGAGCCCGCCCCGCCACGCCATCGCCGAGGCCCTGCTCGCCAACATCCCGGACCCCGTCATCCTGATCGACCGCCGCTCCGTGGTGATCGAGGCGAACCCCGCCGCCCGGGAATTGCTGCCGAACCTGAAGCTGCGCCACCCGCTCTCCTTCGCCCTGCGGGCGCCGGACGTCATCGACGGCATCGAGGAGGTGCTGCGCACCGGCCAGCCCCTCAAGACCGGCTACGCCACCCGCGTGCCGACCGAGCGCAGCTTCGAGGTGCAGATCGGCGCCCTGCCGATGCCGCAGGCGGGCGGCCAGCCGAACGTGGTGCTGTTCCTGCGCGACCTCACCTCGGCGCAGCGGCTCGAGGCGATGCGGGTCGATTTCGTCGCCAACGCGAGCCACGAATTGCGCACGCCGCTCGCCTCGCTCCTCGGCTTCATCGAGACCCTACAGGGGCCGGCCCGCAACGACGGGGCCGCCCGCGAGCGCTTCCTCGCGATCATGCGCACCCAGGCGCAGCGGATGACGCGGCTCATCGACGACCTCCTCTCCCTGTCGCGGATCGAGCTGCGCGAGCACGTCGCCCCGACCGAGACGGTCGATATCTGCCAGATCGCCCGCCAGATGGTGGACGCGCAGGCGCCGCTCGCCGCCGAGCGCGGCGTCGCCGTGACCCTGGAATCGGCCGGGGATGCCTGCCCGGTCCTCGGCGAGCGGGACGAACTGCTGCGGGTGGTCGAGAACCTGATCGAGAACGCCGTGAAGTACGGCGGCGAGCGCGTCGCCGTGGCGGTCGCACGGGTGCCGCAGGGGCGGCGCAGCGTGCCCGAGATCGAGCTCACCGTCAGCGACGACGGGCCCGGCATCCCGCCCGAGCACATCCCGCGGCTCACCGAGCGATTCTACCGGGTCGACGTCGCCTCGAGCCGCCAGCAGGGCGGCACCGGCCTCGGGCTCGCCATCGTCAAGCACACGCTGAACCGCCACCGCGGGCGGATCACGATCGAGAGCGAGATCGGCCGCGGCACGGTGGTCCGCGTCCGCCTGCCGGAGCGGGAACAGGGGGATGCGGGCACCGGTTCCTGAAGCATTCCCGACGCTTCGAGGATGTCCCATGAGCCCGAACGACCCGGCCATGCAGGCGTGCATCGACGCCTGCCTGAGCTGTTACCGGACCTGCCTCGGCGAGGCTTCGAACCACTGCCTGGTGGCGGGCGGCAGGCACGTGGAGCCGGAGCATATGCGCCTGATGCTCGCCTGCGCCGAGACCTGCCGCACCTGCGCCCACCTGATGCTGCTCGGCACGCCCCCGAGCACCGGCACACCTGCGCGGCCTGCGCCGCCCTGTGCGAGGCCTGCGCCGCCTCCTGCGAGCGGGTCGGGGGCATGGAATCCTGCGTCGCCGAGTGCCGCCGCTGCGCCGAGAGCTGCCGCAAGATGGCGGGTTGAGACCGGGAGCCCCTTGACCTTCCCATCATGGGAACCCCCACATGCTGAGGACCGGATGAACGAACGACGTCAAGATCCATGTCCCCGTCTCCCGCCTCACAGCCTCCGCCGGCAGCCATTCCCGGCGCGCGCACCCTCGGCTTCCCCGTCTCCGGCCTGTCCTGCGCCTCCTGCGTCGGCCGGGTCGAGCGCGCGCTCTTGGCCCTCCCGGGCGCGCGCGACGTCGCCGTCAATCTCGCGGCGGGCCGCGCCAGCCTGACGCTCGGGGCGGAGACGGCACCGGGCGCGCTCGCCGAGGCCGTCGCCGCCGCGGGCTACGCGGTGCCCGAGGCCGAGACGGTGCTGCGCGTCGAGGGTCTCTCCTGCGCCTCCTGCGTCGGCCGCGTCGAGCGGGCGCTCGCCGCAATCCCCGGCGTCGCGGGCGCCAGCGTCAACCTCGCCACGGCCGAGGCGCGGGTGCGCCACGCCGAAGGGCTCGTCGGTGCGGCCGACCTTGTGGCCGCGGTCGAGGCCGCGGGTTACGCGGCAGGGTCGGTGGCCGCGTCCGAGGCGCCGGCGGCCGCCGACCGGAACGAAGCGGAGGCGGCCGGCCTGCGGCGCGACCTCCGGGCCGCCGCGCTCCTGTCGCTGCCGATCGTCGTCCTCGACATGGGCGGCCACCTCGTGCCCGGCTTCCACCACGCGCTGGCGGGGCTCGTCGCGGAGCGGACCCTGGCGCTCGTCCAGGCCGCGCTCGCGACGCTCGTCCTCGCGGGGCCCGGCCGGCGCTTCTTCGCCCGCGGCGTGCCGGGCCTGATGCGCGGGCACCCCGACATGAACGCCCTCGTCGCCCTCGGGGCCGGGGCGGCCTACCTCTACTCCCTCGTCTCGGCGCTCGCGCCCAACCTCCTGCCGGCGGGCAGCGCGCATCTCTACTTCGAGGCGGGCGTCCTCATCGTCACCCTGATCCTGCTCGGCCGCTTCCTGGAGGCGCGCGCCAAGGGCCGCACGGGGCAGGCCATCGCCCGCCTCCTCGGCCTCGCGCCGAAGACCACCCGCGTCCTGCGCGACGGTGCCGAGACCGAGGTCCCCCTCGACGCCCTCCGGGTCGGCGACATCGTGCGGGTCCGCCCGGGCGAGCGCGTCGCGGCGGACGGCACGGTCGTGGCGGGGGCGAGCTTCGTCGACGAGAGCATGGTCACGGGCGAGCCCGCGCCGGTCCGCAAGGCGCCGGGCGCGGCGACGGTCGGCGGCACGCTGAACGGCTCCGGCGGGTTCGACCTGCGCGTGGAGCGCGTCGGCGCCGATACGGCGCTCGCCCAGATCGTGCGGATGGTGCAGGCGGCCCAGGGGGCCAAGCTCCCGATCCAGGCGCTCGTCGACCGCGTCACCGGCCGCTTCGTGCCCGCCGTGATGGCGATCTCCGCCGCGACCTTCCTGGCCTGGCTGGCGCTCGGCCCCGAGCCGGCGCTCGGCCACGCCCTCGTCAACGCCATCGCGGTCCTCATCATCGCCTGCCCCTGCGCGATGGGCCTCGCGACGCCGACCTCGATCATGGTCGGCACCGGCCGCGCGGCCGAGCGCGGCGTGCTGTTCCGCAACGGGACCGCGCTGCAGGCTCTGCGCGGCGTGCGCGCGATCGCCCTCGACAAGACCGGCACGCTCACCGAGGGGCGCCCGCGCCTCACCGACCTCGTGCCGGCGCCGGGGATGGACGAGGCCGAGGTGCTGGCGCTCGCCGCCAGCGTCGAGGCCCGCTCGGAGCACCCGGTCGCCGAGGCGATCGCCGCGGCCGCCCGCGAGCGGGGCCTGGCGCTGGCCGCGGTGGAGGATTTCGAGGCCGTCCCCGGCCACGGCGTCGCCGGCCGGGTCGGCGGGCGCCGGGTAGCGGTGGGCGCCGGGCGCTACATGGAGCGCCTCGGCATCGGCACGCAGGCCCTGGCGGCGGAGGCGGAGCGCCTCGCGCAGGCCGGCGCCAGCCCGCTCTACGCGGCGGTCGACGGGCGGCTGGCCGCCCTCGTCGCGGTGGCCGACCCGGTCAAGGCGGGCGCCGCCGAGGCGGTGGCGGCCGTGCGGGCGCGCGGCGTCGCCGTCGCGATGGTGACGGGCGACGACCGGCGCACCGCCGAGGGCGTGGCCCGCCTCCTCGGCATCGCGGAGGTGGCGGCGGAGGTGCTGCCCGCCGGCAAGGTCGAGGCCATGCAACGCTTGCGCGCGGCGCACGGGGCGGTGGCCTTCGTGGGCGACGGCATCAACGACGCGCCGGCGCTCGCCGAGGCCGATGTCGGCATCGCCATCGGCACGGGCACGGACATCGCGGTGGAGAGCGCCGACGTGGTGCTGATGTCGGGCGACCTCGGCGGGCTCGTCACGGCGCTCGACCTGTCGCGGGCGGTGATGCGCAACATCCGCCAGAACCTGTTCTGGGCCTTCGCCTACAACGCCGCCCTGATCCCGGTGGCGGCGGGCGCTCTGACCCTCTTCGGCGGCCCCGCCCTGTCGCCCGTCCTGGCGGCCGGGGCGATGGCCCTGTCGAGCGTCTTCGTCGTCGGCAACGCCCTGCGCCTTCGCCGGTCCGGGCCTCGGCGCCCGGGACCGCCGGCGGGCGGCGCCCGCCTCGTGGAGCGGCCCGCGTGAGCGCGCGCGAGCCGGGCCGGGTCACGATCGGGGAGGCGGCCCGCCGCACCGGCGTGTCCGCCAAGATGATCCGCTACTACGAGTCGATCGGCCTGCTGCCGGCGCCGGTCCGGGCGGAGAGCGGCTACCGCACCTACGGTCCCTCCGACCTGCACACGCTGCGCTTCGTGCGCCGCGCCCGCGACCTCGGCTTCTCGATGGAGGCGATCGGCGACCTCCTCGCGCTCTGGCGCGACCGCGACCGGTCGAGCGCGCAGGTGAAGGCCATCGCCCTCGATCACGTCGCCGCGCTCCGCCGCCGGATCCGGGAACTGGAGGGCATGGCCGGGACGCTGGCCGACCTCGCGGAAAGCTGCTGCGGCGACGACCGGCCCGACTGCCCGATCCTCGACGACCTCGCCGAGAGTCCGCGCGCCGAGAGTCCGCGCGCCGAGAGTCCGCCCACCGAGAGCCCGCCCGCCGGAGCAGCGCGCGCGCCGGACCGTTGACCGCGGGGTTGGCCTCCTGTTTGCTGGGATCGAGCCCGGCGCGCGGGACGAGGGCTGTCCGGCCGCGCCGCCCGGACCCTCCGCCACCTCCTTCGCCCTCACAGACATCGGAAGCCATGCCCGTCGTCGACCGCATCGGCGCCCTCGCGGACGAGATGACCGCGTGGCGCCACGACCTGCACGCCCACCCGGAACTGCTCTACGACGTGGAGCGCACGGCGGGCTTCGTCGCCGAGAAGCTCGCGGGCTTCGGCTGCGACGCGGTCGTGACCGGCATCGGCCGCACCGGCGTCGTCGGCGTCATCCGCGGGCGCGGCACCGCCTCGAACCGGGCGATCGGCCTGCGCGCCGACATGGACGCCCTGCCGATCCGGGAGGTGCGGGACCTGCCCTACCGCTCGACCGTGCCGGGCCGCATGCACGCCTGCGGGCACGACGGGCACACGGCGATGCTGCTCGGCGCCGCCCGTTACCTCGCCGAGACGCGCAGCTTCGACGGCACCGCCGTGATGATCTTCCAGCCCGCCGAGGAGGGCGGCGGCGGCGGCGAGGCGATGGTGCATGACGGGCTGATGGAGCGCTTCGGCATCGAGGCGGTCTACGGCCTGCACAACGTCCCGGGCCTGCCGGTCGGCCGCTTCGCGATCCGGCCCGGGCCGATCATGGCCTCCACCGACCGCTTCACCATCACGATCCGCGGCCGCGGCGGGCACGCCGCCCTGCCGCAGCACGCCGTCGACAGCGTCCTCGTGGCGAGCCACGTCATCGTCGCCCTGCAGACGGTCGTCGCCCGCTCGGTCGACCCGCTGCAATCGGCGGTGGTCTCGGTCTGCGCCCTGGAGGCCGGCGAGGCGTTCAACGTGCTGCCCGACAGCGTCACCCTGCGGGGCACGCTGCGCGCCCTCTCGCAGGACGTGCGGGCCACGATCAAGGAGCGGGTCGCCGCGATCGTCGCCAGCGTCTCGGCCGGCTTCGGCGCGGCGGGCGAGATCGACTTCAGCGGCAGCTACCCCGTCACCGAGAACCACCCGGCCGAGACGCAGTTCATGGCCGACGTCGCGGCCGGCATCGTCGGCGAGGACCATCTCGACCGGAACGTAGCGCCGCTGATGGCGGCCGAGGACTTCTCCTACATGCTCGCCCACCGGCCCGGCGCCTACATGTTCCTGGGCAACGGACCGAGCGCCGGGCTGCACCACCCGGAGTACGATTTCAACGACGCGGCCGCCCCCTACGGCGCCTCCCTCTGGGCGCGGCTGATCGAGACCGGCCTGCCGCTGAAGGGGTGAGGCGAGGGCGGGGTCGGGGCCCCGCCGTCACCGCCCGTAGCGGCTCTTCAGGAGGCCGTAGACGAGGCGCGCGGTCTGGACCTCGCCGCCCTCGGGCCGGCCCGCCTTGGCCGAGGGGTTCCAGCCGTAGAGGTCGAAATGGACGTGGGCGCGCGTGCGCGGCGCGAAGCGGCGCAGGAACAGGGCCGCCGTGATCGCCCCCGCGAAGGGGCCGCCCGAGACGTTGTTGAGGTCGGCGACCTTCGAGTCGAGGAGGCTCGCGTAGGGCGCGTGCAGCGGCAGGCGCCAGACCGGGTCGGCGGCCTCCTGCCCCGCCGCGGCGACGGCGGCGGCCAGATCCTCGTCCTCGGTGAAGAAGGCCGGCAGGTCCGGCCCGAGGGCGACGCGGGCGGCGCCCGTCAGGGTCGCGAAGTCGATCAGGATCTCGGGCTCGTCCGCGTCGGCGAGCGCCAGGGCGTCGGCGAGGATCAGGCGCCCCTCCGCGTCGGTGTTGCCGATCTCGACCCTGAGGCCCGCGCGGCTCGCGAGCACGTCGCCGGGCCGGAAGGCGGCGCCCGAGACCGCGTTCTCGACCGCCGGAACGATCACGCGCAGGCGGAGGCGGAGCCCCGCGCCCATCACCATGTCGGCGGCGGCGAGCGCGGCCGCCGCCCCGCCCATGTCCTTCTTCATCAGGAGCATGCCGGCGGAGGGCTTGATGTCGAGCCCGCCCGTGTCGAAGGCGACGCCCTTGCCCACCAGGGTGACGCGCGGCGCGTCCTCCGGCCCCCAGGCGAGGTCGATCAGGCGCGGCGCCCGCACCGAGGCGGCGCCGACCGCCTGGACGAGGGGGAAGTCGCGCGCCAGCGCCGCGCCCTCGACGACGGCGATTCCGGCCCCGTGGCGCCGGGCGAGGTCGCGGGCTTCCGCCTCGATCTCGGCGGGCCCGAGGTCGTTGGCCGGGGTGTTGATGAGGTCGCGCCCGTGCGCCACCGCCGCCGCGATCCGGCCGATCTCGGCGGCGTCGGCGCCCTCCGGCGCGACGAGGCGGGGCCGCTCGCCCGGAGCGGCACGGTAGCGCCCGAAGCGGTAGCTGCCGAGGAGCCACGCGAGCGCCGCCTCGGCCGGGTCGATCCCGGCCTCCTCCAGCCGGTAGCGGCCCGGCGGCAGCAGCGTCGGGAGCCGTCCCGCGGCGAGCCGGTCGCGCCCCGGCCCCTCGGTCTCGCCGAGGCCGAACAGCACCCGCGCGAGGGAGCCGTCCGCGCCCGGCAGCAGCGCCAGCCGCCCCGCCTTCGGCGCGAAGTCCGTGGCCTTCAGGTAGGCCCGGTGGACCGGGGAGAGGGCGGCCTCCAGGGCGGGCCAGTCGGCGGTGCCGACGCAGCGGACCGGGATGCCGGGCGTGCCGGCGGGCAGGAGTTCGGGCGGGGCGGAGTTCGTCATGCGCGCGGGAGGAGGGGGCCTTAACCGGAGATTAGGGTTAACGGTCTATCACCCGGAGGGCGGGCGCGTGAAGCGCGGCCGCGAGCCTGTCCGGAGCCTAGCATGATCACGGCGCGATCGATCGCACGAGCGGCCTCGGCGGGGACGGCCCGGCCGCCCGGCCCGGCGCGCCGGGCGCCGCTCGCCGCGGCCATCCTGCTCGGGCTCCTCGCCGCCGGCTGCCAGTCGCGCTCGCCCGAGACCACCGGCTCGATCGGCGGGCTGCCGTCCTTCGGCCTCGGGGGCGCCCCGCGGGCCGAGCGGACGATCTCGCGGCGGGAGGTCGAGGTCCTCGGGGAATCCTACGCCTCGAACCCGAACGACCTCGGCACCGCCATGCGCTACGCGCAAGGGCTGCGCGCCGTCGGCCAGCGCACGCAGGCGGTGGCGGTGCTGCAGCAGGCCGCCCTGCGCAACCCCAAGAACGTCGCGGTGCTCGCCGCCTACGGCAAGACCCTCGCGGAGGTCGGCCGCTTCGAGGAGGCGGCCGACGTCCTGCAGAACGCCCACACGCCGGCCCAGCCCGACTGGCGCGTTCTCTCGGCGCAAGGGTCGGTCGCCGACCAGGTCGGCGACCACGCCCGCGCCCAGAGCTTCTACGAGGCCGCCCTCAAGATCCGGCCGAACGAGCCGGCGGTGCTCTCCAATCTCGGCCTGTCCTACGCGCTCTCGCGCCAGCTCGACCGGGCGGAGACGACCCTGCGGCTCGCCGCCGGGCAGCCGGGCGCCGATGCCCGCGTGCGCCAGAACCTCGCCCTCGTGCTGGGGCTCAAGGGCCGCTTCCCGGACGCCGAGGCGGAGCTTCGCCGCGACCTCACGCCGGAGGAGGCCGCCGCCAACACGCAGGCGCTGCGCACGATGCTGGCGCAGTCCGGCAGCGCGAAATCCGCCCAGGCCCCCCGCAAGCCCGCCCCGCGGGGCTGAAGGCTTTCGGACCCGGCGCGTCCGGCGCCGCGGGCGCTCTGTCCGCCGCGCCTCGGCGAGGCGCGGGAGGGCCGAGCCGGCCGGGCCCGCCTCCGCGCCGGGCGCGACCTCAGCGGAACAGCTGGATCAGGGCCGGCGTCAGGATGACCACGAACAGCACCGGCAGGAAGAACAGGATCATCGGCACGGTGAGCTTCGGGGGAAGCGCGGCCGCCTTCTTCTCGGCCTCGTTCATGCGCTGATCGCGGCTCTCCTGCGAGAGCACGCGCAGGGCCTGGCCGACCGGCGTGCCGTAGCGCTCGGCCTGGATCAGGGCCGTGCTGACCGACTTCACCGCCTCCAGGCCGACGCGGGACGCGAGGTTCTCGTAGGCCATGCGCCGGTCCGGCAGGTAGGAGAGCTCGGCCGTCATCAGGGCGAGCTCCTCGGCGAGCACCACGGATTGCGCCGCGACCTCGGTGCTGACCCGCCGGAAGGCGTTCTCCACCGCCATGCCGGATTCCACGCAGATCAGGGTGAGGTCGAGGGCGTCCGGCCAGGCGAGGCGGATCTCGGCCTGGCGCTTCTTGGACTTGTTCACGAGGTAGAGTTCCGGCGCCTTCATGCCGAGGAGCGTGGCGGCGATCACGAGGCCGAGCCTCACCAGGAAGGGCTGGTCGAGCACCTCCAGCACGAACAGGTAGAAGGCCGCGCCCAGGCCCAGCACGACCGGCGAGACGAGGCGGAAGAACAGGAACCCGGTCTCCGCCCCGACCCCGCGATAGCCCGCCATCATCAGCTTGCGCTTGGCGGTCTCCGTGCCGAGCCAGCGGTGCAGGTCGAACTGCTCGACCACCCGCTTCATGTAGGCTTTCGGCTCCACCCGCAGGGTGGCCTTGGTGTTGAGGCGCTCGCGCTCGCGCTTGCGCATCAGCTCCCGCTCGTCGCTGACGAGCTTCATCCGCTTGGCGAGCACGTCCGGCTCGAGGAGGGGCTGGATCACCGCGAAGGCCGTGGCCGCCACCGCGACGCCGGTCAGGGCCACGCCGATGACGCGCGGGTCGGTGAGCTTGCCGACGATGTTCTCGACCATGACCGGACCCTGCGCGCGCTAGAAGTCGAAATGGATCATCTTCTTCATCGTGAAGATGCCCATCGACATCCACACGGCGCTGCCGGCCAGCGCGATCTTGCCGACGTCGGTCGTCCACAGCATCGAGATGTACTCGGGGCTGGTGATGTAGGTGATGCCCGCGACGAGGAAGGGCAGGCAGGCGATGATGCCGCCCGAGGCCTTCGCCTCCATGCTCATCGCCTGGACCTTGGCGGCCATCTTGCGCCGCTCGCGCAGCACCCGCGACAGATTGTTGAGCGCCTCCGAGAGGTTGCCGCCCGATTGCTGCTGGATGTTGATGACGATCGCGAAGAAGTTCACCTCGGGCACGGGGACCCGGTCGTAGAGGCGCGTCACCGACTCGCTGAGCGACAGGCCCATCGTCTGCGCCTCGATGATCTGCCGGAACTCGCTGCGCACGGGCTCCTCCGCCTCCCGCGAGACGATGCGGAAGCAGTCGTTGACCGGGATGCCGGTCTTGATGCCGCGCACCACCACGTCGACGGCGTTCGGCAGCTCGAGGACGAACTTGTTGATGCGGCGCTTGCGCAGGTGCTTGAGCAGCAGGAGCGGCAGGCCGATGCCGCCCGCGAAGGCGCCCCCCAAGCCCGCCACCGGGTTCTCGGTCATCGTCAGGATCACGAGGCCGAGCACGAGGCCGAGCACCGCCGAGACCGTGTGGTAGGTCCGCTTGCTCCAGCTCAGGCCCGCCCGGGCGATCTTGAGCTCGAGCGTCACCTTGGTGCCGCGGCCCTTGGCCTCGATGTCGTCGAGGGTCTTGGCCACCTGCTCGCGGCGGTTGACCGCGACGCCGCGGGTGGCCGCCGCCGAGGCGGAGGCCGAGACTGTCTTCAGGCGCTGGGCGGCGCGCCGCTCGCCGCTGAACAGCGGCAGGATGACCGCGTAGGCGACGGCGCCCGCCGCGAGGGCGGCGAGGCCGGCCGCGACCGGAAGGTTGACGGCGCCCATCAGGCGGCGGGCCCGGCTTGGTCGGCGGCGGCGTCGAGCGCCGCCGCGAGGGCGCGCTCCTCGCCGTAGTAGCGGGCGCGCTCCCAGAATTTCGGGCGCCCGATCCCGGTCGAGCGGTGGCGGCCGATCAGCTTGCCGTTCGCGTCCTCGCCCAGGATCTCGTAGAGGAAGAGGTCCTGCGTCGTGATGACGTCGCCCTCCATCCCGAGGACCTCGGTGATGTGCGTGATGCGCCGCGAGCCGTCGCGCAGGCGGGTCGCCTGGATGATCACGTCGACCGAGCCGCAGATCATCTCGCGCAGGGTCCGGGCGGGCAGGGAGAAGCCGCCCATCGTGATCATCGACTCGATGCGCGAGAGGCACTCGCGCGGGGAGTTGGCGTGCAGCGTCCCCATCGAGCCGTCGTGGCCGGTGTTCATGGCCTGGAGGAGGTCGAACGCCTCCGGGCCGCGCACCTCGCCGACGATGATCCGCTCGGGCCGCATGCGCAGGCAGTTCTTCACGAGGTCGCGCATGGTGACCTGGCCCTGGCCCTCCATGTTGGGGGGCCGGGTCTCGAGCCGCACCACGTGGGGCTGCTGCAACTGCAGCTCCGCCGCGTCCTCGCAGGTGATCACGCGCTCGTCGTGCTCGATGAAGGCGGTGAGGCAGTTGAGCAGCGTCGTCTTGCCCGAACCCGTGCCGCCCGAGATGACGATGTTGCAGCGGACCTTGCCGATGATCTTGAGGATCTGCGCGCCCTCGGGCGAGATCGCGCCGAAGCGCACGAGCTGGTCGAGGGTGAGCTTGTCCTTCTTGAACTTGCGGATCGTGAGGGCCGGCCCGTCGATGGCCAGCGGCGGCGCGATCACGTTGACCCGCGAGCCGTCCGGCAGGCGCGCATCGCAGATCGGCGAGGCCTCGTCCACGCGCCGGCCGACCTGGCTCACGATGCGCTGGCAGATGTTCATCAATTGCTGGTTGTCGCGGAAGCGGACATTCGTGAGCTGGATCTTGCCGCTCACTTCGATGAAGGTGCGGCTGGCGCCGTTGACCATGATGTCGGCGATGTCGTCGCGGGCGAGCAGCGGCTCCAGCGGCCCGTAGCCGAGCACGTCGTTGCAGATGTCGTCGAGCAGCTCCTCCTGCTCGGCGATCGACAGGACGATGTTCTTGAGCCCGATGATCTCCGAGACGATGTCGCGGATCTCCTCGCGGGCGGTCTCCGCGTCGAGGCGGGCGAGCTGGGCGAGGTCGATCGCCTCGATCAGCGCGCCGAAGATCATGCTCTTCGTGCGGTAGTAATCCTCGGAGCGCTGGGCCTCGGGGGCGGGCGCGGCCGGGGGGTCCGGCCGGCGCGGGGCCGCGGGCTCCGGCACTTGGAGCGGGGCCGCCCTCGCCGGCGCCGGCGCGGCGGTCGGAGCGGCGGCGGCGCCCTGCCGTCTACCGAACATGGGACGCGTCCCCGTCTTCTCTGGCGGCGGAAAGGCTCACGCGGGCCCCCTCAGGACGCCTTGCGGCGCGCGAGCTTGGCGCGGATCGGCTCCAGGAGCGGCTCGAGCAGGCCGGCGCGCCCGCGCCGCACCTCGGGCCGGCCGAGGATGGCGGCCGCGAGGTCGGCGAAGATCTCGGCCGCCTTCGAGCCAGGCTGCACCTCGGCGACCATCTGGCCGTTGTTGGCGGCCGCGCCGAACAGGGCCGGCTCGAACGGGATGCTCGCGAAGAGCGGCGTCTCCAGGGCCTTGGCGAACTCCGCCGCGCCGATCTCGGGTCGCTTGGGCATGCCGACGCCGTTGAGCACGACGCGCGGGCCGCGGTCGTTCGGGCGGCCGTTGCGCAGGCTCGCGACGAGGTTCTTGGCGTTGCGCAGCGAGGCGAGGTCGGGCCCGGCCACGATCAGGATCTCGTCGGCGGCCACCAGCATCCGCCGCGACCACGCCGACCAGAGGTGGGGCACGTCGAGCACGATGCAGGGCACCGCCGCGCGCAGGTGGTCGATCAGCCCGTCGAAGGCGGTCTCGGCGAGGTCGATGGTCCGGTCGAGGCTCGCGGGGGCGGAGAGCAGGGAGAGGTTGTCGCTGCACTTCGAGAGCAGGCGCTCGACGAGGGCGGCGTCCAGGCGCTCGGGCGCGAACACCGCCTCGGCGATGCCCTGGGGCGGATCCTGGTTGAAGTTGAGGCTCGCGGTGCCGTAGGCGATGTCGAGGTCGGCGATGACGGTCTGGGTGCCCTGGCCGCGGGCGATCGACCAGGCGAGGTTGTGGGCGACCGTCGAGGCGCCGATGCCGCCCTTGGCGCCGAACACCGCGATGGTGCGCCCCACCGGCTTGACCCCCGGCGCCGAGAACAGGTCCGAGACCGCGGCGATGAGGCTCAGCGGGTCGACCGGCGCCATCAGGTAGTCGCTCACCCCGCGCTGGATGAACTGGCGGTAGAGCAGCACGTCGTTGACGTGCCCGATCACCAGGACCTTGGTGCCGGGGTCGCAGACCTCGGCGAGGGCGTCGAGGCACTCCAGCGGCTTCGACTTCGCGCCCTGCGTCTCGATCAGGATGACGTTGGGCGTCGGCGCCTGCCGGTAGGCCTCGACGGCGGCGGGGCCGCCGCCCATCTGGACCTTGACGTGGGCCTTCTGCATGCGCCGGTCGCCGCCCACGCTCTCGATCAGCGCGGCGGTCTCGGCCGTCTCGCAGAAGGCCTGGAGCGTGATCCGCGGCACCGGGGCGATGATGCGCTCTGGCGTCTCGGCGTGGTCCGACATGGCGGTGTTCCGGCTCCGAAGTCCTGATGGTGCGGGTGCGCTCGCGGTCGGCTCGGGCCCTCTCGGTGCCCGGGCGCGCCGCGGGGCGCGCTCAGTTGCCGACCTGCGACTTCACGCTGGCCTGTCCATCCTGCCGCCATGTGGTTGACGGATCCTTGCCGTCGCGCAGGTCGGTGATGTCCTTGACGCGGCGCGGCGTGTCGATGCGGCCCTCGGGCCGCCCGCGCACGAGGTCGATCGGGTCGGCGACGCTGGCGGCGAGGTTCGACTGCGTGGCGCAGCCGAGATTCCAGCTCGGCTCGTTGCTGAGATTGTAGGCCGGGTCGCTCACGCCGAGGTCGCGCGGCCACAGCCCGCACTGGCTCGTCACCCGGGCCTCCATCCGCTGGAAGCTGAGGCGGATCGGCGCGGCGAGCCGGGGGGCCGCGACCGCGTAGCCCGTCACCGCGACGGAATCGGGCGGGACGCCGCCCTCCGCCCCGACGCGCCGGATCGCCGCCGCCGTGCGCTCGACCGCCGCGCCCACCGCGGGGGAGACGCCGCGGGGCAGGTCGACGACGAGGCGCCCGCGCCCGTAGCGCCGGAATTCCAGCAGGAAGGCGTCGAGGTCGGCGGCCTGGCGCGGGTCGAGATGGCCGGTGCCGGTCGGGAAGATGTCGAGGCTGCGGGTCCCGTCCGCGAGGGCGATCGGGTGCCGGGCCCGGTAGTCGACCGGCGCGAGGGAGCCGGTCGTGGTCACGCGCTCGGCGCGGCAGGCCCCGAGGAGGGCGGCGAGCGCCGTCACCGCGGCGAGGGCTAGCGGCGTGCGGGGAAGGGCGGGCAGCGTCATCGTTCGCGCAGGTCCTGTGGTCGGCCCGGGGGTTCGGCCCGTTGGCCGCGTGCGGCCGGGATCGGTGGGGTTGCGGCCTCAGTCGGTGATGAAGCCGACGCGGCCCCGGTAGCCGGCGCCGAGCGGGGCGGCGCCGGCGACGCCGTAGAGCCGGTTGATGCGCCCGAGCAGGACCGCCTGCCCGTCCTGCGCGTCGACGAAGCCGTCGTCCGGCCGCGAGACCTGGCGGGGCTCCATGGCCTTGGCGATGAAGGGGGTGACCATGATCATCAGCTCCGTCTCCTGGCGCTGGTAGTCGCGGGAGCGGAACAGGGCGCCGAGGATCGGCAGGTTGAGGAGGCCGGGCAGGCCGCTGATCGCCGCCTTGTTCTTCTGCTGGATCAGGCCGGCGGTCATCATCGTGGCGCCGGAGGCGAGCTCCACCGTCGTCTCGGAGTTGCGCACCGTCAGGCCCGGCACGGCGGTCGTCGAGTTGCCGCTCGTGAAGGTGTAGGAGTTCTGCGGGTCGATCTCGCTGACCTCGGTGCCGACGCGGATCGAGATGCGGTTCTCGGCGAGCACCACCGGCGTGAAGTTGAGGCTGACGCCGTACTTCTTGAACGCGATGCCGACGACGCAGGTGGGCTGGCCGCCGAGGATGGTGCTCGGGGTGCAGCTCTGGCTCGACGGGACCGGGATCTCGCCGCCCGCCGTGAACTTCGCGGCCTCGCCCGAGATCGCGGTGAGCGTCGGCTCGGCGAGCACCCGGGAGACGCCGGCCTGCTCGAAGGCGCGCAGCGTCGCCGTGAGGCTCGCGCCGCCGCTGCCGTTGATGGTCGCCGAGGCGAGGTTGCCCGTGGGGAACTGGCCGCCCGAGAGGGAGAGCGGCGTCGCGTTGACGAGGTTGAGGTTCGACCACGAGCCGTTGAGGTTGATGCCAAACTGCTTCAGCACCGTGCGGGAGACCTCGACCACGGTGACGCGCAGCATCACCTGGTCCTTGTTGCGGATCGTCAGGTTGTTGATCACCGTGCCCCGGCTGGTGCCGGCGCCGGTGCCCGCCACGCCGACGAAGGCGTTGGCGATGTCGATGGCCTGCGCCGCCTCCGAGGCGGAGCCGACCATGCCCGACAGGAGCACCGAATCGCCGTTCGAGCGGATGTCGAAGCGGCCGCCGGGGATGCTCTGGGCGAGCGTCTGGCGCAGGATGCTGAGGTTGAGGTCGCGCGCCACCGTCACGTCGAGCGCGGCGATCTGGGCGCCCGCCGCGTCGAGGATGAAGATCGAGGTGGTGCCGTTCTCGATGCCGATCACGAAGACCTTGCGGGTGGAGCGCACGACCGCGTTCGCGACCTTGGGATTGGCCACGAACACCTCCTTGGCGTCCCGCGGCAGGTCGACGATCATGGAGCGCCCGGCGGTCAGCTCGAGCTTGCGCGAGGCCGAGGCCTCGGCGGCGCCGACGGTCAGGACGGGCGCGGCCCCGAGGCCCGGGTCCGGGCGGCCCTGCGCCGAGGCGCCTGCCGGCCCGACGAGGCCGGCGACGAGGCCGGCGAGGACCAGGGCTGCCCTGAGGCGGCGGGACGGCGTCATCGCGGAAACCTCGGTTCTGACGGAGCGCGGCATCGCGGTCACTTGCCCTGCTGGCGCGAGACGCCGAAGCGCACGACGGTGAGGCCGGCATCGGCCTGGGGCTTCGCCTCGGGCTCGGCGCCGCGCCCGGAATCGGCGAGGCTGCGCAGGGCCAGCGAGAGCGCGCCGACCTTCTGGGCGAGGGTGATCGTCTCGGCCTGGCTCGGCGTCAGCGCGAGGGTGGCGGTCTCGCCGGTGACGACGTTGGTGCCGTTCTTCTCCTGGATGAGCTGGCCGACGGCCAGGACCCGGATGTCCTGCAGGAGGATCTCGGAGCGCTGCACCTCGCCGCCGCCGCGGGAGGCATCCTCGTCGCGGAAGGTGCGGATCACGTCGACGTAGTCGTTGGGCAGGATGAAGCCGCCCGCCGAGTTCGAGCCGCGGCTGTCGGTGACGATCGCCACCGCGCGCAGCCCCGGGGGCAGGATCGAGGACATGAAGCCGCTGCCGGCCTTGGCGAGCTTCTGCTCGCGGATCGGCTCGCCGGGCAGGAAGCCGGCGCGCAGGACGGAGCCCGCCGTCTCCTCGATGCCCTTGGGCGAGGCGCTGCGGGTGATGTAGCCCGCCGCCACCGCGTCCTGCGGCCACCTCTGCCAGCGCAGGTCCGCGGGCTGGAGGGTCTGGCCGAGCGGGAGCTCGGCCGCCGCGACCAGCACCTCGGCGGTGGGCATCGGGGGCGGCGCCTCGGCCTGGGCGACGGGCGCCGGCGGCGGCTCGTCTCCGCTCATCATGTACGCGGCCCCGCCGCCCGCGACGAGGGCGATGGCGAGGACGGCGAGCCGGGCTGGTTTCATCGTCGGGCCGGAAGAGGGCGACGGCGGGAGCGCCGTCTGTCCGGATCAGATTGGGCCCGAAATCGTCAAATTACGGTTAAGGAGAGGTGACCGGCCCCGGGTCGCGACGCGACCCCGAACGGCACACGGCGTCCCGGCCGGGATCAGCCGGCGAGCGCGCGGGCCCAGAGCACGGTGTCGGGCACGACGATCAGCGCGGCGAAGGCCAGCGCAATGCCGTAGGGGACGCCGGTCTTCGCGTCGTGGAGATGCAGCGCGAAGGGCAGCCGGGCGATCGGGTAGGGCAGGGGATGGGCGCGCGCGGCCAGCAGCCCGAGGGTCAGGACGCCCCCCGCGACGCCGGCGATCAGGAGATAGTCGGCGAGCTGGTCGAAGCCGAGCCACAGCGCGGTGGCGGCCGCGAGCTTGGCGTCGCCGCCGCCGATCTTGCCGAGCGCGAACAGCGTGAAGGTGACGGTGAGGACGAGGAGGCCCGCGCCCACGTGCTGGCCGATCTCGGCCCAGCTCATGATGCCGGTGGCGGCCACGAGGGCGAAGGCGGCGACGAGGCCCAGCGAGATCCGGTTCGGGATCAGCATGGTCAGCAGGTCGTTCGCCGCGGCGTACGCCATGAAGAACGGGAAGACGACGAGCAGGCCGAGGGTTGCCAGGTGGGTCGCCATCGCGGGTTTGCCTTGTCGTCCGGCCGAGGCGCTGCGTTGAGGATCCGGGGGATCCGGCGGCCTCGCGCCGGCCCGGGAGTGCGGGCGGCCGGAGACGGCGGGCGCGTCGCGCCACGCCGCTTCCGGCCGATGCGCCGATGCGGCTCGATCAGTTCGCGACGAGCTGGTTCGAGACGGCGGTGAAGGTCTTGGTGAGCTTCGTGCCGAGGGTCTGCAGAGCGGTGATGATGACGACGGCGACGAGGGCGGCGATCATGCCGTACTCGATGGCGGTGGCGCCGGACTCGTCGGCGGCGAAGCGATTGAAGACGTTCTTCATGGTCTGTGATCCCCAGATTCAACGACTGAGCGGTGAGCCGTCGAAGATCTCTTCTCTCGATCGGCGGCAGGACGGAGATTGGCCGATGCGCCTTGCGATTGCGTTAAATCCGGTCTGAAATCAGCCCCGTCGCGGCCGGTCATCGGGCATGGTGAAAGAAGGGTGACTGCGAAGCCGCCAATCCGGCATCTGATCGCGCGTCTCTACAATCTGCGATTGATTTGCGAGACCTTGTATTGCGCTCCTCCGGGCCGCCGGTCCTGATGGCCCGCACTTTCGGCAACTCAGGCTCCGCCGCCTGCCGCGAAGGAGAGGGCTGGACGCGCCGAGGCCGTCGCCGGCATCCCTTAGCGGTTCCTTCACCATTCCGATGTTTCCTCGGTACTGTCAGCGGCCCCGCCCGCTCGGCGGCCCGGCCCGGGCGGCCGGCTCGGGGCGCGCGCCCCGAGTCACCGTCCGATGCGCAGCCGAACCAGCCTTCCGTCGATGCGGACCGCGCTCCCCTGCGCCCTCGCACTGATCCTCCTCGCCCTGCCGGCCCGGGCCGAGAGCGACGCGGCGGTGATCACGGTCCTCGTCGACAACGCGAAGGTGATGCGGCTGCCGGAGCGGACCCAGACCGTGGTCGTCGGCAACCCGATCATCGCCGACGTGACGCTCCAGAAGAACGGCGTCGTCGTGCTGACGGGCAAGAGCTACGGCTCCACGAACCTCATCGCCCTCGACGCCGCCGGCGCGATGCTCGCCGAGTCGCAGATCCGCGTGGAGGCGCCCCAGACCGCGGTCATCACCGTGCAGCGGGGGCTCGATCGCGAATCGTACTCGTGCACGCCCAACTGCCAGCCCTCGATGCAGCTCGGCGACTCGCTCAAGTATTTCGGCGAGGTGTCGCAGCAGGCCGAGAACCGGCGCAAGCTCGCGACCGATCGCTGAGGCCCGGCCGCCGCGGGCGGCAGCCCACACGCACTCGGCGAATGCCGCAACGCTTCGGCAATTCTTGATCGGTAATTTCGGTCGCGTCGAGCGGTCTCGCTCCCGCGTCCGGACAGAGCCATGTCCCTTCCCAACCCACCGACCGGTCGGCCCCTCCCGCACGCCGCCCCGCCCGCCGCACTCGCGGCGCGCGCGGCCGCCCGGATCGCCCTCAGCCTGCGGGCTCGCCTCGCCGGCTTCGGGCAGGCGCAGAGGGGGGCGATCGCGGTGGAGTTCGCCCTCCTCATCCTGCCCTTCCTCGCGCTCCTGTTCGCGATGATCGAGGTGGGCGTGACCATCCTCGTCAGCCAGGATCTGAGCGCGCAGCTCGCGAACGCGAGCCGGCAGATCTACACGGGCGATTTCCAGAGCAAGCCCGGCAACAAGGCCGCGGATTCTCCGACGGCGATCGATAACCTGAGGGTGGCCCTGTGCCAGAACGGAGGCAAGCCGGCCCCGACCATGTTCGACTGCAACAACGTCAAGGTGAACGTGCTCAGCGCCTCGAACTTCGCGAGCTCGGCCGCCGACCCCACGACGGCCGATCCAACCGGCAAGAAGCGCGTCTGGAGCCCGACCTTCGGCAAGCAGTACGCCTGCGGCCGTGCCAACGAGATCATGGTGGTGCAGGCGGCCGTCGAGTATCCCGTCTTCCTCTCGCAGCTCTACGCCCCGGCCACGCTCCTGGCGAGCGGACGGCGTGTCATCCAGGCGGCGGCCGCCTTCCGGATCGAGCCGCTCAATACCGATCCCTGCACATGACACGCATCGTCCGCATCCGCCGCATCCTGCGCCCCTGCACGGCGCTCGCCCGGGCGCGCGGCGGCGCGATCGCGGTGGAGTTCGCGCTGCTCCTGCCCTTCATGCTGGCGATCTACATCGGTCTCGCCGAGGTCGGCCGCGGCATCCAGGCCAAGCGGAGCCTCGCGCAGTACGCGCGCACCATCGCCGACCTGACCGGCCGCGGCTCGCCCCCGGACATGAGGCCGATCTACGAGGCGGCCAACCTCGTGGCACGTCCCTTCGACAGCGCCAGCATCGTGGCGCAGATCAGCACCATTGGCGTCTACAAGAAGGACAATGCCTACGTGGCCATGGTCTGCGCCACGTCCAGCAACAAGGGCACCGGCACGCGCAAGGTCAAGGACATCATCGCGGCGGACAAGAGCCACGGGAACACCTTCCCGGACACGTTCAAGGAGAAGTTCATCAGCGGTACCGCCGCGCTCCAGAACCGCTACATCCTGGCGGAGGTGTCGGGCGACTTCACGCCGATGCTCGCCACGACGCTCCTGCGCTTCACCGGCGTGTCCCTGACGAGCAAGTTCCAGGAGGTGATCGCCTGGCCGCAGCGCACGGAGGACGAGGTCATCCTGCCCCAGGGCGCCGCCTGCCAGGCCGAGATCCCGACCTGATCCACAGCGCGCGGCGGATGCCGCGCCGGCCGGGCCGGGCCGTCCTACAATGATTGGTTGTAGGCTCCGACCTCCGGGTTCTCGCGGAGCACGCCGTCCACCGCCTTGAACATGGCGCGCAGGCGCTCCTCCGAGACCGGGCTCTCCACCACGACGACGAGCTCGGGCTTGTTCGAGGAGGCGCGCACGAGGCCCCAGGTGCCGTCCTCGGTGGAGACGCGCACGCCGTTGACGGTGACGAGATCGGTGATCCTGGCCCCCGCCACCGTCTCGCCGGCCTCCTTCATGGCCTTGAAGCGGGCCGTCACCTTGTCGACGACGCCGTACTTCACCTCGTCGTCGCAGTGCGGCGACATGGTCGGCGAACCCCAGGTCTTCGGCAGGGCCCGGTAGAGGTCGGCCATCGAGGTTCCGGGGTTGCGGTCGAGCATCTCGAGCACCGCGATGGCGGTGAGGAGGCCGTCGTCGTAGCCGCGGCCGATCGGCTCGTTGAAGAAGAAGTGGCCGGACTTCTCGAAGCCGGCCAGCGCGCCGAGCTCGTTGACGCGGCGCTTGATGTAGGAGTGGCCGGTCTTCCAGTAATCGGCCTTCACGGCCTGGGCCTGCAGCTCCGGGTCGGTGTTGTAGAGGCCGGTCGACTTCACGTCGACGACGAAGGTCGCGCCCGGATGCAGCTTCGAGAGGTCGCGGGCGAGCATCACGCCGATCTTGTCGGCGAAGATCTCCTCGCCCTCGTTGTCGACCACGCCGCAGCGGTCGCCGTCGCCGTCGAAGCCGAGGCCGACATCGGCGCCCGTCTCCTTCACCTTGGCGGCGATGGCGTGGAGCATCTCCAGGTCTTCGGGGTTCGGGTTGTAGCGCGGGAAGGTGTAGTCCGGATCGACGTCGAGGGGCACCACCTCGACGCCGAGGCTCTCCAGGAGCTTGGGCGCGAAGGCGCCGGCCGTGCCGTTGCCGCAGGCGGCCACCACCTTGAGCTTGCGCGAGATCGGCTTGGCGCGGGACTTCAGGTCCGCCAGGTAGGTCTCGGCGAAGCCCTCGACGAACTCGTAATTGCCCCCGTCCCGGTAGCGGTAGGTGCCGCCGAGGACGATCTCCTTGAGGCGGCCCATCTCCTCGGGGCCGAAGGTCATCGGCCGGTTGGCGCCCATCTTCACGCCGGTCCAGCCGTTGTCGTTGTGCGAGGCGGTCACCATCGCCACGCAGGGGCAGTCGAGGGCGAACTGGCCGAAATAGGCCATCGGCGAGAGCGCGAGGCCGACATCCTTCACCCGCAGGCCCGCCGCCATCATGCCGGCGATCAGGGCGAGCTTGATGGAGGAGGAGTAGGAGCGGAAATCGTGGCCCGTCACGATGTCAGGCCGCACGCCCATCTCGTGGACCAGGGTGCCGATGCCGAGCCCCAGCGCCTGCACCCCCATCAGGTTGATCTCCTTCGGGAAGAGCCAGCGCGCGTCGTACTCGCGGAAGCCGGTCGGCTTCACGAGGGGCAGCTGCTCGAACGCGAAGGTGTTGGGCGTGAGCGAAGCGTGCGGCTTGGGAAACATCGCGGGCCCTCGACGGCGATGGAAGGGATGGGGAGGGGCATAGCCGAAGGCCGGGGAAAGGAAAAGCTGCGCCGCGGGGGCCGGTCGGCCTCCCGCGGCGCGTCGTCGGCGAGGCCGCGCTCAGGCGGCGCGGATCTCGGCCAGGAAGGTGTCGACCTGCTGCTTCAGCTGCAGCGACTGGGCCGAGAGGTCCTGGGCCGAGCCGAGGACCTGGGCGGCGGCGCTGCCGGTCTCGCTCGCGGAGGCCGAGACCCGGGCGATGTTGCCGGAGACGTCGCGCGTCCCGCGCGCCGCCTCGCCGACGTTCCGGGCGATCTCGTGCGTGGCGGCGGTCTGCTCCACGATGGTCTCGGCGATGGTGCCGGAGATCTCGTTGACCGACACGATGGTGCGGCCGATCTGGCGGATCGCGGCGGCCGCGCTGCCCGAGGCGGCCTGGATCGCCGCGATCTTGCCGCCGATCTCGTCGGTGGCGCGGCTCGTCTGGGAGGCCAGTTCCTTCACTTCCGCCGCCACCACCGCGAAGCCGCGCCCCGCCTCGCCGGCCCGCGCCGCCTCGATCGTGGCGTTGAGCGCCAGCAGGTTCGTCTGCGCGGCGATGGCGGAGATCATGGTCACCGCCGTGCCGATCTCCTCGGCCGCCCGGGTCAGCGCGTCGATGGAGGCGCTCGTGGCGTCGGCCTCCCGCAGGGCGGCGCCGGCGACCTCGGCGGAGCGGGCGACGCTGCGCTCGATCTCGCTCAGCGAGGCCACCATCTCCTCGGTCGCCGCCGCCACCGTCTGCACGTTCGTCGAGGTCTGCTCGGCCGCCGCGCTGGAGGCCACGGCGCGCTGGTTGGTGTCCTGCGCCACGCCGGTCATCGCGTGGGCGGTCGCGTCGAGCTCGGTCGCCGCCGAGGTGACGATCCGCAGCGACCCGCTCACGTCCTGCTCGAAGTCCCGCAGCAGCCGGTCGCGCCGGGCGAGGCGGTGCTCGCGGGCGGCGAGGTCCGCGGCGGCGCGGGTCTCCATCTCGGCCCGGACTGCGGCGTTCTCGCGGAACACCTCCACGGCGCGGGCCATCTGGCCGAGCTCGTCCGCCGCGTCCCGCGAGGGCACCACGACGTCGAGCCGGCCGGCCGCGAGCTGGCTCATCGCGCCGGTCATGCCGCGCACCGGGCGGATGATGCCGCGGGCGATCAGCGCGGCCAGCAGGAGGCCGAGGGCGACCACGAGCCCGCCCAGGCCCGCCTGGATCAGGCGCGCCTGGGCGACCGCGCCGTCGGTCTCCGCCCGGAGGGCCTTGAGGGACCGCTCCATCGACGCCGCGGCGTCGGCGCCGCTGGTGCCGATCCGCGCGAGCTTGGGCGCGATGGCCGTCTCGAACAGCGCCGCGCTCGCGATCATCGCGTCGGAGGTGGCGCGGAAATCGTCGCGGTAGCCGCCCAGAGCGGTCCGGACGGCGCCGACGGCGCCGGCGTGCCGCCCGCCCCGGTCGAGGGCGGCGAGGGCGCCGATCGCCGCCTCCGCCCTGGCGACGTTCGTCGCGAAGGTCGCCGGCCCCTTCGGGTCCTGGGTCGCGAGGAAGCGCCAGTTCGAGACCCGCACCAGCAGCACGGCGCTCTCGAGGGCGGCGGCGGAGGCGCCCTCCGCCTCGCTGCCGCCCGCCCGGACCTCGGCCAGGAGCGCGTTCATCGCCTTGGTCAGGGTGTCGCCGCCGCTGAACAGCCGCGCGCGGCCGTCGCGGACCGTGCCGCCCAGGCTGCCGAGGCGGATCGCGTCCGGCTTCAGGGATTCGGCCGTCTCGGAGATGGTCCGGTACAGGGCGCGCCGCTCGTCGGACTGGGTCCGGGCCGCGAGATCCGCGCTGATCTCGCCCATCCGGGCGGCCGCCTCCTGCATCGCCGCGGCGCTCTCCGCCCGCTGCGTGGCGCGGAGCTGCTCGGCCTGGCCGCTGAGGCGGTCGGCGTAGCGGTTGACGCCGGCGAGCGCGGTCGCATCCGTGCTCAGGCGAAGCATGTCGTCGTACTGCTCGCTGAGGACATCGGATTCATAGTAGCCGATGCCGCCGAGCGCCGCGGAGAGCAGCACGAGTACGCCGAACCCTCCGTAGAGGCGCGTCCGGATTCCTGCCTTCATGTTCGCCTCTTCCTTCAGTCGAATCTCGATTGCACGCGAACCGGTTTTTCGGTGCACGGAGCTCGACTGAGACCTTGTCACGGGCGCGTTTCAACGTTGGTTAACGAAACGTTTGTCCGGAGCCGCAACGGGGCGAGAAATCTGTTCTTTCCTCCACGCATCGGGAGGACAGCCCGCAAAATTCGACCTGCCGGCTGGTCGCCTCCCGGCTGCCTGCCGGCTGGCCGCCTCCCGGCTCCGGCACACGCGAAGGGGGGAGCCCCCCGGCGTTGCAATGGTGGGCCGTCCCCTGTATGAGCGGCGCGCGTCCCTAAGACACCCTTGGAGGCAGGGGCGCGTCGGGGTTCCCTCGGGCCGTCCGTTCGGACGGCCTTTGTCGTTTCCCCGGCTCGATCATCGAAGTTTGAAGGATCACGCCATGAGCGCAGTCAAGCCGCTTGAGGCCGTGGCACGCGACCGGGTCGGCAAGGGGGCCGCCCGGGCCGTTCGTCGCCAGGGCCAGATTCCCGCCGTCATCTACGGCGGAGGCCAGGCCCCGCAGGCCATCGCCGTCGACCTCATCCGCACCCGCACCCTGATCTACGCGGGCGGCTTCAAGACCACCGTGTTCGAGATCGCCGCCGGCGGCCGCAAGACCCGCGTGATCCCGCGCGACTTCCAGCTCGACCCGGTGACGGGCGTGCCGATGCACGTGGACTTCCTGCGCGTCGTGGCCGGCCAGACCGTCACCGTCGAGGTGCCCGTGCACTTCCTCAACGACGACAAGGCGCCGGGCATCAAGCAGCGCGGCGGCACCCTCAACATCGTGGCGCACACGCTGGCCCTCGATGTCGCCCCCGACCAGATCCCCGACGCGATCGAGATCGACCTGACCGGCCGCGACATCGGCGACGTGATCCACGTCTCCGACGTGAAGCTGCCCTCCGGCGTGACCTACACCGGCGAGGCGACCGACACGGTGGCCAACATCGTGCCGCCGACGGTGCTCGGCGCCGAGGTCGAGGCCGAGGAGGCCGCGATCGCCGAGGCGCAGTCGGCCGAGTCCGCCGAGGACAAGGCGGAGGAGGCCGGCGAGGCCGAGGGCGAGAAGCCGGAGGCGTGAGCCCCGGGGCCGCGAGGCCCCTCGACGTCCGTGCACGGATGCCCCGGCCGCGAGGCCGGGGCGTTCGCGCGTCTGGAGAGACGCGAATTGGGAGACCGCAGCGATGCGCCTCATCGTCGGCCTCGGAAATCCCGGCCCGCGCTACGCGAGGAACCGCCACAACATCGGCTTCCTGGCGCTCGACGAGATCGCCCGCCAGCACCGGGCGAGCCCGTTCCGGCGCCGGTTCCAGGGCGAGGCGGCCGAGGCGGTGCTCGGCTCCGAGCGCGCCATCCTGCTCAAGCCCCAGACCTTCATGAACGAGTCGGGCCGCGCGGTCGCCGAGGCGCAGCGCTTCTACAAGATCGCGCTCGGCGACGTGATCGTGCTCCACGACGAGCTCGACCTCGCCCCCGCCAAGCTGCGGGTGAAGCTCGGCGGCGGCAATGCCGGCCACAACGGCCTGCGCTCGATCACGGCGCAGTGCGGCAACGACTACCGGCGCGTGCGCCTCGGCATCGGCCACCCCGGCGACAAGGCGCTCGTCCACGCCTACGTGCTCAACGATTTCGGCAAGGCCGAGGAGCCCTGGGTCGAGGACCTCTGCCGGGCGGTGGCCGACCACGCGCCCCTGCTCGCCGCGGGCGAGGACGCGAGCTTCCAGAACAAGGTCCACCTCGCCATGGAGGGCCGCGGCTGGGGCGAGGTGAAGACCGTGGGCGCCCGCAATTGACACGAAAACACGGGGACACGATATCGGCCTGCGGAGGCCGGCGATATCGCGCGGCCGTCTCGTGGTGAGCCCGCAGATCCTTGACGCGTGCTACAGGGTGCTCGGCCGCGAGCGCCGATTCGCGCCGCCCACGGAGGTCGCCCGGTACCTGTCGGTTTTTCACCCGTTCTGCACGGCGCCGCTCGACCCGCGGACGCACCGCGCGGCGAGGTCATCGAGATGCGCCACCGGCTCGCAGGGTGGGACTGCGTCGCCGTCGCCTCCGCCCTGCAGGCGCGCTGCGAGCACGTCGTTTCCGAGGATCTGAACGACGGTCAGGTCGTCGAGACGCTGACGGTCGTCGGCCCCTTCACACCCCACGCCCGCGCCACCCTGGCGCTCACCTGACGGACCTCGACCCATGGGCTTCAAATGCGGCATCGTCGGCCTGCCGAACGTCGGCAAGTCGACCCTCTTCAACGCGCTGACGCAGACGGCGGCCGCCCAGGCGGCGAACTACCCGTTCTGCACGATCGAGCCGAATGTCGGCGAGGTGGCGGTGCCGGACGGCCGCCTCGACGCGCTCTCCGCCATCGCCGCCTCGAAGGAGATCATCCCGACGCGCCTCACCTTCGTGGACATCGCCGGCCTCGTGCGCGGCGCCTCGAAGGGCGAGGGGCTCGGCAACCAGTTCCTGGCCAACATCCGCGAGGTCGACGCCATCGCCCACGTGGTGCGCTGCTTCGAGGACGGCGACGTCACCCACGTCGAGGGCAAGGTCGACCCGGCGGCCGACATCGAGACGATCGAGACCGAGCTGATGCTCGCCGACCTCGAGAGCCTGGAGAAGCGCGTCGTGGCGCTGGAGAAGAAGGCCAAGGGCTCCGACAAGGAGGCGAAGGAGTTCCTCGACCTCGTCAACCGGGCGCTGCCCCTCCTGCGCGACGGCAAGCCCGCCCGCATGGTCGAGCGCAAGCCCGAGGAGGAGCGCCTGTTCCAGCAGCTCGGCCTGATGACCGCCAAGCCCGTCCTCTACGTCTGCAACGTCGACGAGGCCGACGCCGACACGGGCAACGCGCATTCCGACGCCGTGATGGCCCGCGCCAAGGCGGAAGGAGCCGTGGCGGTGGTGGTCTCGGCCAAGATCGAGAGCGAGATCGCGGTGATGCCGCAGGCCGACCAGGCCGAGTTCCTGGAGGCGGTGGGCCTGACCGAGCCCGGCCTCAACCGGGTGATCCGCGCGGGCTACGACCTCCTCGGCCTCATCACCTACTTCACGGTGGGCCCGAAGGAGGCCCGCGCCTGGACCATCACCAGGGGCACCCGGGCGCCCGCGGCGGCGGGGGTGATCCACACGGATTTCGAGAAGGGCTTCATCCGCGCCGAGACCATCGCCTACCCGGACTACACGGCGCTGAAGGGGGAGGCGGGCGCCCGCGACGCGGGCAAGCTGCGCCTCGAGGGCAAGGACTACGTGGTGCAGGACGGCGACGTGCTGCACTTCCGCTTCGCGAACTGAGACGGAGGCCGGCGCGGCGATGCCCGAGATCCGCTTCGAGGATTTCTCGACGGGGCAGGAGATCGAGAGCCCGTGGCTCACGGTCACGCGCGAGGACATGATCGCCTTCGCGAGGGAGTTCGACCCGCAGCCCTTCCACGTGGACGAGGCGGCGGCCGCCCGCAGCTTCGTCGGCACGCTGATCGCCTCCGGCTGGCACACCGCCTCCCTCGGCATGCGGCTCCTCCACGCGAGCGCCTTCCGGGGCGCCACCTCGATGGGCTCGCCGGGGATCAATGCGCTCGGCTGGGTGAAGCCGGTGCTGCCGGGCGACGCGATCCGGGCCGTCGTGCGGGTGGAGGATTGCCGGCGTTCGGGCTCGCGGCCGGACCGCGGCTTCGTGCGCTTCGCCCTGCGCGTCCTGAACCAGCGCGACGAGACCGTGATGACGCAGACCTTCACGGTGATCTTCGCCCGGCGGGGCGCCCAGCCGCTGCCGCCGCGCGCGGTGGTCCTCTCCCGGCCGGAGCCGGCCGCGGAGCCCGGGGACGCCGAGATCCTGCCGTTCCTCGGTGCGGCCGAGCTCGGCGTGCCGCGGCACCTCGGCCCGCACCTGTTCACGGCGGAGGCCATCGTCGCCTTCGCCCGCGCCTACGACCCGCAAGCCTTCCACACCGATCCCGAGGCCGCCCGCCACACCCATTTCGGCGCGCTCTGCGCCTCGGGCTGGCACACCGCCGCCGTGTGGATGAAGCGGATGCTCGCGACCACCGCCCGCGACGCCGCCTTCACGGCGCAGCGGGGCCCGGTGCCGCAATTCGGTCCCTCGCCCGGCTTCCGCGACCTGCGCTGGCTCGCCCCCGTCTACGCGGGCGACACCCTGACCTACGCCACGACGCTGACCGACAAGCGCGCTTCCGCCAGCCGCCCCGGCTGGGGCCTCGCCACGATCCGCAACACCGCCCGCAACCAGCACGGCACCGAGGTGTTCGCCTTCACCGGGATGGTGTTCTGGCAGTGGGAGCCGTGAGGCGGACGCGGAGATCGCGGATCCACCCGCCGGCCCGGTTATGCGAAAATCTCTTTCGACAGTGGTGGCGCGGGCTTAAGCTTCGGACATGACGATCTACGGCTACGCCCGTGCCTCGCAGCAGGAGCGGACGCTTGACGCTCAGCTCGGCGCGCTCAAGGCTGCCGGCTGCGAGACGGTGTTCCACGAGACCGCGTCCGCCGCGCGCGCCGGTCGCCGCCAGCTCGACCGGCTTCGGGCCGGGAGCCGTCTACAAGACGCATAGCGGCCTGATCGGCGCCTTCGGTCGGGAGCTGGTGCTGACCGGCACACTGCCCGACCGGCTCGGCCGCGCGCTGTCCAAGGTTCACGACATGCGCCTGCTCGGGGACTATTCCGGGGAGCGGCCCGACGGAACGGCGGCGCTGTGGGCGGCCGATCAGGCCGAGGCGTTCGTGACGGCCATCGCCGCACGATTCGGCGGACACGGACGGTGAGGCGTGGCTGGGCCTCGGCCGGAGCCCGTTTGCCTCACGCCGCCTTGCGCCGCTCCGGGTAGAGCGCCAGCAGCCCCTCCGCGCTCGGCTCGGCCACGCCCCGCTCGGTGATGATGCCGGTGACGAGGCGGGCCGGGGTCACGTCGAAGGCGGGGTTCGCCACGGGGCTGCCGGGCGAGACCACCTCCACGGTGGCGAAGCCGCCGTCGGCCAAGCGGCCGGTGAGGTGGCTGACCTCGCGCCCGTCGCGCTCCTCGATCGGGATCTCGGCGACGCCGTCCGAGAGCGTCCAGTCGATCGTCGAGAAGGGCAGGGCCGCGTAGAAGGGCACGCCGTTGTCGTGGGCGGCCAGCGCCTTCAGGTAGGTGCCGATCTTGTTGCAGACGTCACCGCTCGCCGTCGTGCGGTCCGAGCCGACGATGCAGACGTCGACGCCCCCGTGCTGCATCAGGTGGCCGCCCGCGTTGTCGGCGATGACGGTGTGGGGCACGCCGTGGGCGTTCAGCTCGAAGGCGGTGAGCGCCGCACCCTGGTTGCGGGGCCGCGTCTCGTCCACGAAGACGTGCAGCGGCACGCCCGCGTTGTGCGCCACGTAGATCGGGGCGAGCGCCGTGCCCCAGTCGACGGTGGCGAGCCAGCCCGCGTTGCAGTGGGTCAGCACGTTGATCGGGCGGCCCAACGCCTTCGCCCGGTCCGCGAGCAGGCGGGCGCCGTGGCTGCCGATGGCGTGGCAGCTCGCCACGTCCTCCTCGGCGATGCGGCCGGCCTCCGCGAAGGCGTGGGCGAAGCGCTCCGGCGCCTGGACCTGGCGGAGGTTCGCCGAGACCCGGTCGAGCGCCCAGCGCAGGTTGATCGCGGTCGGCCGCGTGGCCGCGAGCGTCACCACGGCGCGGTCGATGCCGTCATTCGAGGCGTCCTCGCGCATGGCGAGCGCCAGACCGTAGGCGGCGGTGACGCCGATCAGCGGCGCGCCGCGCACCACCATGACGCGGATCGCCTCGGCGGCCTCCGCGAGGGTGGCGAGCCGCCTCACCTCGAAGGCGAAGGGCAGGCGGGTCTGGTCGATCACGCTGACGCTGACGCCGTCCGTCCCGGGCCAGATGGTGCGGTAGGGCTTGCCGTCGATCTTCATGCGCCACGGTCTCGCACATCCGGGCGCCGATTGCACCCGTGCCCGAGAGCGGCACGGGGTCCCGGCCCGGCGCCTGCCCGCATAAGCCCTTGAACCGGCACGCGGTGAGGCTTCTTCAACCTTAAATGGCCGTTAACGGAATGGCCGTAGCGTCGGGCCTAGCGTTCCCTCTCTGTGCCCGGTCCCGCATGCGCTCGCTTCGCCGCTCCGCATCGCCCTACGACACCTTCGTCGACACGCTGCGGCCGTTCCTGGCACGGCGGATGACGGAGCTCGGCGGCTTCCTGCTGTTCGGCGGCGCCGTCGCCCTGACGGTGGCGCTGGCGACGTGGTCGATCGACGACCCGAGCCTCAACCACGCCACCGACCAGCGCGCCCACAACGTGCTGGGCGCCCCCGGGGCCGTGGTCTCGGACCTCGCCATGCAGCTCCTCGGCCTCGGCGCGCTGGCCTTCGCGCTGCCGCCGGCCCTCTGGGGCCTGCGCCTGATGCGGACCCGCGACCTGCCGAAGGGCGGCCTGCGGATCGCGCTCTGGATCATCGGCTTCTGCGCGGCGAGCGCGGTGGCGAGCGCCCTGCCGCCCACCGCCCGCTGGCCGCTGCCGACCGGCCTCGGCGGCGTCACGGGCGACGCGCTGATGTCGGCCGCCCGCACCATCCTCGGGGCGATCTCGGGGCCGGGCGCGGCGCTGGTCGGCTTCGTCTACGCCGGCATCGCCATCCTCAGCCTCACCGGCGCCTGCCGCGCCGGGGCGGGCGCGGAGGAGGGCGAGGAGGACGACGCCCCCTACATGCCCGCGCGCGAGCCGGCGCGGCGCGCGCTGCCCGGCCGCCCGGACAGCCGCTCCGAGAGCCGGCACGATTCGGACGAGCCGAGCCTCGGCATCGTCTCCCTCGGCGCCGTGGCGCAGGCCGTCATGCAGGGCCGCGCCGCCCTCGGGGCGCGCCTCGACGCGTGGCGCAGCCGCGAGCCGGCCGGCACCGACGGCCTCGCCTACGCGGGCGCCTCGCCGAACCTCGCCGCGCGCCGCGCCTTCGAGGCGGACGAAGCCCCATGGGCCACGCATCTTCCGGCCTCGCACCTCCCCGCGCCGCAGCTTCCCGCCTCGCCCGCCACCGGCCGCCGCGAGCCCGTCTTCGACGAGGAGCCGCGCCCGGTCCGGCGCCCGGCCGGCCCGAGCGAGCCGCTCCACGACGACCTCGACGAGGAGGCCGACAACCGGCCCCCGGCGCGCGCGCCCGTGCCCGCACCCGCCGCGGAGGAGCCGCCGCGCTCGCGCGTCTCGGCCCCCGCCGCGGCGCCGATCCCGGCCCGCCGGCCGCCCCCGCCGCCCGCGATGGACCCGGAGGATTACGAGCACCCGGCGCTCGAGCTGCTGGCCGAGCCGCGCGGGCCTTCAGCCGCGAGCCTCGTCTCGGCGGACGCGCTGGAGCAGAACGCCACGCTGCTCGAGGCGACGCTCGGCG